>NZ_DAINNI010000035.1:0-42766 GCF_036735945.1 Bradyrhizobium sp. | reverse complement strand
GGCGCCCGAGGAGTACCATACCCTCGCCGCCGCTCCTCCTCCCCATAGCATCTGGGTCACAGTGCGCAATCGCGCACAAGGCGGGTGACGACAACTGAATATGACGCGGCATTCTCGCGGCATGTTCTGCCCGAGGTTTGCATCTCGTTTGTCGCCCTCTCCAATCTGAGGGCGCAGGGAAGACCGGGTGCGCGCCGCACCCGCGGTCTCGTGTGCTGTTGCGCATAGCAAGAGATGCACACGAGCATACAGGTTCGGCGGGAGCATCCCGGCCTTGCCTGCGCAATGGCTTTACGGCTTATACGTGCTCTCCCCGGCGAACGGCTTTTTTGCCACCGTCGCCCCCGAGAAGCCTGGCTTCTCCTGGGACTTGATGCCAGCACCGCGAACATCAGGACCACACGACTTCGCCGTACGCTTCCGGCGCGCAACGTCTATCGCGCCATCTTCGTCCATCGCATCTCACTGCACGCTGGTGACGATGGCCGACGCCCCTCATCTGCGGTGAGACGAGCGGGATTATGCCGGAGATTTGGGTGAGAACGGAAGCGGTATATTTTTGATTCTGCGTCTTGACGCGATTTCTGAAAAACGAAAGTGAGTTGCCCGTCGGGCAATCGCATCGCAGATGGGACGTAGCGGGAACGGTGTCCCGGGGTCGCTTCGCTCGCCCGGGCTACGCTAGATAATCCCGTCTCTCCGCAGCGACGCGATCGTGTCCGCATCGTAGCCGATATCGGCCAGCACGCGGTCGGTGTGCTCGCCGAGCGTCGGCGGACGCGCTGTTATTTCGCCTGGCGTCTCCGACAGCCGCACCGCGGCGCGCACGGTGGGCGCAGGCGTCGGCAGGCCGGGATAGTCGACGTCCTGCATGAAGCCGGTGGCGCGGATGTGCGGATGCTCCAGCGCCTGTTGCGGGCTGAGCACCGGACCGGCGGGGATCATCGCCTTGCCGAGCGTATCGACGGCTTCCTGCGTGGTGCGCCCGGCGCACCAGCACGCCATCCGCTCGGAGATGACAGGCCCGTTGTCGCCGCGCTTGATGTCGTCGGCGAAGCGCGGATCGCTCAGCCAGTGATCCTCGCCCATCAGGCGAGCCCAGCGGATGAACAGCGGATGTCCCGTAACCTGGCACAACACCCAGCCGTCGCTGGTGCGATAGATGTCGGCGGGCGCCGCGGTCTGGCCGAGATTGCCTGTCGGCACGCGGTTGGCTGAGATCACCGCCTGCTCGATCAACGTCGCATTGGTGAAGGACAGCGCGGTCGCGAGCAGCGCGCCCTCGACGATCTGGCCGCGCCCCGACTTGCCACGCTCGATCAGGGCGGCGAGCGTGCCGAAAGCGCAATGCAGCGCGGTGCCAAAATCGACCCAGTTGACCGCGGCGCGGTATGGCGGATCGCCCTTGCCGGTCATATAGACCGCGCCCGACATCACCTGGCCGACGCCGTCGAAGCCGACGCGGTCGGACCACGGTCCGGGATTGCCGAAGGCGGTGGCCGTGGTCAGGATGATGTCCGGCTTGACCGCCTTCAGCGATTCATAATCGAGCCTCATCGCTTGTAGCGTCAGCGGCGGCAGATTGGCGACCACGACGTCCGATGTCGCCACCAGGCGGCGCATCACCTCCTGCCCCTGCGGCTTCATCGGATCGAGCGTGATCGACTTCTTGTTGCGGTTGACCTGCAGGAACAGCGCCCCCTCGCCGCCTTCGCCGACCGGCGCGACAAAGCGGTCCTCGCTGCCGCTTCGTCTTTCCACGCGAATGACTTCCGCGCCGAACTCCGCCAGCAATGTCGCGCAATAGGGCCCCGCGATATAGCGTCCGAAATCGAGGACGCGAACGCCCTCCAGAACTCCCCCCATCGATCTTTCCCTTTTTATGTCCGCCGGTTGCGCCGAAGCTTGTAGCAGGTTGATGAACGAATTGGACGACCATACAATCACCGATCTCCATCGAACGGAACAACCTTCATGACCACGACTGCAAAACGACCCTATCGCGGTGTCTTCCCTGTTGCTCCGACCATCTTCGATGCGCGCGGCGAACTTGATCTCGAAGGGCAGCGCCGCTGCGTCGATTTCATGATCGACGCCGGCTCGAACGGCCTCTGCATCCTGGCCAATTTTTCCGAGCAGTTCGTGCTGACCGACGCCGAGCGCGAGCAGGTGATGCATGCGGTGCTGGAGCACGTCGCGGGCCGTGTGCCGGTGATCGTGACCACGACGCATTTCAGTTCGCGCGTCTGCGCCGAGCGCAGCCGCCAGGCGCAGGACGCGGGTGCGGCGATGGTGATGATCATGCCGCCCTATCACGGCGCCACTTTCCGCGTGCCGGAAAAGGCCATCGTCGAATTCTTCCGCACCGTCTCCGACGCCATCGACATCCCGATCATGATCCAGGATGCGCCGGTTGCGGGGACGCCGCTGTCGGTCGACCTGCTCTCGCGGATGGCGCGGGAAATCGCGAACGTCCGCTATTTCAAGATCGAGGTGCCGATGGCGGCGTCGAAGCTGCGCGACCTGATCGCGGCCGGCGGCGACACCATCGAGGGACCGTGGGACGGCGAGGAAGCCATCACGCTGATGGCCGATCTCGACGCCGGCGCGAACGGCGCGATGACCGGCGGCGGTTACCCTGATGGCATCAGGCAGATCATCGATCCCTATTTCGCGGGACGGCGGGACGACGCGATGGCCGCCTATGCGCGCTGGCTGCCGCTGATCAACTACGAGAACCGCCAATGCGGCCTGCAGACGGCAAAAATCCTGATGAAGGAAGGCGGCGTGATCGGCTCGGATGCGGTGCGCCATCCCCTGCAGAATGTTCGCGCCGAGGCGCGCGCCGGTCTGATCGAAATCGCCCGCCAGCTCGATCCGGTGGTGCTGCGCTGGGGCAAGTAGCGGGCAGATCGCGCCGGAAGAGGCGTGGTTCCTGACGTCCGACCAGCGTGACAGGCCGGAACCCTTTCGCCGTCCATCCCGCTCCGCTCGAAATCAGGTTCTCCCATATCCGCTGTCCTCCTGGATCAGCGCCTGCGGACGGTCGCGCCGACGCCGCAACCGCTGCCTTGCAATCCCTCAATATATGATTATCGTCATATAATAATCACGCGACCCAACAGGAGCCTCCGATGTCCGAACGCCCCGATCCCGTCGTCATTCTTTCCGCGGCCCGCACGCCGCTTGGCCGCTTCATGGGCGAATTGTCCCCGTTCAGCGCGCACAAGCTCGGTTCGCATGTGATTGGGGCTGCGCTTCAGCGCGCGCAGCTCGATGCCGCCCGCATCGACGAGGTCTTCATGGGCAATGTGCTGCCGGCCGGACAGGGCCAGGCGCCGGCGCGGCAGGCCGCGCGCGGCGCCGGACTGCCCGATGCCACAGGCGCCACGACGATCAACAAGGTCTGCGGCTCCGGCATGAAGGCGACCATGCTGGCGCACGACATCATCAATGCCGGCTCGGCCTCGATCGTGGTGTCCGGCGGCATGGAGAGCATGAGCAACGCGCCCTATTTGCTGGCCAAGGCGCGCGGCGGCTACCGCGCCGGCCATGACCGGATCATCGACCACATGATGATGGACGGGCTGGAGGACGCCTACGAGACCGGCCGCTCGATGGGCGATTTCGGCGAGGCCACCGCGGAAGCCTATCAGTTCACCCGCGGGGATCAGGACGCCTATGCGATGGAGACGCTGAGCCGCGCCCGCAAGGCGGTCGAGGTCGGCGCGTTCACGGCCGAGATCGCGCCGGTTACCCTGACCGAAAAGGCCGGACCGCGCGTGATCGCCAATGACGAGCATCCGCTGAAAGTAGACCCCGCCAAGATTCCCGGCCTGAAGCCGGTGTTCCGGGCGAACGGCACCATCACGCCCGCCGCCTCCTCCGCCAATGCCGACGGCGCCGCCGCGCTCGTTTTGGCCAAACGTTCCCTCGCCGACCGCGACGGCCTGCCGGTGCTCGCCGAGATCAAGGGCCACGCCACCCATAGCCAGGAACCGCAATGGTTCACCACCGCGCCGATCCCGGCGATCCGCAAGCTCCTCGACAGGGTCGGCTGGAGCGTCGCCGACGTCGACCTGTTCGAGATCAACGAAGCCTTCGCGGTCGTCGCAATGGCGGCGCAGAAGGACCTCGGCATCCCCAGGGAAAAACTCAACGTCAACGGCGGCGCCTGCGCGCTCGGCCACCCGATCGGGGCCACCGGCGCGCGGCTAATCGTGACGCTGCTGCATGCGCTGGAAGCGCGCAACGCCAGGCGCGGTATCGCCGCACTCTGCATCGGCGGCGGCGAGGCGACGGCGATCGCGGTCGAGCGCGTCGTTCGATGATCACATGGGAACAAGCAAGCGGTGCGGCGCGTCCCGCACCGCACTGCAACAACGTTCGGAGATTTTAATCGCAAAAATTCGCTGCGAGGCGCGCTAACCAGACGTAAGATCGGTCCCCCCAACGACATCTTGTCCCAGGAGTGACCATGGTTAGCCAGCCCTCCCCGACCGGTCCGTCCGACTATCTCGAGAGCCTGATGCAGGCTGGCCAGTTCGCCGCGAAGCAGTTCGAGGATGCGCTGTCGGCGGCGGCGGGTGTTGCCGGCCCCCCTCCGAAGGAAGGGATCATGCCGTCGTTTGCCGAGGCGGCAAACCTGCAGCAGCAATACTGGTTTCCGATGCTGGATTTCTGGCGGGGATTCTTCAGCGACAAACCGGCATCGAACGGTTCATCCACGAAAGCCGCGCCCGGCGACCGGCGCTTCAAGGACGATGTCTGGAGCCAATCGCCCTATTACGATTTGCTCAAGCAATCCTATCTGACGGGTTCGAAGCAGCTGGCTGAGTTTGTCGACCAGGCCCAGGTCGACGACAGGTCGAAACTGCAGCTCCGCTTCTACGCCCGCCAGTTCATCGACGCGATGAGCCCGTCGAACTTTCCCGCGACCAATCCCGAGGTCATTCGAGCGGCGATCCAGAGCCGCTCGGCGAGTCTTTCGGCCGGGATGAAGAACCTGATCGAGGACATCCAGAAGGGCCGCATCACGCGCGTCGACGAGTCGGCCTTCGAGCTCGGCCGCAATCTCGCCACCACCCCCGGAACGGTCGTGTTCGAGAACGAGCTGATCCAGCTCATTCAATATACGCCGCAGACGGCCGAGGTCGAAAAAACCCCTCTCCTGATCGTGCCGCCCTGCATCAACAAATATTATCTGCTGGATCTCGGCGCGGGCAATTCGTTCGTCGAGTACGCGGTGGCCCAGGGCCATCAGGTGTTCCTGATCTCGTGGAGGAGCGCGGTCACCGAAACCCAGTATCTGAAATGGGACGACTATCTCAACCTCGGACCGCTGAAGGCAATCGATGTCGTGCGCGAGATCACCGGCGTCGACCGCATTCACGCCCTCGGCTTCTGCGTCGGCGGCACGATATTGAGCTGCGCCGCAGGCGTGCTGGCGGCGCGCGGAGAAGACAAGCTCACGACCATGACGCTCCTCACCACGATGATCGACTTCTCCGACACCGGCGAGATCGGTCTTCTGATCGATGCGCCCTCGGTCGCGCTGCGCGAGGCGACGATCGGCGCCGGCGGCATCCTGCCCGGCAAGGAACTGGCCTTCACCTTCGGAACGCTGCGCGCCAACGACCTGATCTGGCGCTACGTCGTCGACAGCTACATGAAGGGCGCACCGCCTGATAGTTTCGATCTGCTGTATTGGGATTCCGACAGCGTAAGCCTGCCCGGGCCGATGTATTGCTGGTACACGCGCAACACCTATCTCGAAAACAGGATCAAGCAGCCAGGCGCCACCACGCAGTGCGGCGTGCCGGTCGACCTCTCGAAGGCCAAGGCGCCGGTCTACATCCTTGCTTCGCGCGAAGATCACATCGTGCCGTGGCAGAGCGCCTATCGCTCCAAGGGCCTGATCGGAAGTGCCCCTCGTTTCGTGCTGGCGGCCAGCGGCCACGTTGCCGGCGTGATCAACCCGCCGGCGAAAAAGAAGCGCAGCTACTGGACCAACGATAATCTCGGCGGCGACGCGCCGGATTGGCTCGCCAAAGCTGACGAGAAACCGGGAAGCTGGTGGCCTGATTGGGATGCGTGGATGAAGCGTCATTCCAGCGGCAAGGTTGCCGCGCCAAAGCAGCCCGGCAACGCCACATACAAAGCCGTCGAGGCGGCGCCGGGGCGCTATGTGAAGCAGAAATCCAACTGATATTCGCAACCTTCTGTCACGCGAGCTTCGACCGTTTCAATGGAGAAGCAGAACATGTCGGTCCCCTGCAAGTTCGAACAAAGCCTGCTCAACCACGAGGAAAATGAGACGGTCAGCCGCACGCATCATCCCGCGATCTACGATGCCGGGGCGTCCGACCTTGCCGATCTGCGATCCCGTTTGCGCACGATGCACGACAAGGAACGCACGCTCAGCCGGCAAAAGCGGCGGGAAGTCCGCGGCAAGGCCGGGGCTCGCGGCACGAGCTTCCCCGGAACCGCCGAGCGTCCGTCGCAACGCAAGCAGGTCTTTGCCGCGGCATTGAAACGGGTCAACAGGGAGCTCAGACGTCTTCACAAGCTGACCGCCCGGACCGCCCATGTCGAAGCGGCGCAAAAGGCGCTCGCGCTGCGCCGCGCCGCGAACTTCGTTCCCTACCCGTCCGCCGGATCGACTTCCAGCGAAGGCATGGCGCCGCGCGCGAGCATGCGCCGGCGGAAGATCGTCACCGGCGCAAAAGTCGGCCGCGTGTCGCAGGCGACGAAAGTCGCCCAGGCCAGGCGCGATGCGCGGGGCGCTTGAGCCGCCACCGCCGAGGGAACAGTTCGTAACATTGCGGGCGCCCGGGTGCGTCAAGTGGGCAACGGTTGGCGTCTATCCTGATTGATGGCGTCGACCGGCCGTGGAGAACGGGAAGCAGCCGGCCAAAGGCGCTCGACGGGCCGCGATCGGATTGTTAAGCCGCCCGCTGAGGAGACTTTGAGTCGAGACATGACCGTTGCGATCGAGATGGGGCACACGACCGCAGGCGCCTCGGCTACTCTGGACCTTGAGGAACTGCTGGCCACCCGCCTGCTGGTGCAGGGCAATTCGGGCTCCGGCAAGTCGCACCTGCTGCGCCGGCTGCTGGAACAGAGCGCGCCCTGGGTGCAGCAGACCATCATCGATCCCGAGGGCGACTTCGTGACGCTGGCCGAGCGATTCGGCCACCTCCTGATCGATGCCGAGGACCATACCGAACGGGGCCTGCAGGTCGCCGGCGAGCGCGCGCGCATCCATCGCGTCTCCACGGTGGTCAATCTCGAGGGGCTCGACGCCGAGAACCAGATGCGCCGCGCCGCCGCCTTCCTCGGCGGGCTGTTCGACGTCGCCCGCGACCACTGGTACCCGATGCTGGTCGTGGTGGACGAGGCGCAGCTGTTCGCGCCCGCCGTCGCCGGCGAGGTTTCGGACGAAGCGCGCAAGCTCTCGCTCGGCGCCATGACGAACCTGATGTGCCGCGGCCGCAAGCGCGGGCTTGCCGGCGTCATCGCCACCCAGCGGTTGGCGAAGCTCGCCAAGAACGTCGCGGCCGAGGCGTCCAATTTCCTGATGGGCCGGACCTTCCTCGATATCGACATGGCGCGCGCCGCCGACCTTCTCGGCATGGAACGGCGGCAGGCCGAGGCGTTTCGCGATCTGGAGCGCGGGCAATTCATGGCGCTCGGTCCCGCCCTGTCCCGCCGTCCGCTCGGCATGCGGATCGGCCCGACGGATACCACGCCGCGCAACGCGACCCCGCGCCTGCTGCCGCTGCCGGAAGCGACTGCCGATACCCACGCCATCATCCTGGCGGCGCCGCCGCCCGAGAACGTCAGGCCGCAGCGCCGGTCACCGCCGCCGGACCTGCTTGGCCAGTTGATGGCGGCGAAGACCGCAGCACAGGAAATCCGTCCCGAAGAGACGGAGCAGCCGCCAAGCGCCGAGGAACTGGCTGAACGGCGCGACCGACTGGACCGTATTTTGCGCGCCATCATGGCGGAACCCGAGGCCGGATTCCGCGCCATCGGCGTGCTCTATCAGGAATTCGTGGTGCGCTGCCGGATCGAGGGCCTCGGTTCTGACGTGCCCGATCTCGCTGACTTCCGCCGCATGCTGACGCGCGCCCGCGCCGGGCTCGGCTCCGAGATGGCTGACGATGACGGCTGGCAGGATGTCTCGGTCCGCGCCTCGCTGCTGCCAGAGGAAATGCAGGGCGTCTTCATGATGATCGCTCGCGCCGCGAAGGAAGGCTGGCCCTGCCCGGGCGATGCCGCGATCGCGCGCGCCTACGGCTCGCATTCGCTGCGCCGTGCGCGGCGCCTTTTGACCTACATCGAGGAGCAGGGCCTGATTGTCTGCCAGCTCGACGGCGCCGGCCGGCGGATCGTGACGCTGGTCGAACTGGCCTGGGCCACCGCCCCCGGCGACCCCAATGCCGAGGAAGCCCCGGCGGAACAAGGCTGCAGCCCCTAATCCTGATGCGCCGGCCGATGGCGCCTGTCCCGCTCTACGGATATGATTGTGCGGGCCGTCCGTTGCGTCCTCGCTGAAAAGGAGTTTGGGCGTGAGCGTCGCCTTCACCAAGGAAGACAGTGCCGAAACCGCGTCGGAGACATTGCTCCCCGACCGCCCGATTTCCCCTCACCCCAACCTCGTTACCGAAGCGGGCTTGAAGGCGCTTGAGTTTCAGCTCCGGGAGGCTCAGGAGGCCTACGAGACCGCGCAGAAGATCGAAGACGTCAACGAGCGGCGGCGGCAAGCCGCGACGCCGTTGCGGGATGCCCGCTATTTTGCGGCGCGGGTTCGGACGGCGCAAATCGTCCCGCATCCGACATCCACCGACACCGTCGCTTTCGGCAGCACCGTGACCTTCCGCCGCGACGACGGACGCGTGCAGAAATATCATATCGTGGGAGAGGACGAAGCCGACCCGAAGGCCGGCTCGATTTCCTTCGTGTCGCCGGTGGCACGGTCCCTGATGGGCAAGACGGTCGGCGATGTCGTCGGCGCATCCGGTCAGGAGCTGGAGATCATGGCGATTTCCTGAGCACCGCGCGCGACGCCGCCGATCAGCCGCTTTTGGTCCGCATAACAGCAACAATGACAAGTCTGGGGAGAGCAAGAATGAAAATGACAAGAAGTGCGGCGGCGAGCGTCGCGCTCGCGCTGCTGTTGATTATCGGAGTGACCTCGATGTCGGTGGCCAAGACGTTCGTCTACGTATCGAACGCGCAGGACGGCAACATCGACGGCTACGTCATGGATACGAGCACCGGTGCGCTGACGCCGGTCGGCAAGACCGAGGCCGCCAAGCTGGTGATGCCGATGACGGTGAGCCCGGACAAGAAGTATCTCTATGCCGTGATACGCTCGCAGCCGACACGCGTCTTGACCTACGCCATCGATCCCGCGACTGGCGCGCTCGCGCAAAAGGCATCGGCGCCACTTCCCGACAGCATGCCTTATGTATCGACCGATCGTACCGGGCGCTATTTGTTCACCGCCTCCTATGGCGGCGACAAGCTGGCGGTAAGCCCGATCGGCGAGAACGGGCTGGTCGAAGCCGACGCGATCCAGGTCATCGCCACCGGCCGCAATGCGCACGCGATCCTGCCCGACCGCAGCAATAAATTCGTCTATGCAACCACGCTCGGCGCCAATCAGGTGCTGCAGTTCACCTTCGACAGCACGACCGGCAAGCTCACCGCCAACGAGCCGCCGGCGGTGAGCCCTGATGCCGGTCATGGCCCGCGCCACATGGCGATCTCGGCCGACAACAAGAACCTCTACGTGCTCAACGAACTCTCGGGACACGTCACGCAATATGCTGTTGATGCTGCCAAGGGAACGCTGAAGCTGATCGAGAGCATCGGCTCGGTGTCGGCGGAGGCCGGCCTCGCCTGGGGCGTGCCGCAGGCGCCGGCCGGCACCGCTGCGGCGGCCGCACCGGCTGCGAAGGATGACAAGCCGAGGATCTGGGCGGCCGACATCCAGATCGCGCCCAACGGCAAATTCCTGTATTCGACCGAGCGTACCAGCAACAAGATCGCCCTGTTCACCGTGGCGGCCGACACTGGCAAGCTTGCCTACGTCGCCAATTTCGCGACCGAGGCGCAGCCGCGCGGCATCAAGATCGATCCGAGCGGCCATTACCTCGTGGCGTCAGGCGAGAAGTCCGACCGCCTGTCGGTGTACAAGATCGACCAGAGCACCGGGAAGCTGGGCGAGCCCAGCCGCTACCCGGTCGGCAATGGCGCGAACTGGGTGGAGATCGTCGACGTGCCCTGAGCACGCGCGCGCCGACCGGCGACGGCCCCTGAGAGCTGCAAAGCCCCGGAGCGACCTCCGGGGCTTTGGCTATCTCGCACCGCCATCCATGCGACATATCAGCCGCGCCGGCTTCCCTTCCAGAAGGCTGCGAGTTGCTGCAAGCTTCCGACATATTGCCTTGCGATTCGCCGATTTCCTGAGGAGCCATGAACGAGACGCTGATATCCGCCTGCATGCTGTTTCTCGTTCCGGCAACGCTCCTGTTCGGCGCCCTGGGCGTCGCCAATTCGTCCTTTCTCAAGATGCTGGTCTGCCTGCTCGGCGTCGCCACGTCAGGCCTGTGGTTCTACCGGAT
Organism: Bradyrhizobium sp.; assembly: GCF_036735945.1. Classification (GTDB taxonomy): domain Bacteria; phylum Pseudomonadota; class Alphaproteobacteria; order Rhizobiales; family Xanthobacteraceae; genus Bradyrhizobium. The sequence continues at coordinate 32,132 of NZ_DAINNI010000035.1, read as the reverse complement.
CTGGTGGTGGACCAACCTGTCCCTGATCGACCGCAGAACAGCGCTTGGTCTCGCCGGCATGTATGCGGGGGCGTGGCTGGTCACGTTCCTGGTGCAGATCAAGAACGTGTTCTCGCGCTGACGGCGGCCGCTGCAGCCCTCACATCGCCGGCGGGTTCACCGCCAGGGCTGGAAAGCCGATGGCCTCGCCGTAGGGCGACATGCGGTGCGTGTGGAAGAACAGTTCGACCAGCCGCCCTCGTTTGCCGGCAAGGGAAAAAATATACTCCGGCGACTCCGCCTCCATCTCGGCGATCAAAACCTTTGCGATGCGATCGACCCGGCTCGAACCATGCTCCCAGCCGAAGCCGACGCCGAGCTTGTTGGCCAGCGCCTCCAGCATGCCTTCCCGCGTATTGACGACGATCGCCGGCGCCGGGCGCAGCCCAGCCAATCGGAACGCTTTGTCCACCGTGCGCTGCGCCGAAGAGTCGCGGGAGCGAAACACCAGCGGGTGCTCCATCAGAAGGCCACATCCCGGGCTCGCATGAGGCGCCCGACTACGCCCATGTCACCGTGACCGGCGGGCAGATCGTGATCCACCAGTGCTCGTTCCTCTACGCCGGCCCGCGCTTCTCGCTGCACGACAGGGCCGCGCTCGACGGCACGATCGGCTGAAGACGAGACGATTTTGCTGCGAACGGATCGCAGCTCGGAAAGCCTGGCCTCTTGATGCAAATCAACTCACCAACGCCTTGGCAGGAGTAGGAAAAAACGGCAATAACGCGGAGTTTCAAGGCGCCGGTCGAGAAGGCACATCGCTCATGCATTTCGGGAACCTGCTGCTGCGCCCCACTCGCAATATTGCCAGCGTCCTCCTCTCTGTCGCATTCAGCATGCTCCCTTCGCTGTCGATGGCGGAGGCAGAGGTGAAGCTGAGCGAGGCGCAGGCCCGCAATATCGGCGTGCGCGTGACGCATCCGGTGTCGAGCCGCACCGACCTGACGCTGCCCTATCCGGCCCAGATCGTGATTCCTACCCCGCAATTATGGGTCGTCAGCGCGCCGTCGGCCGGCATGGTCATCAACCTGGGGGTCGGGCGCGGCGATCGCATCGCGGCGGGCCAGCCGCTCGTCACGCTGGAAAGCCCCGGCTTCGTCTCGCAACAGCGTGACTATCTGCATGCGGTCGCACAGGAGGTTCTCGCCTCGCAGCAACTCAAACGCAACGCAGACCTGTTCGAAGGCAAGGCCGTGCCGCAACGCGTGCTGGAGGCGAGCCAGGCCGAGGAGCGCCAGGCCAGCATCGTGGTGGCCGAGCGCCGGCAGATGCTGCGCCTCAGCGGACTGTCCGATGACGCGATTTCCAGGCTGAGCAACGAAGCAGCGATCAGCGCGACGCTGACGGTCAAGGCGCGGCAGGCCGCTTCCGTGGTCGATATCGCGATTTCGCCGGGTCAGCGGGTTGAACAATCCGCGCCACTGGTCAAGCTGGCGCGGCTGTCGCCGCTGTGGGCCGAAATCGCCATTCCGGCGTCGAACATCCGGGCGATCCGTACCGGCGCAAACGTCGAGATCGAAGGCTACGCGACGCTGGGCAAGGTCGTGCTGGTCTCCGAAACAACCGATCCCGCGACCCAGACCATTCTGGTGCGCGCGGAAATCCCCAACAACGGCGAACTGCATCCCGGCCAGACGGCGGCAGCCCGCATCGGCTTCCTGTCCGCCGACGAAAGCGCCTGGGAGATACCCTATAGCGGGCTGGTCCGGCGCGGGGAGCAGACCTGGGTGTTCGTCGCCATCGACGGCGGCTTCCGTCTTGTCCCGGTCGCGCTTCTCGCGGAGGATCAGGACCACGTCGTCGTGTCCGGCCCCATCACCGACAAGAACGAGATCGCCATCGGCGGCATTTCAGCGCTTCGCGGCATGCTCGCGGGTCTGGGACAATAGATGCTCCAGCGTCTGGTCGCATTCGCGCTTTCACAGCGCCTGTTCGTGGTCCTTGGCGTGCTGCTGTTGATCGGCGCCGGCGCCGTCGTCCTGCCAGGGTTGCCGATCGACGCCTTTCCGGACGTCTCGCCGGTTCAGGTGAAGATCATCATGAAGGCGCCCGGCCTCACCCCCGAGGAGGTCGAGCAGCGCATTACGGTTCCGATCGAGCTCGAGCTGCTTGGGCTGCCGAACAAGAAGATCCTGCGCTCGGTCACCAAATATGCGCTGGCCGATATCACCGTCGATTTCGAGGACGGCACCGACATCTATTGGGCGCGCAACCAGGTTACGGAACGGCTGTCCAACATCTCGCGCGATTTCCCCGAAGGCGTGAGCGGCGGACTTGCGCCGATCACCAGCCCCCTGGGCGAGATGTACATGTTCACCATCGACAGCCCCGAGCTTTCGCTGGCCGAGCGGCGTACGCTGCTCGATTGGGTGATCCGCCCTGCGCTGCGAACCGTTCCGGGCGTAGCCGACGTCAATTCGCTCGGCGGCTATGTCCGCGCTTTCGAGATCGTTCCGCGCAACGAGGCGCTCGCCGCCCGCGGGATCTCCTCCGAGCTGTTTCGCCGCGCCATCGAAGCCAACAGCCGCAATGACGGCGCGGGCCGCGTCAACCAGGGCGAGGACAGCGCGCTGGTGCGGATCGAAGGCAGCATCCGCGCCATCGACGATATCCGCGCCATCGTCGTCGACACCCGCGACGGCATCCCCATCCGCGTCAGCGACGTCGCCCGCGTCCAGGTCGGCGCGCTCACCCGCTACGGTGCGGTCACGGCTGACGGTCGCGGCGAGACGGTGGAAGGGCTGGTGCTCGGCCTGCGCGGTGCCAATGCGGGCCAGCTCGTCCGCGACGTCCGGGCGCGGCTCGCGGAGTTACAGCCGTCATTGCCCAGGAGCGTGTCGATCAACGTGTTCTATGACCGCAGCAATCTGGTCAACCGTGCCGTCGGCACCGTGGTGCGGGCGCTCGGCGAAGCCACCCTGCTCGTGATCGTGCTGCTGCTGCTGTTCCTCGGCAACTGGCGCGCCTCGCTTGTGATTGCGCTCACGCTGCCTCTCGCCATCATCATTGCGCTGATCGTGATGCGCGCGGTGGGGATGTCGGCCAACCTGATGAGTCTCGGCGGCCTTGCCATCGCGATCGGCATGCTGATCGACGCGCTCGTGGTCGTGGTCGAGAACATCGTCGGCAATCTCGGCAAACACGATCCCGGGAAAACCACACCGCTGATCCACGTCGTGTACCGCTCGGTCTGCGAAGTGCTGGAGCCGGTCGCCTCCGGCGTCCTGATTATCATCATCGTCTTCGTGCCGCTGCTGACCTTGCAGGGGCTGGAGGGAAAACTCTTCATTCCAGTCGCGCTCGCGATCATTTTCGCTCTGGCCGGCTCGCTGCTGCTTGCCTTGACCGTCATCCCGGTCGCGACGTCGTTCGTTCTCAAATCCGCGTCGCATGGCGATCCCATGCTAATCCGTGCGGCGCAGCGGGTCTATGCGCCCGCGCTCGGCTGGGCGCTGAACAACGAGCGCAAGGTCGTCGCCGCGGCGCTGATCGCCCTGGTCGCCGCGGGTTTCGCCTACACCAGGCTCGGCAAGACCTTCATGCCGACCATGGACGAAGGCGACGTCATCGTCAGCGTGGAGACACTTCCCTCCGTCAACCTCGACGAGTCGCTGGCCATCAACGGCAGGCTGCAGGCCGCGCTGCTGAAGGTGCCCGACATCGCCGGCATCATCGCCCGGACCGGATCGGATGAACTCGGCCTCGATCCGATGGGACCCAATCAGACCGACACCTTTCTGGTGCTCAAGCCGTCCGCGGAGCGGCAAACCGGGGATCGCGAAGCCCTGCTGCAGAAGCTTCGCGAGGTGCTGGCCGGTTTTCCCGGCATTTCGCTCGGCTTCACCCAGCCGATCGACATGCGCGTGCAGGAGATGATCAGCGGCGTGCGCGGCGACGTCGCGGTCAAGATCTTCGGCCTCGACATCGCCAGGCTCAACGAAATCGCGGCGAAGCTGTCGGCCATCCTGTCCAGCATCGACGGTGCCGAGGACGTGTACACGACGCTCAACGAAGGCGCCCAGTACTACACCGTCGCGGTCAACCGGATGGAAGCCGGACGCCTCGGCCTGTCAGTCGATTCCATCAGCAATGCGCTGCGCACCCAGATCGAGGGCCGGACGATCGGGACGGCTATCGAGGGAGGACGCCGCACGCCGATTCTGGTCCGTGGCAGCGAGATGACGCGGGAGGCGCCGACGCTGCTGGCGAGCCTGCCGCTGACGCTCTCCTCCGGCCAGCATGTCGCGCTGTCGCAGGTTGCACGAATCCAGCGCATCGATGGCCCGGTCAAGATCGACCGCGAGGACGGCAACCGGATGAGCGTGGTCCGGGCCAATGTCCGCGGCCGTGACATGGTCGGATTCGTCGAAGCGGCCCGGCAGAAGGTTGCCGCGGAACTGCCGCTTCCGAGCGGCTACCGGCTGACCTGGGGTGGGCAGTTCGAGAACCAGCAGCGCGCCGCCGCGCGGCTGTCCGTCGTGGTGCCCGTCGCGATCGGCCTGATCTTTGTGCTGCTGTTCACCACATTCGGCTCGGTGCGACAGGCCGTGCTGGTGCTGCTCAACATCCCGTTCGCCCTGATCGGCGGCGTCTTTGCACTGGTTGCGAGCGGCGAATACCTGTCGGTTCCGGCGTCGGTCGGGTTCATCGCGCTGCTCGGCATCGCCGTTCTCAACGGCGTCGTTCTGGTCTCGTATTTCAACCAGCTCCGTGCCCACGGCCTCAGCGAGGAAGACATCGTCGTCGATGGCGCGAAGCGACGGCTGCGGCCGGTGCTGATGACGGCCAGCATCACCGCGCTGGGATTGATTCCGCTGTTGTTTGCCTCCGGTCCGGGATCCGAAGTGCAGCGACCGCTCGCCATCGTCGTGATCGGCGGCCTGTTGTCCTCGACCCTGCTCACCCTGGTCCTGCTGCCGATCCTGTACCGCCGCTACGGCAACGCCGCAAAGGGCGCCAAATGCTTGACGATCCGGTCTGCCTCACGCTGATCGTAGCGCGCCAGCTTCGCGATGAGCTGTTCGACTACCTTGCCGAACAGGCCGACCTGGTGACGGGATTTACGGCATCGGATGCCGCCGGCCATGGCGCCGAAATCCGGTTGCACACCGCCGCCGAGCGCGTGAGGGGGCACGCTGACCAGGTCGTCGTGCGGGTTGTCCTGTCAAGGATCGATGCCGACCGCCTGCTCGACCGGCTCCGGGGTCCGTTTGCCGGAACAAAGCTGGTCTACTGGATCCTGCCGCTGGCGGATTTCGGCATCATCAACTGACGGGCGGAGCCAGGGCTTTCGCTGGACCGAGCGCTGTTACCGCTACCTCATCCGCATTTGAGACAGATCAACCTCCTCGCCCGGCCGTTGGACGACAATGATCCGGTCCCATTCGGAGGCTCAGCAATGACCCGCAACCTTGGACGCGTCGATCAGTTCTTCCGTATCGTCATCGGTCTTGCCTTCGTCGCCTTTGCCTTGAGAGACGGATTTCCGGGCGTGGAAGACGTGGCGGCGGCTGCGATAGGCATGGTTCTCCTGCTCACGGCGTTCTTCTCGTATTGCCCGCTCTACAGCCTTCTTGGCGTTTCGACCTGCCGCAAGACCGATCAAGCCACATGAAGCGACCTGGAGTGGCCGTGGAGGCCCATTTGCGCGCGGTCGTGGCGAGCAGCGAAGTGCGATGATCCCGCCCGCACTTCCACTTCGCTAGAACTCCCGCCGCCATGGCCAATCCCTTTTGGTACCAGACCAACGATGCCCTGCTGACCGGCATGGTCTCGCAAACGGGCGGCTTGTCACAGATCGAGGCCGAGCGGCGATTCCGGTCCTATGGGCCGAACCGCACCGAAATGGTGCAAAGCCGCTCCATCCTGCACAAGCTCGGCCAACGCCTGCTCAATCCGCTGGTGGCAATTCTGCTGGTTGCCGCGGCGATTTCAGGCTTTAGCGGCGACGTTGCCAGTTTTGTCATTATTTCCTCTGCCATCGCGATGTCGCTTGCGCTCGACATCGTGCAGGAGCACCGCGCCGAACTGGCCGCAGAGGCGCTCCGCCAGTCCGTTGCCATTCATGCCGACGTCGTTCGCGACGACGCGATCGTTGTTCTTCCCGTCTCGCGCCTTGTGCCGGGCGATATCGTGCACCTGCGGACCGGAGATCTCGTGCCGGCCGATGGCGTGGTGCTGGAAACGCACGGACTGCAAATCAACGAAGCGCTGATGACGGGAGAACCCTTTCCGACTGCCAAGGAGATCGGGCCCTGCCCCTCGACGCAGCCGGCGGAAGCTCACAATGCGCTGTTCTCGGGGACCTCCGTGGTCGGCGGCGATGGGGTGATGCTGGTCGTGGAAACCGGCAGCCGGACGCGATTTGGCGCAATTGCAGCGGCGCTGGAAGCCCACGCGCCGCCCAGCGCCATCGAGGAAGGCGTGCGACGGCTCGGGATGCTCATCCTCTATCTGACGCTGTTCCTGACGCTGTTCGTTCTCCTCGCCCATCTGGCTGCGCATCGTCCGGCGATGGAGTCCTTTCTCTTTGCGGTCGCTCTCGCCGTCGGGCTGACGCCCGAGCTGTTGCCGATGGTGATGACGGTGACGCTCGCGCACGGTGCGCAGCGCATGTCGGCGCGGAAAGTCATCGTCAAGCGGCTGTCGGCGATTCACGATCTCGGCGCCATGGACGTGTTGTGCGTCGACAAGACCGGGACGCTGACCGAGGCCAGGATTACGCTGGAAGGCTATGTCAACGCCGAGGCTGAGCCGAGCGCGCGCGTGCTTGAACTCGCCCGTCTCAACAGCGCCTTCCAGGGCGGTGTACGCAGCCCGATGGATGACGCGCTGCTGGCGGAAGCGCCACCCACGATAAAGGAAGGTTGGACGTGCCTGTCCGAGGTGCCCTTCGACTTTCAGCGCCGGTGCATGTCCGTGCTGGCAGCACACGGTCCCGGCAGGCTCCTGATCGTCAAAGGTGCGCCGGAAGCCATCATGTCGCACGCGGTTGCCGTTGAAATCAATGGACTGCCGCAACCGCTCGACCGCGAATGGATCGGCAAGATCGAGCGGCTCCAGAACGACTATTCCAGAAACGGGTTCCGCCTGCTTGCCGTTGCCGTCAGGTCGCTTCCTGATCAGCAGTGCAAGGCTGAACTGGCGGATGAGCGCGATCTGACGCTCATCGGCTTCTGCATCTTCGCCGATCCGCCGAAACGCGATGCCGGCGAAGCCGTGACGCGAATGGCGATGGCGGGTATCCGGCTCAAGATCATTTCCGGCGACCATGCCGCGGTCGTCGATCACGTCGCCGCAGCCGTCGGATTGTCATCGCGTCGAATGCTCACCGGCGTCGAGATCGACCAGCTGTCCGATAGCGGCCTCCTCGCCAAGGTCGATGATATCGACCTGTTCGTGCGGGTGGACCCCGACCAGAAGCGGCGGATCGTCCATACCTTGCGGTTGCGCGGCCATGTCGTCGGCTTCCTCGGAGACGGCGTCAATGACGCGCCCGCGATCCACGCCGCCCATGTCGGGCTATCCGTTTCCGGCGCAACCGAGGTCGCCCGCGCCGCCGCCGACATCATCCTGCTGGAACAGGATCTTTCGGTGCTGGACGCAGGCATTCGCGAGGGGCGGAGAACCTTTGCCAATATCCTCAAATACGTCCGGATGGGCGCCAGTTCGAATTTCGGAAATATGCTTTCGATGGCTCTTGCATCCGTGGTGCTCCCGTTCCTGCCGCTGCTGCCGCTGCAAATCCTGCTCAACAACCTGCTGTACGACCTGTCCGAGGTCGGCATTCCCTTCGACGAGGTCGACCAGGGTGAGATCGCGAAGCCACAGAGCTGGGATATGGGATCAATCCTCCGCTTCACGCTGGTGATGGGTGGAATATCCTCGCTCTTCGACGCGGCCACGTTCGGGGTGCTGCTGAAGTTTTTCCAGACCGATGCGGCCTTGTTCCAGACCGGCTGGTTTCTCGAATCGACAGCAACCCAGATATTGGTGATCTTCCTGATCCGGTCGCGACAGCCGCTCGGACGCTCCAATTGGCCCCACCCCGTGTTGATCGCGACCTCGTGCGGCGCACTTGTCGTCTCGATCGCGCTGGCAACTGGACCGTTCAGATCATCGTTCGGATTTGTCGCGCTTCCCGCCGGGTTGGCCATCGCGCTCGCGCTAATCACCGTTGCCTATCTGGCGGTCACGGAAATCGCCAAGCGCTTCGCGTTTGCGGGATTGCGCCAGCAAGTGCCTCAATCAGTATCTCGCGCTGCGCGCCGTCATTGGGATTGACCAGGCTGGCAGAGAGTCGAATTGACCGAGCAATCACGCCAGCACCACCAGCGCGACAGTGATTCAATGCAGTACCCGCGGAACCGCGCCATAACCTTCGATCGAGTTGCGCCAACTCATATCCGATCCGCATCGTCGCGAACTACTTTCCGTGCGTTGGAGCAGCCACCGGCCGCCAGCCGGCGTGATCAAAATGGTCACCGTATTGGGCGAGCGCCCGCACGATCTTCGCCGCGCCCTGGTCACGCCCGGTCGCAGCCTTCATCCCGGCGACGCCATCGATGATTTGCTCGAGCACGATATGGAGTTGGTGGTCAGCCGCCTCAGGGAGTTTGCAGTTGCTGACAACGTAGTCGATCTGTGCCTGGGTGCGGTCCGCCAGCGCATCATATTGCGCACGCGTGAACACGTTCTCATGGATAGGCGTCAACGCTTCCGTCATGGCGGCGCGAATTTCGTTCATGCCGCGGCGCAGCGCTTCGTCGGTCTGCCATTTCTTGCCATGATTTAGCCGAAGCTTGGCTGCAGCAGCCTTGTCTCCGTGCGCATGCGGCTCCACGGCAAGCCCTGGTCCGGCGCAGCCGAGAGCAAATGCGGTAACGGTCAATACAAGCCATTTTCTTATGAACATTGCTCGGGTCTCCTCCATCCCTGATTTCGACTGGCCGGTGGATTGATAGGGTTCGGGCGACACGACAAGTTTGAGCCAGAGCAACGTACGACGATCCGGATCAACACGTTCTGGTGATCGGTCCAAATCGGCTTACATTGCCAAGACGTCACTTCGCCGCAGTGAGAACCCCGAAAGGTCTGTATCTCGCATGACCTTCAGAAAGATCCGGAACGCGTTTATCGCCGGGTTTTGTGGAACGCTGGTGCACTCGCTGCTGATCTTGGTGCATAGCAGGAGCGGCCCGCTGCCCGGATTTCAGCCCAACGAAGACATGCAACGCGGGCTGTCATGGCTGGTTGGAGCAGAAGTACACACTGGCGTTGTCCGGCTGCTGTCGTTTGTAAACGGTGCAATCGTGTGGGGATTCGTTTTCGGCCAAACGTATCGCTTCCTGCCTGGAAACAGCCCCTGGCTCAAGGGCGTCTACTTCGGCGTCTGCGCCTGGCTGGTGATGGGCTTTTTGTTCTTTCCCCTTGTCGATCGGGGTGTCTTCGCTGCCAAGCTCGGCTTGGGCATTGCGCCAGCCATGCTCATGCTCGGAGCGCTATTGGCCTACAGCGTGACAATGAGCCTAGTCCATGGTTTCTTCGACAGGGTCTCGGCAGATCCGTGATTTCTGGTTGACCAACGAAGGAGCAACCATCCTCACGGGTTGGCACGCCATATACGTCGCGTCAGTTAATCGTCGGCGGCAGTTTGCTACGCCGCCGTCGGGCCGGCGACAGCCTCGTAAATGTCCTCCTCCTGGGCCGTATGCATTCGAACGAGCGTCTCGATCGCCTCGATCACGCGCTGGGCGTCCCGGATCAGATAGCGGTCGATCCGTTCCCTGGGCAGATCCTCCGCGATACGAGCCAGCAGCCGCGCGAGATGCAGTATCTCGCGATGCGCGCGGCTCATGGCCGATAGGCCGTGCCGTTCGCGCAGCACTGCGGCAATCTCCGGATATACGCTGCTCTCGTCGTCGCGTTCGTGCATTACGACGCTGCCCTCAACCAGGCGGTGGGCTTCTCCAATCAAACTCCCTGCGGCCTCGGGCGACGCATCGTCCATCGTATCGACGATCGTGCGCAGCCGGTCGAGATCCCTGGACAGCGATTGGTGGTCATGATGCAAGGCCAGTGCCTGCTCCGCGGTGATGCGGCGGCCGCTGCCGCCTTGCGCCGGCGTCAGCGCGCGCAGCGCGTTCAGGATCACCGCAACGTCGATCACTTCCTGGACGATGGCCGCGGGCACCGGTGCAAGCCAGCCGACGGTTGCCGCCAACATGGCGGCCAACGATAATCCCATGCCGACGAAAATGCTCTGCAGGGCAATGCGGCGCGCCCGCTGCGCGATGACGATCGCTTCGCCGACGCGATCGAGCCGATCGGTGAGGATCACCACGTCAGCCGCTTCGGACGACGCGCTGGCGCCCCGTGCGCCGAGCGCCACGCCGATATCGGCGGCAGCCAGCGCCGGTGCGTCGTTGATGCCATCGCCGACCATGATGGTCGGATTGAGCCGCTGCTCGCTGCGCACCGCCTCGACCTTGTCGGCAGGAACCCGGTCGGCCAGCACCGCATCGAGATCGAGCGCCGCGCCGATCGCCTGCGCTGCCGCCGCGCGATCGCCGGTGACCATGACCATCCGCGCGACGCCCGCTTCGCGCAACAGCCGGATCGCCCGCGGCGTATCGGACCGCAACTCATCGGCCAACAGCAGCGCACCGATCGGGCGACCATCGACGGCAATAAAGACGATCAGCGCCGAACGCCACGAGGCGCGACGGATTGCCCGCAGTTCCCACGGGGACGGTTCGCCGTCCAAACGAAGCATTTCCCGCGAGCCTGCCGTTACCTGACGACCGTCGATCAGGCCACTCAGGCCGGAGCCCATCTCCTCTCTGACCTGCTCGGGCGTCTTGAGCTTGAAACCTTTCTCGACGGCCGCTGCAACGACCGCCTTGGCAAGCACATGATGCGAGGCCTGCTCAAGCGATGCCCCAAGCGTCAGCACCTCCTCCGCCGTCTGTCCCGGCGCGACCTCGACCGAAAGCAGCCGGGCTCCTCCCACCGTCAGCGTGCCGGTCTTGTCGAACAGCACCGTATGCGCACGGGCCAGCGCCTCCAGCGCGCCGCCGCCCTTGACCAGGATGCCGCGGTGGGCCGCCTGCGCCACGCCGGCGATGAAGGCGACGGGCGCGGCCAGAATGAGCGGACAGGGCGTCGCCGCCACCAGCACGGCAAGGCTCCGGGTCAGATCGCCGGAGATCCACCAGGCCACGAAGGCAACGGCAAGCGTCACGGGCAGAAAGACCAGCGCATAGCGGTCGGCCAGCCTGACGAACGGGGCCTTCGCGGTCTGCGCCGCCGTCACCATGCGCACGATGCCGGAATAGGTGCTCTCGCCGGCGGGGGCGGTCACGGTCAATTGGAAGGTTCCGCCTGCATTCAGCGAGCCCGAAAGAACGGCACTGCCGCACGCCTTCTCGACCGGGATCGGCTCGCCCGTGATCGCGGATTCGTCGATCGTTGCCGAAGCCGAATGAACGACGCCATCGACAGGCACGACCTCGCCCGCCCGCACCAGCAGCTCATCTCCGATCGAGACGGCGTCCACCGGAACTTGCTCGAAATGATCGTCGGTCTTTCGATTTGCATGGTGCGGCGCACGATCAACCAGCGAACGCAGATCGCGCTCCGCCCGCGCGATCGCGATATCCTCGAGTAGATTGCCGCCCGAATACATCAGCGCGACGACCGCGCCGGCAAGCGGCTGGCCGAGCGCCAGCGCCGCGCTCATCGACAGCAGCGCGATCGCGTCTACTCCCATGCGTCCGGCCAGCAGATCCCTGACGATCGAGACGGCAAGTCCTGCAATCACCGGCGCCGTGCCGAGCGCCCAGAACAGATCAGCCAGGTCGGGACGGCCCATGGCCCATGCGACGATACCGGCGCTCAATCCCGCGACGGCAATCGCCACCAGCGTTCGTCGCAGAATCCGCTCAGCAAGCATCAACCGTCTCCATCCCCCAACAACTCTCGTCCCGGCGCATCATCCAATCGACGCATCATCCAGGGCCAATGGCCGACATCTCGTGCGCTCGCGAACCAAAGGCAATTTCCAGCGCTGGGATCATCGGCTCGTCTAATGTGACATCATCAGGCAGATCGGCGCCTCCTGCAGGAGGCCGCGGGTCATGCCGCCGAACATCCACTCGCCGAGCCTGCTGTGCCCGTAACCACCTGCCACAATCAGGTCCGCGCCCTCCTCCCTGGCCAACCGTATCAGGCAATGCGCATCTGATTCCGCCGAGTGGACGCGAACATCGATCTGACAGCTGGCGCCGTGGCTCTCGAGGTATCTTGAGACGTCGCGGACGCGCAACCGCGCCGCATCTTGCTGATCCGATGTGCAGAGCTCGACGATCGTGACCCGTGATGCCCGTGTCAGAAGCGGAAGCGCCTGCTGCACGGCGAGGCGGGCCTCGCGGGCGTCTTTCCAGCCAACCACGATCTTTTCCGCGGATATTTCCGTTACCCGCTCGGGGACCGACAGGACCGGACGCCCCACCCGCAGCATGGCCGTTGCCGAATCGATATAGTGATACTCGTCGCTCTTCAGCTGGTCGCGCTTGACGACAACGAGATCCGCCACCCTCGCCTGCGTCACCAGAAACGCCGTCGGATACTCCACGCCCCAGCGCCACTCGACCTTGTCGCTCGGCATGTCGACGATCTTTCTGAACCAGTCGCCTTTGGCAGCCAGATCCGCCTTCATCCGCCTCAAATCTTCCGGGGTCGTTTCCTCGATGATGACACCTTCTGCGACAAAGGGAGGCTTGACCGCGAAGGCGGAGACGCCGATGACCGAACCGTCAAACCGCTTGGCAATAGCCTCCGCGACGCGGATGTGTCCTTCTTCCTGTTGCTGTGGGTCCACATATGCCATGACGTTTGCGAAGCTCATGATGGTCTGCTCCAGAAATCGGTTGTGATGGAGCATTTTCGCGCATCGTGAGCCCGGAGCGATTGAGGCAAATCAATCGCGCCCACCCTGCTGTGCATAGGTTGGGACGAAACTCTCGAAGGTCGCCACCCGAGCCCGGAAGGAGCCCGACGATCCGACACCGGTCGGTCGAACGAGACCGGTCGCTACTTTTGCTGAATCCGGCTCAGATAGTCGAGAACGGCGAGGATGCGCGTTCGTATCACGACCTCAGGGCTTTGCTCCGGCCCGGCCAACTTCCAATAGGAGGGATCAACGGCGTGAGGCAAGTTGACGATCGGGTTGAACCGTTCCCCCCAGATCGGCATTTCACGTGTGCCGTGAGCTGAAACTGATTTCGATCCATATATGGTTTCGTAAACAGCATTCGTGGGAAAGACGCCGTTGTTGTTCCTGGCCAGCATCGTCAAGTCGGAAGGCGGCACCTTGAGCTGCTCGGCGACAGGTCCTTTGCCCTTGCCATCCTTGCCATGACAGCTTGCGCACGAAGCCTGAAATTCTGACCTGCCGATGTCCACCTCTTCAGCCTGCGTCGCACCGGCAAACCCGGCAGCCAGGCCGACCAGCATCAACCGCTTCAGGCAACCGGTGATCATATCATGCCCTCCGCCCGCATTTTTCGGATGAATCTTGCTAACAGCCTTTGGTTTGGTGCGGTTTGATGCAGGTCAAGGCCCCCAGCGCCTTGAGCACGGAGCCACCAACCACGCTCTCGATGCCGGGCGCATTCCCGATCACCCCGGCATATATCACGTCACTCCGCGCGAGCTTCGCGACCAGATGCGGCGCATCCCTGGCGCCATGCACGCCGTCGCCGGAGAACATGCCCACTACAATTGCCGGCCCCTTGATCGATCGCACGGCCTCTTCGAGATCGGGCTGCTCTTCAAGAAATGCCACGGTGACATCGCGGCTTCCCCCGCGCTTGGCGATGGCGCCTGCTATCGCCTCGGTCGCTTCGCGGGAAGCGGGGTCGCGCCGCGAGCCATGAGCGAGCAGGACCGCCGTCAAGGCCTTTGGCCTGAGCCCGTTTTCGGCTGCCACCTGTCCGATGCGGTCGATGACCAGCGCCGGAAGACCGGGGTCGAGGCCGAGCGGGGGAAGAATTTCGATCTCGCGGGCGGCTCCGCTTGCCTCATCGATCAGCTGAACAAGGCGATCGCGCGTGAAATAGCCATTCGAAGCAAACAGCGGGTAGACGATGATCCTGCGCGCCGCCAATCCGCCTAGTGCATCCTTGATCGCCGGTGCGCCGTGGATGAATCCGACTGCAACCTCCGATACAATCTCGCGGGAACGGATGGCGCGCGCGATCTTCATCACGCTTTCGTTGCTGGCGCCCGGCTGCCGCTCGCCATGCGCGGCGAGCAGGAGCGCCGTCGTCGCGCCCGTGCCTTCAATCAATGGCTGGTTCCATCCGAGAAATTGATCTTGTTCCAGACATTGTATTTGCCCGACGGCTTCGACATCGGAAGCCGCTTGACCTCCGCGAATGTCGTCGCATCGTAGATCACAAGGGCTCCGTTGTCTTCCCACACCGACACCAGGGCATGCCGGCCGTCCTTGTCGAACTCGACATGCGCGGCGGTCTTGCCCGCCTCCGGTGTCACGCTGCGGACGATTTCGAGCGTGCGCTTGTCGATAATCGACAGCGTATCCTTCCTGCCGCCCATCATGCTGTCCGTCCAGGCGTAGGGCGAGTTCTCGTGGCTGCGCATGAAGAAGCCCGGCCCGGGCGTCTCGATCGTCTTGAGCAGCGACCAATCCTGCATGTCGAAGACGTTGATCTTGCCTGCCTTCAGCAGCGGCGTCGCCATGACCGCCCGGCCGTTCCAGTTCCAGGAGATGCCGGAGCCGAGATGCGGCAAACCGGGCATGTCGAGCTGCTTGATATCGCGCCCCACCACGAGATTGACCACGACAGCCCTGCCCTCGCGCGCCGAGCCGATCAAGTTGCGATAGGTCGGATCGAAGAAAAAATCATCAAGCGGCTCCGGCGTTTCGATCCGGCGCAGCGCAAACAGGCCCTGCGACGACGGCAGCGCCTCGATCATGCCCTTCTCGTGCGAATGCACGAAGCCGGAATAGACCGGTGGCGCGTTGGGGTCGGTAGCGATCTCCCAGATCTCCGGCACGTCCTTCAGCGCGGCGATGAAGCTGTCGCGCGGCCGCGCCTGGTACACCGCGGAGACCCGTGACGGATTGCCCTTCTTGTCCCGGGCATCGAATATCCTCTCGACCGAGAGATCATCAGCCGAGAGCATCACCAGCGTGCGCGGCAGATAGTTGGCGACCGCAATGTGCTTGCCGTCGCGGGAGATCGCGATATTGCGCGCATTGATGCCGGCGCGGACTTCAGCGAGCAAGGTCAGCGTCCACAGATCATACTTGCTGACCCAGCCGTCGCGCGACATGAAGAAGACGTAGCGTCCGTCCGGCGAAAATTTCGGGCCGCCATGCAGGGCGAAGCGGGTGGGAAATCGCGCCAGCGGCTCAAAACGGTCGCCGTCAAGAATGGTGGCGTGGTGGTCACCTGCTTCGACAACGACGAACAGGTTTTTCGGATCGGCATCGAAACGCGGCCGATCAAGCGCCGGCGCCGAGGCATGGATGACGCGGCTGGCGGAAATCTCGTCAGCGCCCCATGCGGGCACCGCCGCAAGCGGCGTCGCAATGTAGGCGGCAAGGCTCGCAATTTCCTCGTTGTTAAGTTTCCCGGCAAAGCCCGGCATTTGGGTGGCGGCGCGGCCGTTTACGATCACCGAGATTGCGCGCGCCCCCGTCAGCCGTCCCAAATTTTCCGGCAGCAAGGCAGGCCCGAGCTGGCCAAGCCGGTCAGCGCCGTGACATTGCGCGCAATGATCGGCGTAGAGCCTGGCGGCGTCGGGCTCGGCCGCGACAGGGGCCGCACCGACCACGAGTGCAAGCAGCGCGCCGACCGCGCTAATAGGAAATCGGTGCTTCATGACGGGCTCCGCGATAGGCGCTGGTGCGGACGCGCTCCACGGGTTGTGCAAGGCCGATCTCCGCGTCCGTGAGGTAGCAGCCGGGATCCTCGGCCCAGGGATTGCCGGTCATCCGCAGCGCCCGGACGCGCGTATTGCCGTTGCAGATCGAAAAATGCGCGCAGGCGCCGCAACGACCGCCGATCTGCCGTGGCCGCCGCTTCAACCCCGCCATGACCGGATCGGAAAGGTCCGACCAGATCTCCGAAAACGGCCGCTGCTTCACGTTGCCGAGATTGTAGTGCCACCACATCGTGTCCGGATGCACGTTGCCGAGATTGTCGATGTTGGCGACATTGACGCCCGAGGAATTGCCGCCCCAGCGCACGAGCTTTTCACGCAAGCTCTCCACCGCGTCGGGCACGTTGCGCCCGGCCCATTGCAGGAGATAGATCGCGTCTGCGTCGTTGTTGCCGGTCACGATCTCCATTTCGCTGCCGGCCTGCGCCCAGCGCCAGGCGCGCTCGATCACCATGTCCATCACGTCGCGGGTGGTCTGCCATGCCGCATCCGTGCCGCGGTTCTTGTTGCCGCGGCCGGCATAGACCAGATGGGAGAGATAGAATTTCGGAAACCCTTCCCGCTCCACCAAATCGAGCAGACGCGGCAGCTCGACGGCGTTGTCCTCGGTCATGGTGAAGCGGACGCCGACCTTGATGCCGCGGTCGCGCAGCAGCCGCAGGCCGCCCAGCGCTTCGTCATAGGCGCCGGCGCGGCCACGAAAGCGGTCATGCGTGGCACCGATGCCGTCAAGGGAAATGCCGACATAGTCGTAGCCGATGTCGCTGATACGCTCGGCAAGAGCGGCGTCGATCAGGGTGCCGTTGCTGGAGAGACCGACATAGAATCGCTGCTCCTTGGCGCGCCTGGATATCTCGAAGATGTCGCGCCGCATCAGCGGCTCGCCGCCGGACAGGATCAGCACCGGGACGCGGAACGTCTTGAGGTCGTCCATCACGCGAAAGACTTCCCCGGTCGTGAGTTCGTTGGGAAAGTCGACGTCGCCCGAGATCGAATAGCAGTGCTTGCAGGTCAGGTTGCAGCGGCGGATCAGGTTCCAGATCACCACCGGGCCGGGCGGCTGGCGCACCGGGCCCGCCGGCGCCGGCTCGCCGATGTCGCGAAGATAGTGGCTGAGACGAAACATCCGGGGTTTCTCCGCTCAGGCCGCAATACGCAAGCCGGTTTTCTTCAGGATGCGGGTCGAGAAGAGAATCTCGTGCCCGCGCGCGGCAGGACCTATCAGCCCGGCGATCTCGGCGACCTTGGCCCTGACCTCGTCGCGCGTTCGCCCGTGCACCATCGCAAACAGATTGTAGGGCCAGAGCGGCAGGTGCCGCGGTCGCTCGTAGCAATGGGTGACAAAGTCGAGCGCCCCTACCCTTGCGCCGACATCCGCAACCGCAGCGTCGGCGATGTCCCACACCGACATGCCGTTGGCGGTGAGACCGAGCGCGTAATGATTGGGGATTGCCCCGATGCGGCGGATTGCCCCGCGATCCAGCAGAGCCTGCAGGCGCTCGCATACATCCGCCTCATCGAGCCCGAGCTGCTCGGCCAGCGCGCGGTACGGCTCGCGCGTCAGCGGCAGGCCGGCCTGCGTGGCCGCGATGAGTTGCCGATTGATAGCATCCAGCATGGTCAGACCTCGAGGCGGAAGCCGACAAAGAATTCGCGCGCCTTCGGCATGGCGTAGACGACAAGGCCGGTCTCGCGTTCGATCGCGGCAATCACCTGCTCGATCTTCCGCGGATCGTCAGCCGAAATCACGAACCACATGTTGAGCCGGTGGGTCCGCTCGTAATTGTGGGCGACTTCCGGATGCGCGTTGACCTTTTCGGCGACTTCCTCGAACCGAGCCTCAGGAACCGCCATCGCCGCGAGACAGACGCCGCCGCCGATCTGTTCGGCGTTCCACAGCGGGCCGAAGCGGCTCAATGCACCGGAATCGGTGAGATCGCGGACGCCCTCGATCAGTTCGTCTTCGGTCAGTCCCAGTGCCCGGCCGGCGTCGCGGAACGGCCGCGACGTGAGCGGAAACTTGCCCTGCAGGCCGTTGACGATGGCGCGGGCGGTGGGATCAAGATAGAGCATCAATTCAATCCCGCCGTCTCGGAAAACACCGCGCCGCGCTGCTTGAAGCAACGTGTCGAGAACAGCACCGCCTGCTGCAGCAAGCCGGTGTCGGCCTCCAGATTGATCTCATCGATCACGGCATAGGCGTCCCGGCGCGAGCGTGCATGCACCATGCAGAAGATGCTGTAGGGCCAGATCGGCGGATGGCGCGGCCGTCGGTAGCACAGCGTGACCTTGGGATGGCGAGCAAAGCTTTCGACGACGTCATCGAGACGATCGTCGGGCACATCCCACACCGCCATGGCGTTGGACCTGTAACCGAGCTTCTCGTGCCGCACCACGCAGCCGAAGCGCGTGACGATGCCGGATGCCTTCATGTGGTCGAGCCGATCGATGACTTCGGACTGTTTCAGGTCCAGCTTGTCGGCTACCGCGCGATAGGGACGCTCGATCAGCGGCAGGCCGTCCTCGATCGCGGCAAGGATGGCCTTGTCGCGCGGATCGGAGCGATAGTCGGCGAGACTTGCCGGCTCGCGCCGCTGTGGCGGCGCGGCGCCGAGCGAAAAGCCGAGACCGAGATGATAGGCCTGAAGCATCGGCAGGTCGAGAACGTCGATGCCGGTCTGCCGGCGGATACGTTCGATGGTCGCAGCGATCGCCTCCGCCCCCGCGCCCGCAACGACGAACCAGAGATTGAGCGCATGCTCGCGCTCGTAATTGTGGGTGGTCAGCGGTTCGCGGCTGACGATCCCGGCCACCTGCTCCAGCCGCTCCTTCGGCACCTGCATGGCGGCCAGCGTGCTGGCGCCGACCGTATTCGGCCTCACCACGGCGCCGACACGGGAGATCACCTCGTTCTCCCGCAGCTTGCGGAAGATGCCGATGGTCTCGTCCTGGTCAAGCGCGGCGAAGCGGCCGACCACTTCGAAGGGCTTTTCCACCAGCGGAAAGCCGTGCTGCCACCGATCGATGAGTGCGAGCTCGGTGTGATTCGGCGTCATTGTCCGATCCTCGTTGCGCGCGCGGTGAAGAAGATTCCCGAAGGCTTCTGCGCCGGGATTTCAGTCTTCCTGGTGAAGGTCGCGGTGTCGTAGACGTCGACACGGTCGGCGTCGCGGACCGAGACCCAGACCTCGTTGCCGCGCGGCGTGAACTCCATATGCAGCACTGCCGGGCCCGGCGCGAAGCGATGGACAAGCTTCAGCGTCTGGACGTCGACGACGTCGATCGTGTCATTCTTCGGATGGGCGAAATTGACCCAGGCCTGGCGGCCGTCCGGCCGCGCCACCGCGAACACCGGCTGGCCATAGGTCGCCACGCGACCCTTTTCGGTAAAGCTGCGCGCATCCACCGCGATCAATTCGTGGCGGCCGACCGCCGGCAGCAGCAGCCTGTCGCCTACCGCCGCCCAGCCCTCGAGATGCGGCATCTTGTAGACCGGCAGGGCTTCTTCGCCGCGGCCGTAGCGGTCGAGAATACGCTCGGCTTTCAGCGGCGCCTGCCAGGTATCGACATGCACGACGCCGTCTTCGCCGAACAGTCCGGCGAGATAATGCCGGCCGTCCGGCGTAACATTGCCGTCATAGGGCAGCTTGCCGACACCGGTGAGTTTTTCGATGGCGAGCGTTTCCGGCGCGGAGAGATCGGCGACCCAGATCTCGCCGGCATCATAGAGCGCAAAGGCGAAGCGGCGGCCTGGGAGATCGACCAGGCCGACCGTCTTTGAGGATTTGCCGTTGCTGCCGATGGCCGCGATGTCGGCCACGGGATCGAGCGTGTCGGCTGCGAAGACGCGCACCCCGCCGGGCTCGTAATTCGAAACGGCGATCAGCGTACCGTCGTCGGAGATGGCGCCGCCGATCGCGTTGCCGGCCTGCACGACTCGCTTCGCAATCGACGATGTGAGCAGGTCGACCTTGGTGAGCCCGCCGTCGCGCCCGAAGACGTAGGCGTAGCGCTGGTCCGGCGAGAACACGGCCGAGGCGTGCGAGAGATCGCCGAGGCCTTCCACACGGCCGATCGTCCGTCGCGCCATCGTGTCCACGATCAGGACCGACCCGGTCGCGCGTTCGACCACCACGCCAAGGCTGCCGGTGCCGCGCAATTCGCCGGCACCAGCCAAAGCGGGCAGGACGAGCAGAAACGCCAGCAGAATGCGCACGGCCGCGTTCATGGCAGGTTCCCCTGTTGCAGCCGGTCGGCAATCCATCGCGCATCGCCCTCGCTGAGCAGCGCGCGCCATGGCGGCATCGGCGTGCCCGGGACGCCGTCGAGAATGATGCTGACGAGTTGCTCGCGATTCCAGGCGCCCAGATTCTCTGATGTCAGGGGTTTGCCCAGCCCTCCCCGCAGTGTCAGGCCATGACAGGAGCCGCAATCCTGACGCACCAGGTTTGCGAGCTTGCCGGCATTCGCGATCTCTTCGGCCGAGACCGGCACGGTGGCCGCCACCAGCGCGACGACCAGCTCAGGCCACAACGGAGATCGCGTCGATCGTCGCATCGTCATTCCCACTTCGCTCCAGGGCCAGCCCGGCGACCCGGCCGATGATGAACAGGACGGGGCCGGAGAACGCTGCCTCGCGCGCCGCATCAGCCAGCGCAGCAAGGCGAGTGCATAGTCGCCGTTCTCCGGGCGTCGTGCCTTGACACACCGCAAGAACGGGCGTGCTCATCGGAAGCCCATGGGCAACGAGTTCCGCGACGATTTCCTCGATGTTGGAAAGGCCCATGTAGACGACGAGGGTCGTGTCGGGATCGGCAAGGCTCGCCCAGTCGAGATCCAGCGGCTCGTTGGCCTTGCGATGACCGGTGACATAGCGCACGCCGCTCGCAAGACCGCGATGGGTCAGCGGGATGCGTGCGGCCGCGGCGCATCCCTGCGCCGCTGTGATCCCCGGGATCACCTCATAGGGGATTCCGGCGGCTTCCAGCTCGGCCGCCTCCTCGCAGCCGCGGCCGAAAATGAAGGGATCGCCGCCCTTGAGTCGCACCACCGTGCGGCCGGCGCGGCCCAGCCGGATCAGTATTTCGTTGATCTCGGCCTGCGGCACGGGATGGAAGTTGGCCTGCTTGCCGACGTTGATCTGGGCCGTGCCGTCGCCGATCGTCTCCAGAATGCGCTCGGACACCAGCCGGTCATAGACGACGACATCGGCCCTGGCGATCGCGCGTATCGCCTTCAGCGTGAGAAGCTCGGGATCGCCTGGACCGCTGCCTACCAGATAGACCTTTCCGACGCTCATGCGCGCGCTCCGGCTGACTTGCTTTTCCCCATCGGGGCGGCGCGGTTCGACGCCACCCCGATGTCTTGAGGACGTCAGTAGACGTCGTTGCGCGTGTTGTAGACGTTGAACTTGCCGGTCGGCGTCACCAGGCGCTTGTCCTTGATCACCGTCTTCAGCTGCAGCGTCTTGTCGTCGACCACGACGATTGCCGATTCCTGGGCCTTGTTGTTCCAGACCGAGAACCAGATCTCCGTGCCCTCCTTGTTGTACTCGCCCTGCACCACGCGACGCGCGCCTTCGGAGATGCCCGACCACTGACCGATCGGCAGCACCTTGTATTCCGGCTTCTCCTTGGCGAGGTCCTTGAGCCTGAACACGGCGACCGACGATGAGATCTCGGCATCGGTGTTCAGGGGCGTGTCGACGTAGAGGTTCTCCGACTTCGGATGGGTCTTGATGAAGAGCGAGCCGCCGCCCTGGCCGTTGACCTTCTGCACGACCTTCCAGGCGTTCTGCTTGTTCTTCTCGGGATCCGTACCGATGAAGGAGATGGTCTCGTCGCCGAGATGGCTGGTGGCCCAGACCGGTCCGAACTTCGGATGTATGAAGTTGGCGCCGCGGCCGGGATGCGGCGTCTGTCCGCCGGACTCGACCACGCTGACCAGCTTGTTGTCCTTGGTATCGACGATCGCGACCTTGTGGCGCGCGTTCGCCGCCACCAGGAAGTAACGCCCGGTCTTGTCGAAACCGCCGTCATGCAGGAAGCGCTCGGCCTCGATCGCCGTCACCTTCAGGTTCTTGAGATCCTGGTAGTTGACCAGCAGGATCTGGCCGGTCTCCTTGATGTTGACGACAAATTCCGGATTGTAGTGCGAGGCCACGATCGAGGCGACGCGCGGCTCGGGATGGAATTCCTGGGTGTCGTAGGTCATGCCGCGCGTCGACACCACCTTGAACGGTTCGAGCGTTGCGCCGTCCATCAGCACATATTGCGGCGGCCAGTAGGCGCCGGCGATGGCGAACTTGTCCTCATAGCCCTTGAACTTCGAGGTCTCGACGGAACGCGCCTCGGTGCCGATCTTCAGTTCGGCGACCGTCTGCGGAGGATCCATCCAGAGATCGACCAGGTTGAGCTTGGAATCGCGGCCGACGGTGTAGAGATAGCGGCCCGATGCCGACATGCGCGAGATGTGCACAGCATAGCCGGTCTTGAGGATGAGCTCGATCTTCTTGGTGGTGCCGTCGATCAGCGCGACCTCGCCGGCGTCGCGCAGCGTCACCGCGAACAGGTTGTCGATGTCGAGCTTGTTCATCTTCTTGGTCGGCCGCTGCGCGACCGGGACGATGACCTTCCAGGTCTCCTTCATTTCCTTCAGGCCGAACTCCGGCGGCTGCGCCGGTTCGTTCAACAGGTAGCGCGCCATCAATTCGACCTCGGCCTGCGGCAGGTCACCCGAGGTACCCCAGTTCGGCATGCCGCCCGGCGAACCGTAGGTGATGAAGTCGCGCAGATAGTCGAAGCCGAGCTTCTTGGTGAGGTCCGGAGTCAGCGCCTTGCCGGTCGCGCCCTTGCGCAGCACGCCGTGGCAGCCGGCGCAGCGTTCGAAGTAGATGCGGTTGGCCTTGTCGAACTCGGCCTTGGTGAGCTGGGGATCGCCCGGCTTGGCGCCCGGCTGCTCCGTCGTCTTCTCGCCGAGCACGTCAAGGCTCGGCTGGTACTGACCGCCCGGCGTGGTCTTGTGCTGCTGAAGATCGGCAGGCTTCGGCGTGGCGGGCTGCTGCGCCAATCCGGCCGATGAGCCGAGGCCGAATATACCCGCGGCCGCGATCCCGCCCAGAGCCACGAATTCGAAAACGCGATGTCGCATCACATACCTCCAGCATGAGAATCTCTCACGCTGCTTATGCCTGATGCGAATGTCGTCGCGCCTTGACTGCGGTTAAGCGGCGAGTTGACCTAGATCAACGCGTTGTCGCCTGGAATCTGCCTGATCGCTTTCATGCGAGATATTGCCGCGATCAGGTTGTTTACGCTACGCGGCGTGCTGTGCGCATTCGCAGCGATTTTCCTTTCCGCAAGCGCCGCCGATTGCGCCGATCTGTCGGTCGCTTCAGGCTTCTTCTCGCCCACCGTAACGATCGAGCAGACGCAAGGCAGTCCGCCGGCCGCTGCCGTTCGCGGCGCCGATGGAAAGCTGCTCGGCTACGCCTTCTCGACACATGAAGTATCGGGATCGGTCGGCTACGCCGGGCGTCCCCTCGATATCGTCGCCGCCGTCACGACGGAAGGAATCATCGCCGGCGCACAGATCGTGGCGCATGAGGAGCCGATCCTGGTCATCGGCATTCCGAAGGATGCGCTCGCGGCTTACGTCAGGAACTTTGCTGGTTACGATACGAAAGCCGGTGCTGCGCTGAAGCCGGCCGACGATCTGGCGCGCGGCCCGCATGCGGTGGCCGGCGCCACCGTCACCTCGACCGTGATCCGCGACGCCATCCTGCGCTCGGCGCGCACCGTGCTGCGCAGCCGCGGTCCGGTCGCCGATACTGCCGCGCGGCTCGATCGCGAGACCCTGCGGCGATCGTCATGGCATACATTGCTTGGCGAAGGTGCCGTGCAGCGGAAGCTGGTGACGCGGGGCGAAGCTGCGAGAATGCTGGGGATGCAGGACAGCGAGCCCGACAAGCCTTTCATCGATCTCTGGCTGGCGCTTGCGACCCCGCCGCCGATCGGCGAGAGCCTGCTGGGACAGCGCATCTACGAAAGCGAGCTCGCCCGGATCGGGCCCGACGACGACCTGATCCTGATCGGCGCCACCGGGCTCTACTCCTTCAAGGGCACGGAGTGGCGGCAGTCAGGTACGTTCAGCCGCATCGAACTCATCCAGGCCGGCAGGACGTTCCGGCTGAAGGCGGCCGACCACACGCTGGTCGAAGCGCTGCGCGCGGCGGGAGCGCCGGAGCTGCGCGAGATCGCGGTGTTTCGCATCGCGCAGACGAGCGGCTTCGATTCCACCAAGCCGTTCAGGCTCGATCTCGACCTCGGCACGCCGTCAGCAGGCGGCGGCCCTGCCGTCGTCTCCCTCGAATACCGCGTGCCGGAGCGATACCTGATCGCGCCGCCGGCCCCTCTTGTCGCCAGTCCGCCGCCCGGCAAGACGCCGTTGCAGCCGGCAACGAATCAGACCGTGTGGCAGGACATCTGGTGGGCGCGGCGTTCCGACATCGCGGTGCTCGGCGTCATGCTCGTGGTGCTGGCCGGCATTCTGGTGTTCCAGGACACCATCACCGCCCATGGCAAATTCTACTACCGCCTGCGCACCGGCTATCTGCTGCTGACGCTGATCTTTCTCGGATTGATCGCGAATGCGCAATTGTCCGTGGTCAACGTCCTCACCTTCATCCACGCGCTGCTGTCGGGCTTCCGCTGGGAGCTGTTCCTGCTCGATCCCCTGGTATTCGTGCTCTGGAGCTTCGTCGCGGTCAGCATGCTGTTCTGGGGACGCGGCGTGTTCTGCGGCTGGCTCTGCCCGTTCGGCACGCTGCAGGAGCTGAGCAACCAGCTGGCGCGGCGGCTCGGCATCAAGCAGATCGAGATCCCCTTCGGACTGCACGAGCGGCTCTGGATGATCAAGTATGTCGCCTTTGTCGGCATTCTCGCGATCTCGCTGCGCTCGATCCTCGCGGCATTCCAGTTCGCCGAGATCGAGCCGTTCAAGACGGCGATCACCATGAAGTTCATGCGGGAGTGGCCGTTCGTGGTCTATGCCGGCCTGCTATTGCTGGCGGGCCTGTTCGTCGAACGCTTCTATTGCCGCTATCTCTGTCCGCTTGGCGCCGCGCTGGCGATCCCGGCGCGGCTGCGCATGTTCGAGTGGCTCAAGCGTTACCGCGAATGCGGATCGGAATGCCACGTCTGCGCGCGGCGCTGCACGGTGCAGGCCATCCATCCGCTCGGTCAGATCAATCCCAACGAATGCATCTACTGCCTGAAGTGCCAGGCGAACTATTTCGATCACGATATCTGCCTGCATCTGAAGAAGCGCGCGCAGCGACGGCAGCCGATTCCGGCGCCGACGGCGCCTGGCGAAACGGGAGGGCGGCCATGACCAGTTCGCCTGAAAGACCAACGCGGCGGCGAGCGATCACCATTCTGGCCGCGACCGCGGCCGGAGCGCTCGTCGGAGGCCCGGCCCGCTCTTCCACCGACTACAAATGGAGCGGCGTCGCGATGGGCGCCGATGCCACGATCCTGTTCAACGGTATCGAGCGCGACGCAGCGAGAGCCGCCATCGACCTAGTCGAGGCCGAGATCGACCGCCTGGAGGGCGCCCTGAGCCTGTTCCGCGCAGATTCTGAACTGTGCCGGCTCAACCGCGATCGCTTCCTGCAATCGCCCAGCGCCGATCTCAGGCGTGCCCTGACGCTCGCAATCCATACGGCGGCGGCAAGCGGAGGATTGTTCGACCCGACCGTGCAGGCACTGTGGGAGGCCCATGTCGACTGGTTCGCGACCGCGCCCGATGCCGGACCCCCGCCGGAAGAACTGATCATGCGGGCGAGGACGGCCGTCGACTGGCGCTTGGTGAGGTTAGAGGTGGACGCGATCTATCTCGGCCAAGGTCAGCGCGTGACACTCAACGGTCTCGGCCAGGGCTACGTCACCGACCGCATCGCCGAACTGCTCGCAGGCCGCGGCCTGAAGCACGTACTCGTCGACCTCGGCGAACAGCGCGCCCTCGCGCCGAGGCTGGACGGCAAGGCCTGGCAGATCGCGCGCGCGGATCGGGCGCCCATCGCGCTGCGGCGCGGCGCGCTCGCCACGTCCGAAGGCGCGGGCTGCGTGCTCGGCGCCGGTGGCGCCGCGCATCATCTGTTCGATCCGCGCAGCGGCCGCAGCGCCGCCTGCTGGAAGACAGTGACGGTTCACCACCGCTCGGCGGCCGTCGCCGACGCGCTGTCGACGACCTTCTACATCGCTTCCGCCGACAAAATCGCAACCCTGCTGCCGCGCTTTCCGGGCACCATCGTGTGGGCGCGCGATCACGCCGGCGTCGAGCGGCGCTGGATCGCAGCCCCGGCTGATGATTTGACGTGGCAGGCCGTCTGATGGATGCCTGACAGCGCTCCGCTACTTGATCTTGCCGTCGGCGTCGTATTGCTTGAGATGGGCCCAGAGCGCCTTCGCCTCGGTCTCGTTCTTGATGCCGGCGAACACCATCTTGGTGTTCGGAATCTTGGCCTTGGGGTCCTTGATGTAGTCGAGGAAGCTCTCTTCGTTCCAGGTGATGCCGGACGCCTTGTTGGCATCGGAATAGTTGTAGCCGGCGACGGTCCCGGACTTGCGACCATCGAGCCCGTTGAGCACCGGCCCTACCTTGTTCTTGGCGGTCGGCCCGACGTCATGGCACGTCACGCATTTCTTGTACGAGGTGGCGCCTGCCGTCAGATCCTGCGCGGTGGCCGCGCCAATGCCGGCGGTCGAGATCAGCGCTGCAACCAGTAACTTCCTCATCTTCGTCTCCCTTGTTGAAGGTCTTGCAAACCAGCGTTTCAGTGATGACCCAGCGCGCGATGCAGGCGCGCGTCGTGGCTTTCGAAATGCCGGGAAAACCAGGCGTCGAGCCGCTGCGCCAGCAGTCGCTCCTCGAACAGGTCGTTGACCTCGTAGTCTTCCATGATGTCCCGGATCTCATCGAGGAGACGCTCGTGATCGCCCTTGTGCGGACGGAGCTGGTCATAGCCTTTCTCGCGCATGAAGCGCTCTTCCAGCGCAAAATGCGCCGAGATCGCCCTGTAGAGATCGCCGAAGAAGCCGAGTACGGCCACCTTGGAGCCCTGCGCCTTCGCCTGTTCGTGCAGTCGGTTGATCAGTTCGACGAGTTCGCGGTGCTCGTGGTCGACCGCCTCGATGCCAACGCTGTAACGTTTCTCCCAATGCAGCAGGCCCATGATGTCCTCCTCAGCGAAAGATGAAGCTGCCGCTTTCCGGCCGGTAATCGATCACGAACATCTGGTCCGGCGCGAGTTCCACGCTGTCGCGGCGCTCGTGATCAAAACCTTCGGCTCGCGCGGTGTCGCGCATGCGCACGGCGAGCTCATGCCGGCCCGCGGGCAGGACAAAGCGTTGATAGACCCGAGAGGGCCCGTCGCCGGCGATTCCCGTCGGCGGCAGGCTCGCCTGGTATGCGCCATGGCCATCGATGTCGAGCTCGACATAGATCGGGCGGCGACCGCGCGGACAATCCTGCACCCTTCGCATGTTGGGCGGCAGTTTTGCGATCTCTTCCGACGTCAGGCGCCGGCACTCACCCTTGCGGTCCGCGCCATGCACGAAAGTCAGCATCACGACGCCCGAGTTGTTCGGGATCTGGCCGTAGGTCGGCCAGTCCGACAGCGCGGCGACGCCGGCGAACAGCGCCACGATGACGATGAACTGTCCCACCAGCCGCACGCCAGTCACGTCGCACCCCTTTCCGTCTCCGGGACTTTTGGCGGATGCACCGGCGAACTGGCCGGAAGCGGTGAACGCAGGCGCTTCGGCGGCATCGTCGCGAGGCGCGCTGCGAAATCGGCGATCTCCGCCTCGGCCCTCGTCACCGCGAGGGCAGATGCCCAGACCGTCGCGATCCGATCCCGCGGCACGCGGGCCCGCAGGTAGGGGTCACGCTCGGCGGCAAAGCGCTGTTCGGTCCACTGGATGCCGAGGCGGTTGTAGCAGGCGCTCTCGGCGCAGCCGGCAACCACCACGCCGTCGGCTAGGTCGCGGCTGAGGATGAAGTCGATCAGCGACGGCGGCGCCATTGCCACGCAGGGCATCACCACCGTGTCGCCGATCCGTCCTGCCGCGGCACCATGCTCGCAGGCCAGCACCAGCACGCGTCCGGGGCCGCTCAGCCCGCCCGCCCTATCCATGACCCGTTCGCGCAGCTCCCGCAGCGAATATTCCGGCAGATCGATTCCCGTCTTCAATTCCTCCGAACGGCGGAACGGCGTCGAAGACGGGCAGGAGCCGACACAGATGCCGCAGGATACGCAGAGCGACGGATTGACCTCGGCCTGCGTCGGGAACGGCAGTTTGTCGGTGCGGGCCACCATCCGGATCGCCTCATAGGGGCAATCCTCGGCACAGCGGGCGCAGCCGTTGCAATGGTCGAGATCGATCACGGCCGCCTTCGCCCGGCGCAGCGGCGGCAGCCACGGCATCAAGGCTATCATCAGCGAGAATGCACCGAGGAAGGCCCATACGGCGCCATTGCCCCACAGCCTGGTCAGCGGGTAGAGCGGCAGGTAGAACCAATCGAGGCCGACATCGTTCGGCACCTTCGCGAGGTCGGCCGGGCCCTGCGACAGCGCCGGCTTCCAGATCGACACCGCGAGCAACGCCACCA
Organism: Bradyrhizobium sp.; assembly: GCF_036735945.1. Taxonomy (GTDB): domain Bacteria; phylum Pseudomonadota; class Alphaproteobacteria; order Rhizobiales; family Xanthobacteraceae; genus Bradyrhizobium. Next base: position 3,449 of record NZ_DAINNI010000035.1, on the reverse strand, counting down.
GCGACATCAGCGCCAGCATGCGCGGCGGATTCACCTTGGGCCGCGAGATGCGCAGGATATGCACCCACATGATGAACAGCAGGAACAGCGGCACCGCGACATGCATGAAAACCATCAGCGAGAAGAAGCGGCTGGTCAGCGTGCCCGTGGCGATGAAGTTGCGCGCAATCGGCTCGCCGAAGATCGGCAGCCAGTCCAGAAGCTCCGACGACACCAGCGCCACAAACTGGGCAAGCTTGTCCCAGACCAGCCAGTAGCCGGTGATCCCGGAGGCATAGAGCAGCCAGATGATCGGCAGTCCGGTAAACCAGGAGAACCAGCGGACCCCGCGATAATGGTCGAGGGAGAACTCACGCAACAGGTGCACCGCGACCATCACCACCATCAGGTCGGAAGCATAGCGGTGAAAGCTGCGCATGACGCCGGCGTGAACCCATTGATCGCGCGAGATGTACTCGACCGACTGATAGGCGCGCTCGATGCCGGTATCGAAGAAGATGAAGAGATAGATACCGCTGACGGTAACGATCCAGAAGAAGAAGAATCCGAGCGCGCCGAGCTGCGCCAGTGGATTGAGGGAAGGACCGAACAGGCGGTCGAACGGCCGCTCGACCAGTTCAAACCCGGCTCTGAGCACCTTGCGGATCCGCTTCACGTCAGTTTCCGTCGGCTAGGCTTTGTCGGTCGCCGCGTGCCCCTGCCCGCAACCATTCGCGCAGCAGCAGCCCTCCCATCACCAGCAGCGAAATGGCCGCCAGCACGCTGCCGAACACCAGGCCGTAGTCGATGCGGTAGCGCCCGGCGCCTGGATCGTAGGCTGTGCATATAAACTTGACGCGGTCGACGATGCCCGTGAAGGAAAACGGCGTCCTGTTGCCGTAAACCACGTCCTTCATCGGCTCCATGAACATGCGCAGCGGAAAGGCCTCGCCATAGACCTGACGATAGACCTTGCCGTCGCCGTCGAGGATCGTGGTCTGCGTCGGATGATCGAAGCCGCCGGCAACCGCGCGGTAGCTGAAGCCGAGATCGTCGAGCAGCACGGCGACGGTGGCGGCATCTCCACTGGCCACCCGCCAGTTCGGCAGCTTGATGCCCTGTCTTGAGGCGAACTGCGCCATCCGCGGCACAGTGTCGTTGCGCGCATCGAAGCCTATGGTCAGCACGGCAAAGCGATCGAGCCCGAACACGCGGCCCGCCTCGGTCACCGCATCGATGGTGTGCTGCGTGGTCGGCGGGCAGACCGAGCTGCAGGACGAATAGACAAGGCTGACAACCAGCGGCTTGCCGCGGTAATCCGCCAGCGAGAACGGCGTGCCGCTGCTGTCGGTCAGCGGATGGTTGCCAACCGTACGTCCCAGCGCCTGGGTCGATTTTGCGATCGCGGCACCCGGGTCGAGCGCAGGCGCGGCCGGCGCAGGGGTGGCCAGGAGGCAAATAAGCGCGGACGCCGCACATGCCGCGCGAAGGCCTGTCATGACAGAAGTCCCGCGGCGCTCGATAGCAGCGCGCCCGCGATCAGCAGGGCCAGTTGCAGGAGTGAGGCGAAGAAGTTCGCCATCGCATTCGCCTTCGACGGATCGCGGTGAAGCAGGATACTCTTCCAGATGAAGTAGCCGCCGCCGATTGCCGCGCAGAGGCCGTAGAGCATCCCTGCCCCATACCAGACCGGGACCAGCGAGATCACGGCCAAAGCTACCGCATGAACCAGCACGGCCAGAGTCCAGGCATAGGCCGGGGCCACCACCGGCAGCATCGGAATGTTGGCCCGCGCATAGTCCTCGCCCTTGGCGGCAGCGAGACTCCAGAAATGCGGCGGCGTCCACAGGAACAGCACGACCGCCAGCACCGTGGGTACGATCTGCGGCGACGGATCGACGGCGGCCGCCCCTGCCAGCACGGCGAAGCTTCCGGCTAGCCCGCCAATCACGATGTTCCAGGTGCTGCGGCGCTTGAGCCAGACCGTATAGACGATGCCGTAAGTGAAGGCGCCGAGGAACACATAGCCCGCCGCAACGTGCCCGGCCGTCACCACGGCGAGCGCAAGCGAGACCGCCAGCAGCGCCAGAAAGGCGGCGAGCCACCACGGGCTCGGCTTGAAAGTGCCGCTCGCGAACGGGCGGTTGCGGGTGCGCCGCATCAGCCTGTCCACGTCGCGCTCGTAGTAGTGGTTGAAAGCGCCGGCCGCGCCGGAGGCACCGAGCACGGCGAGCGCGAGGCCGGCGATCTGCCACCACGCCAGCCGCGGGCCGCTAGCCGCCGCCACACCGGCCAGCGCGCTGGCCGCAATCGCGACGCCGATCCTGAGCTTCAGGAGCGAGATCGTCATTGAGGCTACAGCGCGCATGGTATCTCTCCTCCCTGGGGACGACAGTCGATCAACGGAACAGCCAGAGCTCAGAGAGGTATTTCCAGTTGATGAAGTAGTAGAGGACGAAGCAGACGAAGAAGATGGTCACGAGGATGATCGTGCCCGGCAGCTTCGGCGCCTTCTCGCTGCCGTAGTGCGAGGCGACCGCGCCGCCGCCGGCAAACAGCGGGAAGGTCAACTTGTGGCCGCTCGTGATCTTCTTGCCGAACAGCGCGGTGCCGACGACGACCAGCACGAAGATGATGCCGCCGATGGCCGCGATGATGGCGAAGATGCCGTTCAGTCCCATCATCAGGAACGCGCCGGCCGAATGCGCAAACCCGAGGCTGGCGTCACTGAAGGTCATGTCCCAGTGCCGCCGCGCCACGCCGAGGGTGCCCGCCCCCATCATGAACAGCGAGATGCCGGCCGCACCGATACCGAACAGATAGGGCTGAATCTTGGCGAGCTTCGGCCAGACGATCTCGCGCTGGAAGATCAGCGGCAGCACGAGATAGGTCGCGCCCATGAAGGCCAGCGTCGTTCCGGCGACCACCGTACCGTGGAAGTGTCCGGGCACGTAGATGGTGTTGTGCATGAGCACGTTGAGCTGCTCGGTGCCCAGCACCACGCCGGAGATGCCGCCGATGAAGCCGAAGAACACCAGCGACAGGAACATGCCGGCGAAGGCCGGATGTCCCCATGGCGCCTTGCGCAGCCACTCGAACATGCCGCGGTTGAAGCCGTTGCGCCGCTGCGCTGCCTCGATGGCACCGGGCACGGTGAGGCCGTGCACCATCGAGCCCATCACGGCGAGGTACATCATGTAACTGGTGTTGACGATCTTCCAGCTCGCATCCATGCCCGGCTCGGCGAGCAGGTGGTGTGCCGAGGCCAGCTGCAGGAACAGGATGTACATGAAGAACGCCACGCGGCTCACCTTCTCGCTCAGCGGCTTGGCGCCGACGAGAAGCGCCGCGGTCAGGTACCAGAGCGAAACATGCGCGGAGACATTGATCTGCTGCGAGGAGTGTCCCATCGCCCACCAGATCACCTTGTACATCAACGGATCGATGTCGGAGATCAGGCCGAGCGACCA
>NZ_DAINNI010000034.1:0-46019 GCF_036735945.1 Bradyrhizobium sp. | reverse complement strand
CCATCCCCGCCGAGATCGGCGGCGGCTTCGGCGGCAAGACCATCGTCTATCTCGAACCGCTCGCGACGCTGCTCGCGAAAAAGTCCGGCCGCCCGGTGAAGATGGTGATGACGCGCGAGGAAGTGATGCGCGCGACCGGTCCCACTTCAGGCTCGAAGAGCACGGTGAAGATCGGCGCCACCAGGGACGGCAAGATCGTTGCCGCCCACGGCACCTTCTATCTGCAGGCCGGCGCGTTGCCGGGCTCGCCGATCCGTGGCGCTGCCGGGTGCAGCTTCACGCCCTACGACATCCCGAACCTGCTGTCGGAAGGCTATGACGTCGTCTCCAACCGCTCGAAGGTCGCGGCCTATCGCGCGCCGGGTGCGCCGATCGGCGCTTACGCGGTCGAATGCGTGCTCGACGAGGTCGCCGAAGCGCTGAAGATGGACCCGCTCGACTTCCGCCTGAAGAACGCCGCGAGGGAAGGCACCAAGGCCGCGCACGGCCCGACCTTCCCGCGCATCGGCTATGTCGAAACCATCGAAGCCGCGAAGAATTCGGATCACTACAAGGCGCCGCTCGGCAAGTTTCAGGGCAGGGGCGTCGCATCCGGCTTCTGGTTCAACGCCGGCGGTGAGTCCTCGGCGCAGGTCAACATCACCGAGGACGGCAACGTCGTCGTCACGACAGGCCATCCCGATATCGGCGGCTCGCGCGCCGGCATCGCCAACATCTGCGCCGAGCTGCTCGGCATCGACTACCGCCGCGTCTCCGTCATCATCGGCGATACGCAGACCGTCGGCTTCTCCAACCTGACCGGCGGCAGCCGCGTGCTGTTCGCCTCCTCGATGGTGGTGACGCAGTCGACCGAAAAGATCATCCAGACGCTGCGCGAGCGCGCGGCCAAGATCTGGGAGATCGATCCGGAAGCGGTGAAGTGGGAGAACGGCGCGGCGCATCCGGTCAGCCCGAATGCCGGCCAGTTCGAGCCGCTGACGCTGAAGGAACTCGCCGACAAGGCGCCCGCGATGGGCGGCCCGATCGGCGCCGGCGTGCAGCTCAACACCACGGGCGCCGACGGCGGCTTCGGCACCCATGTCTGCGACGTCGAGGTCGACGTCGATCTCGGCATCGCGCGCGTGATCCGCTACACCGCCGTGCAGGATGTCGGCCGCGCCATCCATCCCGGCTATGTCGAGGGCCAGCTTCAGGGCGGCGTCGCGCAGGGCATCGGCTGGGCGCTGAACGAGGAGTACATCTACACCAAGGACGGCAAGGTCGATAATCCCGGCTTCCTCGACTATCGCATGCCGGTTTGTTCGGACCTTCCGATGCTCGACTGCATCATGGTCGAAATCCCGAACCCGAAGCACCCGCAGGGCGTCAAGGGCGTCGGCGAAGTGCCGCTGGTGCCTGTGATGGCGGCGGTAGCGAACGCGATCTACAACGCGCTCGGCAAACGCTTCTACGCGCTGCCGATGTCGCCGCCAAAGGTGCTGGAGAAGCTCGACGAGCCGACCCGGCAGGCCGCGGAGTAAGAGCGAGATTCGTAGGGTGGGTTAGCCGTCCCCGTCGCGCCGTAGCTCAACGAGCGAAGGCGGAAAGGCGCAACCCACCATTCTCGCCGAACGACGGCGGCGGATTACGCTTGCGCTAATCCGCCTTACTGACTTGCGCGGAGCCAGCGACGCCAATGAACGACGTGCTTCCCTTCCGCACCATGGCCTACAACAACGCCTGGGCCAACCACCGGCTGCTCACGGCCTGTCTCGCGCTGTCGCCGGAGGAATTCACCGCGAAGCGTACCGGCTTCTTTCCAACCCTGCGCGCCACGCTCAACCACATCCTGATCATCGACCACTTCTACGTCGATGCGATGGAAGACGGCACGCTCGGCCCTGCGGCCTGGGCGAACCGGGAGCCTTGTGCGACCGTGGCTGCGCTAAAGGACGCTCAGGCCGCAGTCGACCGACGCCTGCTCACCATCGTTGAAGCGCTCGACGCCGCTGGATTGCAGCGCGTCGTCTCGGTGCATCGCGGCACCTCCATCCAGAGCGAACGGATGGATCGCCTGCTCCTGCATCTGTTCCAGCATCAGGTGCATCACCGCGGCCAGGCCCACGCTATGCTCAGCGGCACCTCGGTGAGCCCGCCGCAGCTCGACGAGTTTTTCTCGGCGGGCGAAGCGCCGCTGCGGGCGGCGGAATTCGCCGAGCTGGGTTGGACGGAAGCGCGGGTGTGGGACGAAAAATCGTAGAGCATACGCCATCATGCACGATCGGAATCCATTGACCACTTCCCCCTTCCACGCCATCCGCGCCGTCGACTACACCGTCATCTTCGTGCGCGACATGGCGGCGATGCGCCGCTTCTATGAGGGCGTGCTGTGTTTTTCCCTGACGCGCGAATTGTCGGCGGGGTGGATCGAATATCAGATCGGCGGCAATACGCTCGCGCTGGCGCGGCCGAGCCGGACGGCGAAGGACGCACCGACGCCTGCGGGGAGCGCGTCGCTGCAGCTTGCGTTCAGGGTGGCGGCCGCGGATGTCGATCGCTGCGCGGAGGAATTGGTGCGGCATGGGGTCGTACTGATGGAGCCGCCGAAGGACCAGCCGTTCGGTCATCGCACGCTGTTCTTCAGGGATCCCGACGGGAATCTGCTGGAGGTGTATGCCGAGATTTAACGCTGCCAGACCTCATCCCGGGGGAGCCTGCGAAGCAGGCGTCTCGAAGGATGAATGGCACCAGCCGGGCCTGCATGTTTCGAGACGGCGCTGAAGCGCCTCCTCACCATGAGGGATTGAGCGAGCAGGGCGGTTTAGCGCCTCAATTCAGCGTCAGCCACGTCAGGCTGACGTCGCTGTTGCAGGTGTTGCAGCGCGCCGGCTGGTTGAAGGTGTTGGCGAGCTGCCATTCCTGGGCTTCGTTGCTCCATTGCGCGGTCGCGTGACAGATGATGTCGTCGGAGCCGCAGGCGGCGCAGACCGGGGTGGTGCGCGCGGCGCGATTGATCACCTTGAGCTCGGCCGGCGGCGCTTGCTGCCGCTCCGGCGCAAGGCGGTCCTGAATGATCTCGAACGGGTTCATCAACTTGACGCGTCGTAACATCGTTCCCTGCATCCACATTTTGCGATTAGGGATTCGCCCCTTCCAAAACTAGCGAATCAGCTCGGCCGTTCCATTGCTAAATTACGCAATCCCCGGGATTTAACTTTGGCGATTCCTTGGGCATTCGGAGGGCATTTCGTGCCGGCTGCTTGATGCATCGCAAGGCTGTTGCGCACCTGTCAGCGTAACAGTCCGTAGAAACCCGGACACAGCCGAAGAGATCGCGATGTCAGGCCTCACCTTGCGAATGTTCGCCGCATCGGCGTGCCTCGTGCTGCTCTCGGGCGCCGCCGCGCAGGCGCTCGATGCACAGCAGCGGCGTGCCGGGGCGACGCTGGAAAACCTGTGCGGGCGATGTCACGCCGTCGGCACGACAGGCGATAGCCCGAATCCGCTGGCGCCGGCGTTCCGCACCTTCGGCGAAAAGCTCTACGACACCGACATGGTGCAGCGCTTGCAGGACGGGCTGACCACCATCCACCCGGAGATGCCGACCTTCCGCTTCAAGCGAGATGATGCTGCCGCCGCGGTGAACTATCTCAGGGCCATCCAGCGCAAGCGTTAAAGTCTGCGGTCCATGTAGACCTTATCCCGAGGCGGCTGTGAACCCATTCCCGCCCGTCATTGCGAGCGCAGCGAAGCAATCCATTGTCGCCTCATGCGCGGAAGGATGGATTGCTTCGCTGCGCTCGCAATGACGAATAACGCCTCACAGCTCCCGCGCATTCGAGAACGCGAACGACGATACCCGTCGCGTGTTCTCGTCCAGGATCAGCGTGCGGGTGATCGGCGGCTCGGCGCGCTGGCTGCAGTTTTCGCGCTCGCAGAGCCGGCAGTTGACGCCGATCGGCGTGCCTTCCGTTTTCTCCAGATCCATCCCCGCGGCGTAGACGAGTTTCGACGCATGGCGGATTTCGCAGCCGAGACCGATCGCAAAGCGCGGCTGCGGCTGCGGATGCGGCGCGATCGGCCGGCGCACCATCTGCGCGATCGAGAAGTAGCGCGTGCCGTCGGTCAGCTCGATCACCTGCTTGAGCAGGCGGTCCGGCGTGTCGAAGGTCGAGTGCACGTTCCAGAGCGGGCAGGTGCCGCCGAACTTCGAGAACGGGAACGTGCCGGAAGAAAACCGCTTGGAGACATTGCCGGCATTGTCGACGCGGAGCAGGAAGAACGGCACGCCGCGCGCGTTCGGCCGCTGCAGTGTGGTGAGGCGGTGGCAGACCTGCTCGAAGCCGGCGTTGAAGCGCTGCGCCAGCACATGCACGTCGTAGTTCAGGGTTTCCGCCGCGCTATGGAACGGCTGGTAGGGCATCATGACGGCGGCGGCGAAGTAATTCGCCAGCGTGATGCGGTAGAGCCGCCGCGGGGTGTCGTCGAGCGGGCCGGCGCGGTTGACGATGCCGTCGATGACAGCGCCGCATTCGGCGAGGCCAATCTGCAGCGCGAGCTGGAACGCGCGGCCAGAGCCGTCGACCAGTTCGGAAATCAGAAGCTGGCGGCGATGGCGGTCGAACCGCCGCAGCGTCTCGCGCATCACGTCGACAGGCATGATGCGGGTGACGATCGAGTGCTTTTCGCGCAGCCGCGCCGCAAGCGAAGCGAACAGCTCCTCCGCGGAGACGTTCAGCTCGTCGCGCAGATTTTCCGCGGCTTGTTCGAGTTCCGGAAAATAATTTCGGTTGGCCTCGATCAGGTCGCGCACGCGTTCGATCGGGTTGGCCTCGAAGCGGGCGCCCTCATCGCGATCGGCCATTTGGGCTGCGACCAGCGTCTCGCCGCGGCGCGCCTCGGTATAGGCGGCGTAAAGCCGCTGCAGCGAGTGCGTCACGCCGGGGCAGAGTTCGGCAAGGTCGCGCAGTTCCTGCTTCGGCAGGTCGATCTGGCGGAACAGCGGATCGGAGAAGATTTCGTTCAGTTCGGCAAAGAAGCGGTCCTCGTCGGCGGTGGCGAGGTCGCGCAGATCGAGGTCATAGGTCTCCGCCAGCCGGAGCAGGATCTGCGCCGTCACCGGCCGCTGGTTGCGCTCTATCAGGTTGATATAGCTCGGGGAAATCCCCAGCCCCTCGGCGATCTGGGTCTGCGACAGGCCGAGCTGCTGGCGGATTCGCCGGAAGCGGGGACCGACGAACAGCTTCTTTCCGGAATCGGCGGCCATGGCGGGTTCCTTGACCTCATTTGTGACAGAAATTACAAAATAACATATATGACAGGTGTAGATGTTACAATACATCACCAATCGAAAACAAGCTATCTGTACGAATTTATGCTTTTGGCGTTTAGCTGTCGGCACGTTTCGCAATGCACTGTCAAGAATGTCGATTGAAGGGATACGATCATGAACTACCAGCCGCGTGGCATCAGCGATCAGGCACTCCAGGGACCGGGCGCCTATCAGAGCCAGGTTGAAGCAGCCAAGGCGCTCCTCGAGACGAAGCCGACCTGGAACGGCGTCTCCGCCGAAGCCGTGGCGCGCATGCGTCTGCAGAACCGCTTCAAGACCGGCCTCGACATCGCCCGCTACACCGCGGCGCTGATGCGCGCCGACATGGCGGCCTATGACGCCGACCCGACCAAGTACACCCAGTCGCTGGGTTGCTGGCACGGCTTCATCGCCCAGCAGAAGCTGATTTCGGTCAAGAAGCATTTCGGCGGCAAGACCGATCGCCGCTATCTCTATCTCTCCGGCTGGATGATCGCGGCGCTGCGTTCCGAGTTCGGGCCGCTGCCGGACCAGTCGATGCACGAGAAGACCTCGGTGCCGGCGCTGATCGAAGAGCTCTACACCTTCCTCCGCCAGGCGGACTCGCGTGAGCTCAACGACATCTTCCGCGCCATCGACGTCGCCCGCAAGGCGGGCGACAAGGCGAAGGAAAAGGAGCTGATCGAGAAGGTCGACAATTTCCAGACCCATGTCGTGCCCGTCATCGCCGACATCGATGCCGGCTTCGGCAACGCCGAGGCGACCTATCTGCTCGCCAAGAAGATGATCGAGGCGGGCGCGTGCGCCCTGCAGATCGAGAACCAGGTCTCCGACGAAAAGCAGTGCGGTCACCAGGACGGCAAGGTGACGGTGCCGCATGAGGTGTTCCTGGCGAAGATCCGGGCCTGCCGCCACGCGTTCCTCGAACTCGGCGTCGAAGACGGTATCGTCGTGACCCGCACCGACTCGCTGGGCGCCGGCCTGACGCAGCAGATTGCTGTCAGCCACAAACCCGGCGACCTCGGCGACCAGTACAACAGCTTCCTGGATTGCGAGGAAGTGACGGCCGCCAATGCCCGCAACGGCGATGTCATCATCAACCGCGACGGCAAGATGATGCGTCCGAAGCGCCTCGCCAGCAACCTCTACCAGTTCCGCGCCGGTACGGGTGAAGATCGCTGCGTGCTCGACAGCATCACCTCGCTGCAGAACGGCGCTGACCTCTTGTGGATCGAGACCGAGAAGCCGCATATCGAACAGATCGCCAAGATGGTCGACCGCATTCGCAAGGTCGTTCCAAATGCGAAGCTGGCCTACAACAACTCGCCGTCGTTCAACTGGACGCTCAACTTCCGTTGGCAGGTCTATGACGCGATGAAGGAGGCCGGCAAGGACGTCAGCAAGTACAACCGTGCCGAACTGATGAAGCCGGAATACGACGATACGCCGCTCGGCATCGAGGCCGACGAGCGCATCCGCACCTTCCAGGCCGATTCGGCCAAGCGCGCCGGCATCTTCCACCACCTGATCACGTTGCCGACCTATCACACGGCAGCCCTGTCGACTGACAATCTCGCCAGGGAGTATTTCGGCGAGCAGGGCATGCTGGGCTATGTGAAGAATGTTCAGCGCCAGGAGATCCGTCAGGGCATCGCCTGCGCCAAGCATCAGAACATGGCCGGCTCCGATATCGGCGACGAGCACAAGGAATACTTCGCGGGTGAAGCCGCGCTGAAGGCGGGCGGCGTCCACAACACGATGAACCAGTTCGGCTAACGGCGGTTGATCAGTCTGGGGTCGATTGAATTCCAGACTGATCGCCTCGCGCAAACAGGAGACTGAAAATGACCAAAGGCAGCAATTTCTGGGTGATCGGCGGCGAGTTCGGCTCGATGAACTTCCACAAGCTGGTGGAAGGCTCGGCCCAGGTCAGGGGCCCGTTCAAGACCCGCAAGGAAGCGGAGGAGTGCTGGAAGGAGGTCTCGGAAGAGAGCCGTCACAAGGCCGGCGTCCGCTTCTCGATCGTCGAAGAGCCCTCGCGCGTCTCGGCCTGAGCGCTGCCGACAACGTCAAAACAGGAAACGTCCCAGGGACAGGCGGCCCATCCGGAAAACCGGCTGGGGCCGTCTTGCGCCCGGTGAGGGCGGGGCGAGCGGCGCCGGCCGCGGCCCCAGAACCCGGTGGATCGCTAACCCATTGCAACTAAACGGCCTTTGCGGACAATGTGGTTACTGATAGGTTAACGGGCTAATCCTTCAGAATAAAAAGGCGGCCCCCGATGGCAGACGCGCAAAATTCCGGCAGTGAGGCCCGCGACATCAGGCAGACACGGCTGCGCGATGCGCTGCGCCAGGCGCGCATCGAGGCCGCCGATCGTACCGGTGTCGTGGTCGAACTGCGCGATGCCGAAGTCGCCCGCCTCGAGATCCTCAACGAGGCGCTCGATCCCCTGTTTTCGGAAGTGCCTGTCCAGGTCGATCTGTTCGATCGCGGCGTCAGCCAGGGCGAGACGCCGCGGCTGTGGATCGACGTCGTCGCGCATGTCGTGATGGGGCGCGACAAGCGCATCTACCGCTTCGTGCAGGACACTCGCTTCGGCCGCATCGTGCTCGCCGAGTCGCATGACGTGCCCGTCATCGTCGATGCCGTCACCGGCTATGTCGCGCGCCGCATGGTCGAGCGCGAGCATGCGATGGTGTCGATGCCGGTGGCCGAGCCTGTCCTCAAGAAGAAGCCGCGCCGCCGCGGCCTCGGTACGTTCGTGCTCGGCTTCCTGCTCGGCGCGGTTGCGCTGTTCGGCCTCGCGCTCTACGCCAGCCTGAACAACTTTTAGGGCTGGAAGCGAACGGGCTGGAAATCGCATCATGACCATACCGTTTGCCATCGCGCTGGTGGCAGCCTTCGCTGCCACCGCCTATTTCTATGCCAAATGGCAGACGCTGCGCCGCGCCGAATACATCCGCACCTTTGACTGGCCGCGCGGGCTGCTCGATCGACTGGAGAAGCGTCGCCCCGGCTTTCAGCGCAAGAACAGCGCGCTGGTCTCGCAAGGCCTGCGGCAATTTTTCCTCGCCTATCTCATGAGCGGCAAGCGCCACGTCTCGATGCCCTCGCAGATCGCCGACGATCTCTGGCACGAATTCATCCTGTACACCCGCGACTACCACGAGTTCTGCCGCCGCGCCTTCGGCGGCTTCCTGCACCACACCCCCGCCGTCGTGCTCGGCGAGCACCGCCAGAGCAACGCGGGCCTGCGCCGCGTCTGGTGGTACTGCTGCAAATACGAGAACATCGACCCGGTGCGACCGACCCGCCTGCCGCTGCTGTTTGCGCTCGACGGCAAGCTCAACATCCGGAACGGGTTCGTCTACCACCCCAATTGCGCAGCGCTGCGCCGGGACGGCAGCGGCGTCGCCTATTGCGGCGGCGACTTCTCCGACTCGTCGTTCGACGGCAGTTCGGACGGCTTTGGCGACACCGGCAGCAGCAGCGGCGACAGCGGAAGCAGTGATAGCGGAGGCGGCGACAGCGGCGGCGGCGGTGATGGGGGCGGCGGCTGCGGCGGTGGCGGGGATTGAGATATCAGCCCGCGCATGCCGCAACTAAAGCAGCGTCGCCTGCTTGATCTGCTTGACGCGGAAATCGGCATCGACCGCGCGCACGGTCTGCACGCAGCGCCATTTGCCGGCGTCGCGCGCGATCGAAAACAGATTGTAGGCCGCGGCCGGATAGTGCCGATGCGGCAGCGCCGATGCCGACGGCACGCCGACGGCGGGGATCTGGCGATCGGCGCCTTCGAGCCACATCGTCGAATGGATGTGGTCGTGGCCATGCAGGACCAGTTCCACGCCGTGCCGCTTCAGCACGCCGCGGAGCGCCATGGAATCGGTCAGCCGCTTCATCCGCGACGTCGAATGCAGGGGGTGATGCACCAGCAGCACCCGGAAGGCTTCGTCCGGCGGCAATTGCGCAAGCTCGCGGTCCAGCGCATCGAGCTGCGTGCGGCCGAGCCGGCCGGTCGCCATCAGCGGCAGCGTCGGCACGGCCGAGGACACTCCGATCAGCGCCAACGGTCCGCGCCGCCGCACGAACGGGAATGGCGCGCCGTTCGCGGCGTCGCCCTGCAGGAATTTTGCGAACGTGCCGCCGAAGTGATGCCGCGTCGCCCGCACATAGGCGTCGTGATTGCCGGGAACGACCGTGACCTGCTGCGGCGTGCCGACGCTTTCGAGCCAGGCCTGCGCCGGGGTGAATTCGGCCTCGAGCGCCAGGTTGACGAGATCGCCGGTCACCGCAATGTGGTCGGGCCGTTGCGCCTGCATGTCGGCGACGAGGGCATCCAGCACTTCGCGGCGGTGATATTTGTGGCGGTTGCGCGTCCAGTTGATATAGCCGAGGGCGCGTTTGCCGGCGAGTTCGCGCAGCCGCGCCGCGGGCATCGGCGGCAGATGCGGATCGGACAAATGCGCCAGCGTGAAGGTGTCGGTCATTCGCGCTCCGCCGCATTGTCTGTGATATAGAGCCGTCGCCCGATCATGTCGGCGATATAAGGATCAAACGTGACACCTGTCCATCCGAGGTTTGAGTGACGGCGCTGCAGCGCTTACGAAAGCGGTTGGAGCCGCCACTGCGGCGGGTATTTCATCTGTATTGGCGGATCGCCCGCGGCATGACGCTGGGGGTTCGCGGCGTGGTGCTCGACGGCGACAACAGGGTGTTTCTGGTCCGGCACAGCTATGTCGCGGGCTGGCACCTGCCGGGCGGCGGGGTCGAGGTCGGCGAGACGTTTCTCGAAGCGCTGCGGCGCGAGCTGGTCGAGGAGGGGCGGATTGAAATGACCGGTGAGCCGGCGCTGCACGGCGTGTTTTTCAACGGCCACGTCTCGCGCCGCGACCATGTTGCGGTCTACATTATCAGGCAGTTCCGCCAGGACCGGCTGCCGGAGCCGAACCACGAGATTGTGGAGTGCGGATTCTACGCGGCGGGAGCGCTGCCGGCCGAGACGACGCGGGGAACGCGGCTGCGGATCGCGGAAGTGCTCGACGGCGTAGCGCAGGTCGCGACCTGGCGCTGACGCGGCGGCCGGTGCGTTGACGTTCAATTCACCTTGTTGATCGAGGCCGCGCCCGGCAGGTCACCGTCCCGGTCGCGCTAAACTTCGCGGCACAACCTGATTTTCTCCCCGACCCACCCGATATTTACGCCATATTATATCATTCCGATCGACATGCTCCCTGGACCCTGCCGCCAGCGCCTGATTGCGGTGTGACGCGCCATGGACGGATCTAATTTGGTGAGCGTGCGATGACGGAGGCGGGCTTGCGGATTGCGGTTCTGGTGCCGTGCTACAACGAGGAAGCCGCGGTGGCCACCGTGGTCGCCGACTTCCGCAAGGCGCTGCCGACCGCCCGGATTTACGTCTACGACAACAATTCCAGGGATCGCACCATCGAGGTGGCGCGTGCCGCCGGCGCGCTCGTGCGCAGCGAGCGCCGCCAGGGCAAGGGCCACGTGGTGCGGCGCATGTTCGCCGACGTCGACGCCGACATCTATGTGCTGGTCGACGGCGACGCGACCTATGACGCGCCGAGCGCGCCGCGCATGATCGACAAGCTCATCAACGAACACCTCGACATGGTGGTCGGCTTGCGCGTCGATCAGTCGGTTGCGGCCTACCGGCCCGGCCACCGCACCGGCAACTGGATGCTGACATCGTTCCTTTCCAACGTGTTCGGCCAGGCGTTCAAGGATATCCTTTCCGGCTACCGCGTGTTCTCCCGTCGCTTCGTCAAGTCCTTCCCGGTGCTGTCGGACGGCTTCGAGATCGAAACCGAGCTCAGCGTGCACGCGCTCGAACTGGCGCTGCCGGTGACGGAGATCGAGACGCCATATTACGCCCGGCCGGAGGGATCGGTCAGCAAGCTCAATACCTGGCGCGATGGTTTCCGGATTCTCGGTACCATCCTGAAGCTGTACCGGTCGGAAAAGCCGCTGCGGTTTTTCACGGTCATCGGCATCTTCCTGATGCTGATATCGATCGGCCTCGCGATCCCCGTGATCGTCACCTTTCTCGAGGAAGGCCTCGTTCCGCGGCTGCCGACCGCGGTGCTGTCGATGGGCCTGATGATCGTGGCGGTGCTGTCGGTAAGTTCGGGGCTGGTGCTGGATACGGTGACGCGAGGTCGCCGCGAAATGAAGCTTTTGACCTATTTGTCCCAGCCGGCCATCGGCAGGGATTGAGGCAATACCGGGATTGCCGCTTCCGGCGATGGACCGCGCCGCAGCCAGATGCTATCCCGCGCCTCATCATGAGCGAACTTGACGTCACCATCCTGGCCGAAACGCCAAAGGACGCGCAGGCCATCGAACGCCTGCACGAGCGCACCTTCGGCCCCGGCCGTTTCGTGCTGAGCGCCTACCGCCTGCGCGAACATGTCGATCACCTGCTCGACCTGTCGTTCACGGCGCGAATCGGCACATTGCTGGTTGGCTCGGTGCGCCAGTTGCCGATCTGCATCGGCGACACGCCGGCCCTGATGCTCGGGCCGTTGACGGTCGAGCCGCCGTTCCGCGGCCGCGGCGTCGGCCGCATGTTGCTGGATCGCTCGCTGCAGGATGCCAGGGCCAAGGGCCATCGGCTGGTCATTCTGGTCGGCGACGAGTCCTATTACCGCCGCGTCGGATTCAACGTGATCCCGAAGGGACGCGCGATCATGCCGGGCCCTGTCGACTACAGCCGTCTGCTGGTGGCGGAACTGGTCGAAGGCGCGTTCGACGGCGTTTCCGGAGATATCCGTCCGGACTGGAGCAAGGCGCGCTCTTAGCGCCGCGGCGAAGAAGTGCTGCGGAGACATTCGCCGCTACCGGAAAAGCCTGCGCCTTCTGGTGCCGGCCACCTGCTTCGGCGCCGATCCCGCACTTCCGGCGGCCTGTTGCAGTTCGTGGCGAAACTCCTCACGCTTCTCGTGGATGGACGCCACGACCAGCCCCATCGCCACTCCGAGGCCAATCAGGGCAGCTTCTGATACCAGCAGGCTTGCCTCGATGGTCTCGGGCACGGCATCGGTCACGCCGATGCCATAGAGGTGCCGCGCGTGGTCGGCATCGCGCGCGCGCGAAACGATCAGTACGTCTTTCCGTAGCGCGCGAACCTGGGCGACAATTTCGTCGATGGCCCTGGGTTCGTTGATCGTGACGATGACGGCGGCGGCCTCCATCAGGCCACAGCTCTTCAGGAACTCCGGGTTCGTCGCATCCCCGTAGAAAACGGTGCGTCCTTGCCGGCGCTGCTCGGGCACGGCCGCGGCGTCGTTATCGACTGCCGTGTATTTGAACTGGTGGCGGTCGAGCATCGTGCAGACGACTTGTCCAACCCGGCCGTGCCCAACGACGATGGCGTGGCCGCTGCCGCCGCTTGGCGCGACGGCAAGCTCGGGATCATGCGGTTTGTCCTCCCGCACCATCGGCGCCAACCGCCGCGCGACATGAGACAGCGCGGGAGTGAGCATCATGGTCAGCGTGGTCAATGCGACGGCAAAGCTCGCGACCTTCGCGTCGACCAGGCCAAGCGTCGTCGCGAGCCCGATGCCCACGAAAGCGAACTCGCCGCCGGGACCGAGCAGCAGCCCGACCTCGAGCGAGGCCGGCCAGGAGAGGCGAAACATCCGCGCCAGGAAAACGAGTATGGTGGACTTGATGGCAATCAGCCCGGCAGCACCGGCGATCAGCCAGACCGGATCGCGGATAATCTGGCCAAAGTCGATGTTCATGCCGACCGTGAAGAAGAACAGGCCGAGCAGGATTCCCTTGAACGGATCGATGGCGGTCTCGATGGCCTTGCGGAATTCCGTCTCCGCCAGCAGCAGTCCGGCGACAAAGGCGCCAAGCGCCATCGAGACGCCGGCCAGGGCGGCGGCGACGCCGGTCGCGACGATGACGAACAGCGTGGTGGCGACGAACAGGTCGCTCATGCCGACCGATGCCACAAGGCGGAACAGTGGACGCATCACGACGCGACCGGCGAACACGATGACCCCGAGCGCGATCGCGGCATGGGTCATCGCGAGCGCCAGTGTCCCGACCACCGAGCCGGAGGCTCCAGCGCCGAAAATCGAGATGAAAAGCAGGAGAGGGGCGACCGCCAGATCCTGCGCGAGGAGAACCGAAAAACTTGCCCGTCCGGCGATCGTATTGAGCCGCCTTTGCCTGCCGAGAATCTCCATGACGATGGCGGTCGAGGACAAGGCGAGACAGGCGCCCAGGATCAGCGGCACCGGAGCCTTGGTGCCTGCCAGCGCGGCAACGATGCCGATCGCCACCGTCGACAGGACGATCTGCAGGCTGCCCAGGCCGAATATCAGGCGATGCATCGCCTTCAATCGTTCGTAGGACAACTCCATGCCGATGAGGAACAGCAGGAACACGACGCCGAGATTCGCAAGGCCGGAGACGTTCGCCGCGTCGACGACGGTGAACCAGTAGAGCAGCGGAAACCTGTCGATGAACGATCCGAGCCCAAGCGGGCCCAGGATCGCGCCGGCGCCGAGATAGCCGAGAACGGGGTTGAAACCGAATCGCCGCACCAGGGGAATGACGACGCCCGCGGTGCCGAGCAGGACGAGCGCGTCGCTGTAGACGTGAACATTGATGGACGAAGTCATCTATTCGGTGCGCATCCGATTCCAGAGGTGGTTTCGCCGGAACGTTAGCTGGTAGCACCAGCTAACGCCACCCCACGGGGCACGGCCATCCTAGAACTTCAGGTTGGCAAACGCGCGCACGCCGAGGCCGGGCATCAAGACCTGGTCCTTGGTGTAGGACACGCTGTTACGGATGTTCTCGTTCAGCAGGTTGTTGCCGACGAGCCCGACCGTCATCTCGCGCGCGCCGAACCAGCTTGCATCAAGCTTGGTCCGGTAGCTGACTTCCGCCTTCAGCAGGTTGTAGCCTGCCGTCGGCGTCTCGCCGATCGGAGCGATATCGTTCTGCGCGAAGGCGTGCAGCAGGTTGATCCGTGTCAGCCAGTTGGCGTCGCGCCAGAACAGGCCGCCGCCGACGCGCACCGGCGGGATGCGCGGGACGTTGGTGCCGTCGCTGAAGGTCGCGCGCACGACATCGAACTGGTTCTCGATGCCCCAGATACCGCCATGGAGCGGACCGACATCGAGCTGGCTCTGGAATTCGCCGCCGCGGAAGGTGGCGTCGCGCTGCGAATAGACCGCCTGGTTCAGTTCGAGGGGATAGGCCGGATCGGCGGGGCCGACGCAGGCGACGTCCTCACAGGTGACGCCGGTGAGACGACGATAGATGAAGCCGTTGAATTTGGTGTAGTAGGCGGTCGCTTCGAACCTGAAAGGCCCGGTCGCTCGCCGTAATCCGATTTCGATCGTCTTGGCGGTCTCCATGCCGAGATCGGGATTGCCGATGTCGAAGGTGGCGGTGGCATCGTGTGCCCCGCGCGAAAACAATTCGGCGGGCTTTGGCGCGCGCTCGACATATTGCGCGGTGATGCTGGCGACCAGTTGGCCCGGCAGGTTCTGGAGCAGGCCGATGCTCGCGCTCTTCGGCGTGAAGTTCAGGTTGCGCGGTGTGGCAGGGCCAATGGCTGTAGGATCGGCGTTGAGGTCGAATACCTCAGGTATGAATGCCGGCGTCGTTCCGCTGAGATTGACATGCTCGATACGGCCGGCGATCTGCGCCTTGGTTGTCTCGGTGAACTTGAACTCGTTGAAGACGTAGCCGGCGATGCGGCTGTTCCTGTTGGGATCCCACAATCCGTTGAGCGGGCTGGTCGGATCGTCCGGGCTTGGTGCCGTCAGTTCCTGATGCCCCGCCTGCAGACCGAAGGCGGTCGTGACAGCGGCAAAGCGCGCGTTGAACGGCGCCATTTGCACCTCGATGCGCCCTTCCTGCTCCTTGTTCGTGAAGGTCTGCCGCACGCCCGTTGAGGAGAGGTCGGCGGGATCGGCGAGCCCGATCTCGTTGTGCTTGTAGTTGGTGGCACCGGCCCAAAATCTCACGGCGTCGATTGCAGCGGCGTCCGGCCGATATTCACCCTTTGCGGTGAATTTGGTCTGATGTGCGTCGATCCGGGTCTGGTGATCGGCGCCGTCGATGCCGGGGATGCGATAGAGCGTGTCGTTCTGCGTGATCGCAGCGCCGATGAAGCCGCCCTGGAAGATATACGAGCCACCGATGGACGCACCGTCCGCCTGCATCGCCGAATTCGGCTGCCGACCGTTGAATGGCTTGGTGGGATCAAACAGATATGGATAGCCCGGAATGCTGTAATCGCTGGCCTTGCGGCCATAGGCGTCGGCGTGGATCGCGAAATTGCCACCGCCGGCATCAAGCAGGATGCCGCCATCGACACCGCGGTCGACGGAACTGACGGCCGTTCGGGTTTCGACCGTGACACATGAAGGTGATCCAGCGCTTGCGAGCGGCGCCTTCGCCGGCAGTCCGTAGGTCTGGAACGGTGCGGCCGCGCATGTTGGCAAGGCGTCCGGGATGCGATTGTTGGTTGCGCTGACGACTCCGCCGATCGATGTCGATCCGTACCGCATCGCCGCCGGACCGCGGATGACTTCGACCTGGTTGGTCGCCAACGGATCGACGGGAACGAAATGGTCTTCGCCGAGATCGGAAGCGCCGCCAGCGTTGGTGCCATTTTCGGTAATGCCGACGCGGTTGACGTCGAGGCCGCGAATGATCGGCCGGCTTGCGGCGCCCGGCGCAAAGGTCGAGCCGGTAATGCCGGGCTTGGAAAAGAGGAGATCGCCAAGCTGGGCCGTGCCCTGGCGGCGAATTTCCTCGTTCGGCACCACCGTGACGGTCGCAAATTGATCCGTGACGATAGGCAGCACGCCTTGTTGAGGCGCGGGAGCGGCCGGCGCCGGTGTGGCTTCCGGCGCGCGCTCGCGGTTGCGGCCGGGCGCGGTGCGGGCAACGCGCACCGGCCTCTGCGAGGGAACGACGGTCCTGCGCCGCACGATCGGGCTTGGCGCCGTCACGGTGATTTCAGGCAGCTGCGTCGAGGAAGGTGGTGTGGCCGCGTCCTGAGCCATCGCATGATTGCCCATCGCGCATAGCAATAGCCAGCTTGCTCCACCGAAATGGGACGCTCGCTTCTTCTTCAGTGTCATTATTCCGATTCCTGATCCCGCCGATCTGCGACGGGTCGATTCCGATTTTCCCTCGGCGGATCAGCCGCGTTGCGGCGATCTCCTCGGGAAGTGCATCAATCAATCGAGATCAGGAGACAGGGGGCCCGCGCGACTGGAACGCGCGATGAGGCGAGCCGAGATGCGCGAACTCGGCGGCGGTGGTGACGTGCAGAGGCTCGACCGCTTGCGGCAGCTCCAGCGACGGCGGCGTGGCGAACAGGAAATTGTTGGCCAGTGCGAGGACGGCGCAGATCGCGCAGTCGGAGGCGTGCCGATCGGTATCGTGGTTGGAAGGTCGCTGCGCGGCCTCGGGCTGCGCCTCCTGCGCAGCCAGCATCGCGGCATCGGCCAGACCGGCCTGAATGGCCGGCGCGGCGCGGACAATCTCCCCGTGGAAATGGCCGAACGACAGCGCGAACTGGATCGCGAGCGCAAACAGCGCCAGCCGCGAGCCGGTCTTCACGTGTTTTCGGAACCAGTTCATCCGGGTCGTCGTCCCCAACGTTATATTATAACATCGGAACGTTCAGAGGATGTCAACCGCAGCCCGGATGGGCTGCGACAAGAACGACCAGCGTTGTGTGATTGATGCAACGATCGGCCACGCTCAGCGGCCCTCGCGCACCCAGGTCGCGGCAAAGGCGCCGAGCAGCAGCAACAGTCCGACCAGCCCGGCGAACATCGGCAGCACGCCGACGCCCTTGACGACGCTGGCGTCGCGCATCTTCACGCCCATCCAGCCATCGCCGTGGAAGATGCCGGAGGCGCGCACCGGCACCACGCGGGGCATGTCGATGCTGCCGCCGTCGGACACGCGGCGTGCGTCGCCGCCGGTCGCCTGCGCCAGCGGCTTCAGCATGTCGGTCGTGGAGGTGACTTCCGAAAACTCCTTCGGGTTGGTCGGCCCGACATTGATCAGCGCCTTCAGCGCGCCGTCGCTGGCCTGCCACAGCCCGAGTTCGTTGGCGGGCAGGGTGGAGCGCCAGGTGCCGGGCTCGCTCGCGGTCAGCGTGAGTTCCCTGGTGGCGCCGCTCGGCGAGGTCACGGTCACCGGCGGCACGTTGTCGGCCATGGTCTGGCGGATGACCACGAGGTCCTTGCCCTGGATCTGCAGGCGCAGCGCCTCTTCGTCCAGATCAGGCTGCTTCATCAGCCAGTGCGACATCCGCCGCAACAGGTCGAGATGCGGCCCGCCGCCTTCATAGCCGCGCGCCCACAGCCAGATGTGGTCCGACAGCAGCAGTGCGACGCGGCCTTCGCCGAACCGCGACAGCAGCAGCAGCGGCTTGCCGTCGGCGCCGGTCATCACCGGCGCGCCGACCGCGTTGCGCGTCTCCACCGTGCGGAAGAAGCGGCTCCAGCGCGGCGGCTCGCTGGCGGAGCCTTCGAGGCCGCGCGTCACCGGATGGCGCTTGCCGGCGTCGCTCAGATGCGCGTAGTACGGCTTCTCGGTAACGCCGACGGGCTCGGCCGGCAGCACGGTGTCGAGCGGCGTGCGCCAGATGCTGGTGGTGGAGGCGTAATCGGGACCGGCGGAGACCAGCACGGCGCCGCCGGCGCGGACATAGCGCGCGATGTTGTCGAAATAGGCGATCGGCAGCACGCCCTGGCGGGCATAGCGGTCGAAGATGATCAACTGGAACTCGTTGATCTTCTGCTGGAACAGTTCGCGGGTCGGAAACGCGATCAGCGACAATTCGTTGATCGGCGTGCCGTCCTGCTTCTCCGGCGGACGCAGGATCGTGAAATGCACGAGGTCGATGCTGGCGTCCGATTTCAGCAGGTTGCGCCAGGTGCGCTCACCGGAATGCGGCTCGCCGGATACCAGGAGCACGCGCAGCTTGTCGCGTACGCCCTCGATCGCGACCACGGCGCGGTTGTTGACCGGCGTCAGTTCGTTCTCGAGCGGCGAGGCCTCGATCTCGACGATGTTCGAGCCGGCATGCTTGATGTCGACTTCGACATTGGCGGTCTGGCCGCTCACCATGTTGCGCTCGCTGATCACCTCGCCGTCGCGGCGGATGACGACCTTGGCGCGCTGGCCGGTGACCCCCTGGTCGTCGAGGCGATAGGTAATCGTCTGCGGCTGCCCGACGATGCCGAAACGCGGCGCGGCCGAAATCGCGACGCGGCGGTCGCGTTCGTCCTTGCGTCCGGTGATGAGCGCGTGCACCGGCGCCTGGAAGCCGACGGCGGCGGCATTGGCCGGAATGTCGTGCACGCGGCCGTCCGTGATCATGAACGCGCCGGCGACACGGTCGACGGGGACATCCGATAGCGCCGAGGACAGCGCGCCGAACAGCTTGGTGCCGTCGGTCTCGCCGTCGGCCTGGCCGGCGTCGACGACGCGAACTTCCAGTCCCTTGATCTTCTTCAGCGTGTCGACCAGCGCCTCCTGGGCCTTGGCCGTCTCCGCGTTACGGGTGCCGAAATTCTGGCTCGAGCTCTTGTCGACCACGACGGCGGCCACCGAGGACAATGGCTCGCGGTCCTCGCGCGTGAAGGAGGGGTTGGCGAGCGCCAGCAGGATCAGCGCCAGCGCCGCGACGCGCACGGCCGCACCACGGGAACGGCCGAGCAGCAACAGCGCTGCGATCACGACGATCGCGGCGAGCGCGATCCACAGCACGATGGACGGAACCAGGGGGGTGAACGCGATGCCGTATTGCATGGTCTACTGCCCCAACCGCTCGATCAGGGCGGGCGCGTGCACCTGGTCGGCCTTGTAGTTGCCGGTCAGCGTGTACATCACGATGTTGACGCCGGAGCGGAACGCGAACTCGCGTTGGCGCGGCTCGCCCGGTGTCAGCGGCAGCATCGGCTGCCCGTCCGGGCGATGCGCCCAGGCGCCGGCAAGGTCGTTCGAGGTGATGATGATCGGCGAGACGCCATCGCCGCCGCGCGCCGGCCGCGAGGCCGCTTCGTCGTCATCCTCGCGCGGCAGGGTTTCGACCCAGGTCTGGCCGGTGGTGAAGCGGCCGGGGAAGTCGCGCAGCAGGTAAAACGTCTTGGTCAGCACGTGCTCGCGCGGCACCGGCTCCAGTTCCGGCACGTCGAGGGAGGAGAGGATCTCGCGCAAGGTCCGCATGCCCGGCGTTTGTGAGGCGCCGTTCTCGCCCGGCGGCGCCTCGATGGCGTCGCGGGTGTCGAACAGCACCGTACCGCCCTGTTTCATGTAGGCGTCGATGCGGTTGATGGCGTCCTGCGGCGGCTTCGGCGCACCCGGCACCACCGGCCAGTAGATCAGCGGGAAGAATGCCAGTTCGTCGCGCGCCGGATCGATGCCGACGGGATCGCCGGCCTCCAGCGCGGTGCGCTGCGCCAGGAACAGCGTCAGTCCGGCCATGCCGGCCTTGACGATGGAATCGACGTCGGCATTTCCGGTAACGACATAGGCAAGGCGTGTCTGCGACACCGCCTTCATGGCGAACTCGTCGTTGCCTGGACTTTGAGCGCGTGTCGGCGAAGGTGTGATGGTCGTCGCAGGCAGGATCAGGGCAAGCAGGACGGCGGCGGTCGCGGTGCGCCGTCGCCACAACGCGGCAAGGCCGGCGCCCATCATCGCGACCACGACCGCGTCGATCAGGAACAGCGCCAGCGACGACGACAGCAGGATGCCGCGCAGATCGCGCGGCTCCGCATTGGTGTAGCTGGCGCGTTGCGCGCGCAGCGAGGACGTATCGAGCGGCGCGATGCGGTCGGCGGGGGCCAGCGTGTTGACCGCGATCGGTCCATCGGCCGGGCCGTAGAAGCCCGGCGGATGTTCGGCGGTGGCGCGGTCGCGATAATCCGCCGGCATCGGCTTGGCGGTCGAGGGCGGCGGTCCGAACGCGCCGAAACCGTCAAGCGTGCGCAGCGGCGCCACCGTCTCGACATTGGTGGTTTCGCTCGCCACGCCCGCACCGGGTTTCGAGGTGTAGCCGGACATGTCGACCAATCGCCGCAGCATTTCGACGAAGCTGCCGGACATCGGCAGGTCCGACCAGCGCGAGTCGGCGCCGACATGGAACAGGCTGACAATGCCCTTGCCGCGATGCTCGCCGGTCACCAGCGGCGTGCCGTCTTCCAGCGAGGCCCAGGTCTTGGTGGCGAGCACCGCGTCCGGCTCGGCCAGCACCTGCCGGTTCACGGTGATGTCCTTCGGCACGGTGAGGCCGGCGAACGGGCCGTCGGCGGCAAAGGACGCCATATGCTGCGGCTTTTCCCAGGTCAGGCTGCCGCCGAGGGTGC
This sequence comes from Bradyrhizobium sp., assembly GCF_036735945.1. Lineage (GTDB taxonomy): Bacteria > Pseudomonadota > Alphaproteobacteria > Rhizobiales > Xanthobacteraceae > Bradyrhizobium. The sequence continues at coordinate 25,334 of NZ_DAINNI010000034.1, read as the reverse complement.
GGCCGCCGCGGCGCAGTTTTACCGGCACGAGGTCGTCATCGGCCTGCGCCAGGCGGGGACCCGCGAAGCGCACGAGCACGCCGCCCTGATCGATCCATGCATTCAGCCGCTCGCGAATTTCCGGCGACAGCGTGCCGACATCGGCGAGCACGATCATCGGCAGGCGCTGATCGAGGAACTGCGCGACCACCTGCTGCGGCGCGCCGCGGTCGCCGAGCCGCACGTCGGCGAACGGCGAGAGCGCGCGGGTCAGATAGAAGGTCGATGCCAGCAGCGGCTGGGCGGTGTCGCTGGTGGAGCCGGTGACGACGCCGACCGCGCGCCGCCGCCACCTCTTGTCGAGCAGTTGCACGGCGCCGGCCGACCGTTCGCCTGAGATTTCCAGCCGCGCAATGTCGTTGCGCAGTTCGACCGGCAGATCGAACGAAGCTTCGCTCTCGCGATCCTGCATGCCGAAGGCATAACGCGCCTCGCCGATCGGCGATCCCTTGGCGTCGATCGCGCGAACCACGCCGGCAGCGACCCCACCGGTGGTGCGCAATACCTTGACCGTCATCTTCGCGGCGGCGTTTTCAGCGGCGACCAGCGCCTGCGCCGGCGCCGCGCCGCCCTCGAACAGCGTCAGCTTGCGGTCGCCGATCGTCTTGGCGAGATTCTCGACGAATTCGCTGCCGCGCCCGGTATCGACGCCGTCGGACAGCCAGGCGATCTCGGCATCGCCGGTGGCCTTCAGGAAGCGGTCGAGTGCGGCGAGCGTGTCGACGCGGTCGACCGACCAGGGCTTTGGCGAAATCTGCCGCAACGCGACGCGCGCAGTGCCGGCCGGCATCAACGTAATGTCACGCGCGGGCTCGGAGAGCGGAACCAGCGCGACGCCTCGGCGGTCGTTTTCGGCATTGGCGATCAACTCGTCAGCGGACTTGATCCGCGTGTCCCAGCTTCCTGCGGCGCTCCAGCCGTCGTCGAGCAGAATCACCAGCGGCGCGTTGCTGCCGCCGACGCCGGTCTGCGGATTCCAGATCGGACCTGCCGCGGCGAAAATGACCAGCGCCGCGGCGGCAAGCCGCAGCAAGGTCAGCCACCACGGCGTCCGCGACGGGGTTTCTTCCTTCGGTTTGATGTCGAACAACAGCCGCGTCGGCGGGAACTCGATCCGCCGCGGCCGCGGCGGCATGACGCGGAGCAGCCACCACAACACCGGCAGGCTCAACAGACCCAACAGGAGCAGCGGCTGGGCAAAGGTGAGGGGAAGCCCTGCGATCATGCGCTACGTCCCGCCTTGACGGTTGAGCCGCGCACATTGCCCTTGGCTGTCATCATGCCCGAATGCAGGAACAGCAGGAGTTCGGCGGCGGAACGGCTGGTGGTGTGGGTCGAGAACAGCCAGTCGAGCCGGTTGGTCTCGCTGCGGATCTCGTCGCGATGCAGCGCGACGCGCGCGACATAGTCGCTCGCCCAGCTCTCGGCGCGGCCGGCGGTGATGGCGCCAAAGCCTTCCGGCTCGACGAACTCGACCCGGCCCGCATAGGGGAAGGTCTCTTCGGCGGGATCGACGACCTGGATCAGGGTGCCGTGCGCGCCTGACGCGGAGAGGCCGGCCAGCATGGCGCGGATTTCGCTCATCGGCGACCAGAAATCGGACAGCACCACGATCTCGGCCAGCGCCGACGGAACAAACGACGGCGGCAGGCTCGCGCGCGCCGCGTCGTCATGCAGCATCACCTGCGCCATCTTGTCGATCACGTTGCGACTGGCGGTCGGGTTCATCAGGCCGGGAATGCCGACGCGTTCGCCGCCCGACACCAGCAGTTCGGCCAGCGCGAACGTCACGATCAGGCCGCGCTCCAGCTTGGAGTCGCGCGCGCCCCTGGAGGCAAACGCCATCGACGCCGAACGGTCGGGCCACAGCCACACGGTGTGGGCCGCCTCCCACTCCTGCTCGCGGACATAGAGATGGTCGTCGCGCGCCGAGCGCCGCCAGTCGACATTCTGCGACGGCTCGCCGGAGACGAAGCGGCGGTACTGCCAGAAGCTTTCGCCGGCGCCGGCGCGGCGCCTGCCGTGCAGGCCGTGGATGACGTTGGCGGCGATGCGGCGGGCTTCAAGCACGAGACGGGGCAGCGATGCCGCGAGCGTACGGCTTTCGCCATCGGCACGTCGGATTGCTAGAATCTCCCTGGTCTCGTGGCTGGTCTCTGCGGCCATCAACCGATCCGGGTCTTCAACTGTCTGATCACGTCGGGAATGGTGCGGCCCTCCGCGCGCGCCGAGAAGGTCAGCGCCATGCGGTGCTTGAGGATCGGTTCCGCGAGATCGAGCACGTCGTCGATCGACGGCGCGAGGCGGCCGTCGAGCAGCGCGCGGGCGCGGACCGCCAGCATCAGCGACTGGCTGGCGCGGGGACCGGGGCCCCAGGCGATCAGCTTGTCGCCGCCGCCTTCGGAACTCGGGCGCGCGGCGCGCACCAGCGACAGGATCGCCTCGACGACGCTGTCGCCGACCGGCAGGCGCCGCACCAGCCGCTGCGCCGCGATCAGGATTTCCGCGTTCATCGCCGCCTTGGCGAGCGTCTCTTCGGCGCCCGTCGTTTCGAACAGGATACGGCGCTCGGCGTCGCGGTCGGGATAATCGACGTCGATCTCCATCAGGAAGCGGTCGAGCTGCGCTTCGGGCAGCGGGTAGGTGCCTTCCTGCTCCAGCGGGTTCTGGGTGGCGAGCACATGGAACGGCTTGGGCAGATCATGCCGCGCGCCTGCAACGGTGATGTGCTGTTCCTGCATGGCTTGCAGCAGCGCCGACTGCGTGCGCGGGCTGGCGCGGTTGATTTCGTCGGCCATCAGGAGCTGCGCGAATACCGGTCCGGAGATGAAGCGGAACGAGCGCTTGCCGGACTGGCTCTCGTCCAGCACCTCGGCGCCCAGAATGTCCGATGGCATCAGGTCCGGCGTGAACTGGATGCGCTTGGCGTCGAGTCCCAGCGTGATCCCCAGGGTCTCGACCAGCTTGGTCTTGGCGAGGCCGGGAACGCCGATCAAGAGCGCATGGCCGCCGGACAGGATCGTCACCAGGGTGTTTTCGATCACCCGTTCCTGGCCGAAGATGACGGTGGAGATCGCCTCCTTTGCGGCGCGAATCTGGCCCGACACCTGCTCGGCCGAGCGGACGATCGCGTCCTCGAGCTTCTCGACACCGTCTGCACTCGCCATGTCTTTCTCCTTCAACCACCTGAACCCTTGATGACACCGCTGGTTGCGCTGGCTGCGTCGTCATGACACGAAGTCCCATGCTAAACTCGTGCAAGGGCCATGTATTCGTTGAATTAAACTATCCCCACATTATCGGCATTTCGGGGTATGAACGGCATCACGATATGGCGAACTGATCCGCAATATTACGGACCGGGATCGTCAGGAACACATAGCGATACCTCGTCGATGCGATACCTCGTCGATATCTCATTGGTATCTTGTCGGTACAAGTGCACCAATCGTGACAAATGCACCAATCGTGACAAGTGCACCGATCGTGAAAAGTGCACCAATCGTGCCAATCGAGGGGCACTGAGAGTCAGGGCAAACAATGGCGAAGCAAGGGCAAACCGGCGGCCAGCGACATGAAAGCGGGAATCCCGACAGCAAGGGGCTCGAAGGTCTGACGGTCGCCGCCCGTGAAGCCGCCAATCGCGCGCCGGCCGGAAAAGGATTACCTCCAGTTCATCTGTGGAATCCGCCGTTCTGCGGCGACCTCGACATGCGAATCGCTGGCGATGGCACCTGGTTCTACATGGGCACGCCGATCGGGCGGCCGGCGCTGGTGCGGCTGTTCTCGACCATTCTCAAGCGCGAGGACGGCAAGCACTTTCTTGTGACCCCGGTCGAGAAGGTCGGCATCCGCGTCGACGATGCGCCGTTCCTGGCGGTGGAGATGCAGATCGACGCCGGCGATCACGGCCGTCTGCTCAGCTTTCGCACCAATGTCGACGACTGGGTGCCGTGCGATGCCGCCCATCGCCTCCGGTTCGAGATGGCCGCCGATGGCGGGCTGACGCCCTATCTGCATGTCCGCGCCGATCTCTGGGCGAAAGTCACCCGCGCGCTCTATTACGATCTGGTTGACATGGGGGAGGAGCGAATGGTCGATGGTCAGCCGATGTTTGGAATCGAGTCCGGCGGCGAGTTCTTTGCGATGGCGGACGCGAAGCAGGTGAGGGACGCGGTTTGAACGAGCCGATACTGAAGAAGATGGAGGCGGCTCCGATCAACTCGGCGGAGTTTTTCGCGCGGAGCAAGACCCGGCTGAACTTCGACGTGCCGCCCGGCCTGATCGACCCCGATATCATCCCGAAGACCGGCGACTCCGGCAACGACCGCATGCTCGAGATCGTGGCGCGCGAGCAGCCGGTGCGTCCGGCCGCGGTGCTGATCCCCGTGGTCGATCACGACGAGCCGACCGTGTTGCTGACGCAGCGCTCGCCGCATCTCAGTAGCCACGCCGGCCAGATTTCCTTTCCCGGCGGCAAGATCGACGCGACCGACGCGTCCCCGCTCGATGCCGCCTTGCGCGAAGCGGACGAGGAAGTCGGCCTCAAAAGCCAGTTCATCGAGCCGATCGGCTATCTCGACCTTTACGGCACCGCGTTCGGCTTTCGCATCCTGCCGACGGTCGCGCGCGTGAAGCCCGGCTTCAAGCTCAGCATCAACGAGGGCGAGGTGGTCGATGCGTTCGAGGTGCCGCTGGCGTTCCTGATGAATCCCGAGAACCACCAGATCCATTCCAAGGATTTCCGCGGCATCGAGCGCTCCTATTACGCCATGCCGTTTGCCGAGCGTTATATCTGGGGTGCGACCGCGGGAATTCTGCGCGTGCTGTATGAACGGATTTATCTCGCATGATCCGTCCGGTTCTGACCGAAGTCGGAATTTTCCTGATCCCGTTCGCGGCCTATGCGCTGTTCCTGATTGCGACCCGTTCCGGCGTGTTCGCATCTTCCTCCTGGCCGGCGCATCTGATCGCCAAGCTGGTGCTGGGATCGCTTTTGCTCGTCGTGCTCAGCTTCGTCATGCTCGCGCAATTCTCCGGTGCGCCGCCGAATTCGACATACGTCCCGGCCCATATCGAGAACGGCAGACTGGTCGACGGAGTCGAGAAATGAGCGAGGCCCGCGTGCTGTCGGATGCACCCTGGCTCAGATCGGGTCCGGCCGCGCGCGTGCTGAAATTGCTCAATGGCGATGGCGAGGAAGCCCGCGTCATCGGCGGCGCCGTGCGCAATGCGTTGCTGGGCATTCCGCTCGGCGACATCGACATCGCGACCACGGCGCTGCCCGAGGAGGTGGTCCGGCGCGCCAGGGTGGCCGGCATCAAATGCGTGCCGACCGGGATCGACCATGGCACGGTGACGCTGGTCGTCGAGTCCCATCCCTTCGAGGTCACGACCTTGCGCGAGGATACCGAGACCTTCGGCCGCAAGGCCAAGGTCGCGTTCGGGCGCGACTGGGTTCGTGACGCGGAACGGCGCGACTTCACCATCAACGGACTTTCCGTCGACGCCGGCGGCGTCGTGCATGACCATGTCGGCGGGCTTGCCGATATCGAAGCCAAACGCGTGCGCTTCATCGGCGATCCCGGCCAGCGCATCGCCGAGGATTATCTCCGCATCCTGCGCTTCTTCCGCATGCACGCCGCCTATGGCGTGGGCGAACCCGACCGCGCCGGCTATCTCGCCTGCATCGACGGTCGCGCCGGGCTTTCCACGCTTTCCGCCGAACGCGTGCGCATGGAGATGCTGAAGCTGTTGGTCGCCGAAGGCGCGGCGGTCGCGCTGCAGGCGATGGCCGACGCCGGCCTGCTGCTGCCGGTCTTCGGTGGCGTCACCTATTCCGGGCCGTTCGCGGCGATGATCGCCGCCGAACGCGAAATGGGGCTGCCGCCGAGCGCGGTGCGCCGGCTCGCCGCGCTCACCGTCGCGGTGACCGAGGATGCGAAGCGCGTCTCGGCACGGCTGCGCCTCTCCAATGCGGAAGCCAAGACGCTCGACTCCATGGGCCACCGCTGGTGGCGGCTCGCCACCAGCGACGATGCGCGCGCCCGGCGACTGCTCTATCGCCTCGGCGAGGATGCCTACCGCGACCGCCTGATGCTGGCGTGGGCGCGCGCCGGCGGCGTCGGCGATGGCGCTCCGCGCTGGCACGACCTCGCAACCTTGCCGCAGCGCTGGACCGCGCCGAAATTTCCGCTCAAGGCCGCCGACTTCATTTCGCGCGGCATCGCGCAAGGCCCCGCGCTCGGTCATGTGCTTGCGCTTGCGGAGGATGCCTGGCTGGCGGCGGGTTTTCCGCTCGATCCATCCGCGATCGCCGCGGTCGCCGACCAGGCCGCGGCCCGTTTCGCGCGAGACCACCGGCTGTGAATCTTTTGGCCGGGTTTGTCGATGTCTCCCTCGGCCAGCTCGTGCTGGTCGGGGGCATGGCGCTGCTGGCTTCCGTGATCGGCGGGCTTGCCGGCTATGGCACCGGCGCCCTGATGCCGCTGGTGCTGGTGCCGATGATCGGCGCCGAGCCGGTGGTGCCGATCATCGCGATCTCGGCGATCTTCAGCAATATCAGCCGCTTCGCCGCGTATTTTCGCTATGCCGACCGGCGGCGCGCGCTGATCGTGATCGGCGCTGCGATGCTGACCACGGCGCTCGGCGCCTATGGTTACACGCGGCTGAGCAGCGCCGGCGCGGCACTTGTCATCGGCAGCATGCTGATCCTGAGCGTGCCGCTGCGGCGGCTCGCCAGGCATCGCAACGTCAGGATCGGCGATACGGGTCTTGGCGTCAGCGCGGTCGGCTATGGTGTGGTGGTCGGCGGCACGTCAGGCTCGGGCGTGATCCTGCTGTCGCTGCTGATGGCGTCGGGACTGGAGGGCGCGGCGGTGATTGCCACCGATGCGGTGATTTCGGTTGCGACCGGTCTGATCAAGATTTCGGTGTTTGGCCTGGCCGGCGTCGTGACCGCGCAGGTGCTGGCTTTCGCGCTCCTGATCGGCGCCATCGCAGTTCCCGGCGCCTTCCTCGCAAAAGCCTTCGTCGAGCGCATGCCGGTGCACATCCACACCGCCATCCTCGATGCCGCCGTGATCGTCGGCGGCATCGTCATGATCACCGCGGCGCTGCGGCGCTAAGGAAGCGGCTCATAGCCCTGTCAGCGCTTCGCGGGCAATAATAGCTCCGTCAGCGACCGGATGATGCGGTCGGGCTTCACCGTGCTATCAGGCGGCAGGCCGTCGCCATGCGCGTCGATCCAGATGGCGTAGATGCCGAGCCGCTGCGGCGCCACGACCTCCCACTCCAGATTGTCGCCGATCATCCAGGTCTCGGAGGCGGTGACGCCAAGCGTCTGCATGGCGTGCAGATAGGCGCGCTCCTCCGGCTTGCCGAAGCCGTGCTCGCCTTCGATCTGGATGTGATCGAAGCGATCCGACAGCGCAAAGCGTTCGATCTTGGCGCGCTGGGAACCCGCGGCGCCGTTGGTCACCAGCGCCAGCTTGATGCCACGCGCCTTCAATTCGTCGATCGCGTCATGCGCCCCGGGAAAGACGAACATCTCTTCTTCGCGATAGGCGGCAAAGCGGTCGGCGAGCCGGACCGCCAGATCGTTGGGCAACGCGTGGCCGCCTGCGGCAAGCGCGGCGAATCCGTTGCCGACGGTCAGGCGCCGCGCTTCTGCGAGCTTCAGCCGCCATTCGGCTCCTGCGACCGCCCAGAATTGTCGTGCGGACTCGTTGACCGCTGTGGCGACCTGCTGTGGGGTAAGGGGTCCGAACTCGTCGGCGAATTCCTTGGCGACGTTGTTCCAGGCGATCTCGGGACGTCCGTAGGCCGACAGGATAGTGTCATCCATGTCGATCAGCATCGCGCGGGGAAGTTCGGTCATCGTATCAGCGGGTCTCGTTGCTGGAGGCACCGGCCGCGGAACGCGCAGGGCCTGATCGTCCGCGAATATCAGATCGGCCGCGCCGGGTCCAACCCCGAGAAGCGGACGCCGCCGGGCCATCCAGCCGGCGGCGTCAAAGGTCCCCTTAAATCATCTGGTTGTGGCGGCCGTTCGCCTACTCGTCCTCGTCTTCTTCCTCATCATCCTCGTCCTCGTCCTCGTCTTCTTCATCGTCGGACGTATCGGTTTCGACGAGCTCGAGGACGGCGAGCGGCAGCGTCTCGCGAAACAGATCGCCCTCATTGCCCATCCATACGCACACGACGTTGCCGTCCTTGACCTCCACCACGCTGAGCGGGTGGCCGCCGGACTTGAGAATGACGACGTCGCCTGGCTTCACTTCCATGATCTGCTCCTTGAATTGCTTGACACGAATCGCACCCTAGCGACCCGTCATGACAGCCGATCATGCGATCATGGCCATTTAACTTCCGGTGGCATCGAGGAGAGGATGGAATCCACATTGCCGCCGGTTTTCAGCCCGAAAATCGTGCCGCGATCGTAGAGCAGGTTGAACTCGACATAGCGTCCGCGCCGGACCAACTGCTCCTCGCGCTCGGCCGCAGTCCATGACGTGGCGAAGTTGCGCCGGACCAGTTCGGGATAGATCTTCAGGAAGGCGCGGCCGACCTCCTGCGTGAAGGCGAGATCGGCATCCCAATCGCCGGAATCGTGCCAGTCGTAGAAGATGCCGCCGATGCCGCGTGCTTCCTTGCGGTGCGGCAGGTAGAAATATTCGTCGCACCATTTCCTGTATTTGTCGTAGTCGGCGACGCTGTTCGCTCCCCCGCAAGCCTGTTCCATCGCCTGGTGGAAGGCGAGCGTATCGGGGTCTTCCTGGGTGCGCCGGCGGTCGAGCACCGGCGTCAGGTCGGCCCCGCCGCCGAACCAGGCCTTGGTGGTGACGACGAAGCGGGTGTTCATGTGCACCGCCGGCACATGCGGGTTGCGCAGGTGCGCGATCAGCGAAATGCCCGACGCCCAAAACCTTGGATCGTCGGCCGCGCCCGGAATCTGCGCGCGGAATTCCGGCGCGAACTCGCCGTGCACAGTCGAGCAGTGCACACCGACCTTCTCGAACAGCCGCCCGCGCATCATCGACATCACGCCGCCGCCGCCGGGCTTGCCGGTGTGGTCGGTGCGCTCCCACGGCGTACGCACGAAGCGCCCGGCCTCGCCGGGATAGAGGGCAGGGGGCGCGTCGTCTTCCAGCCGCTCGAAGGCGGCGCAGATGTCGTTGCGCAGCGCTTCGAACCAGCCCCGTGCGCGCGTCTTGCGATCTTCGATCAACGACATGTCCATGCGGAATTCCTAGCCCTGCGGCCCGAAATAGGTGCAGCTCTCGTTGCAGCTATCACGATAGACGCTGACGCGGGTGATCTTGCCGGCATGCTGGACCCGCTCCCAGATGAAGCGGGAGATGTTCTCCAGCGTCGGCGTGCCCAGCGCCTCGATCCTGTTCAGGAACTTGTGGTCGAGGGTCTTGCGGACATCTTCCATGCTGCGCTCCAGAAGGCCGAGGTCCAGCACCATGCCGGTTTCCGGATCGGGCGTGCCGCGCACGCTGACCTCAGCGCGAAACGAGTGGCCGTGAATTTCCTCGCTGGCCGCGCCGAAGGTCGTGCCCTTCAGCGAATGCGCGGCTTCGAAGCGAAATGATTTCGTCAGTTCCCACATCTCGAAAGTCTGGTCCTATCTGATACCAAGTGTCTTGTGCGTTTGCAGGCTGAGCCGCCATTGCGGATGGCGCAGGCAGTAGTCGACCGTGCGCGCGGTGTTTTCGGTGACGTCGGGGCCGTCCATCGGCTGCAGCGAGAAGCGCTCGAAGTCGAGCCCCGCGAAATCTTCCGGCGCGGCGCCTTGCTGCGGATAGACCAGCTTCAATTCATGGCCACGGCGCACCACGAGGTCGGCGCCGGCTTTCGGGCTGACGCAGACCCAGTCCATTCCCTGCGGCGGCTCGATCGTGCCGTTGGTCTCGATCCCGATGGCAAAACCGCGCGCATGCAGCGCATCGATCAAGGGTGGATCTACCTGCAGCAGCGGCTCGCCGCCGGTCAGCACCACGTAGCGGTTGGTCGCGTCACCGGTCCATTGCTCCGCGATCGCATCGGCGAGTTCATCCGCCGAGGCGTAGCGGCCGCCGAGCGTGCCGTCGGTGCCGACGAAGTCGGTGTCGCAGAACTGGCAGGTGGCGGTGGCGCGGTCCTGTTCGCGGCCGCTCCAGAGGTTGCAGCCGGAAAAACGGCAAAACACCGCCGCGCGGCCGGCATGCGCGCCTTCGCCCTGCAAGGTCAGGAATATTTCTTTGACCGCGTAGCTCACACCTTCTCCCTGGACCCGGTCTCGACCGCTGTCGGATGACCCGTCTGCCGCAACGCCTCTCCCAGTGCCATGGCGGCCGACATCGCCACATTGAGGGAGCGCAAACCCGGCCTGATCGGGATCACCACGCGGGCATCCGCCGCGGCAACGACCTCGTCGGTAACTCCGGCTGATTCCCGTCCGAATAGCAGGACATCGTCGCCCTGATAGCGGAAATCCAGGTAGGAACCTGCGGCTTTGGTCGTAAACAGCACCAGCCGGAGACCCGCTTCGTTACGCCATTCCTCGAATTTTGACCACGAGTCATGGCGGGTGAGGGCGACCTGATCGAGATAGTCCATTCCCGCCCGGCGGAAATGCCGGTCGGAGATCGGAAATCCCGCCGGTTCGATGATATGGGCTGATACACCCAGGCACGCGCACAGGCGCAGAATCGTTCCGGTGTTCTGGGGAATATCAGGCTGGAACAGGGCGAGATGCATGTGTCGAGGTTCCGGGCGCACGCAGATGATTGCTGAATAATCACGGTCGGGCGCGGATTTAGTGCATTGCACGTTTGCGAGCCGATAGCGGGCTTGCGCTCTCCCGGCAAGGGTGCCAATAGAACGATTCTGGACTGCTTGTTCCGCCGGATTGGGGAAGGAAAAGCAGTTTTCTGCCGCCGCGGGGGCCGCGGGCGCCGGCAGCCACTTCCGGGTGCACCTTGGGCGCTTCCGGGGCGGTTCCGCCGGCTGCAGATGAGAAAGGGCTTGGAATCGTGACGACAGCGTCTTCGGCGGACCATCCGACACGCCGTGATTTCCTCTATGTTGCAACAGGAGCCGTCGCCGCCGTCGGCGCGGCTGCCACGGTGTGGCCGCTGGTTTCCCAGATGAACCCGGACGCCGCGACGATCGCGGCCGGCGCGCCGATCGAGGTCGACCTGACCCCGGTCGCCGAAGGACAGGACATCAAGGTGTTCTGGCGCGGCAAGCCGATCTACATCAGCCACCGGACCAAGAAGCAGATCGAAGCGGCTCAAAGCGTGCCGGTATCGAGCCTGCCCGATCCGCAGCCCGACTCGGCCCGCGTCAAGGCGGGCCATGACCAGTGGCTGGTCGTGATCGGCATCTGCACGCATCTCGGCTGCATCCCGATCGCCCATGAGGGCGCCTACGACGGCTTCTTCTGCCCCTGCCACGGTTCGGTGTACGACACCTCGGGCCGCATCCGTCAGGGACCGGCGCCGGCCAACCTGCCGATCCCGCCCTATACGTTCGTTTCCGACACCAAAATCCAGATCGGCTAAGGGGTCGGGCGCCAGCCCGAGCCCCCTTACGCCGTCGCGTCGTCTTACTTCCTCAGGATCGCATCAATGAGCGGACCATCCGATTTTCAGCCGACCAATCCCGCCTTGAAGTGGATCGAACGGCGCCTCCCGATCATGGGACTCATGCATTCCTCGTTCGTGGCGTATCCGACGCCGCGTAACCTGAACTACTGGTGGACCTTCGGCGCCATCCTTTCGGTGATGCTGGGCGTGCAGATCCTGACCGGCGTGATCCTGGCGATGCACTACACCCCGCACGCCGATCTCGCCTTCAAGTCCGTCGAACTCATCGTCCGCGACGTCAACTACGGCTGGCTGCTGCGCAACATCCACGCCAGCGGCGCCTCGATGTTCTTCTTCGCCGTCTACATCCACATGTTCCGCGGCCTTTACTACGGGTCGTACAAGGAGCCGCGCGAAGTGCTCTGGATCCTCGGCGTCATCATCTATCTCCTGATGATGGCCACCGGCTTCATGGGCTACGTGCTGCCGTGGGGCCAGATGAGCTTCTGGGGCGCCACCGTCATCACCAACCTGTTCTCGGCCATTCCCTATGTCGGCGACAGCATCGTGACGCTGCTGTGGGGCGGCTATTCGGTCGGCAACCCGACGCTGAACCGCTTCTTCTCGCTGCACTACCTGCTGCCGTTCGTGATCGCCGGCGTGGTCGTGCTGCACGTCTGGGCGCTGCACGTCGCGGGCCAGAACAATCCGGCGGGTGTCGAGGCCAAGACTGAAAAGGACACCGTGCCTTTCACGCCTTACGCCACGATGAAGGACATGTTCGGCGTCTCCTGCTTCATGCTGTTCTTCGCATGGTTCATCTTCTACATGCCGAACTATCTCGGCGATGCCGACAACTACATCCCGGCCAATCCCGGCGTGACGCCCGCGCACATCGTGCCTGAATGGTACTACCTGCCGTTCTACGCGATCCTGCGTTCGATCCCGAACAAGCTCGCCGGCGTCGTCGCGATGTTCGGCGCGATCATCATCCTGGCGTTCCTGCCCTGGCTGGACAGCGCCAAGACGCGGTCGTCGAAGTATCGCCCGCTGGCCAAGCAGTTCTTCTGGATCTTCGTGATCGTCTGCATCGGCCTCGGCTATCTCGGCGCCCAGCCGCCGGAAGGCATCTACGTCATTGCCGGCCGCATCCTGACCGTGATGTACTTCGGCTACTTCCTGATCCTGCTGCCGCTGCTCTCGGTTATCGAGAAGCCGCGTCCGGTGCCGAACTCGATCGCCGATGATGTGCTGGCCAAGTCCGGCGCCAAGCGCGCCACCGTGGCCTCGGCGGTGATCGCGCTGCTCGTTGCGGGCGGATTGTTCGCCGGCAGCGTGCAGGACGCGCGCGCCGAGGATCATGGCGTTTCACCGCCCGGCCAGAAGTGGTCGTTCTCCGGCCCGTTCGGCAAGTTCGACCGCGGCGCGTTGCAGCGCGGCCTGAAGGTCTACAAGGAGGTCTGCTCCTCCTGCCACAGCCTGTCCTATATCGCCTTCCGTAACCTCGCTGATCCCGGCGGCCCCGGCTATTCGGTGGCGCAGGCGCAGGCGTTCGCCTCCGAGTACAAGATCAAGGACGGCCCGAACGATCAGGGCGACATGTTCGAACGGCCGGGCCGGACCGCCGACTTTTTCCCGTCGCCGTTCCCGAACGAGCAGGCGGCCCGCGCGGCCAATGGCGGCGCGGCTCCGCCGGATCTGTCACTGATCACCAAGGCTCGATCCTACAAGCGCGGCTTCCCGATGTTCCTGATCGACTTCTTCACCCAGTATCAGGAGCAGGGCCCCGACTACGTCGATGCGGTGCTGCAGGGCTATGAGGACAAGCCGCCGGCCGGCTTCGACCTGCCCGAGGGCGCCTACTACAACCGGTATTTCCCCGGCCACGCCATCAAGATGCCGAAGCCGCTGAACGACGGCCAGGTCACCTATGACGACGGCTCGCCGGCCACGGTTGCGCAGTATTCGAAGGACGTCACCACGTTCCTGATGTGGGCCGCGGAGCCGCACATGGAGGCGCGCAAGGCGCTCGGCCTGCAGGTGTTCGTGTTCCTGATCCTGCTCACCGTGCTGCTGTACTTCACCAAGAAGAAGGTCTGGGCCAACGCCCACTGATCCTGCCTTCGTCATCCGCGAATTCGGAAAAGCCCCTGCGGGGGCTTTTTTGTTGCCTTCAAATGGGCGTGCGGGCGGCGGGGCGGCGGATTGCTTCCTGGCGTCAGTGCGGACAAGATGGCCGCCAACCCCAACCACAAGACATCAGTTGCGGAGGACTCCCATGGGTACCAGCGTCACCTTCAAGCGGCCGGACGGCAAGGATGCGGCCGGCTATCTCGCCAACGCCTCGCGCGGCAATGCGCCGGGTGTGGTCGTGATCCAGGAATGGTGGGGCCTGCAGGACCAGATCAAGGGCATGTGCGACCGCTTCGCGCTGGCGGGCTTCGACGCGCTGGCGCCCGATCTCTACAAGGGCACCGTGGTGCCGTATCACGACACGGACGCGGCCGGGCGGGAGATGAACTCGCTGGATTTCATGGACGCCACCACGCAGACCGTGCGCGGCGCCGTGCAGTATCTGTCGCGCAACGGCGCCAAGGTCGGACTGACCGGCTTCTGCCTCGGCGGCGCGGTGACCATCATCGGCGCCACCAGGATTCCCGAGCTTGCGGCCGGCGTGGTGTTCTACGGCATTCCGCCGGAGCAGGCGGCAAAGCCGGCGGACGTGAATATTCCGCTGCAGGCGCACTTCGCCAACAAGGACGATTGGTGCACGCCGCAGGTGGTCGACGCCTTCGAGCAGGGCATGAAGGCCGCCGGCAAGTCGCTCGAGTTGTTCCGCTATGACGCCGAGCACGCCTTCGTCAACGAGCAGCGGCAGACCGTGCATGACCGCCAGGCCGCGGAACTCGCCTGGGGCAGGGCGACCGCGTTTTTCGCCAAGCACCTGGGGTAGGAATGAAAATCTTCTGCACGGGCGCGTCGGGCTATATCGGCGGATCGGTTGCAGCGCGTCTCGCTTCCGCCGGCCATCAGGTCACCGGCCTTGTTCGTTCGGCCGAAAAGGCCGACGCGGTTCGAGCGTTCGGCATCGTGCCCGTGTTGGGCACGCTGGAGGACGGGGAAATTCTCGCGCAGGCGGCGCGGGCCGCCGACGTCGTCGTCAACGCCGCCAGTGCCGACCACAAGGGCGCTGTCGCAGCGCTGCTCGATGCTGTCAGCGGAAGCGGCAAGGCCTTCATCCACACATCAGGGTCGAGCATTGTTGGCGAGCGTTCCCGCGGCGAGCGCTCCGACGACATCTTCGACGAAGACACGCCGGTCACGCCGTCGCCGGCGCGCGCAGCGCGCGTCGCGCTGAACGAGTTCATCCTCTCCCATCGCGACAAGGGCTGCCGCCCCGTCATCGTCTGCCCGAGCCTGATCTACGGCATCGGCCACGGCGCAGGGCGCGACAGCGTGCAGGTGCCCTTGCTGATCAGGCTCGCGAGGAAGCGCGGCAACGCGGCGCATGCCGGGCCCGGCGAGAACATCTGGTCCAACGTCCACATCGACGATCTCGTGCCGCTCTATGTGCTCGCGATCGACAAGGCGCCGGCGGGCAGCTTCTATTTTGCCGAGAACGGCGAGAACTCGATGCGCGATGCCTGCGTGGCGATCAACCGCATGCTCGGGTTTGCCGGGCCGCCAACGGCGATGTCGATGCAGGAGGCCGCCGCCGAATGGGGCGAGGGCACCACGGAGGATACGATGGCCTCGAACAGCCGGGTGCGGGCCAAGCGCGCGCGCCAGCTAGGCTGGGAGCCGAACGGGCGCGGATTGATCGAAGAGATCGAGCAGGGGTGTTACCGGAATTAGGACAGCAAACACGCCGTCGTCCCGGCGAACGCCGGGACCCATACTCCGCGGCGCTTGTTGTGAAGGTAGATCGCGGACATCATCGCCAAATAACGACGCCCTGTGGTTATGGGTCCCGGCGTTCGCCGGGACGACGATTGTGGTGAGGTGCTGACCAATTTAGCCCTTCACCCCATCCCACCAGGCGCATGTGCCCGACATCAGCTTGTAATTCCCCTCCATCACCTGCACCGGCGCGCGCAGGCCTGAAGCGGCGGCGTTGAGGCGCATCTGGCGGGCGACCTCGCGGTCTTTCTCCGGCAGCCAGACGCGTTCATGGCCCCACAGGCTCGGGCCGTCATGCATCTCGACCGGCTGCCATGTCGCCGGATCGATCTCGCGGCCGCCCCAGCCGCATTCGATCATGAAGGAGGAGGGCGTCTTCGCATAGAACGAGGTCATGAAATCATTGGTGTGACGGCCGAGCGTGACGTTGACGCGATCCTCCTGCGACATCGCGATGTCGTAAGCTTGGCCGACATCGTCGAGCGAAAACAGTTCCACCATCAGATGATGCATGCCGTCCCGGCCGGTCTCGATCAGCGCGAGGCTATGATGCCTGGCGTTGACGTGAAAGAAATAGGCGCGGAACGGCTTTGTGATGTAGTCGGACAGGCCGAAGCCGAGCACGCCGACATAGAACGCCATCATGGGCTCGATGTTCTCGACCGTCAGCACCGCGTGTCCGAGCCCGAGCGGACCGGTGCGAAAGCCCGAGATCGAACGGCCCGGCACGAAGGGCGTCTCGTCGAGCTCGGCGCCGTGGAACGCTTCCAGGCGGTTACCGGCCGGATCGCGAAACGAGATCAGTCTGCGGACGCGCCGTGCATCGGCCAGCGTCTGCGGCTCGGCCACAACAGCCACGCCAGCGGCTTCCAGCCGCGCCGCCAGCGCATCGAGCGCCGCGCTGTCAGCCACTTCCCAGCCGAAGAAGCGGGTGCCGTCGCCCATCGCGCGGTCGATGACGATGCGCTGCTTGCGGTCGTCCATCCGGAACGCCAGCAGCGAGTTGCCGCGCTCCACCGCCTGCAGGCCGACGAGGCCGGTCCCGAACTGCCGCCAGTCCTCGAGGTTATCGGATCCGAAGCCGGCATATCCCAGGCCCAGCACTGCCATCCCTGCCTCCATTGATCGCAGTCTCGGCGTGTTCAATGCCGCCGCTGCCTTGCTCAAATCCTACGCAGGTTTGCACCGTTCCGACAGCCAAAGATCGGCCGGGACGGGGGGCGTTCCAGCCTGTCCCTCCCTTGACATCGCAGCCTGCGGATGATGATTAGGTTCCCATGAGCACCGTCGTGACCCCCTCCCGCCTGTGGTGGCGCACCTCCTGAAGAGGTGGCCGGTGCGATTTCATTTTTTTCAATCGTCGGAGGTCGCCATCGCAGTGCGACGGTCCCTTCGCTTGTCCTGTGTGGCGCTCCCTCCCGAAACTTCGTAAGAGGATCACATGAACAGGACAGCCTTCTCCCTGCCGGAGCGCAGCGAATACCGGACCGGCGGCGGCCTCGCGATCTCGCGCGTCGTCGAACAGTTCACCGGCAACGCCAGGCGCCTCGACGATTTGATCGAACTGCTCGACCGCCGCCGTGGCGTCGTGCTGTCCTCCGGCACCACGGTGCCGGGCCGCTACGAGAGTTTCGACCTCGGCTTTGCCGATCCGCCGCTGGTGCTGGAAACCACAGGCGCCAGCTTTTCGCTGTCGGCGCTGAATGCACGCGGCGAGGTGCTGATCGCATTCCTGGGCGACGTGCTGCGCGAGCCCTGTGTGGTGATCTCCGAGAAAAGCCCGACGCGGCTGGCCGGCCATATCATCCGCGGTGCCGCGCCGGTCGAGGAAGACCAGCGCACCCGCCGCGCCAGCGTGATGTCGCTGGTGCGCGATCTCATCGCCGCGCTCTCGGCCAATGACGATCCGCTGCTCGGCCTGTTCGGCGCGTTCGCCTACGACCTCGTGTTCCAGATCGAGGACATCGTGCAGAAGCGGGCCCGCGAGGCCGACCAGCGCGACATCGTGCTGTACGTGCCCGATCGCCTTCTGGCCTATGACCGCGCCACCGGCCGCGGCGTGGTGCTGAGCTATGATTTTTCCTGGAAGGGAAAATCCACCCAGGGCCTGCCGCGCGACACCGCCGAGAGCGTCTACGCCAGGACGCCGCGGCAGGGCTTTGCCGATCACGCGGCGGGCGAATACCAGGCGACCGTCGAGGTCGCGCGCGCGGCGTTCGCGCGCGGCGATCTGTTCGAGGCGGTGCCGGGGCAGCTGTTCGCCGAGCCCTGCGAACGCTCGCCGGCCGAAGTGTTCCAGCGGCTCTGCCGCATCAACCCGTCGCCCTATGGCGCGCTGATGAATCTCGGCGCGGGCGAATTTTTGGTGTCGGCGTCGCCTGAGATGTTCGTGCGCTCCGACGGCCGCCGGGTCGAGACCTGCCCGATCTCGGGCACGATCGCACGCGGCGTCGATGCAATCGGCGACGCGGAGCAGATCAGGCAGCTCCTGAACTCGGAAAAGGACGAGTTCGAACTCAACATGTGCACCGACGTCGACCGCAACGACAAGGCGCGCGTCTGCATTCCCGGTACCATCAAGGTCTTGGCGCGGCGGCAGATCGAGACCTATTCGAAGCTGTTCCACACCGTCGATCACGTCGAGGGAATGCTGCGTCCGGGCTTCGACGCGCTCGATGCGTTCCTGACGCACGCCTGGGCGGTCACGGTAACAGGGGCGCCGAAATTATGGGCGATGCAGTTCGTCGAGGACAATGAGCGTTCGTCGCGGCGCTGGTATGCCGGCGCGATCGGCGCGGTGAATTTCGACGGCAGCATCAACACCGGCCTCACCATCCGCACCATCCGCATGAAGGACGGCCTTGCCGAGGTGCGTGTCGGCGCCACCTGCCTGTTTGACTCCGATCCCGCCGCCGAAGACCGCGAGTGCCAGGTCAAGGCCGCCGCGCTGTTCCAGGCGCTGCGCGGCGATGCGCCAAAGCCGCTGTCGGCGTTTGCGCCCGATGCCACCGGCTCGGGTCGCAAGGTGTTGTTGATCGATCACGATGACAGTTTTGTGCATATGCTGGCGGATTACTTCCGCCAGGTCGGCGCCAGCGTGACGGTGGTCCGGCATGTCCACGCGCAGGACATGCTGAAGAAGAACTGGGATCTCCTTGTGCTGTCGCCGGGCCCCGGTCGCCCGGAGGATTTCGGGATTTCAAAGACCATCGGCACGGCGCTTGAGCGCAAGCTGCCGATCTTCGGCGTCTGCCTCGGCGTGCAGGCGATCGGCGAATATTTCGGCGGCCAGCTCGGCCAGCTCGGCCAGCCCGCGCATGGCCGTCCGTCGCGGATCCAGGTGCGCGGCGGCCGCCTGATGCAGAATCTGCCGAACGAGATCGTAATCGGCCGCTATCACTCGCTCTACGTCGAGCGCGACAGCGTGCCCGACGTGCTCGAGGTCACCGCGACCACCGAGGACGGCGTCGCGATGGCGATCGAGCACAAGACCCTGCCGGTCGGCGGCGTGCAGTTTCACCCGGAGTCGCTGATGTCGCTCGGCGGCGAGGTGGGGCTGCGGATCGTCGAGAACGCGTTTCGTCTGAACGGGGGCCGACCCGATGCAACATCTTAGGCACCGTCATTCCGGGATGGTGCGTTAGCACCAGACCCGGAATCTCGAGATTCCGGGTTCGATGCTGCGCATCGCCCCGGAATGACATTTGAAAGAGATACGAATGACATTCGATCACGACATCAAGGCCACCGTTCGCACCATCCCGGATTACCCGAAGAAGGGCATCCTGTTTCGCGACATCACGACGCTGCTCGCGGATGCGCGCGCGTTTCGCCGCGCGGTGGACGAACTGGTGCAGCCCTGGGCCGGGTTGAAGATCGACAAGGTCGCCGGCATCGAGGCGAGGGGTTTTATCCTCGGCGGCGCGGTGGCGCATCAGGCCTCGGCGGGCTTCGTTCCGATCCGCAAGAAGGGCAAGCTGCCGCACACGACGGTGCGGATCGCCTATTCGCTGGAATACGGCATCGACGAAATGGAGATGCATGTCGACGCGATCCAGGAGGGCGAGCGCGTCATCCTGGTCGACGACCTCATCGCCACCGGCGGCACCGCCGAAGGCGCGGTGAAGCTGCTGCGCCAGATCGGCGCCAACGTTGTCGCCGCCTGCTTCATCATCGACCTGCCGGATCTCGGCGGCGCGGACAAGCTCCGTGCGATGGATGTGCCGGTGCGCACGCTGATGTCGTTCGAGGGACACTGAGCTTTTCCAGTTCGCCGCGCCGACCGCTAAACCGCTTCTGCTTCGAGCTGCCTCCGCCAGTACGACGCGCGCTCTTTCAGGCGAGCGTCGCGGATGTAGGGCAGTTCTTCCTCTTCCAGCCGCTCGCATTCCTCGAACGCAAAACTGTCCGCCCCGTGCGCGGTCCATGCCGCCTGCAGGCCGCGGCAGGGGTGGCTGCCCTGGCGGAGCGTGAACCAGATCCGGTTCTGGATCTTTTCGAGGTCGGGGGTTTGGCCGACCCACGCCTCCGATGAGGCCGCGCAGCGGATGACGAAGATGCCCGCAGCCGGCTTGCGCTCCTTGTAGGCGGCGATGGCTGCCTTTCTCGCTGATGTCATGGGGTGCCTCTCGCTTGGTCGCTGCGGCGATACCAGATGGCCTAGCTGGCGTCAATATTACCCGGGTAATATTATTTGGCGGACGGAGCCAGCAGCCTCAGCTCAAGCTCCCGAAGGACGCTGTAATTCCGGCGGATCCACTGATGCAACTCGGTCGAGGAGTCCCGTTCGTTGCGCAGGTAGTCGGTGAAGGAAAAACTCACGCGATCGACATAGGTCCTCAGGAACGAGGGCAGGGCCGGGATCCGCACCACCTCGCCCGTTGCCATGTCGCGGGGCAGTTCGCCGCGTATCACATACTCGTTGTCGATGGTGACAAGCGCGTTCGCCGGGATCTGGTCCTGCAACGCCGGATAGCTGCGCGCGGAAACGCGGTCGGTATCGGCGACAAACAGGACGATCGGCTCAACGCGCCGCCGGAGCGCTTCCTTCAGGAAGCCGATCTCGTGGGTCATCTTGAAGAACTCGTCGAAGGCGTGAAAGCCGAGGTCGATCACCTTGGCGATGCCGTCATTGACGATCAGGCGGTCCATCAACTGCATCTTGCCGTAGGTGTCGCCCACGTCCGCGGTCTCGGTGATGCGCGGCAGGTATTCCAGCAGCGACGGTTCCTTCAGGTTGATGTCGAAGCAGGCGACCGAACCGTCCTTCAGCAGCAGGAACTCGGCCAGAAGACGCGCGAGCAGCGTCTTGCCGACCAGCGGCCGGGGCGAGCAGATGATGTAGACAGGCGTGGAAGTCATCGCCTGTATATCAAAGGAATTTTTCGCCTAATCCAGCCCCTTGGCCGCAGGGCTGCGAGTTATTTTTCGCCGCCGCGCGTCGCCGACTTGGCGCCGACCAGATCGGTCAGCTTGATGCGGTCGTACTCGCTCCAGACGTTGGCGAGCCAGTGCCGGACATAGCCGCGCAGCACGAACGAATAGTTCGCGGCTTCGTCTTCCTTGCCCTTGTTGGCGACGAATTTGAGGAACGGCACCGA
This sequence comes from Bradyrhizobium sp., assembly GCF_036735945.1. GTDB lineage: Bacteria > Pseudomonadota > Alphaproteobacteria > Rhizobiales > Xanthobacteraceae > Bradyrhizobium. The sequence goes on along the minus strand of NZ_DAINNI010000034.1, from coordinate 4,219 downwards.
GGAGACCTCGACCTGCTCATAGGCCATTTCATTGAGCTTGGGGATCGTGAGGTCGGTGGCGTCCTTGATGCGGTGAAAGTAGGAATTATAGGTCGCCTGGTCCCACTGGAAGAACTGGGTATCGTTGATGAAGTTCTTCACCAGGAAGTACTTGGCGCCCTGCATGAAGTTCGCGGTCTCGGCGATCTCGTCCAGCGAGGCGATCGAGGGGCCCAGTATATGGAACACGGCAAACGTGATCTGGCCGGCCTTGGCCGCGTCAAGAAAGCCGATGTCGCGCAGCGAGGCGAGCGCCGGCGACAGCAGTCCGGCGCGGACGTCGATCACGGTGACCGAGGGCCCCGCGCTCAGCGTATCGAAGATCTTCATCTGGTCCGCAGTCGTCGTCATGTCGACGATTTCGGTGATATCGGGATGGAACCGCTTCAGCGTGCCGCGCGGCGATTCGGTATCGAACGCCCGGGTCGGCACGTTATTGGCACTGAAGTAGTCCAGGAGCGTCCGCGATACGGTCGTCTTGCCGACCCCGCCCTTGTCCGCGCCCACCACAATCACGACTGGCTTTGCCATTGAATTCCCTTGAACAGCGTACCCGGCCAGCGGGGAGCGGCCGGTAGGTCAGATTCCCTGCTTTGGGCGCGAACATGGCAGAAACGAGAAATAATTCAATTCCTTGGACCGCCATCGCAGCCATTCATACCGAATTCGTTGACCCGGCGGCGATGAAAACGGCAACCGTCTAACGGTGCGGGCCCCAGGGGCCGTTCGACGAGGTGGAACCAGCGCCCGGGATAGCGGCAGGCTCGCTGGAACCGCTCCAGGGGCCGCGCGGTGGCGGCGGTGGAATCCGCTCGCCGGCTGATTCTTCGGCCGCATCCGTCTGGTCGCTCGCCGTCTCGGAGGGCAGGGCGAGCGGGCCGGGATCGTGGCCGCCGGCAAACTGCACCAGCGCCTTGACGCGCGAATCGACCGACGGATGGGTCGCGAACAGGTCGGCGAATCCCTCGCGCGGATTGTCGACGCAAAGTTCCATGACCGCGGAGGTGGCGCCGGGGAGTTCGCCGCGATTCTCGATCTTGCGCAGCGCCGTGATCATGGCGTCCGGATTCTTGGTCAGTTCGACCGAGCCGGCGTCGGCCAGCAGCTCGCGCGAGCGCGACAGCGCCAGCTTGACCACCTGCGACAACAGCCAGGCCAGCACGATCAGCGCGACCGCGATGACGATGGCGAGGACTGCGCCGCCGCCGCCTTTGCTGTCGTGGTCGGATGACGATGAAGAAGACGAGCGGGAAGACGAGGACGACCAGCCGCCGCCGCTCGAGTTCCAGGACAGGTTGGTGAACATGCGGAAGAACAGTTCGCCGAAAAAGCCCACCACGCCGGCGATGATTACGGCGACCACCATCAACTGCACGTCGCCGTTGCGGATATGGGTGAGCTCGTGGCCGAGCACGGCCTCGATCTCCTGGTCGTTGAGCGCCTGCAGGAGGCCCGTGGTGACCGTGATGGAATATTGCCGGCGGTTGAGGCCGGTGGCGAAGGCGTTCAGCGCCGGGCTGTCCATCAGCTTCAGTTTCGGCATCGGGATGCCGCGCGAGATGCAGAGGTTTTCAAGGAGATTATAAAGTCGCGGCTCCTGCTGCCGCGTCACGCTCTCGCCGCCGGTCACGGCGTCGATCATGTTCTGGTGGAAGAAATAAGCGATCACGATCCACACCGCCGCGGCAATGGTGGCGTAGGGGAACGCCGCGACCAGGTCGCGCGAGGCGTGTGTCAGGTAATAATTGAGCGGCCGGTCGCTGTTGGCGAACACTTCGCCGACCAGCGCGCCGGCAAACACCAGCACGTAGATCAGCAGAAACAGGCCTGCAAGCAGCAGCATCGAACGAAACTTGTTCGATGCAATATGCGTGTAGAGACCGTACGCGGCCATGGTCGGGCTGCTCTGCCGGGTGTCTGAAGCGTCAGAACTTCACGGTCGGCACCGTCTCGACTTGGCTGCGGCTGGCGCCGAGGTCGAAGAATTCCTTGCGGGTGAAGCCGAACATACCGGCGAACAGCGCGGCCGGAAGCTGCTGGATGCCGGTGTTGTATTCCTGGACCGCGTTGTTGAAGAAGCGGCGGCTGGCCGCGATCTTGTTTTCGAGGTCGGACAGTTCGCTGGCGAGCTGCTGGAAATTGGCGTTGGCCTTGAGGTCGGGATAGGCCTCCGACAGCGCGATCAGGCGGCCGAGCGCGCCGGAAAGCTGGTTCTCGGCGGCCGATACCTGCGCCGGCCCCTGCGCCGACATCGCCGAATTGCGCGCCTTGATGACGTCGTCGAGCGTGCCGCGCTCGTGGCTGGCGTAGCCCTTCACGGTCTCGACCAGGTTCGGGATCAGGTCGTGGCGCTGCTTGAGCTGGACGTCGATATCGGCAAAGGCCTGGCTGACGCGCTGGCTGAGCGCGACGAGGCGGTTATACGCGCCGAACGCGAACAGCACGATGATGACGATGACGCCGAGAACGATCCAGCCGGTCGACATGACGGACAACTCCTGAAGAGGACGGAAGACAGCGAAACTAGACGAAAAGCGGGGCGTGCGGCAGCCCGCCCGCAAGATGGGGCATGGCGTTAGTCGGAACAGGGGCGGGATAAGTTCAAGGCCGGTTTTTGTGACGTGTCCCGGACGCGGTGCAGCGTCCTTCCGGCGATGCGAAGCATCGTCCGGTGACGCTGCACCGCAGAGCCGGGACCCATCGCTGCCACAGGAGCTGGGCCCCGGCTCTGCAGCGCATCACGCCGCAAGCGCGTCGCGCTGCGCTGCGTCCGGGGCGCCGAGGATCAGCCTTCCTCGGTCACCGCATCGCCCCATCGCCAGCGGCGGGCTGCGGCGTAATCCGCCTTGGCGCGGCGGGGCACCTTGGTGAGGGAAAGTCCTTCTGGCGTGCAGAGTTTTGCGGTGATTTCCACCTTGCTCACATCAGGTTGCGCCAGCACGCGGGAAGGCCGCCGGCCTTCAACCGGCGCGCGCATCAGCGCCACATAGGAGAATCGTTCATCCTCGAACGGCACTTCCGCGCCCTTGACCTGCATGTGCGCGCGCGAGCGCTGCAGACGTTGGCTGAAATGGCACCAGTCGGGCGGCTGAAGCGGGCATTGGCCGTCATGCGGGCAGGGGGCGGCGACATGCGCGCCGAGGCCGATCAGGTGCGCGCGCAGCGCGATGATTCGCGCATAGCCCGCGGGCGTGCCGGGCTCGACCACGAGCAGCGTGTCGTTGGTCTTTGCCCACATCGCCTCGGCGAGCGCGCGCTGTTCGGCATCGCCGATCTCGCCGATCATGTAGCTGGCCATGACGAGGTCGGCGGCTTCCGCCTTCGCCAGCGTGGCGTGCGCTTCGCCGCGTTCATAATCGATCGCGCGTAGCCGTGTGCTGTCCCGTGCAAGGTCCAGCGCCAGCGCGCGCAGCGCGTCGTTGGCGTCGAGCAGTTTGAAATCCTTCAGGGAAGAAAATGACTCGGCCGAGGCCCAGGTCGCCGTTCCCGGCCCGGCGCCGATATCGAGCAGGCTGCCCGGCTCAAAGTCCGGCCGGATCTCTGCCAGCGCGTTCAGGCTCGCGGTGACCGCTGCATAGGTCGCGGGCATCCGCGCCAGCGCATAGGCGAGCGCGTCGGCTTCGGTGCGGATGGCGCCGGAGTTGCCGCCGCCGCGATAGGTTCTCGAAATTGTCGCCGCGCGGCCGGCGGCGTCGCTGCGGGAGAAGCCGCGCAGCTTGCCGTCGAGCGCGGCTTTCAGCTCCGCAGGGAGGTCGGGTGAGGTCATCTATCGGTTGTCGTGCCCCGCGAAGGTGGGGCACCCAGTAAGCCGTGACGGTTTTGCGCTTCCACTGAAAGCGCGGCGTACTGGATCATCCGCCTTCGCGGATGACGACGTCAACGGGCGGGCGCGAGCTGGATCACGCCACGTGCTGATCGAGGATCTTCACGGCGTCGTCGAGGCCGACCGAGACCAGTTGCGAGACGCCGCGTTCGGCCATGGTGACGCCGAACAGCCGGTTCATCCGTGCCATCGTGATCGGATTATGCGTAATGATGATGAAGCGCGTCTCCGTCGAGGAGGTCATTTCGTGCAGCAGGTTGCAGAACCGCTCCACGTTGTGGTCGTCGAGCGGCGCGTCGACCTCGTCCAGCACGCAGATCGGCGAGGGGTTGGTGAGGAACACCGCGAAGATCAGCG
>NZ_DAINNI010000033.1:0-46918 GCF_036735945.1 Bradyrhizobium sp. | reverse complement strand
TGAAATGATCTGACAACGATCACTCTTGATCTCTCCCCATACAAGTATTCCAGAGACGTCAGCGATTCCGCGAAGGGGCCGCGGCGTACTGGATGCCCGCCTTCGCGGGCATGACGAAGGAGGGTGTCGCCGATCTCACGCCCGCGGGGCGCAGCGGACATAGACCATGTTGCCGTAACGGACCGCGGCATCCTTGTCGATGAAGCGGGTGATCAGCACGCGGCCGTCGAACGAGACGATCTCGCGATCCTGTTCGCCGCCGGCGGGACCGGCCGGACCGATATAGTTCTTGCCGCCCGGGCTGCCCTTGAGGCGCAGCTCCTGCGGGGTGGCCTGGTCGGCCAGATGCATGACGACGCCGCCGCTGGAGCCGGCGCCGATCACGTAAGGCTGCTTGCACTGGCCGCGCGCGGCGGCTTCGGTGCGGGCGCGATCATTCGGATTCTGGAACGAGGCAAGGCCCCAGCGGCCGACGATCTCGTCGGCGCGAATCGTTGCAGGCATTTCCGGACCAACGCCGGGCTCGGCCTCGGGCGCCGGATTGGACGACAGGCTCATGCTGCTGCATGCTGCAAGCAAGAATGTCAGCGCCGATGCGATCGCCAGATTGGCTACCGTACGCGCATTACGTGAGGTGATCATCGCATTCCCCCGAACCATTCCTTTAGGCCGCTCCCGTCAAACAGCCAACCGTAAAATGAGTGCCGGAGCAAAGACGTTGGTTGAACTACGCCGCCGCGCCGATTTGGTTTCCGTGCACCATCCTATATTGGCCTCAAGAAGGCTTTAACCCCCTTGTTTGCTTGACAGGAACCGCGCCAAGCCATATTTCCCGGCCCCACGTTTAGCACTCAATCGCGAAGATTGCTAAGGGTCGCGCTGTCCCGCCCGGGGCCGCGCCGAACACCGGCTTCCCCGCCATTCTCGATGGCGCTGGACCTGAAACCGAGCCTCCCAGAGGAACTGCCAGAGGAGACGTCATGGCCAAATCCAAATTCCGTCCGCTGCACGACCGCGTCGTTGTCAAGCGCATCGACGCCGAAGAGAAGACCAAGGGCGGCATCATCATTCCCGACACCGCCAAGGAAAAGCCGTCGCAGGGCGAAGTCACCGCCGTCGGCCCGGGCGGCCGCGACGAAACCGGCAAGCTGATTCCGATCGACGTCAAGGTCGGCGATCGCGTGCTGTTCGGCAAGTGGTCCGGCACCGAGGTCAAGCTCGACGGCGAGGAACTCCTGATCATGAAGGAGTCCGACATCATGGGTGTGCTGACCTAACAGCACGCACCCTCACCCCGAGGAGGCAGCGAAGCTGCCGTCTCGAAGGGCCCTTCATCTCATGAACTCATTCTTCGAGATGCGGCCAAACGGCCGCTGCTCAGGATGAGGACCATTCCCAGGAGCAACACATATGGCTGCCAAAGACGTTAAATTTTCCGGCGACGCCCGCGACCGCATGCTGCGCGGCGTTGACGTTCTCGCCAACGCGGTGAAGGTGACGCTCGGCCCGAAGGGCCGCAACGTCGTGATCGAGAAGAGTTTTGGCGCTCCCCGCATCACCAAGGACGGCGTCACCGTCGCCAAGGAGATCGAGCTCGAGGACAAGTTCGAGAACATGGGCGCGCAGATGCTGCGCGAAGTCGCCTCCAAGACCAACGACACCGCCGGCGACGGCACCACCACCGCGACCGTGCTGGCGCAGGCGATCGTGCGCGAAGGCGCCAAGTCGGTTGCGGCCGGCATGAACCCGATGGACCTCAAGCGCGGCATCGACATCGCGGTCGCCGCCGTGGTCAAGGACATCGAGAAGCGCGCCAAGCCGGTCGCCGCCTCCTCCGAGGTCGCCCAGGTCGGCACCATCTCCGCCAACGGCGACAACGCCATCGGCAAGATGATCGCGCAGGCGATGCAGAAGGTCGGCAATGAAGGCGTGATCACCGTCGAGGAGAACAAGTCGCTCGAGACCGAAGTCGACATCGTCGAGGGCATGAAGTTCGACCGCGGCTATCTCAGCCCTTACTTCATCACCAACGCCGAGAAGATGACCGCCGAGCTGGAAGACGTCTTCGTGCTGCTGCACGAGAAGAAGCTCTCCGGCCTGCAGGCGATGCTGCCGGTGCTGGAAGCCGTGGTGCAGTCCGGCCGTCCGCTCCTGATCATCGCCGAGGACGTCGAGGGCGAGGCGCTGGCGACGCTGGTCGTCAACCGCCTGCGCGGCGGCCTGAAGGTCGCCGCCGTCAAGGCGCCGGGCTTCGGCGACCGCCGCAAGGCCATGCTGGAAGACATCGCGATCCTGACCGGCGGTCAGCTGATCTCGGATGAACTCGGAATGAAGCTCGAGAGCGTCACCGTCAACATGCTGGGACGCGCGGGCAAGGTGGTGATCGACAAGGAGAACACCACGATCGTCAAGGGCGCCGGCAAGAAAAAGGACATCGAGGCCCGCGTCACCCAGATCAAGGCGCAGATCGAGGAGACCACCTCGGACTACGATCGCGAGAAGCTGCAGGAACGGCTGGCCAAGCTCGCCGGCGGCGTCGCCGTGATCAAGGTCGGCGGTGCGACCGAGGTCGAGGTCAAGGAGAAGAAGGACCGCGTCGAGGACGCCCTCAACGCGACCCGCGCAGCGGTGCAGGAAGGCATCGTGCCGGGCGGCGGCGTGGCGCTGCTCCGCGCCAAGAAGGCGGTCGGCCGCATCCACAACGACAATTCCGACGTTCAGGCCGGTATCAACATCGTGCTGAAGGCGCTGGAAGCCCCGCTCCGCCAGATCTCGGAAAACGCCGGTGTCGAAGGCTCGATCGTGGTCGGCAAGATCCTCGAGAACAAGTCTGAGACCTTCGGCTTCGACGCCCAGACCGAGGAATATGTCGACATGGTCGACAAGGGCATCATCGACCCCGCCAAGGTGGTGCGCGCCGCGCTGCAGGACGCCTCCTCCGTCGCGGGCCTGCTGGTGACCACCGAAGCCATGGTCGCCGAACTGCCGAAGGAGCCGGCGCCGGCAATGCCCGGCGGTGGCGGCGGCATGGGTGGAATGGGCGGCATGGGCTTCTGAGCCCCGCCCTTTCCCCTACCAGCAGATCGAAGGCCGCCTCCGGGCGGCCTTCTTTTTTGGCGAGCCGTCGAGGTATCATCCCCGCAACATGCGACCGCCTTCGCGATCATGCCGACGCGCGGCGCAGCCGGCCTTTGATCTTGAGACCATCCCGCAGGTTGAGCCCGAGCAGAGTGACGTTCGCCGCGCCGGCACCGAGTTCAAGCGTCTGCACTGCATAGAAGATGGCATCGAATTCGGCGCTATTCGCCTTGGACGCGAGGAAGAGCGCAGAAGGGATGAGGATCAGGAGACCGTTGCCGGCGATGAACGGCATGCGCTTGATCTTGGCCCCGACCAACCCGGCCCGCCGTCCCTTTGCCAAAGCGAAACCAGAGCCTCCCGTCGCGGCTAACGCCGGAACCAGCAACAGGAAGCCCCACGGTATGGCCATCTTGACTGTCGTCACGATCGCCTCTGACGCAAACAGCTCGCTGAGCGCCGTCGAGAGCCAGAAGGTCGCAATCGTAAGGAGAGCAACGACACCGGCCACCGGATGAATAATCTTGATCATGACCTGCCTCGCTGCAGTTGGGAGCGGCTGCCACCCGTGAACCACATGCGCGAAAGCAGACCGTCGCGGCGAACGAAGTGGTGATAAAGCGCGGCGCCCGCGTGAAGCACCAGCAAGGCAAGTAGAACCCTTGCTCCGATGCCATGCGGTACACGTGGCGGATATTTCCAGAAGTCGGGCAAGGCGCCTTCTCCGCCAAAGATCATCGGCGCAGCGCCGCTCAGCGCCACTATGCCGATGCCGCTCGCAATCATTCCCAGGATGATGACGTAGAACAGTACGTGCACCACCCGAGCCGTGAATTCCTGCCAGCGCGGCATCCACGCCACCGGGTTGGGCTTGCGGTCGTAAGCCCACCGCCAGCCGATCCGAACGATGGTCAAGGCGAGTACTGCAATGGCAATTGGCACGTGGACCCGCAGAATGGCGGCCTTGGCGACCGGATCGACCGTGTTGGCCGCCCGGAAACCCGAAGCGATAAGAGCGACGATCAGCAGCGCGCTCAGCCAATGGATTGACACGATCATGGCCCCGTAGCGGTCTGCGGTGCTCTTCAGTCCCATTGCGTCCTCCTACTCTGAAGCCTTGCGCGGCCGGGCTATGCGACGCAGATGCCTGACATCGCGACCTTCTGGAACAGGTGTGGGGAAGCGACGGCGGAGGATGGATAGGCCGAGAGGCTCGCCCTGAATCCAGGATGCGTGAACGCCGCCCGGAAATGAGCGGTCGTCTCCCAGACCGCGTAATTCAGATAAGTCGGGCTCTTGCCGAGAGCACGGTGAAGCTGCGTGGCGATGAAGCCCGGCTGTCGCTTCATGACTTCCGCATCGTCCTGCCACGCTCGGAGGAAGGTCTGCTCATCGGGCTCGTCGAGCGTGAAGACGTTCACCAGCACGACAGGGCCTGCATCGATCGTGAGCTGACGCTCGATCGGGAAGGCAGGATCCATGGGACACAACAATGACATGACAGGCTCCTCAATTTGGTTGCATAGTGTCAATGTGGCTCCATGCATGTAGTATATTGACATCGTGATGTCAATATCATTTTATGGTGACAAATGCACAAACGAACACCGGCCGGCGATGCCGTGACCGACCTCGTTCTCGACCTATTCAGGCTCAATAACCTGCTTCTCACGGGGGGCGATCGGCTTGTGGCGAGGCTTGGGCTGACAAGCGCCCGCTGGCAGATCCTTGGCGCGATCGTTGCCGCCGAACGCCCGCAGCCAGTGGCTTGGCTCGCTCGCGACCTCGGCGCCAACCGGCAAAACGTGCAACGGATCGTCAACGATCTCGAAAAGGAAGGGCTCGTCGCATTCGAGCCCAATCCGCATCACCGGCGCGCGCAGCTCGTCGTCCTGACCGACAAGGGACGACAGACATTCGATGCTGCCATGCGCTTGCAAGGGCCGTGGATGGATAATCTTTCGGACGGGCTCCTGATCAAGGACGTAGAAGCAGCCCACCGCTTCATCACGACATTACGTCAAAGGCTGGAGGGCAACGCGGAACCAGCCGAGCGAGCTTGAAGCCAAACTGGCGAGATCGCACCCACGATGCCGCCACTATGCCGCGGAATCTTGCGGCAATTGCTCGTGCCGGGCATTTCCAACCAGCGCGCGGTTGAGCCAGAACCGCGCGGATACCCACTCGACATTAGCGGTCCGGATCGATTTTATGCGCCGCACATCCCAGCTATGACGACGCTGATTGAGGAATGCCACATGCGCGCGCTATTGTTCTGCCTGCTCGGTCTGGCGACGGCCACCCCTCACCTCGCTTTCGCCCAGATGAAACTTCCCTCCAAAACAGCGCCCGGCGCCGTGGAGACGCGCTACTTCACCGCGATCGACGGCCTGATGGACGGCAATGCCGACGTCGTGCTGAAGGAAACCCGGCAGGGCAAGACCGTCACCGCGGCCACGCTCGACGTCTGCTACCCCGCCGCGAAGGGTTCTGACCGCAAGGACCGCTTCGTCGCCAACCTCGCGGTGAGCGGCCAGACCCTGACCGGCACCACGCAGAGCATCGGCGACAAGCAGCCGGTCACCATCAAGCTGACGCGCAAGCCGAACGGCGACACCTTCGAATTCCGCGGCCAGATCACGGTCGGCCAGGCGGTCACCGAGGTCACCTCGACCGACAATTCGGATCTCAGCGAGAAGGAATTTCTGGACAACCAGACCAGCGACGACGGCATCACGCCGGCGCCGAAGGAATTTGCCGACGTCTCGCCGGAAGCGATCAGCGTGCGGATCAAGCTCGACGCGGCGCTGGATTTCCTGAAAAGCCTGAAGGGCGAGGCCGTCGAAATCGGACTCTCCAGCCTGTCGATCTCCTGCGACGCGCTGCGCGCCGGCGAGCAGACCATCAACCTGACGGTCGATCCGGAGCGGGCCGCGGCCCTGATCGCGAAAGCCAAATCGACGCCGGGCGTGGTCGCGGCGGGATGGACCAGCGGCGCCATCGAGATGGACCGCACCATCCGCTTTGCCGCAAGCGAATGGCGCGACGGCGACAGGATCAACAAGGACAAGATCGCATCCGCAATCTCGGCCGTGCTGGCCAAAACGCTGTCCGCCAAGCCGGCGGAGGCGAGCTGGAACGCCAATACCGGAAAGGCGAAACTGACGTTCAAGCGGCCGAGCCCGATCTATCCGCCGCTCGCGCTCACTGAAACGCTCGAGATCACCGCGCTGGTCTCGCCGGACAAGCCCGGCGCCACCGACAGGCTGATGCTGTGGCTCTCGAGCCCGGTGACCACCACAGCGGACGAAGGCACCGGGGCAAAGCTGCATGTGTCGGAAGACTCCACCGGCGACGAGGAAGGCGGCGAGCCGAAGGACGACAACGGCGCGATCGACGCGCTGGCGAAAGAGTTCAAGGGCCAGCGCTGGGATGCCGACAGGAGCGTGTGGAAGTAGAGCGGGATGAACATCCTTGGCTGTCGGCCGATGTTCGTCCGGTTGGTGGAAACGACGTTATTTCGGACGCGGAGGAGGTTTGCTTTTGCGATTTAGCATTCGCCAAAACCATATTTTCGCATTCATTGCCGGCGCGGTGTTCGCGCTTGTGTCGATCACCGCGCTTGCACAACAACCGAGCGAAACACTTTTTCAGGACGTGCGTGTACTTGATGTCGTCAATGGCCGCCTCGGTGCTCCGACCAATTTGCTCGTGAAGGGCGGCGTCATCGCGGCGATCGGCGCATCGGCGAAGGCATCCCAGGATGCGAAGATCGTCGAGGGCAAGAGTCGTACGCTGATGCCTGGCCTGATCGACGTCCATGTTCACCTGACGTTCGGCGCCCTTCCGCTGGCCGGACTTTACGATCCGAATACAACGGCCGGTCAGATCGGCGCAGCCGCGGCAAAGTCGGCGTCGGACATGTTGCTGCGCGGCTTCACCGCCGTGAGGGACATGGGCGGCCCAATCTTCCCGCTCAAGCGCGCGATTGATTCCGGCAAGGTGACGGGACCCCGCATCTGGCCATCAGGCGCGGTCATTTCGCAGACTTCAGGGCACGGCGATTTCCGAACGCCCGAGGAGCGCTCGCGGCGCTTCTTTGGCAAGCCCGCCCGTGCCGAGGAGGAAGACGCCACCTTCATTGCCGACGGCCGCGACGAGGTGCTGACGGCGACGCGGGAAAATCTTCGCAACGGCGCCAGCCAGATCAAGATCATGGGAGGCGGCGGCACGTCCTCGGCCTACGATCCGATCGACGTCACGCAGTACACGCTGGACGAAATGAAGGCGGCCGTTGAGGCCGCCTCGGACTGGAACACCTACGTCGCGGTTCACGCCTACACGCCGCGCGCTGTACGGCGCGCGATCGAGGCCGGCGTGCAATGCATCGAACATGGCCAGTTGCTCGACGATGCCACGATCAAGCTGATGGCGCAGAAGGGCGTCTGGCTGAGCGCGCAGAACCTCATTCCGGACACCCCCAGCATGTCGGCGGAAAGGCGCGCCAAGCGCAGGGGCGTCCTGGAGGGCACCGCGCGCGTCTGGCAATCGGCGAAGAAGCATGGGGTGAAGCTTGCCTGGGGAACCGACATCCTTTTCGAACCGGAACTCAACTCAGAGCAAAGCCGCCTGATTTTACCGCTCAAGCAATGGTTCACGCCCGCCGAGATTCTCAAGCTCGTTACCTACGACAACGCCCGGCTGCTGGCGCTGAGCGGCCCGCGATCGCCCTACCAGGGCAGGCTTGGCGTGATCGAGACAGGAGCGCTCGCCGATCTACTGCTGGTCGATGGCAATCCGCTGGCCGACATTGACCTCATTACCGACCCGCAGAAGAATTTCAGCGTCATCATGAAAGATGGAGTCATTTTTAAAGGCGATGGAGCGCGATAGACACGACCTGTTGCGCCCACGTGCTCACCGGTTGATGTCGAAGTCAGCTTTTTACCAGAGGTCCGCCTTTGTTAAGATTCGATTCAGCTTAGAGGAACATCATTGGCTAACCAAAAATCCGGGTTAGGCCATGTACGACCGCGAGCCGAGTACCGTTCGAAGCATCTTGTCGGGGAATGTGGCTGGCGGACTTGGGCCGGCCAATCTGCGGAATTTCCTGCAATGCGGTCGCGACGACGTCCTCGTCGTGCGCGAACCGTCGCATGCACGCGCGCGGAACATGCTGCTGGTCGCGGTCGCGCTCGGCGCCAGCTTTGGACTGGGATGGACGGGCGGCGCGAGTTGGCCGCAATTCGCCGGTGAGCTCGGCCTCGAAACGGTTGCGCACAACGAAGCGCCCGCGCCGCGAATGGCCGAAGCACGCCCGGGCAAGATCGAAGCCGCCCGGAAGACGGCATCGGCGACGGACCCCGGCATCGTCGGCAGCATTTCCAGGCCGTCCGCTCTGCCGCGTCCCTCTGCGAGCGCGGTTTCGCAGGCCAATGCGAGCCCTGCCGCCGCGATCGCCATGCGTCAGCCGGCGCTGGCCGCGCCGCCCGAAACAAAGCCGACGACCATTCCCGGCTGGGCCGTCGTCGATGTCAGGGACGGCACCGCCGTTCTCGAAGGACCCGACGGCATCAAGATGGCCGCACGTGGCGACGCCATTCCCGGGCTCGGACGCATCGAGTCCATCGTGCGCTGGGGCAATCGCTGGATCGTCGCCACCGCCAACGGATTGATTGCCACTCAGTAGAACGCCGTCGCGCTAATTCGTATTGACGCGAAAGCGCAGTGTCTTCGTGCCGACGAACGACACGAAGTCGCCCTGCCGCTTCCAGGTGCCCGCTTCGCTCAAGGCCGCGATCAGTTCGTCGTCGGCCTGAGCTCTGTCCGGCGGACAGGGGCGATTTTCCATTGCGCCCATCACGAAGATCACGGTGTTGCCGGCCACCGAGAACTGGCCTTTCCCGCCCTTGCACCAGAGTTCCACCGCTACCTCGCCGGCATCCCCGATTTCAAGGTTGGGTATGCGCTTCGAGCCGGGCATGCGGTTTACATCGAGCTGCATTTCCGTTCCGAATGGAAAGCCGTCGTCGGCGAGCGCCGGGCCGGACGGCAAGACCGCCCCGATCATCAGGAGCGAAGCGGCGCCTGCCCGGGCCCTTCGTACGAATGAAATCATGCATCCTCTCGAAAATACGAGCCCTACCGCGCCGCGGCCGTTCTATTGGACGGCGAGGTGATTGGCTAGGGCCGTGGCTGCGGCCGGCTGACAAATTGCAGCCGGCATCGAGCGCCGGGCGGCAACTCGCAGGCATGTCCGCCAGTTGCAGATGAATCGCGGGATCTCCCGCAGGAAGGGCCGACGACAGCCGCTGCTGCTTTGGGCTATGACAGCCGAAAACGCCGACATCCCCGCGGGCCGCCGCCCCGCGAGGATGTCCCGACGTCTCCGCTAATGAAGCACCATCATCGTGAACGGATAGACGTAGGCCTGCAACATGACCAGGAGGCCGACGAGACAGGCCAGCGCGATCGAATGCTTGAACACGAAGCGCAGGATCGTGCTTTCGTGTCCATACCAGTTGGTTGCGGTGGAGGCGACGACGATCGATTGCGCGTCGATCATCTTGCCCATCACGCCACCGGAGGAGTTGGCGGCGGCCATCAGCACCGGAGACAAGCCGAGTTGTTCGGAGGTAATCTTCTGCAGGTTGCCGAACAGGATGTTCGACGCCGTATCCGATCCCGTCAACGCCACGCCGAGCCAGCCGAGCAGCGTCCCGAAGAACGGATAGAGCACCCCGGTTGCAGCGAAGGCGAGACCGAGCGTCGCATCGACGCCCGATAGCCGCGTCAACGTGCCGATCGCCAGCATCGCCGAGATCGTGATCAGCGAGATCGCGCACAGCTTGATGGTTCGGCCATATTCCCTGATCATCCTGGCCGGACCAAAGCCCGCCAGCAGGCCGGAAACGATCGCGGCAATCAACATGCCCGTGCCGGTGAACGACAGGTAGGTGAACGCGAACACCGCCCCTTCCGGTGTCGGCTTGGGCGCCACCGGCGGTACCTTGTTGATCATGTTGTGCAGGTCGGGAACGGGGTAATTCCAGGTGAAGATCGAGTTCGCCCAGGTCTTGAACGTGCCATTGCCCCAGACCAGCATCACGACGCAGACGATGATCCACGGCAACAACGCGCTCCAGAGTTGGCGCTGGGTCAACGGCGTCGTGTCCATGGGTTTCTGCGCGGTCATGGTCGCCGCCGATTCATCCCGGCCGCGCAGGGCCGCCGACAGCCAGAGCCGCCTGGGCTGCCACACCCTGAGGAACAGGATCAGGCATCCCATCGAGATCAGCGAGGCGCCGATGTCGACGATCCAGGGGTTGATGAAGTTCGAGATCACGAATTGCGGGATCGCGAACGAAAGGCCCGTCACCAGAATGGCCGGCCAGACCTCCTTCATGCCCCGCCAGCCCGCGAAGGCCCATACCACCCAGAACGGCACGATCAGCGAGAACACCGGCAATTGCCGGCCGACCATCGCGCCGAGGATGTAGGGATCTAACCCCGTGACCGAGGCGAGACCCTGGATCGGCGTACCGAGCGCGCCATAGGCCACCGGCGCAGTATTGGCGATCAGCGACAGGCCGGAGGCGGCCAGCGGAGAGAAGCCGAGGCCTATCAGGACCGAGCCGGTGATGGCGACCGGCGTACCAAAGCCGGAGGCGCCCTCGAAGAACGCACCGAACGAAAACGCGATCAGCAGCAGTTGCAGGCGCCGGTCCTCGGTGACGCCGCCGACCGCGCGTTTCAACAATTCGAATTGGCCAGTTGCAACCGTGAGCTGGTAGAGAAAGATGACGTTCAGCACGATCCAGCCGATCGGGAAGAAGCCGGCAACGACGCCGAGCAGGGAGGCACGGATCGACATCCCCGCGGGCATGGTGAAAATGAAGATCGCGATCAGGTTGGTCAGGATCACGGCGACGATGGCGGCGATGTGCGCCTTGACCTTGCCGCTGGCGATCAGCACCAGCAGCGTGACGACAGGCACGGCGGCGGCGATCGTCGACAGCGCGGCGTTGCCGAGCGGATTATAGTGTTGGTCCCACATTGCAGTTCTCCCCACGGTGTTGTTGCTGCGCCCGGCAGCGCGGAGCGCCGGGCGGGGTGTGAGCGAGTACGGGAGCGAACTTGCAGGCCGAGACCGGGCTGCGTTAATGCCGGCCAACGCTCACAACCTCGCGAAGTTCGATGGCCTCCGCCCCTCGCCGTCACAGCCATGCTAGGGTCTCACCGGCACCTGCGACAAGCCGCCGCAGTCGACCCCTTCAATAACCTTCGTAGTAGGCGACAATTCATCCATTTAATCAGGATGTTACACCAAATTTTCCGGAGACGGTGATCTGTGAACAATATCCGCTCGACGCTCGCGACCGTATGGCGAATCGCCATGCCCTACTTCCGGTCCGAGGACAAATGGGCCGGCCGAATCCTGCTGGCCGCCGTGATCGCCATCGAGCTTGCGATCGTCGGCATCAACGTCCTGATCACGCTGTGGAACGCCCGCTTCTACAACGCCCTGCAGGATCGCAACTGGGACAACTTCGTCTACGAGATCATCTATTTCAGCGTCCTCGCGGCCATCTTTATCGTGCTTGCGGTCTACCAGCTCTATCTCAATCAATGGCTGCAGATCCGCTGGCGGCAATGGATGACCTCGCAGTATCTCGGTGACTGGCTGCATCAGGCCAACCACTACCGGATGCAGCTTCAGGGCGACGCCGCCGACAACCCCGACCAGCGCATGACCGACGACGTCAAGCTGTTCGTCGATCGCACCCTCAACATCGGCCTCGGCCTTTTGAACTCGGTCGTCACGCTGGCGTCCTATATCGTGATGCTCTGGGGCCTCTCGAACGATGCACCGCTGCACCTGTTCGGCCAGGAATATGCAATTCCCGGCTATCTCGTCTGGATCGCGCTGATCTATTCGGTGCTCGGCACCGTGCTCACCCATCTGATCGGCTGGCCGCTGGTCGGCATCGACTACAGGCAGCAGCAATACGAAGCGGATTTCCGCTTCAACCTGGTGCGCGTGCGGGAAAACTCCGAGCAGATCGCGCTGCTGCATGGCGAGCAGGCCGAGCGCGAGCGCCTTCTCGTTCGCTTCGGACGCGTGGTGGAGAACTGGCTCGCCATCATGAGCCGGACCAAGAAGATAACCGCGTTCACGGCGAGCTATAATCAGGCTTCCGTGGTGTTTCCCTACGTCCTGGTGGCGCCGGCCTACTTCGCCCAGAAGATCCAGCTCGGCGGCATGATGCAGACGGCATCGGCGTTTTCCAACGTGCAGGGCGCGCTGTCGTTCTTCATCTCGATCTATCGCCAGCTGGCGGAGTGGCAGGCCGTGGTCAACCGCCTCGACGGGTTCGAGAACGGGATCGCGGGCGCGCGAGAACTCGCAGGCCGCAGCGAGCGAATTCACGTCGTCAAGGCGGGCGATGGCGCGATCGACCTCAAGGAGCTGTCGCTGCGGCTGCCGAACGGCACGCCGCTGGTGAACGCCGAGAGGTTCAGTTTCCGCAAGGGCGAGCGCACGCTGATGACCGGCCCATCGGGCTCGGGCAAGTCGACGCTGTTCCGCGCGATCGCCGGCATCTGGCCGTTCGGCGCGGGCAGCATCGGCGTCCCGGCCGGCGCGACGTTGATGATGCTGCCGCAGCGCCCGTATTTCCCGGTCGGATCGCTGCAGGGCGCGATCGAATATCCCTCCAGCGAAGGCGCGTTCACGGCCCAGCAGATCGCCGACACACTGCGGGCGGTGGGACTGCCCAAGCTCGCGACCGACGTCGGCGAGCACGGCCACTGGAACAGAACGCTGTCGCTCGGGGAACAGCAGCGGCTCGGCATCGCGCGGGCGCTGCTGCACGTGCCGCAATATCTGTTCCTCGATGAAGCCACCGCCTCGCTCGACGAACCCTCGGAGAAGGCGCTGTATCGCCTGCTGACCGAGAAGCTGCCCGATACCACGATCATCTCGATCGGCCACCGCTCGACGCTCGATGCATTCCATCAGCGCAATGTCGCGCTCGCGCGCGGCGGCGATCACTTCGTGCTGGAAGACGACCGCGAGGTCGCCAAGGCGCCGTAGCGTCTAGAGCCAGCGCTGCGGCCAGCGCTGGCGGCGAACCGTGCGGTGCCAGAAATAGCAGAAGGCCGTCAGCAGCAGTGTGCCGGCCAGCACCGGCGCCAGCAGGAATGTCCAGGGCAGATTGCCTGACACCACCAGCAGCGGATTGATGCCTGCCGGCGGGTGAAAGGTGCCGGTCAGATACATCGCCAGGATCGAAAGGCCGACGGCCGCGGCCGCGGCCCATGCGTGTGGGCCCGTCAGCTTGAGCACGGCAAGGCCGACCAGCGCCGATACCAGATGCCCGCCGACCAGCGCGCGCGGCTGCGCCGGCTCCGCGTTCGGCGATCCGACCACCAGCACGATCGAGGTCGCGAACGGAATCACCGCGAGCGGGTAATGCGCGACGAAGGAGAACAACTCCATCAGGCCGATGGCGATCGCGCCGCCGAGACCGGCGACCGCGCCCGCCACGGCGCTGCGGTGATCGTTGCGCGAGACTGCATTCCGCAAGCCGCGCCGCCAGTCCCGTTTCATCGACGTCCCCAAACGAAAAGGGGCGGCAGATTGCTCTGCCGCCCCTTCCCTTCGGCCGGAGGTTGTTACTTGAGGTTGGTCAGCGCGGTCAGGTCGGCCGACAGCTTGACGATGCCGGCGGCGCCGCACCAGTTCGAGCCGACGCCCGACGGATTGATCGGGGTCACGAACGTACCGAGGTTGGTCCCGTTGAGGTTGCCGCGAGCCGAGAAATCGCTGGTGAAGGCGTTGCAATCACCCTTCGACAGGTTGGTGTCGGAATAGCGGAAGTCCAGCGTGAACACCTTGTAGGTGAAGCCGATGCCGACGTTCCAGGTGTTGTAGTCGGCGTAGTTGATGCCGTTCGGGAAGATCGCCGTGCCGTAGAACGAGTCCGAGGTGCCCAGCCACTGGCGGCCGAACTCACCCGACACGTACATGCCGATGCCGCTGGCGCCGAACCAGGTGCTCGGCGCAATCGCCTTGCCGACGATCGAGGCGTAGGTGCCTTCGGCGCCGCTGTTCAGGAAGCTCGGCGTATAATAGACGTTGCCGCCCATCGAGAAGTTGTCGTTGAAGGTGTAGTTCACCTTGCCGTAGACTTCGAAGAAGCTGACATCCTTCTTCAGGACGTTGCCGTTGACCAGCGCGTTGAGGGCACACTCGGTACCCCAGAACTTGCCAGTAAAATCGATACCGGGAGCGCCGAATTGGCAGGTGCCGCCCGGATACAGGTAGCCCCAGGCACCGACGTCGAAGGCAAACTGGCCGACCGTCAGGCGGGCGCCGCCGTAGACGTCAACTTCGGCTGCTGCGCGGTTCGGGAAGGAGATGCTGGCTCCGCCCAAGCCAACATAGAGCTGGAAGTCCTTGGTGAGGTTGAAGCGCGGTTCGAAATAGGCGCTGACCGAGGGCTTATGGTTGGACTGGGTGATGCCGCGGAATATGTAATCGTTGGTGATGCCGGCGCCGAAGGCGATATCCCAGGGATCGAATGGAGCCGGCGGCGGCGCCTTGGCGGCCTTCAAAGGCATATCCGCAGCAAGAGCCGAACCCGATACCATTGCCAGCGCCGTTGCTAACAAAGCCAGTTTCTTCATGACTATCCCCAATTACCCTTCTTGGCAGCTCGGTCCCGGTCCCCCCGGGGTCATCGATAACCGGCTGCGGCTAAATGTCTTCGCGGCCACACAGTGGGCCGCAGCGCCATTGTCGAGAAGCAAAAATGTCATGCAGCCGCCGCCTTTTTAGGCAACCGGCCGATTTCGAAAAAATGTTCTCGGCGCGTGTGGCATTCCCACAACAATTTGGCCGGCCTTCGCCTGCTGCAGCCAGTCATCGAAAGCCGAAAGCAGCAACCGGCGCGAGGGTTTGAACGCTCCCTTTCCACGAATCAACCTGCCCGTGAAAACAGTGGCTGGCTCGCGTGGGGCGCCCCAACGAAAAAGGCCGCAGCGCGGGACGCTGCGGCCTCTCGAAAACGGACTGGCTGTCCGGCTAGCTGTGGTCGCTGCCGTTGGGTGAGCCGGCCGACCATGACGGGTTCGCGGGCTCGGGAGAAGCCCAGCTCGTCGTCGCAGCGGCTTCCGGTTCGGGCGCTGGCGCTGGTGCAGCCGGCTCCGGCGCGGGAGCGGCGGGCATGGCAGCCGCCTTCTTTTTCCTTGCCGGGCTCTTCCTTGCGGCCTTCTTCGGTGCGGCCGTTGATTTCTTGGCGGCTTTCTTTGCAGCCTTCTTGGCGGATTTCTTTGCGGTCTTCTTGGCAGCCTTCTTGGCGCTCTTCTTCGCAGCCTTCTTTGCCGATTTCTTCGCGGACTTCTTCTTTTTCGCGGCTACGGCCTTCTTGGCCTTTTTAGTCTTTTTAGCCTTCTTGGCCTTCTTACTCTTCTTCGCCATCTGGTCCTCCTGTTGACGCTGTCCATGTCTGTCGAGCGCTTCGACTAGTCCTGGGCCAGACCAGGGCGACACTTCCTCGAAGTGCCCTCCTGCTCCATCCCATATCCGGACGCGATCTCCAGGCAGACTTTTTCGCGTCTATCCCGGTGAAGAGCCGGCCCCCAAACCGGCGCCCCCAGTGCAGGGAGGCTCTCCCAGATCATGCCCGCAAGGCCGATCGATCAATTCAATCCTGTTAACGATCCAGGCTTTGGACCTCCCGTCGCCCAATCGAGAAGCTCAATCGTGTGCACCACAGGAACTGACGTACCGCCGGCAATCTGAACCATGCACCCAATATTGCCCGCAGCGATCATGTCCGGTTTCACTGTCGCAATATTGGCGATCTTCCGATCGCGCAATCTGCTCGCAATGTCAGGCTGGAGAATGTTGTAGGTCCCCGCCGAACCGCAACACAAATGGCTCTCGGGCACATCTTTCACCACGAATCCATTCTTGGAAAGCAATTCTTTCGGAAGGCCCGTGATTTTCTGGCCGTGCTGCAGCGAACAGGCCGAGTGATAGGCCACCGTTACGTCGCCTTTCTGACGCGATGGCGCGAGCGCGAGGCCCGCGAGATACTCGGTGATATCCTTTGCCAGCGCGGAAATCTGCGCGGCGGCAGCCGCGTGATCGCGGTCCTCGCGCAGCATGTAGCCATAGTCCTTGATGACGGTGCCGCAGCCCGAAGCGGTGATCAGGATGGCGTCGAGGCCGCCTCGTTCCGCCTCCTTTTTCCACACCGCGATGTTGGCACGCGCCCGCGCCAGCGCGTCGCCGTCCTGCCCGAGATGATGGGTGAGCGCGCCGCAGCATTGCTCGTCCTTGACCAGCACCACCTCGATGCCGTGCCGCGTCAGGAGGCTGATGGCGGCCTGGTTGATGCGCGGCGCCAGCACCTGCTGGGCGCAGCCCTGCAGCAGCGCGACCCGTCCGCGCCGCTCGCCCTGGGCGGGAAACACGCTGCCGCCGGCGGGCCCCAGCGCGGGAAGGCTCGACGGCGCCAGCGCCAGCATCGCCTTGATCCGCCGCAACAGGCCGGGGGTAGCCGTGTTCGGCGCCGGCAGCAGGAACGCCAGGGGGCGGGCGAGCCGCGCCATGACCATGCTGGCGCGAAACAGCTTCGGTCGCGGCAGCACCAGCGCCAGCACCGCGCGCAAGGCCCGTTCGGGAAGCGGCCGCGAATAATCGCGCTCGATCCGCACCCGCGCCTGATCGACGAGGTGCATGTAGTGCACGCCGGACGGACAGGTGGTCATGCAGGCGAGGCAGGAGAGACAGCGGTCGATATGCTTGACCACCTCCGCCGTCGGCGGCTTGTCCTTTTCCAGCATCTCCTTGATCAGGTAGATCCGCCCGCGCGGGCTGTCGAGTTCGTCGCCGAGCAGCACATAGGTCGGGCAGGTCGCGGTGCAGAAGCCGCAATGCACGCAGGCCCGCAGGATCTTGTCGGCCTGGGCGATATCGGGATCGGCCAGTTGGGTGAGTGAGAATTCGGTTTTCATGTCGCTGCTGCCCGCACCATCCGGCCGCGGTTGAGGATGATTTTGGGATCGAAGCTGTTGCGCACGCGCTGGCTCAACGCGGCAATGCCGGGAGCCTGCGGGTGGAAGACGTCGACCTTCTGCCTGACCTCCGCGTCCGCCCGGATCAGCGCGGCGTGGCCGCCGGCGGCCTCGACCCGGCGCCGCACCAGAGCGGCCTGCGCGTCCGGCTTCGGCGGCAGCGCCGCCCAGATCAGGCCGCCGCCCCAATCGTAGATCACGTCGCCTTCGGACTCGCTGGCCAGAGCCTTGCCGAGCGCGCCGCCCGAAGCCGGCGGACAGACGATCCGCCACACCGGCCACAGCCCGCGCGCGCCGCCGGCGGCGAACGGCCCGGCGTCGCGGATCTCGGCCCAGACCGCCGCCGAGGCGTCGTCCTGCAGCATCTCCACCGCGCCGAACGCCGCGAGCGCCTTGCCGAGCGAACCGGCGCGGTGGGTGACCGAAGCCGCGATGCCTTCCAGCCGCAGCAGGGTCACCGCCTGCCCCCGAGCCCCGAGGCGCGCCAGCGCGCCGGCTGCGGAGCCGAACACCGAACTCGGCACGTGCGCCGCGCCCGATACGTCGTAGGGCGAGCCCAGCGCCGCGGTCATCGCATGGTTCGCCGCGACTTCGTCGAGCCCGGAAAGCAGCAGCGTGCGCTCGCTCTCCGGTTTCGGCATCACCTTCAGCGTCACCTCGGTCATGACCGCCAGCGTGCCCCACGATCCGGTCAGGAGCTTGCAGAGATCATAGCCGGTGACGTTCTTCACCACCTTGCCGCCGGTCTTGAAACTGTCGCCGAAGCCGGACACCGCGTGCGCGCCGAGCAGGTGATCGCGGGCGCCGCCGGCCCTGATCCGGCGCGGGCCGGCGAGGCCAGCGCCGATCATGCCGCCGATGGTGCCGTTGCCGGAGACGCCTGTAAGCACGGACGTATCCATGGGGTCGAACGCGAACTGCTGGTTCCTGGAATCAATCAGCGACTGCACGTCGGCAAGCGGCGCACCCGCCTGCACGGTGATGATCAGTTCGTTCGGCTCGTAGGAAGAGACTGCGTTCAGCGCCGATAGATCGAGCACCGCATTGGTCGCCATCGGCTGGCCGATCAGGCGCTTGGTGCCATGGCCGACGATCTCGAGCGGCTGCTCATTCGCGATCGCCGCGCGCACCACTTCCTCGACGTCCTTTGCGTCACGTACTTTCAGGGTGTCCACGATGTTACGCCCGTCGGCTGGCGTCATCGTCCGCGAAAGCGGACGATCCAGCAGTCACCGGCGCCGAGATGAAGCACTGGCAGCGCGGAGTACTGGATACGCCTTCGCGGGGCATGACGATTGAATGATTGACGACAGTCATATTCAAAACCTCGGCAAATCCGGAAACGCCAGCTTGCCGGCGTGCACATGCATGCGGCCGAGTTCGGCGCAGCGGTGCAGGGTCGGAAACACCTTGCCGGGGTTGAGCAGGCCCTGTGCATCGAAGGCGCATTTCAGGCGCTGCTGCTGGTTGAGGTCCACTTCCGAAAACATCTCCGGCATCAGGTCGCGCTTCTCGATGCCGACGCCGTGCTCGCCGGTGAGCACCCCGCCCAGTTCGACGCAGCAGCGCAGGATGTCGGCGCCGAAGGCTTCCGCGTTTTCCATCTCGCCCGGCTTGTTGGCGTCGTAGAGGATCAGTGGATGCAGATTGCCGTCGCCGGCGTGGAAGACGTTGGCGACGCCGAGGCCATATTTCTCCGAGAGTTCACGGATACGCGCCAGTGCCTTGGGCAGCGCGCCACGCGGGATGGTGCCGTCCATGCAGAGATAGTCCGGCGAGATCCGCCCGACCGCCGGGAAGGCCGCCTTGCGGCCGGCCCAGAACAGGTTGCGCTCGGCCTCCGAGGTCGAAATCTGGCAGGTCGTCGAGCCGCAGCCCTGCGCGATCGCCTCGACGCGCTTGATCAGTTCGTCGACCTCGATCTGGGGACCATCGAGCTCGATGATCAGCAGCGCCTCGACGTCGAGCGGATAGCCGGCATGGACGAAGGCTTCGGCGGCGTGGATTGCCGGCTTGTCCATCATCTCCATGCCGCCCGGAATGATGCCGGCGCCGATGATATCAGCCACGCATTCGCCGGCGGCCTCGATCTCGGCGAAGCCGACCATCAGCGCCCGCGCCGTCTCCGGCTTCTGCAGGATGCGCACCGTGATCTCGGTGATGACGCCGAGCAGCCCTTCGGAGCCGGTGATGATGCCCATCAGGTCGTAGCCCGAATTCTCCGCGGCCTTGCCGCCGATCCGCAGGATCTCGCCGGACATCAGCACGATCTCGCAGCCGAGCACGTTGTTGGTGGTCATGCCGTATTTCAGGCAATGCACCCCGCCGGAATTCTCCGCGACATTGCCGCCGATCGAGCAGGCGATCTGCGAAGACGGATCGGGCGCGTAGTAGAAGCCGGCATGCCCCACCGCCTGGCTGATGGCGAGGTTGGTGACCCCGGGCTCGGTCACCACCACGCGGTTGTCGAAATCGATCTCGCGGATGCGCTTGAACTTGCCGAGACCCAGCAGCACGCCATCGGCGAGCGGCAACGCGCCGCCCGACAGCGAGGTGCCGGAGCCGCGCGGCACCACCTTGATGCCCTGCTCGAAGCAGTATTTCAGAACGCGCGAGACCTGCGCGGTGGTGTCGGGCAGCACCACGACCATCGGAGGTTGCCGATACGCGGTGAGACCGTCCGATTCATAGACCTGCATCTCGGCCGGCGTATCGATCACGCCCTCGCCCGGCACGATCGCGCGCAGTGCGGCCACAATCTCGCCGCGGCGACCGAGCACCGCCTGATCGGCAGCCGGCATCATGATGGCCATGCGTGTCCCCTCCAGGCCAGCCTTCGGAAAGTGTTACCTCAAGGCGGGCTCATCGATTTATCGCGACAAATCAAGCACGTCTGACCCGCTTTGGGTAGGCCACCAAGGCCGGATACCGCCCGGGGCCGGCGAGTTCTCTCTCGGACAAGTCCACTGCCGTGAAACCTGCCATGGTTTCGTGGCTTGTCCAATTGACGCGGCCCGTGCCACAAGCAAAGGCCCCGACAAACCTCAGGGAAAAGACAAAGAGCATCCTATGAAGAAACTGACTTTAAGTGCACTGGCTGCCTTCACCGCGCTGACGACAGCATCCACCGCGATGGCGCAGGACGTCGCCGCCGGCAAGACCTCCTTCAACAAGTGCCTGGCCTGCCACGCGATCGGCGAAGGCGCCAAGAACAAGGTCGGCCCTGAACTCAACGGGCTCGATGGCCGCCATTCCGGCACCGCCGAGGGCTACAAGTATTCGGACGCCAACAAGAATTCCGGCATCACCTGGGGCAAGGACGTCTTCCTCGAATACATCAAGGATCCGAAGGCGAAGATCCCCGGCACCAAGATGGTGTTCGCCGGCATCAAAAACGAGACGGAAGCCAACAACCTCTGGGCCTACGTCTCCTCCTTCGACAAGGACGGCAAGCAGAAATGAGGGCTGGGCGTTCACCCTCCCTTTGTGGGGAGGGTGCGCCTGCATCACGCCAACGTATGCACGATCACCGGGCCGGCCGTCGCGGTCGCCGGTCCGGTCAGTAGCGGCGCGAGATCGTGCTCGATCCAGGCGAGCGCGCGCTTGTTGGATTCCTCGGCGGCGGCAAAATTGTTGAACAGGCTGATCGCAGTCACCGTGTCGTCGGGCGAGTAGACCACGTAATAGCCCATGAATCCCTCGACCCCGCTGATCACGGGGATCGCGCCTTCCTTGATCCTGCGTGTAAGTTCTTCGGCCTTGCCGGCCTTGGCCTTGCCCTGACGAATCGCGGCGTACATGGCGCTCTCCCTTGGAGGTCGGCTGCCCGATTTCGCAACTCTCAAGGCTATCCCTCGCGGGACGAGCAGCGTGATCCCGCGCGGGCGGGATCGTATCCCATTCAAGACCATCAGGCCACGCGCCGCCTCAGTGCGCGGAAGCAGCCGCCATGCCTGCCGCCGCACCGACCATGGTCTCGATTTCGGCAATGACGAGATCGGGAACCGCCTGCGGCACCATGTGGCCGACATCAGGCAGCACGATCAGCTTGACGTGGGGCGCCGCCGCCGCGAAGGGCCGCGAATGCCGGTTGGTCGACACCGTCTTGTCGGCCTCGCCGGTGATGATGGTGACCGGTGCCTTGATCTCGGAATAGCGCGGCGACTGCTCGGCCACCGCCGCCTTCAGCGTCACCAGATCGTGCGCATTGGCGATGAATTCGCGCGGCCGCAGCAACAGCGGCGTGGCGGTGTTTCTCACGAAATCATTCGGCATGGTCTGCGGCAGGAACACGCCCCGTGTCCCCGAATCTACCAGGAGAAGGCCGAGCGGCAGCGTGACCGTGTAGGCGAACAGCGGGCCGACCACCGGCGTGGCGATCAGGCGATTGTAGCTCCCGACGCCGCCGGGCCAGGGATAGGCGACCGGCGCCAGCATCGCGAGGCCGGCGACGGATTGCGGGTAATCCAGTGCGAGACGGGCGCCCAGCGCGCCGGCCCAGGAATGCACGGCAAATACCGCGCTGCCGATGCCGAGCTTGGCCAGCGCCTCCGCGACCATGCGGGCCTGAATCTCGGGCGTGGAATCCGCCAACCGCTCGCGGGTGCTCCAGCCATGGCCGGGACGGTCGACCAGCAGCACGCGATGCCTTCGGCTGAGCAGTTCGCCGACCGGCTGCCGCATCACCTCCAGATTGGAGCTTGCGCCATGCAGCATGATGATCGGCGGGCCGGCGGCATCGCGCGGGCCGAGATCGACGATGTGGAGGGCGCCGCCTGCCACCTCGACGATCCTGCCCTGGGCTGGATGGGCACGCTGGATCAGAAAAACGCCGACTTGCGTGACCAGCGCCAGCACGGCCAGCGCCGCCACGAAAATCACTACCGCCATTGAAAATTTCCGGCCGATCTTTCGCACCTGCGAGCTACGCTGCTGGCGGGTGCGTGTTTCATTGGCTTGTCCGGTCGCGTCCCGGTTCGGAATTCGTCACCTTTTTTCGATAGGGTCTGCGCACGTCAGGATCCAGGCGGTTTCATGACGATCGCTACAAGCCGGGATGCCGTCGCGGGCGTCACGCCAAGCATCCTATAAGCATCCTATCGATGCGGCGGAAATTGTAGAAAACAAAATTCGAAGCAAAGGCATGGCTGCGGTTCTCAAACTTGTTTGAGAACATGCTTATGCATTGCATGAAGCCAGCGCATTTGGCATCCGCGCTGCCAATGCCGCGGCAAACGACATCGTGCTGAATCCAAGCCGGCTCGCCGCCGACAGCCTGTATCATGATGCCGATGACTCCGATAGATCGAAGCAACACGCTTCCCGCGCAGCTCCGCCGAAACAGGATAAACCACCCGCGATTTCGAACCTGGTTGTCCACAGGAGGCGCCGCTCTGTGGATAGCGGGGTCATAATGGCGTCATGGCCAGATTCGTACAGTGGCACTGACACTTTCGCCATTTGTGCGCGTGCCTGATTAGGGCGTTAGTCGAGCAACTGCACTGTACCCAACATCCACAGGAACACGGGCGCTCACTGCAAATTGTTCCAGCGTATCACGGAGGACTGCCCATGATTCCCGACGCAAGCGAAGCCGCCATCGACCAGATCGTAGCGAGTTGCGATGGTGATATCCGCGGTGCTCTCAAGGCCCTGCTCCGCGTCAACGAACAGCTCGAGGCGGAATTGGCCCAGTTCTACGCGGCGGTTGGCCTCGACGGCATGGCCCGCGGCAGCAACGCGGTGAACTAAGGCTGTTCTGATCGGCAATCGTCGCGCCCTATTCCCGCTTCTGTTCGTCCGGCGCTGCCGCGGGAGGCTCCGGAACGGGTGGGCATTGAGCAATCGTCGATCGTGCCAGCCTGGCATCGTCGTTCGATTGATAGGGGCCGGTGCCGAACCAGATATCTCCGCCGACCTGGGCATTGATGACGGGATTGCTGGTGACGATCTCGCATTTTCCGGTGGCGTTGTTGCCGACCACCCAATAGCCACCTTGCGCCGCAGCGCAGGTTGCGGTCGCGGCAATCATCGCGCCGGCCAGCAGCAATGATTTCATGGCTCGCTCCTGTCACGTCAATCCGCACGTAATAGCGCGTCCGCGCGCGACGTTCCCGAATTGAAATGGCGTGTCGAGGAAAAGGGTTAACCGCGAAATATCAGATATCGCGGCCTTCGACCTTTTCGGTGAGGGACTTGACCAGTTCCGGCACCTTTTCGAGGTGCGGATTGACGGCCAGTGCCTTGCGGAACGCTTCCAGCGCGCGCTTCTCGTCACCGATGTCCTGCATGATCATGCCGAGCCCAGCCAGCGCGCCGAAATGCCGGGGCTCGCGGATCAGCACCTGACGGATGTCCTCCAGCGAACGGGTGTAGTCGTTCTTCAGGTAGTACAGCGTCGCGCGCCGGTTCCAGGCCTCGATGTAGTCAGGGCGCAGCTTGATGACGGAATCGAGCAGCTTCATCGCGACGTCGGCCTTCTGCGCATCCATGGCGGCCTTGGCGCGCATCATCAGCAACGCGGCGGTGTCGCTCGGAGTCTGCATCCACAGCGCCCAGATCCGAGCCTCGACATGCTTGGCGCTGGCCTCGTCGGGGGCGGCCTTCAGGGCGCCGAACAGGAAATCCAGCCCGCGGGTACGATCGGCGCCGACCTTCGGCAACTTTGCCGGCGCTTCCGGCAGCTTCTTCTGCGCCTTCGGCGGGGGAATGACGCGGGGGTCGTTCTGGGCGAGCGCAGCCGCCGGCACGGCGGCGATGACCGCGGCGAGCACCGCGATCCGGCAGTTACGGGCGACCGGGATTCTGAGAGACATGGATCAAGTCTAGACGCGCAAAAGCGCGCCGCAAAGCGGCACGTCGTCAAAGACCTGTGAGAAAGGTGTGGTCGGGCCGGCCAGCAGGCTCGGCCTCGCGCCGGCTTAACCCTGGCGAGCCTTGAAGCGGCGCTGCACCTTGTTGATCACGTAGACCCGGCCCTTGCGGCGGACCAGACGGTTGTTGCGGTGACGCCCGCGCAGCGATTTCAAGGAGTTACGGACTTTCATGGGACAATCCTGATGCTTTGAAAGGCCGTGCTGGAGGCCCGAACCTGAGCTACCCGAAAGTTGCAAAATGGGATTAATCCCGAAAAGCGGCCAGCCGTCCGGGACGAGGCGGTTTCTAAGCAGGGCGGCACCGAATGTCAATCCGAACGCGACCGAATTCGGGTCCATCCGTCCCGTTCTGGACCTAACGGGAACGCCCCGAAATCACTGGCAAAACAGGTCGCGCGGGAATTCGACCAGGGCCTCGCCGGTCGCGACCTTTTCGCCGGCCTGGTTCTTCACGACGACGTCGATCAGCACCCAGCGGGATTTTTCGGTCACCTGCTTGGCCTTGATGATGCCGGAAGGCTGGATGGTGTCGCCGGGCCGCACCGGCTTGACCCATCGCGTCTCCAGCCGGCGATGGACCGCACCCGCAGGGTAGGCCCAGTCGGTGATCATGCGCGAGATCAGCCCGAAATTGTTCATGCCGTGCATGATGATGCCGCCGAAATTGGTCTTGCCGAAATTGCCCTTCATGTAGTCGTCGTCGAGATGCAGCGGGTTGTAGTCGAGCGAGGCATCGCAAAACAGGCGGATGGATTCGCGGCTGACCGCGAAGGCGGGCCCATCGATGGCATCGCCGGCCCTGAGCTTTTCGAACGTCGTGGTCATGGCGCCCTCCCCGCTCACATCGGCCGAATCGTCCAGCCACGGCCGGAACAGATTACGTCACCCTTCTGGTTGAAGAAGACATTGTCATGAACCACGAACAGCCGTTCGCGCTTGATGAACTTGTCGAGTGCGCGGGCCTGCAGGCTGATGACATCGCCCGGGCGCGCCGGAATATTGTAGCTCCAGGACTGCCCGGCATTGACCGTGCCAGGCGAACGCATCCAGTCGTCGGCCGGCGTGCAGGAAAACATCAGCAGGATGTGGATCGAGGGCGGCGCGATCAGCCCGCCCCAGCGGGTGGCCCTGGCATAGGCCTCGTCGAAATAGAGCGGATGGGTTTCGCCGACCGACTTGCAGTACAGTTCGATCGCCTCTCTGGTCAGCGTGTAGGGAATGGTCTGGCGCGGCTCGCCAGGGACGATGTCGTCCCAGACCTTCCGCAAGTTGGCGTCTTTCCAGAAATCGGTCTCGAAAGCCTGCGCTTCGGCCATGCCGCACTCCCCTTATTTTCCGCCTTTTGCTTCTGCCGCCTTGCGGAATTTGTTATATAGTATAATCAATTTTCCAGACCCAAAAATCAAGCCGGCGGGAGACGGAAGATGCCCAAGCTCAAGCTGCCAGATATCGAGAACGTCGTCGCCATCGACATTCACACCCACGCCGAAGAGCCCTGCGGCCTGCATGCCGACGACGGCTATGACGATTTCCAGGAACGCATGGCGGAATATTTCAAATCGCCGAACAAGCATCCGCCGACCGTGCCGGAGACCGCGGCCTATTACCGCTCGAAGAACATCGCGGCGGTGATCTTCCCGGTCGATGCCGAGCGCGAGACCGGTTTCCGCCGCTACAACAATTACGAGATGCTGGAAGTCGCATCCGACCATCTCGACGTCCTGATCCCGTTCGTCTCGATCGATCCGCACAAGGGCAAATCAGGCGTGCGCGAGGCGCGCAAGCTGATCGAGGAATACGGCGTCCGCGGTTTCAAATTCCATCCGACCATGCAGGGCTTCTACGCCAACGACCGCATGGCCTATCCGCTCTATGAGGCGATCAACGAGGGCGGCGCGATCGCGCTGTTCCACACCGGACAGACCGGCGTCGGCAGCGGCATGCCCGGCGGCATGGGGATGCGGCTGAAATATTCCAACCCGATGTACATGGACGATGTCGCGGCGGATTTTCCTGAC
The DNA here is from genome assembly GCF_036735945.1 of Bradyrhizobium sp. GTDB lineage: Bacteria > Pseudomonadota > Alphaproteobacteria > Rhizobiales > Xanthobacteraceae > Bradyrhizobium. The sequence goes on along the minus strand of NZ_DAINNI010000033.1, from coordinate 20,859 downwards.
CTCAAGATCATCCTCGCGCATCCCTCCTTCCCCTGGCAGGAAGAGGCGCTGTCGGTCGCGACCCACAAGCCGAACGTCTACATCGATCTCTCCGGCTGGTCGCCGAAATATTTCCCGCCGATCCTGGTGCGCTACATCAACTCGATTCTGCAGGACAAGATGCTGTTCGGCTCGGACTGGCCGGTCATCACGCCGGACCGCTGGCTCGCCGATTTCGCCAAGCTCGAGATCCGCGAGGAGATCCGGCCGAAGGTGATGAAGGCCAACGCAAGGAAGATTTTGGGGATCTAGGGGAGTATCATCGGCGGCAAAGCTCGCGAGGTGGTTCATGACGAACTTCGCTGGAATTGCCGCCCTGCTCGCCGTGCTTCCGATCTGCGGCGCCACGCTTGCACCGGCGGCCGACAGGCCGCCACGCCTGGTCGAATTCGAAAGCCCGCTGGTAGGCGGTCCGCAAGCGCTGCAGGGTTACCTGCGATTGCCTGACGGCTCCGGCCCCTCGCCTGCGGTCGTTCTGCTGCACGGCTGCGGCGGCGGTTGGCGCGGGCTCGACGCGCGCTGGGGCAAGCTGCTCTCCGAGTGGGGCTACGTCACGTTGACGATCGACCGCTTCGGGACGCGTGGCATTGCAACCGCCTGCACCGGCGGAACGCCGCCAGTCACACTGTACGACGCTTATCGCGCGCTGAATTTCCTCGTCGGCCTGTCATCGGTCGATCCGAGCCGCGTGGCCGTGGTGGGATTTTCCCAAGGCGCCATGCTGGCGCTACTTGCGGTGGAGCGCGGCCAGATCGAACGCGACGCAAAAGAAAAATTCCGCGCCGCAGTCGGCTTCTATCCGCCCTGCCTTGGCCTAAAGGGCAACATGACGGTGCCGACGCTGATCCTGATCGGCGAGCTCGACGACTGGACCCCGGCCACAGAGTGCCGCAACCTTGCCGAAGGCCGCGACGACTGGGGCATCTCGCGCGAGAAGGGAAAGGGAATTCCGATCGAGATCACCGTCTATCCCGGCGCCCATCATGATTTCGACGTGCCGAATCTTGCGACGCCGGTGACGATGCTCGGGCATCACCTCGAATTCAACGAGGCGGCACGCGACCAGTCCGCGGAAGCGCTGCGGAAATTCCTCTCTGCAACAACAGCCGGGAAAGAGAAACAACCATGACCATCAAAGCCGTCGTCTTCGATGCCTATGGTACGCTCTACGACGTCCAGTCGGTGGCCGATGTCACCGAAGAGGCGTTCCCGGGCTATGGCGAAATCATCACCCAGGTCTGGCGGATCAAGCAGCTCGAATATACCTGGCTGCGCTCGCTGATGCGGCGCTACCAGGATTTTGCCGCCGTGACGCGCGACGCTCTCGCCTACACGCTGCGCAGCCTCGGGCTGGAATATGATGACGACACCTTCGCTGCGATCATCGACAAATATCTGCATCTCGATCTCTATCCGGATGCGCTTGCGGCGCTGTCGGCGATGAAGGATCGCAAGCTTGCGATCCTGTCCAACGGCAGCCCCGCCATGCTCGATGCGCTGGTGAAGAACAGCGGGCTTGCCCCCTTGCTCGATGCCGTCATCAGCGTCGATGCCAAGAAGATTTTCAAGCCGGCGCCGGTGGCCTATGCGCTGATCGAGGAGATGCTGCGCGTGCCGCCCGCCGAGGTGCTGTTCATCTCCTCCAATCCGTGGGACGTCTGCGGCGCCAAGGCGTTCGGGCTCAACGTCGCCTGGATCGAACGGGTGACGCCGGAAGCCATGGCGCTGGCCTGCCTCGAAAGCGAGACGCTGCCGCCCTTGACGATGTTCAAAATATTGCGCACCCAGATCGACGAACTCGGCGTTGCGGCGGACCATCGCATCCACGCTCTGGCCGAGCTTCCCGCTTTGGTGTCTGGCTAAAGGTCCTGAAATGAGTCTGGAATCCGTTCGCGCCTTCTTCGCCGAGAAGGCGCCCGATATTGCCGTGATCGAATCATCGATGAGTTCCGCCACCGTCGCGCTGGCCGCCGAGGCCTATGGCGTCGAGCCGGCGCGGATCGCAAAGACGCTATCGTTGCGCGTCGGCGATCGCGTGGTGCTGATCGTGGCGGCCGGCACATCGCGGATGGACAACAAGAAAGTGAAGGCGCTGTTCGGCGTGAAGCCGAAGATGCTTGGCCTCGACGAGGTCGCCGAGATCACCGGCCATGAAGTCGGCGGCGTCTGCCCGTTCGGGCTGAAGGCGCCGCTGCCGATCTATTGCGACGTGTCGCTGAAGGCGTTCGACATCGTGGTGCCGGCCGCCGGCTCGACCCACAGCGCGGTCAAGATCACGCCGGAGCGCATGGTGCAATTGACCGGCGCCGAATGGGTCGATGTCTGCGAACTCAGGCCGGCCGAAGCGGCATCGGCCTAATCGTCTTCATCATCGTAATATGGCCTCTGCGGTGGCGGCGCCTCGCGCGGCTGCATCTGTTGCGGCGCGCGGGCGCGTGGCGCCTGCTGATAGCCGCGCTGCGCCGGGGCGCGATTGGCCTGCTGCTGCTCGGCGCCTGTTTCGAACACCGCGCGGCAATTGCTGGAAAGCTGCGGCGTGTTCTGCCGCAGGCAGGCGACGATACGGCTGACATCCGGAACCGCGTCACCGCACAGCCGCCACACATCGGGCGTGCACGCCATCTGCTGTTCCCAGGTTCCGCGATATTCCTGCGACGATGCGGGAATGGCGGCGCCGACGCCGGCGATCGTAACGGCAAGGCCGAGGACAATCCGCTGCGTGTGCATGGGATCACGTCCTTTCTTGTTCGATTTCGAATTGACGCGGAACGCCGCGCGGTGGCGGCATTCAGCCTGCCAAATGAATGCGGCCACGCGACGTTGGTGCGAACAAAAAAATGTGAGCTTGGTTCCCTATTCGACCTTGCCGATCTTCTTCACCGCCGCGACCAGCCGCGCGCTGTCTTCCGCGACGAATTTTGCAAACTCCGGCGCGTCCTGATAGGCGACCGGGCTGCCGGCGGTCTCGAACGTCCTGACGACCTCGGGCGCTTTCACTGCTTCCGCCATCGCCTCGCGCAGCCGCGTCATGATCGGCGCCGGCAATGCGGCTTGCGCGAACAAGCCGGCCCAGATGTAGAACTCGACATCCTTGTAGCCGAGTTCCTTGAAGGTCGGCAGATCGGGAAAACTCTTGATGCGCCCGGCGCCCCAATTGGCGAGCACGCGCATCTTGCCGGCATCGACCTGCTCCTTCAGCGTGCCGGGCGCCGACGCCACCGCCTGCACCGTGCCGCTCAACAGCGCGGTCAGCGCCGGCCCCGCGCCACGGAACGGCACGTGCAGCAACTTGATGCCGGCGCTCGCGGCGAACATCTCCATCGCCACATGCAGCGTGCCGTAGGGACCGGACGAGCCGTAGGGAATCTGGCCGGGACGCTTCTTCGCATCGTCGACGAATTCCTGCAGCGTCTTCCACGGCGCGGACGCCGGCACCGCGAGCAAGGTCGGATCGGCGAGCACGCGCGCGACCGGCGCGAACTGCGCGACTTCATACGCCACCGGCCGATCGAACAGCCGGTCGGCCTCGGGCAATACGGCGAGCGAGGACAGCGTCATCAACAGCGTGTACCCGTCGGGCTCGGCGCGCGCCGCCGCCGCGTTGCCGACCGATCCGCCGCCGCCGCCGGCGCGGTTGTCGACGACCACGGGCTTGCCGAGGATCCGCTCCAGCGCCTGCGCCACCGGCCGCGCCGCGAGATCGGCCTGCCCGCCCGGCGGAAACGGCACGATCATGGTGATGTTGCGCGAGGGATATGGGCTTTGCGCCGATGCGGCGGTGGTGAGCGCTGACGACGCCAAGGGTAGCGCGGCAGCGGCCTTGAGAAGTTCGCGGCGGTTCATTGACGGAGGGCCTCCCGGATTATTTTGTTGTTCGGGACAGCCTAGCCTTTAATTGCGAAGCGGGCAAAGCTAGCCGGTCGCGCGAATGAGCGCCTGGTTGCGACGCAGTGACCATCGCCGCCGTGAACGCGATCAGCTCGTTCTTCCCTGGCGACCCATGATCAGGCCGTAAACGAAAAGAAGGATGATCGCGCCGACGATAGCGCCAAAGAAGCCCGCGGATTCTCCGGGCCGATACCATCCGACCGCCTGCCCCAGATAGGTCGCAACGAACGCGCCGACGATTCCCAAAATCGCCGTGAGGATGAAGCCCTTCGGCTCGGTCTTGTCACCAGGCATAATGAACTTGGCGACTATTCCTACGATAAAGCCAATGAGGATTGTCCAAATGATACTCATCCTGTCGCTCCTGTACTGATGGTACGCGGGAGAAAAGCCATTCAGTGAGCCTCACAGCCGACCCGTCTTGACATAGATCAACAGGCTACCTCGATCGGCCCCGGTCGTCGGAAAGGTGCAAGCCGCGCTCTTCCGGGCCCCATCGCGAGAGCGCTCTACGACTTCCGCTTCTTCGCTTTCGCAAACTGCCTGGCCAGGAAATCCGCCAGCACCTCGACGCGGGCGGGGCGCGGGCCGCCGGGCGGGGTGACGAGATGCACCGCGCCTTCCGCCTGGTGCCAGCCCTTCAGGATCACCTCGACCTTGCCGGAGGCTATGGCGTCGCCGACGATAAAATCGGGCAGGTCGGCGATGCCGAGGCCGGCGATCACGGACGGCAGCAGCGCCTCGCCATTGTTGACACGGAGCTGGCCCGCGGGCCGCACGCTCGCCTGCTCGCCCGACGCGTTGGTGTAGTGCCAGACGCCCGGCGTCGAGAGATAGGCGTAGCCGAAGCATTTATGCTCCGCGAGGTGCATCGGATGCGTCGGCCGGCCGTAACGCTTCAGATAGGACGCCGCCGCCACCGTGTAGCGCGGCATGCCGCACAGCCGACGCGCGATCAGCGAGGAGTCCGGCAGCCGCGCGATGCGCAGGCCGGCATCGAAGCCTTCGCCGATCAGGTCGACGGTGGCATCGCTCAGGTGCAGGTCGATCGAGACTTCCGGATAGGCTGAGAGAAACTCGGGCAGGATCGGCGCCACCGCCTTCACGCCGAAGGTCATGGGCACCGCGAGCCGCACCAGGCCGCGCGGCGCCATCGATTGCGACAGCGCCTCGTTCTCGGCGTCCTCGCCGTCGGCGAGCAGGCGCGCGGCGCGCTCGGCCAGCCGTTGCCCCGCATCGGTCAGGGCGAGCCTCCGCGAGGTACGGTTGAACAGCCGCGCGCCGAGCCGCTGCTCGAGCCGGCTGACCGCCTTCGAGACGGTGGCCTTGGACAGCGCCAGTTCGCCCGCGGCCGCGGCAAACGACCGTAATTCCACGACTTTTGCGAAGATCGCCAGCGCCTCGAAATCCGGGAGTTTTGCCATTCGGACCGCCTCCTGTGGCTCATTTTTAGAAACAATGAGTTTCGATAGTTTCTATTTATATAACACGGCTGAAAACATATCCAATGGTCATCGAAATTCAGGCAACGGAGAAATCCAATGACCAGGAAGCTCTCAGGCAAGGTAGCCCTCGTCACCGGCGGTTCGCGCGGCATCGGCGCGGCAAGCGCCCGCGCTCTCGCGGCGGAAGGCGCCAACGTCGCGATCAGCTATGTCGCCTCCCCCGACAAGGCCGACGCCGTCGTCGCTGAACTGAAGGCCAGGGGCGTCAATGCCCGCGCCTACAAGGCCGACCAGGCGTCCGCCGCCGATGTCGATCAACTGGTGAACGATGTCGCAAAAGACTTCGGCCGGCTCGATATCCTCGTCAACAATGCGGGAGTAGCCGTCGGCGGCGCGGTCGATGATCCGAACGTCGACACCGCGGCATTGGCCCGGCAGGATGCGGTCAACGTTCACGGCGTCATCGCCGCGATCCGCGCGGCATCGAAGCTGATGGGCGAAGGCGGCCGCATCGTTACGGTTGGATCGATGCTTGCCGACCGCGGATCGTTTCCCGGCCTTGCCGACTACGTCGCCACCAAGGCCGCGGTGGTCGGTTACACCAAAGGTGCAGCGCGCGATCTCGGTCCCCGCGGCATCACCGTCAATGTGCTGCAGCCGGGTTCGATCGACACCGACATGAACCCGGACAACGACGACGATTTTGCCGAGCTACAGCGCAAGCAGCACGCGCTGCAGCGCTTCGGCAAGCCGGAAGAGATCGCCGCCGGCGTCGTCTTCCTCGCCAGCCCCGAAGCCTCGTTCGTGACGGGCACGGTGCTCAATGTCGACGGCGGCTTCGGCGCCTGATTCAGAACCTCTCAACGAAAGGGAATATCCCATGATCGAACTCAGACCATTCAATCAACTCGGCAGTGCCGATCACGGCTGGCTGAAGGCGAAGCACCACTTCTCGTTCGGCAGCCATTACGACCCGAGCAATATGGGCCACGGCGCATTGCGGGTGTGGAACGATGACGAGATCGCGCCCAACACCGGCTTTCCCGCCCATCCCCATGCCAACATGGAAATCATCACCTATGTCCGCGAAGGCGCGATCACGCACCAGGACTCGCTCGGCAACAAGGGCCGCACCGAGGCCGGCGACGTGCAGGTGATGAGCGCGGGAAGCGGCATCCGTCACGCCGAATACAATCTGGAGCCGTCGAAGACGAAGATCTTCCAGATCTGGATCGAACCGACGACGACGGGCGGCCAGCCGACCTGGGGCGCCAAGCCGTTTCCGAAGGCGAACCGGTCCGGCAAGCTCGTGACCATCGCGAGCGGCGTCGAAGGCGATCAGGATGCGCTGCCGATCCGAGCCGATGCGCGGGTGCTCGCCACCACGCTGAAGGCCGGCGAGAGCGCGGAATACGAACCGCGCAAGGCGCGTCATCTCTATCTCGTGCCGGCGGCCGGCAGCGTCGAGGTCAACGGTGTGCGCGTCAACGCCCGCGACGGCGCCGCGATCCGCGACGAGGCGAAGCTGACGATAACAGCGCTGGAAGACAGCGAACTGGTGCTGGTCGATGCGGCTTAACCCACCCACTGCTCGTCATGCCCGAGCTTGACCTGGTCAAGCCCGGTCGCGACGCCCTGCTTCAACAACACCTCAACCCAAACTCAAAGGAACACCATCATGGCCAAAGTACTCGTGCTCTATTATTCCGCCTACGGTCACATCGAGGCGATGGCGAACGCGGTCGCGCAAGGTGCGCGCGAGGCCGGCGCCACCGTCGACATCAAGCGCGTGCCGGAGCTGGTGCCGGAAGCGGTCGCCAAGGCCTCGCACTACAAGCTCGACCAGGCCGCGCCGGTCGCCAAGGTCGAAGACCTCGTGAACTACGACGCGATCGTGGTCGGCACCGGCACCCGTTTCGGCCGGATGTCGTCGCAGATGGCGAACTTCCTCGACCAGGCCGGCGGGCTCTGGGCCAAGGGCGCGCTGCACGGCAAGGTCGGCGGCGCATTCAGCTCGACCGCGACCCAGCATGGCGGACAGGAAACCACGCTGTTCTCGATCATCACCAACCTCTTGCATTTCGGCATGACCATCGTCGGCCTCAACTACGGCTTTGCCGGCCAGATGAAGCTCGACGAAGTCACCGGCGGCGCACCTTACGGCGCGACCACGATCACCGGCGGCGACGGCAGCCGCCAGCCGAGCGAGAATGAACTCGCCGGCGCACGCTACCAGGGCCGCGTGATCGCGGAGACCGCGAACAAGCTGCACGGGTGATACGATAGGGCGGCAATCTCTCAGGCGAATGCCGCCCTATCCGCTCTTGCCTGAATGCACGAAATCGTGACGCACCGCTTTTTAGATGCAAGATGAATTCATGATAGGGCTTCAGCCCGGATCGGAACGCACAAGGGTTCCTTATGAGCAACCATTTGCAAGTACCGTGGCCGGAATTGCCGACCGCCGCGTGGCGTGACACCTGTGCGACGCTGCAGCTCTGGACCCAGATCGTCGGCAAAATTCGTCTGACCAAATCGCCATGGCTCAATCATTCCTGGCACGTGACGCTCTACGTCACGCCGCGCGGATTGACGACATCTCCGGTGCCCGAGGGTACGCGAACGTTCCAGATCGATTTCGATTTCATCGATCATCGCTTGCGGATCTCGGCCAGCGACGGCACGCACCGGCACTTTGCGCTGCCGGGTCATTCCGTCGCAAGCTTCTATGCCGCCACGCTTGCTGCGCTCGGTGAGCTCGGCATCGCGGTCGCGATCGACGAGATGCCGAACGAATTGCCTGATCCGATAAAATTCTCCGAGGACACCACGCACGCCGCCTACGACCCCGACGCCGTCGGGCGCTTGCTGCAAATCCTCGTCAACAGCGATCGCGTCTTCAAACAATTCCGCACCGGCTTTCTCGGCAAGGCGAGTCCGGTGCATTTCTTCTGGGGCAGCTTCGATCTCGCAGTGACTCGTTTCTCCGGCCGGCGAGCGCCGCGTCATCCCGGCGGCGTGCCGCATTTGCCCGACGCGGTCGCGCATGAGGCCTATTCGCACGAGGTCAGCAGCGCCGGCTTCTGGCCGGGCGGCGGCGCGATCGATTATCCTGCGTATTATTCCTATGCCTATCCCGAGCCGCCGGGCTTCCGCGCAACGAAGGTGCGACCGGACGCCGCCTTCTTCAGCGAAGCTCTCGGCGAATTCATCCTGCCTTATGATGCCGTGCGCGGCGCTGACAATCCCGACAAGGCATTGCTCGATTTCCTGCAAAGCACATATGAGGTCGCGGCAATATCAGCAAAGTGGGATCGCGCCGCGCTGGAGTGCGATCCCGGCCGGCCGGGCGTGGTGCGTCAGCTTTGAATCTGCTTTGCAGAACGGGCAGCGCGTGCCCACCATCCCCGTCCATATCTGATGGGAAGGTGGGCACGGCGCGCCCATTGCCCCCTGCGATTCCCCAAGCTAGTGCCGCAGCTCCGGCTTCACGATGGTCTGGCGCACCTCGGTGCCGCAGTCGGCGCATTCATAGGTGAAATCGATCTTCGCCATGCTCCAATGCGGCTCGACGTCGCGCACATACATCTGCAGTCCGACACAGCTCGGACAGATGACGAACGCCGGTTCGATGTCGTCGTGATGATGGACGTAGGCTGGCATGTCGGCTCTCCCCAAGACTACATACGCAAGAAAGCATTGCCCTGACCCGCAGCGCAGCATACGCCTGAGGCGCGCAGGCGATCATGAACTCTCGCGAACACAGCGCGAACGTCCCCACAATCCCCGCATGTGTGACAGATTTGCATCGCCGCGGAACTCGAGCCGCCGCGCGGATCAATTCTTTTCGTCTGACAGCGGCTTACCGAATATGCGGCGCAGCCTTGCATCGAGTTGCGGATAGTCCCGCAGCGAATGGGCCTGGCGCACCTGGCTGAAGCTCCGCCGCCTGTTCCGGCGCTATTTGACCACCAACCCGCGCGCACTCTATCTACTGTTGGACAGGAGCCGGCCGACCGATAGCGCAGGAAAATGTAACCCATGACCACCCGTCCAGCCATTCTCGTGACCGGCGGTGCCGGCTATATCGGCTCGCATTGTTGCCGGGCGCTTGAGGCGGCGGGCTACCTGCCCGTCACCTATGACAATCTTTCGACCGGCCACCGCAGCTTCGCGGCGGGCGCGCTTGTTGTCGGAGACATCGCCGACAAGGCGACGCTGGCGCGGACCTTTGCCGAGCACAGCATCGTGGCCGTCATGCATTTCGCCGCATCCAGCCTGGTCGGCGAATCCGTTGCCGATCCGCAGAAATATTACGTCAACAACTTTGCCGGCACGCTGGCGCTGCTGGCGGCGATGCGCGAAGCCGGCTGCAACCGCCTGGTGTTTTCATCGAGCGGCGCGGTCTATGGCAATGCCGACAGCAAGGCGCTGCCGGAAACCTACCCCTGCGCGCCGATCAATCCCTACGGCGCCTCGAAATGGATGATCGAACGCGTCCTGGCCGATTACCGTTCGGCCTACGGCTTCGGCTCGTTCGCGTTGCGCTATTTCAATGCCGCGGGCGCCGACCCGGCCGGCGGCATCGGCGAGATGCGCGATATCGAGACGCACCTGATCCCGCGCGCCATGATGGCGCTGCAGGGCCATGTGGCTGACTTCGCCGTGTTCGGCGACGATTACGACACACCCGATGGCACGGCGATCCGCGACTATGTCCACGTCACCGACCTCGCGACGGCACATGTGCTGGCGCTGAAGTTGCTGCTGGAAGGAAACACCGGCGGCGCCTTCAATCTCGGTAGCGGCAATGGCTTCTCGGTGCGCGAAATCCTCGCGGCGATCGCGGCCGAGACCGGGCGGGAAGTCCCGCATGTCGTCAAGCCGCGCCGCGCCGGCGATCCGACCTACCTGGTCGCCGATCCCTCCGCCGCGCGGAAGACGTTGGACTTCCAGCCCGCGCATTCGGATCTGGCGACCATCATCCGCACCGCCTGGGCATGGCACAAAAAGGCTCATCCGCTGAAGAACTGAGGGCCTGGTCGCGGCCAGGCCGTGCGCGCCGTCCCAACTCGTCATGCCCGGGACAAGCCGGGAAGCCCGGCCATGACGATGCGGGGGACTCGCGCGCAAAGCCTACAGCGGCTTGATCTGCACCTTGCGGAACTTGATGACGCCGGAGCCGTACTGCAGGGCGAACGGGCCGCCGGCGTGTTTTGAATCCTGGACGTCGACGGTCTTCTGGCCGTTGAACACGACGACGAGGTGCGGCCCCTTGGCCGTGATCTCGTAGGTATTCCATTTGCCGCCCGCCTTCGGCATCGGGTCGACCTTGGCGACATCGACGATCGCGCCGGTGCCGTAGGTCGGATCGGGGCGCTTGTCGAAGATGTTGACCTCGTAACAGATCTTGGCGTCGATCTTGGCCGCCTGGTCGCAGCGGATGAAGATCCCGCTGTTGGCGTCATCGTCGGCCCAGAACTCGACCTTCATCTCGAAATCCTTGTAGGATTCCTTGCTGACGAGATAGGAGGGATCCTTGCCTTCCGTGATCTTGTCCGCCACGAGAGCGCCGTCCTTGACGGCCCAATTGGCTTTGCCGACCTCGGCCCAGTCGAGCATCTTGGTACCGTCGACAAGCGTCACCCATCCACCGCTCTGGCCCGATGCACCGCTGGAAAACTGAACGACGGCTGCGCCCATCAACAGGCCGGCCGCAAGTATCGACAATCGCTTCATGAACGTATCCCTCCCATGGCTGCTTTTGGTTGGGCGGCAACCTAGCATCACAACGCACGGCGTAAATCCGTTTTTCATGCTGCACTTGCGTTGTGAGCGCCGCGCGTGCCGCAGCCGCCGGTCTCGCATGCGCGCGCGTCGCTTGCCCGGCGAGAACAGGAGCGGCTAGCATGGATGAACGCGAAGACGAGAGCTTCAGACTCGCGCGTCGCTGGGGAGGAATCCATGAAACTGGCAAGCACGGCTTTCGCGACACTGCTGACGTTGTCAGCAGCAACAGGCATGGCCGCTGCGGCGGAGCTCAATCCGGCCGCGGTCGCCTACAAACTGCCGGACCAGATTCCCTGGGGGCCGGTCAACGCAGCCGGCGCGCAGAGCGCCGCTGTGGTCGGAGACCCTGCAAAACCAGGCTTCTACATGGTCTATATCAAGTGGACCAAGGGCAACCATTTCAGCCGCCCGCACTTCCATCCCAACGACCGCTTCATCGTCGTGCTGCAGGGAACGTGGTGGGTCGGCACCGGACCGAAGTTCGATCCGGCCAACACGACGCCGATGCCGGCCGGCAGCTTCGTCACGCATTTCGCCAAGCAGGTGCACTGGGACGGCGCCAAGGACGAAGACACCATCCTGCTGATCACGGGCGAAGGCCCCGCGACCTCGACGGCGGCGGAAGAGAAATAACCCCGGCGCAACAAGTTTATTCCCATCATCGTGTAACGGTCTTCTCATGCTGTTTCAGTGCAAGGCCTGCGGGCCCGCGACCGACCATGGCAGCGCGCCGGGACGTTCGAGCAAGGCATTAAAATCCAAACCCTGGCGCACCATCGACATCCATTGCCACTGCATGGTGCCCGAGGCGAATGCGATGGTGCTGAAGGCAACCGGAATTGTTGGCGGCGGCGTGACGCCGAACGCCAACGCGCATGTCAACGATCTCACCAGGAGCATCCAGCCGCAGCGCGGCAAGATCGACTTTCCGAAGCTTACCGATCTCGACACCCGTCTGGCCGACATGGATCGCGACGGCATCGACGTGCAGGCGATCTCGCCCTATCCCGGCCATTTCGTCTATGCGGCGCCGCCGGAAGTGGCGCGCGACAGCGGTCACATGGTCAATGACCACATCGCCGAGATGGTGGCGAAACACCCGGACCGGCTGATGGGCATGGGCACCGTGCCGCTGCAGAATCCCGGCATGGCGGTGGCCGAACTCGACCGTACCGTCAACGAACTGGGCTTCCGTGGCGTCGAACTCTGCACGAATGTCGGGGGTGTCGACCTGACGCGCGCCGGGCTCGAAAAATTCTTCGCCCGCGTCGAGGAACTCGGCGTGATGATCTTCCTGCATCCGTTCGGCACCAGCCTCGTGGGGCGCATGGAGGACCACTATTTCCCGAACACGGTCGGGCATCCGCTGGATTCCGCGCTGTGCGTCGGGCATTTGGTTTTCGACGGCTATCTCGAGCGCTTCCCCGAATTGAAGATCTGCATCGCCCATGGCGGCGGCTACATCCCCGGCTACTGGGGCCGCTTCGACCACGCCTTCGCGCATCGCGAAGACGCCCGCGTCACCATCAGGAAGAAGCCGTCGGAATATCTGAAGAAGCTCTATTTCGACACGGTCGTGTTCGATGAACGCGAACTGAAGCACTTGATCGAGATCTGGGGAGCCGATCACATCATGCTCGGCACCGACTATCCGTTCGACATGGCGGAACCCGATCCGATCGGGTTTCTCGGGCGGGTCAAGGGCGTCAGCAAGGCTGATATGGCGCTGGTAGCCGGCGGCAATGCCGCGCGACTTCTGGGCCTGACGGAGAAGGCCAAGCCGTGGGCCTAGCAACCAATTCGGCGACAGGGCGTTTCAAGTCCTCAAGCGATAGAGGATGTGAAACATGAATCTTACCTCACGGATCCGCGAGCATATGGACGTCATCTCGTCGGACAAGAAGACCGTCGGCAAGGTCGATCACATGGAAGGAACCGACAAGATCAAGCTGACCAAACAGAGTTCACCCGACGGCCAGCACCACCACTTCATCCCGGTATCATGGGTCGACCATGTCGATCAGCACGTCCACCTGAACAAATCGGGCGCCGACGTGACCTCGCACTGGCAGCATGGCCGCTAGTAATCGGCCCAATCGCATTGCGCCGCGCGCGGATGCGGATATCATCTCGTGTCAGGAGATATGATGCATCCCGCGGCGCGACTGCAATTCGAACGCATGATCGACGAATACACAAGCTGGCGCGCCGTTCCGGAAGCGGAACGAACGCCGGCCCCGGCTTGGTGGTGGGGACCTGCTATCCAGTTGCGAGACGCGGCGCAATCAATGCCAGCGGAATGGTGCGCCAAACTGGGCTTGCCGGATCAGGCAACCTTTGCGAGGGGATCAGAAGCTTTCCTCAGCGCGTTCGCGGGGCAGACCGCGCTGCCCTGGCCGCACGACTTTCCGCGCAAGGCTGACGTTCCGGAAGCGAAGACGGTGCGCGAGTTGCACCCGCAGCCGTCAGACGACAGCGCCTTTCAGCCCTGAGCCGGCTTTCGGCTGCAATGGCGGCGAGTCCATCCTTGATTCCCCTGCCTCGGCACGCAGCAGGTCGGCCATCTGCCGGGCCGGCAACGGTTTGGAAAAGAGGAAGCCCTGCATTTCGTCGCAGGCGTGGTTGCGCAGGAAAGTCTCCTGCTCCACGGTCTCGACGCCCTCCGCGATGACGGTCATGCCGAGCGCCTTGCCCATGCTGATGATCGCCTGCGCAATGGCCTGGTCTTCGGAATCGACGGGCAGGTCGCGAACGAAGGATCGGTCGATCTTGATGGTATCGATCGGGAACTGCTTCATCAGCGACATCGACGAATAGCCGGTGCCGAAATCGTCGATCGCAAGACGAATGCCGCGGCTCTGGATCGCGTCGAGAACCTTGATCGCTCGCGAGACGTTGCGCATCACCATGCTTTCGGTGACTTCGAGTTGCAACAGCACCGCCGACATGCCGCTTGCCAGCAGCGCCTCGTCGATATCGTGCAGCAGGTGCGAATCCGCGAACTGCCGCGGCGACAGGTTGACTGCCACGGTCACCGGCCGCAGGCCGCGGCGCTGCCACGCCATGTTTTGCGCGCAGGCCTCCTTCAGTACCCAGCGGCCGATCGGCACGATCAGGCCGGTTTCCTCGGCCAGCGGAATGAACTGGCCGGGCGATACCGAACCGAGCTCGGGATGGTTCCAGCGCAGCAGCGCCTCGACGCCGGTGATCTGGCGGGTCTCCATGTCGATCTTGGGCTGGAAGTGCAGCGAAAACTGGTCGCGCTCCAGCGCGCGGCGCAGCGCGCTCTCCATCGTCAGCCGCTCGATCGACTGGGTCTTGATTTCCTTCGAGAAGAAGCGGAAGCCGTTCTTGCCGTCTTCCTTGGCGAGATACATCGCCATGTCGGCATTCTTGGTCAGCGTCTGTACATCGGCGCCGTCGGACGGATACATCGCGATGCCGATCGAGGCAGTGGTATGGCATTCGTGACCGCTGAGCAGCAGCGGCTGGCTCAGGACCGAAAGCAGCTCACCGGCAATGCGCTCGACCTCGGGACGCTCCGCCGCCTCCTCCAGAATGACCACGAACTCGTCGCCGCCGAGCCGCGCCACCACATCGCTCGAACGCAAGGCGCGGCGCAGCCGGCCTCCGATCTCCACCAGCAGCATGTCGCCGGCGTCATGCCCCAGCGAGTCGTTGATGACCTTGAAGCGGTCGAGGTCGATGAACAGCAGGGCAAACTGCCGCTGGTAGCGCGCGCCGGCGTCGATCGCGCGGCGCAGCAGGCCGTTGAACGTTTCCCGGTTCGGCAGGCTGGTCAGGCTGTCGTGCGAGGCCAGGTATTCGATCCGCTCGTCGGCCTTGGTCTTTTCGTCAGCGCGATCGAAATTCGCGATCGCGAATGAAACGTTGTCGGCCAGCCGCTGCAGCAATTCGGCAAATTCGGGAGTGAAGGTGTCCCGGTCCAGCGACATGTAGATCATGACGCCGACGGGCTCGTCGCGAACCAGCAGGGGAAAGGCGGCGCCTGACTGGGCGCCATAGCTGCCTGCGACGCCCTGGAAGGCGGCGACGCGCTGGTCGGCGACATAGTCATTGGTGATGCAGGGACGCCGGGTGCGGAACGCCGTCCCGCTAAGCCCCCGGCCCTCGGGGCGGGCTTCATCCGCCGACAACCTGACGTGCCGGGTGGCCTCGCCCGCCGGGCCGGAAGCGGCCACGATCCTGAGCAGATCGCTGGCAGAATCCTTCAGTGCAACGGTGGTCGATGTGAACCTGCCTCCGTGCGCCGCGGCTTCGCACACGAGATCGAACAGTTCGGTGCGGGACTTGGCCCGCATGATCGCTTCGTTGGTCCTGCTCAGCGCGGCGAACATCCGCGTCAGGCGTTCCTTCTGGTTTTCAGTCCTGGCCTTCTCATCGGCACGGTCGAAGTTCTCGATTGCGAACGAAACGTTGTCGGTGAGCCGTTGCAGCAACTCGGCGAATTCCGGCGTGAAGGTATTCTTCTCGGAAGAGATGAAGAACATCACACCGGCCGCCTGGCCTGAAACCAGCAGCGGAAACGCCGCGCCTGACATGGCGCCGTCGCTATGGATGAATTGATGGAACGCCGATCCGCGCGGATCGGCACGCAGATCGTTGCCAATGCAGGCGCTCCGGGAGCGCAAGGCATTGCCGCAAAGGCCACGGCCCTCCGGGCGATTGCCATCGGTCGAGACCTTGACCCGGCGCATATTGTGCGCGGTCGGCCCCGCCACGGCCACCAGGTCCATCGCATCCTTGCCGGGACTTGCCAGTATGATGCTGGTGGAGTTGAACCGGCCGCCCTTCGCCGCAGCCTCGCAGACCAGCTCGAACAATTCCTTCCGCGACGTCGCGCGAACGATCGCTTCGTTGGTCGCGCTGAGCGCCGCCAGCATGCGCGCCAGCCGCTCCTTCTGCGCGTCGGCTTTGGCCTTTTCGCCGGTGCGCTCGAAATTCTCCAGCGCGAACGAGACGTTCTCCCCGATTCGCGCCATCAGCGCGACGATCTCTTCGTCTTCCGCCCACAGCTTGCCGACGAAGAACAGCAAGACGCCAACGCTCTCATCATTCTTGATCAAGGGAACGGCGACGCAAGCGGTGACGCCGGTTTCGCGCGCCGCCTGATTCCAGGGGTGCCCCCTTGTCGAGTTGAGGATATCGTTATTGATCGCCGGCTGCTGGGTCCGGAACGCCCTGCCGCAAACGCCTTTCCCATAGGGGTTGTCCACATCGATCGAGAACGGCGCCCGCATGATCTGTTCGACGATCGCGCCCGTGCCGGCGACCGGTTTCAGCCAGATCGAATCCGGCTGCGCCAGCAGCACCACGGTAGCCGCGGACTTTCCGCTGTACACCGCCGCATCGCAGACGCGCTGGTACAATTCCTGTTCGGTCTTCGCGCGCAGGATGGCCTCGTTGGTGGCGCTGATGGCGCCGAACATCCGGTTCAGGCGCCGCATGGTGCGTTCGCCGTCCTTGCGCGCGGCTTCGTGGTCGAAATTGTCGAGCGCAAAGGAAATGTTCGCCGACACGCGCTCCAGCATCACGACGACCTGCCCGTCGATCGAATGCGCTTCCCGCCGCGAAACCAGGAGGACGCCGACACTCCGGCCGTTGCAGATCAGCGGCAGCGCGGCCGCCGCGCCCACATGGTTGGCCTTGGCGCCGTCGCGCCAGGGCAGCGAGCGCTGGTCGTTCAGGAAATCATTGCTGACGCATACGCGCCGGTCGCGGAAGGCGTTCCCGGCCACGCCGGAACCCTCGGGCCTGCCGGCCAGAACTGAAATATCGATGCTGCGCAGGCGCGGAACGTCGTCGCCGCAGCCGGCGGCAAAGCGCAGGAGATTGGTTTCCGCCTCGAGCAGGAACACGGCGACGGCCAGGAAATCGCCGACCGAGAACGCGGCTTCGCAGACCTTCGCGTACAGCTCTTCAGGCGATTTGGCGTACAGGATCGCTTCGTTGGTTGCATTCAACGCCGCGAGCGTGCGCGCGATATCCGTCTTCACCTTCCCCAAGCTCCCTGCCGGCAGCGCCGGGCTGCCCCCTTGCGGATTTTATGCGTGTGGAGAGCCTAAATGCGCGTTATTGGCGATCTGGCGTCGCTGATCAGAGTAAATGTCAAACCAACGGCGCCTGGCGCCGCTCAGGAGAACTACGGTAGTTTCACGATTTTTCAGCCATACCGCCGGCCGGCGCGAGGTGGATTTTCTTGGAATGGAAATTCCGGCGCCTGGAAGCCACGCCCGCGCATGGCTAACAGGATATTTCCACGCTTGCCCTGCTGTCGCTGCTTTGAGAGCATGGTTGGAGCAAGCAAGATCCGCCCCTCGCGCGGGCATTCCAGGGAGAGGAAATTTCCATGCCGATGGTCCAGGCCGACCGTCTGACGCGAATTGGCGTCGCCCTGCTCAAGGCTGCCGGCGCATCGGAGGAAGAGGCGCGCGCCGTCGCGGTTGGCTGCGTCAACGCCAATCTCGCCGGCCATGACTCGCACGGCGTGATCGCGATCCCGACCTATATCGACCGCGTCAAGGCCGGTCATATCGTGCCGGGGGCGAAATGGACCATCGTGCAGGAATCGCCGACCACGACCGTGATCGACGGCCATTGGGGCTTTGGCTTCCACGTCAACGCCAAGGCTATGGAGCTGACGATCGAGAAGGCAAAGACCGCCAATGTCGCGGCGTGCACGGTGTTCCGGCAAAGCCATGTCGGACGGCTCGCCGCTTATCCGATGATGGCGATGCGCGCCGGGATGATCGGCATCGCCGCCGCCGATTCCGGGCGTTCGCCCAAGCATGTCGCGCCGTTCGGCGGCCGCGAGGCGCGGCTCGGCACCAACCCGATCTCGATCGCGGTGCCGTCCGACCTCGAAGCGCCGTTCTATCTTGATATGGCGACCTCGGCGGTGGCAGCCGGCAAGATCGCGCTGTCGGTCGCGCGCGGCGAGCAGATCCCGCAGGGCTGGATCATCGACGCCGAGGGACGGCATACCACCGATCCCACGCAATATCGCAAGGGCGGCGCGCTGCTGCCGCTCGGCGGCAGCGAGGGCTACAAGGGAAGCGGGCTTGCCGCGATGGTCGAGGTGCTCTGCGGCCTGCTCACCGGCCTGGGCTTCGGCGTCGAGCCGACCGGCCGGCACAATGACGGGACTTTCATGGCGGTGTTCAACGTCGCCGCATTCCGTCCGCTGAAGGATTTCGAGAAGGAAGTCGGCGAGTTCGCCCGCTACCTGAAATCGACGCCGCCATCGGAGGGCTCGCCCGGCGTGTTCTATCCCGGCGAGATCGAGCATATGCGCGAGCAGCAACGCCGGCGCGACGGCATCGAGGTCGAGGACGCGACCTGGGAGAAGCTGAAGGCGCTGGCCACCGATTACAAGCTCGCGGCCGAACTCGACCTGAAATGAAATCCAGGCCCGCGCGTACAAGGAGAACGGCATGACGCGGCAAATGGCGCTGGTGGGATTCCTGCAGGCGCAGAACTGCACCAATCTGCCGAGTTCGTGGCGGCACCCGGAATCGCGCGACGATTCGATGTCGGCCGACTACTACCAGGAGATCGCCCGGATCCTCGAAGCCGGCAAATTCCACATGGCGTTCTTCGACGATCGGCTCGCGATGCCGGACCGCTACGGCAACGACCATGCCCACACCGTCGAATACGGCATCCGCTGCGTGAAGATGGACCCGCTGGTCGTGCTGACCACGATGGGCATGGTCACCGAGAAGCTCGGGCTCGGATCGACCTGCTCCACCACCTACTTCGAGCCGTTCGACGTCGCGCGCCGCTTCGCCACGCTCGACCTGATGTCCGGCGGGCGCGCCGGCTGGAACGTCGTCACCTCGCTCAATGACGGCGAGGCGCAGAACATGGGCAAGGATGCCCATCTCGAACACGACTTCCGCTACGACCGCGCCGACGAGTTCATGGAAGTAGTTCTCGGCCATTGGGACAGCTGGGAAGACGGCTCGCTGATCATGGACAAGAAGAGCGGCCGCTTCGCCGATCCTTCCAAGGTGAAGCGGCTCGATCACAACGGACAGTTCTTCAAGTCGCGCGGACCGTTCACCGTGCCGCGCTCGTCGCAGGGCCATCCCGTCATCATCCAGGCCGGCGC
Source organism: Bradyrhizobium sp. (assembly GCF_036735945.1). Classification (GTDB taxonomy): domain Bacteria; phylum Pseudomonadota; class Alphaproteobacteria; order Rhizobiales; family Xanthobacteraceae; genus Bradyrhizobium. Next base: position 1,563 of record NZ_DAINNI010000033.1, on the reverse strand, counting down.
ATCCGGCCGCGGCCAGCGCTTTGCCGGGCGATGGGGCGAGGTGATCTTCACCGCCGCGCGCAACGTCGCCGCCGCCAGGGAAGGCTATTCGGCGGTACGCAACGAGGCGGCGAAAGCCGGCCGCGATCCCGACCAGATGCGGCTCTGCAACCTCACCACGCCGGTCTGCGCCGCGACCAGGGCGGAAGCCGAGGACAAGATGGCTGTCATCAACAAGCTGCCGCTGCAGATCGATGCGCTGTCGCTGCTCGCGGAAGCCCTGAACTACGACTTCGCGTCGAAGCCGCTCGACGAGCCGCTGACCACGGAAGAGCTCAAGAGCATGCAGGGCATCCTCGGCATCCGCGACGGCGTGCTGAAGAATTCCGGCAAGAGCAATCCCAGCGCGCTCGACTTCGTCAACTTCTCCGGCCGTGGCCAGGTGCACGACGCGATCGTCGGCGGCCCGAAGGAGATCGCGGACAGGCTGGAAGAGATGTTCGTCGAGCGCGGCTGCGACGGCTTCGTCATCGCGGCCACCATCGTGCCCGGCTCCTACGCCGATTTCGTCAAGCATGTCGTGCCGGAATTGCAGCGCCGTGGCCTGTTCCACAAGGACTATGCCGGCAAGACGTTGCGCGAGAATCTCGGCCTGCAGCGCCCGGCCGCCGGCGCCTGGAAAACCCAACCGCAAGCCGCGGCCGAATAACAAGAGGAAGAACCATGCGTTGGCTCAAATTCACCGCCGCCGGCAAGACATCCTGGGGCATCGTCGAGGGCGAGCGCGTGATCGCCGTCGACGGCGATCCCTTTGGCGAATGGCGGCGCGGGACGCAGGCCCATGCGCTGAAGGACGTCAAGATCGAGCTGCCGTTGATCCCGCGCACCTTCTATTGCGTCGGGCTGAACTATCTCAAGCACCTCAAGGAAGCCGCCGACAAGGCCGGCACGGTGCCGAACGTGCCTGAAAGGCCCGAGATCGGCTATCGCGCGCAGAACGCGCTGATCGCCCATGACGAGAACGTGGTGATCCCGGCAACCGCGACCGAGAAGATTCACTACGAGGGTGAACTCGTCGTCGTCATCGGCAAGACGGCAAAGCACCTCACCGAGGCCAACGCGATGGATTGCGTGTTCGGCTACACCATCGGCAACGACGTCAGCGAACGCACCTGGCAGAAGGCCGACCGCGGCCTGTGGCGCTCCAAGAATGCCGACACCTTCAAGCCGATGGGGCCGTGGATCGAAACCGATGTCGATCTCGACAGGATGGAAACGGTGATCCGCGTCAACGGCAAGGAGACCGGCCGCTTCCGCACCAACGACATGATCTTCGGCATCGTGCCGTTCCTGGTCGAGCTGACCAAATACTTCACGCTGTCGCCGGGCGACGTGATCTGGATGGGCACCGACGGCGCCTCGCCCGATCTCAAGGCGGGCGACGTCGTGGAGATCGACATCACGGGGATCGGGACGTTGCGGAACAAGTTCGTGAAGGAGCAAGTTTAGGGCGCGTCGTAGGTGCCAGTTCCTCATCCTGAGAGGGGGAGAATGTTTCGCTCTCGCCCGGAGAATTTTACATTT
>NZ_DAINNI010000032.1:0-47034 GCF_036735945.1 Bradyrhizobium sp. | reverse complement strand
TAGTTGGAGCGGCGCACCAGCACGTCGCGCAGATGGTCGAGCCATTCGCGCAGGCACTCGGCGAGCCCCACCACCTTGGGGATCTTGCCCTTGATCAGCACGTTGAGGTTCAGCGAGATCTTGCTCTCGAGCTCGGTGAGCCGGAACAGCGATTCCATCATCAGCGCCGGATCGACGGCGCGGGATTTCGGCTCGATGATGAGGCGAACGTCTTCGGCGGATTCATCCCTGACGTCGCCGACCAGCGGCAGCTTCTTCTCGTTGAGCAGCTCGGCGATCTTCTCGACCAGCCGCGACTTCTGCACCAGCCACGGGATCTCGGTGATGACGACGACCCAGGTGCCGCGGGCACCTTCTTCCTGGGTCCACTTGGCGCGGGTGCGGAACGAGCCGCGCCCGGTCATGTAGGCTTCGGCGATGCTTTCCTTGGAATCGACGATGATGCCGCCGGTCGGGAAGTCCGGACCCTTGACCCATTTCAGCAGCGACTTGGATTTCGCCTCGGGCTTCTCGATCAGGTGCAGCGCGGCGTCGCAGAGTTCGGCGGCGTTGTGCGGCGGGATCGAGGTCGCCATGCCGACCGCGATGCCCTGCGCGCCATTGGCGAGCAGGTTCGGGAAGCCGCCGGGCAGGACCACCGGCTCCTTGCTCTGGCCGTCGTAATTGGCGCGGAACTCGACGCCGTCCTCGTCGATGCCTTCCAGCAGCAGCCGCGCGACCTCGGTCATGCGGGCTTCGGTGTAGCGGTAGGCGGCGGGATTATCGCCGTCGATATTGCCGAAATTGCCCTGGCCGTCGACCAGCGGGTAGCGCGAGGAGAAATCCTGGGCGAGACGCACCATGGCGTCGTAGATCGCCTGGTCGCCATGCGGATGGAACGAGCCCATCACGTCGCCGACGATCTTGGCCGACTTCTTGAACGGCGTGCCGGGGTCGAGCCTGAGCAGGCGCATGCCGTAGAGGATGCGCCGGTGCACCGGCTTCAACCCGTCGCGGGCGTCCGGCAGAGCGCGGTGCATGATGGTCGAGAGCGCATAGGCGAGATAGCGCTCTTCCAGCGCATCGCGCAGCATCACCTCGTGGACTTCGGCCGGCTCTTCCGGCGGTAGCTGTCGTTTTCCCATGGGGAGGGGTTAAACGCTGCCGGCAAATCCGGCAAGACGCATGCTCGGTGGAATTTTCCGCCATCGTCCCTGCGAACGCAGGGACCCATAACCACAGGTGTTTGTTGGAAAAATGGACGAGGCCGCCGCCTCCGCGACCACCGCGGCGTATGGGTCCCTGCGTTCGCAGGGACGACGGGCTCAGCCGGCAGAGCTGATTCGCGCCCGCTGGCGCGTTACAGCATTGATAAAGCCGCCGCGCGCGTCGGAATGGCCCTGCCCGCGCGGTTCCAGCACGTGGCGGAGCAGGAACAGGCCGGTCAGCCGAAAGCCGTCCTGCAGGTCCTGGTCCGACCAGTCGTTCGCCCCGCCCTCGCCTTCGCGCAGGAATGGCGGCAGCCGCAGCAGCCGGTCGCGGTAGGGCTCGCCGGCCTGCCGCGACACCGCGCCGCCGGATTTCGGCGAGACGTAGATCAGGTCCGTGGTCTCGCCGGTGGCAGCGCAGTTTTCCAGGTCGAGGCCGAAACCAAGCTCGGCCAGCATCGCGAGCTCGAACCGGATCATGTGGGCGGCCGCGCCGCCCGCATCGTCGAAGTCGTCGAGCGTGCGGTCGAGCATCTCGTAGATGTCCTCGTGCGGGTCACGCTCCGGCAAGAGCCGCGCCAGCGAGGCCAGATGGGTGACGCCGTAGACCGCGTGCGAGGATGCGAGCAGCGTCGCCGCGCGCAGCCGCGTCCCTTCGAGGGCGTAGGTTCCGAGATGCTCATCGAGCCGCGCCCGCCACACCGCGGCAACGCTGTTGCCGGGCTGCAGCAGGGGCCGCATCCGCGACGAGGCGCCGCCCCGCACCAGGCCGAGATGACGACCATGCTCGCGCGTCAGCAACTCGACGATGGCGGAGGATTCGCCATGCCGCCGCACGCCCAGCACGATGCCTTCGTCGGTCCATTCCATGATGAAAGTCTACAGGATCTTATCAGGAATCGCAGCTTCTGCCCGCGCGTTCCCCGGACGCGATGCAGCACGAAGTGCTGCTTCGCTGAGCCGGGGCCTACGTCGCAGCAGCGGTGCCCGAGCCCCGAGGGGGTCCCGGCTCTGCGGCGCACCGCTTCGCGATGCACCGTGTCCGGGACACGAGAGCGCTTCACGCGTTGAACCACCCCACCGCGTCGCCGGTGAACGAGTAGTACAGCCCCATCGCCGTCAGCGCGCAGGAGATCACCTCAATGCCGCTGTCCAATTCCAGACCCTTCTCGCCGACGATCTGCACCAGCGAGATCACCGACAGCACGAGCGCTGCGGCCAGCACCCAGCGCGGCCAGTTCTTGCGGCCCACGGCGGCGAGGCGGACGAAATACACCAGCAGCAGGATCAGGCCGGCCGCCATCAGCGTGCCGGTGTTGATCATCTGCTCCGTCATCCTTGCGGTAGGCGTACGGTCCTGAAACGCCACCGACACCGCATCCAGTGTCAGCGACAGATACAGCAGGACCTCAAACCACAGCACATTGCGAGGTATATTCATCGGGCGCGTTCTTCTTGTTGCCGGATCGGCCGGATCATTCCCTGGGAAATTCCAGTCCCATTTCCCTGTAGCGATCGGGGTCGTCGCCCCAGTTTTCGCGCACCTTGACGAACAGGAACAGGTGCACCGGCACGCCCAGGATCTCCGCGATCTCTTTGCGCGAGTCCGCGCCGATCGACTTGATGGTGGCGCCACCCTTGCCGAGCACGATCTTGCGCTGGCTTTCGCGCTCGACGAAGATCGTCTGCTCGATGCGCACCGACTTGTCCTTGCGCTCGGTCCATGTATCGGTCTCGACGGTCGATTGATACGGCAGCTCCTGATGGAGCTGACGGTAGATCTTCTCCCGGGTGATTTCCGCCGCCAGATGCCGCAGCGGCGCATCCGACATCTGGTCCTCGGGATAATGAAACGGCCCCGCCGGCACGCTCCTTGCCAGCGTCTTCCTGAGGTCATCGACGCCGTCACCCGACAGCGCCGAGATCATGAAGGTGTGCTCGAACTTCATGCGCTCATTGGCGGCCTGCGCCAGCGCCAGCAGCTTTTCGCGCGGGATCAGGTCGATCTTGTTCAGCACCAGGATTTTCGGGTGCGCGACCGTCGCAAGCCTGGCGAGGATCGCCTCGGCCTCCTCGTCGATGCCGGCCTTCGCATCGAGCAGCACGCAGACGAGATCAGCGTCATGGGCCCCGCTCCAGGCGGTAGAGACCATGGCGCGGTCGAGCCTGCGCTTGGGCGAGAAGATGCCGGGCGTATCGACCAGGATGATCTGGGCGTTATCCTCGATGACGATGCCGCGGATCAACGCCCGCGTCGTCTGCACCTTGCGCGATACGATGGTGACCTTGGAGCCGACCAGCGCGTTGACCAGGGTCGACTTGCCGACATTGGGGGCGCCGATCAGCGCGACGAAGCCGCAGCGGGTCTCGGCGGGCGCGGCAGCGGGTGACGATTCACTCATTGCTGCCGCCGGCCACGCCTTCGCGCTCGATCATCACTGAGGCCGCGACCTTCTCGGCCGCGCGCTTGGAGCCGCCGACGCCTTCGGCGGGCGCCAGGCCCGGCAGATCGACGGCGACACGGAACTGCGGATCGTGATGCGGCCCGGTGCGCTCGATCTCGCGATAGACCGGCGTCGGCAAGCCCTTGCTCTGGGCCCATTCCTGCAGCACCGTCTTGGGATCGCGCAGCGGCCGGCGCGGCTTGCGCATCCGCTCCAGCCAGTTGCGCTCGACGAACTGGGACGCCGCCGCGTAGCCGCCGTCGAGATAGATCGCCCCGATCACCGCCTCGCAGATGTCGCCGAGCACGGATTTGCGCAGGCGCGCGCTCGCGCCTGCGCCGACCGCGCCGAGCTTGATGTCGTCGAGCAGCCCCAGCGACTTGGCAACGTCGGCGCAGCTCTCCTTGCGCACGAGATCGGCCAGCCGCTTCGACAATTCGCCCTCATCAGCCCTCGGATAGGCGCGGTACAGCATGTCGGAGATGATCAGCCCGAGCACGTGGTCGCCGAGAAATTCCAACCGCTGATAGCTGTCGGCGCGATGGCGGGTCGCGGGCTTCAATGCCGAGACATGGGTGAAGGCGGTGGTCAGCAGCACGGGATCGGAAAAGCTGTAGCTGATGCGGCCCTCGATTGCAGCGATAGCCTCCTTGGCCGCCGCCTTGCCGCGCTTCTTCCTCTTCGGCGCAGGCGCGCCCGCGGCATCGCTCTGCTGGCCCGCCTCGCCTGGGGTGGCCGTGTCAGGAATGATCGCGGTCTCGTCGTTCATCGCACGATGGAGAATAGGCGATTCCAGCGCACCGCGGTCGGCCAGCGCCAGAACATCCAGGCGTGTTCGCCCTCGGCAATGGAGAAGAAGATCATCTGCGCCCGGCCGACGATGTTCTCAAACGGCACGTAGCCCACCGCCGACAACACGCGGCTGTCGGTCGAGTTGTCGCGATTGTCGCCCATCATGAAGAAGTGGCCGGGCGGCACGGTATAGGTGTTGGTGTTGTCGTAGAACCCGTTGTCGACGCAGTCGAGCGTTTCATAGCTGACGCCGTTCGGCAGCGTTTCCTTCCAGCGCTTGACGCGCGCGGTGGCGTCGGAGCCGCAGGGGTCCTCTCCGATGAAGTCGGACAGCCGCTCGCGCTTGACCGGCTTGTCGTTGATGTGGAGCAGCCCTTCGCGCATCTGGATACGGTCGCCCGGCAGGCCGATCACGCGCTTGATGTAATCGGTGGAATCGTCCTTCGGCAGGCGGAACACCACGATGTCACCGCGGTTCGGCTCCGAGCCGAAGATGCGGCCCGAAAACAGCGGCGGCGACAGCGGAATCGAATAATGGCTGTAGCCGTAGGAATATTTCGAGACGAAGAGGTAATCGCCGACCAGCAGCGTCGCCTTCATCGATCCCGAGGGGATGTTGAACGGCTGAAACAGGAAAGTGCGGATCACGAGCGCGATCAGGAGAGCGTGGATGACGACGCGGATGGTTTCACCCAAGCCGCTTTCAGATTTTGTGCCGGATGTCACGCTCATCGCTTTCCCAATTCCCGCGGGCCCCGCCCGCACGGTGGCAGAACGTTTTCCGCACGCGAATCGCCTGGAACGTTCGCGTCAGGAAAATGGTCTTAGTCACTGATTTGAGGGCCAAATCCGGCGCTAACCAGAATCGGCCCCGGCTCGAACACATCGCTCGCGGCGTTTTAGACGGTTGTTGGTGGGCGCGCAATCAAGCGCCTCGTAAAAACTTTGTAATGCATTGAAATATCAATGATTTTTAGTTTTTGCCGATTCCCGGCGCGAACGCTGTGCGGCTCATGATGTGCCGGGAGCGACCGCCGAAATTATGACGAAAGCCTGCGCCAGCGGCCAATCGTCCGTGATCGACAGATCGATCCGCGCCTCGAACCCCACCGGCGTCAAGGCTTCCAGCCGGGCCAGTGCGCCGCCGGTCAGTTTCATGGTCGGACGGCCACCCGGCAGGTTCACCACGCCCATGTCGCGCCACCAGACGCCGCGCCGGATACCGGTGCCGAGCGCCTTGGAACAGGCCTCCTTGGCGGCGAATCGCTTGGCATAGGTCGCGACCACCATCTTCTCGCTGTTGGCGCGGCGTGCGGCCCGGGCGCGCTCAGCGTCGGTGAAGATGCGGTCGAGGAAGCGGTCGCCATGGCGTTCGATGACCTTGGCGACCCGCGTGATGTCGATCAGGTCGGAGCCGATGCCGATGATCATGGCCGGCCCACGATCTTCCGGCGGCCGCGGTCCATCGCCGCGCGCATCTGCCGCACGGTCTCGGGCAGGCCGATGAACAGCGCCTCGCCCATCATGAAGTAGCCGATGTTGAGCTCGGCGATCTCCGGCAGCGCCGCGATCGTCTCCGCGGTCTTGTAGTCGAGGCCGTGACCGGCATGGACTTCCAGGCCGGCATTCCGCGCCAATCTGGCACCCTCCACGATCCGCTGCCATTCCGCCTCGGCCTTCGCCGCGTGGCCGTCCACCACGGCGTCGCACCAGCCGCCGGTGTGGATCTCGATCACGGGCGCGCGCAGCTTGGCCGCCATCTCGATCTGGCGGGGGTCGGCGGCGATGAACAGCGACACCCTGATGCCGGCATCGTTGAGCCGCGCGATGAACGGCGCCAGCGCATTGTGCTGGCCGACGACATCGAGACCGCCCTCGGTCGTGAGTTCTTCGCGGCGCTCCGGCACCAGGCACACCGCGTGGGGCCTGGTCGCCAGCGATATCCGCAGCATGTCCTCGGTTGCAGCCATCTCGAAATTCAGCGGCTTCGATATCTCGGCCTTGAGGCGGGCCATGTCGGCATCGCGGATGTGGCGGCGATCCTCGCGCAGATGCGCGGTGATGCCATCAGCGCCCGCCGCGATCGCGGCGAGCGCAGCACGTACCGGATCCGGCCGCTCGCCGCCCCGCGCATTGCGCAAGGTGGCGACGTGGTCGACATTGACGCCGAGGCGCAACGGAGGAACGGGCATTTTTGGACTCGCAGATATCAACAACGGTTCTCGCACTATAGTGCGAGTTCCTCATCCTGGGGAGCGCGAAGCGCATCTCGAAGGATGAGAGCCACCAGCCGGGCCTCATGGTTCGAGACGGCGCTCCGCGCCTCCTCACCATGAGGGGCATCGGATCGGCTAGCCATTGACGCGCTCGACCTTGGCGACGACGGCCTTGGCGCGCAACTGGGCGATAATTGCACTGAGATGCTTGAGGTCATAGACCTCGAGGTCGATGGTCAGCTCGGTGAAATCGGGCGAGCGGCGCGACATGCTGATATTGTCGATATTGCCGTCGTGCTCGGCGATCACGGTGGCGACCTGCGCCAGGCTGCCGGGCTCGTTGACATTGTGGACCAGGATGCGCGCGGGAAAGCGCTGCGGCATGGTTTCGTCGATATCCCAGCGCACGTCGAGCCAGCGCTCCGGCTCCTCCTCGAAGTCCCTCAGGGCCGGCGACTGGATCGGATAGATCGTGATCCCCTCGCCCGGCGTGACGATGCCGACGATGCGGTCGCCCGGCACGGCGCCGCCGTTCGGCGCGAACTTCACCGGCAGATCGGAATTGATGCCGCGCACCGGAATGACGGAGGTCGAGCGCACCGGCTGCGGCTCCGACTTCAGCTTCAATTTCACGGCGAGGCTCTTCTTGGCCCCGTACTTCACCAGCCGCTCTTCCTTGTAGTCCGGGTACATGGCGCGGGCGACGTCGGAAGCCTTCAGCTCGCCGCGCCCGACGGAGGCCATCACGTCCTCGATCGACGCGCGCGCCAGCCGCGGCAGCGCGCCCTTCAGCTTGTCGTCGGCATATTCGATCTTGGCGCGGGCAAACAGGCGGTCGATGATGCGGCGGCCGAGGCCGGCATATTGATCGCGCACCGCGGTTCGGGTCGCGCGCCGGATCGCGGCGCGGGCCTTGCCGGTGACGGCAAGCGATTCCCAGGCCGAGGGCGGCGCCGACTGCGCCTTCGAGGTCAGGACCTCGACCTCGTCGCCGTTCTGCAATTCGGACGACAGCGGCGCGAACTTGCCGTTGATCTTGCAGCCGACCGCCGAATTACCGACGTCGGTATGCACGGCATAGGCGAAGTCGATCACATTGGCATGGCGCGGCAGCGCGATCAGCTTGCCCTTCGGGGTGAAGCAGAACACCTGGTCGTGGAACAGCTCGAGCTTGGTGTGCTCGAGGAACTCCTCCGGATTGGCGCTTTCGGAGAGGATGCCGACGGTGTGGCGCAGCCAGGCGAAGGCGTTGGATTCGTGCTCGAGCCGCTCGGTCGGCGAGCCCACGCCCTCCTTGTAGAAGGCATGCGCGGCGATGCCGAATTCCGCGATCTGGTTCATCTCCTCGGTGCGGATCTGCAGTTCGACGCGCTGGTTGCCGGGGCCGATCACGGTGGTGTGCAGCGAGCGGTAATCGTTCTGCTTCGGCGTCGAGACGTAGTCCTTGAAGCGCCCGGGCACCACCGGCCAGGTGGTGTGCACGACGCCGAGCGCACGGTAGCAGGCCTCGACATCGGTCAGGATGATGCGGAAGCCGTAGATGTCGGATAATTGCTCGAAGCCGACCGACTTGCGCTCCATCTTGGTCCAGATCGAAAACGGCTGCTTGCGACGGCCGTACACGCGGGCGTTGATGCCGTTGTTCTGCAGGTTCTTGGAAAGCTGGCTTTCGATCTCGCCGATCAGGTTGCGGTTGCGGTCGGCCAGCGCGTCGAGCCGCTGCTTCACCACCGCATAGGCCTCGGGATCGAGCACGTGGAAGGACAGGTCTTCCAGTTCCTCGCGCATCTCATGCATGCCCATGCGGCCGGCGAGCGGCGCATAGATGTCGAGGGTCTCTTCCGCGATGCGGCGGCGCGAGGCGTGCGGCACGAATTCGAGCGTGCGCATGTTGTGCAGGCGGTCGGCGAGCTTGATCAGGAGCACGCGGACATCGTCGGCGATCGCGAGCAGCAGCTTGCGCAGGTTCTCGGCCTGCTTGGCCTCGCGCGACACCAGCTCCAGCCGCTTCAGCTTGGTGAGCCCCTCCACCAGCGCGCCAATCTCGTGGCCGAAGATGTTGTCGATCTCGGCGCGCGTCGCCTCGGTATCCTCGATCGTGTCGTGCAGCAGCGCAGCGACGATGGTGGCGTCGTCCAGCTTGAGGTTGGTCAGGATCGCCGCGACCTCGAGCGGATGCGAGAAATAGGGATCGCCGGAGGCACGCGTCTGGGTGCCGTGCGCCTTCATGGCGTAGACATAGGCGCGGTTGAGCAGGTCCTCGTTTGTATCCGGGTTATAGGAGCGGACTCGTTCGACCAGGTCGTATTGGCGCATCATGCGCGAACGCGGCGATTTCGGCTTCTCCGCCGTGGGCGACGCCGGCGCGACCGCAATCCCGCCGGTTGCGGCCTGCATCTGCCGGGAGCTGCGGCGCCAGTACGCCATTACGTCAATGCCTTCTTCCACCAGACCCGAAAAGGCAGGTCCCGCCGTAGGCGTATCTAATGCGTTTTTGAACGGCGATGCACGCCGCTCTGGCCGCGAAACAGTTCAATTTCGCTTGGGGCCCGGCCAGTCGACGCCCCGCCAGATCGGGTGAGGCAGCCGATTTCGACCGCGCCGCACAAGGACGCATCTTAACAACCAAAATGTCAACAAAAGCAAAGGCCCGGACGGATGTCCGGGCCTTTGGCAAATCAAGGGTTCAGGAAAATCCGGAAATTCCGGATTATTCGTCCTCTTCGGGCTGCTCTTCCGGCGGTGCCAGGCCTTCCAGGCCCTTGAGGAGCTCTTCCTCGGTCATGCGCTCGACCGCGACTTCGGTGTCGTCGGCATCGACGCTGGCGCCGGCTGAGCCGATCAGCGGCACGGTATCGGGCTCGGGCTCGTCGACCTCGACGAATTTCTGCAGGGAATGGACCAGCTCCTCGCGGAGGTCTTCCGGGGAAATAGTGGAATCGGCGATTTCCCGCAGCGAAACGACCGGGTTCTTGTCGTTGTCCCGATCAACCGTGAGTTGCGAACCCGACGAAATCATACGAGCGCGATGTGCTGCCAGCAGCACCAGGTCAAACCGGTTGTCGACCTTATCGATGCAATCTTCCACGGTGACGCGCGCCATAGACTGTCGCTCCGTTAGTTGGGGCCAAATATGTCTGATATGGCCGCTAGTTATAGCGGCGGGGCCGGTTTCGCAAGACTAAATTTGTGATTTGCCTTCCTAATGGGCTCTGCTACCCCACTCGTGGGGGGCCTGGAAGGGCCGGAGTCGGAGCGTCCAGACGCGGCGAGGTTGCCGTGCAGGACAAGTAAATCTCTTCATTGCACAGTCAAAAGTCTAGGTTTTTCGCCCTCGCCCCACCATAATTGCAGTGGTGACTGTAGCGGGGCACGATTCACCGAACTTTAGGCAACAGACTTGGAATCTGCGCGCGGTCGTTAGCCGCTGCGCTAGAAGAACTAACCACAACGTGAGAACCGATTGATGTCACCTACTTCCAACAAGATTGCGCTTTTCATCGATGGCGCAAACCTATACGCAACGGCCAAGACGCTCGGCTTCGACATCGATTACAAGCGCCTTCTCAAGGAATTTCAGAGCCGTGGGACATTGTTGCGTGCGTTCTACTACACGGCGATCATCGAAGATCAGGAATACTCGTCGATCCGTCCGCTGATCGACTGGCTCGACTACAACGGCTACACCGTCGTCACCAAGGCCACGAAGGAGTTCATCGACGCCTCCGGCCGCCGCAAGGTGAAGGGCAACATGGATATCGAACTCGCCGTCGATGCCATGGAACTCGCCGAGCATGTCGACCAGATCGTGCTGTTTTCCGGCGACGGCGATTTCCGCTCGCTGGTTGAGGCAGTACAGCGCCGCGGCGTCCGCGTCACGGTCGTTTCGACCATTTCGAGCCAACCGCCGATGATCGCCGACGAACTGCGCCGGCAGGCCGACGTCTTCACCGATCTCGTCGAGTTGCAGTCCAAGCTCGGCCGCGATCCTTCCGAACGCCCCGCCCCGCGCGAGCCGCGCCATCACTCCCCGCAATTCCTGCAGCGCGCCACCACCGTGGCGCCGCGCGGCGGTGGCGACGAAGATTTCGACGATTGAGAATGAGCCCATACGCTGCTAGAGCCTCGGTTCTGATTGAAACCAGAACCGGGGCTTTTTGTATGGGCGTGCATCGTTGATGCAAACCGGTTCTCGCCCTGATCCGCGGCGGGCTGTTTCCGGAAAGCGCTTTGAACATATGACCTCCCAGCCCGCTGTCGCCGTCGCCGAGCCTGACCGCAACTGCCCGCTCTGTCCAAGGCTCGCCGAATTTCGCGCCGAGGCGCGCGCGAAGGAGCCGGACTGGCACAACGCGCCGGTCGCTTCGTTCGGCAGTGCTGCTGCGCGCCTCCTGATCGTCGGGCTGGCGCCGGGCATGCAGGGCGCCAACCGGACCGGGCGCCCGTTCACCGGCGACTATGCCGGCGACCTGCTGTACGCGACCCTGCTCGAATACGGCTTTGCGAAGGGCGTCTACCAGGCGCGGCCGGATGACGGGCTGAAGCTGGTCGATTGCCGGATCAGCAACGCGGTGCGCTGCGTGCCGCCACAGAACAAGCCGCTGCCGGCCGAGATCAACACCTGCCGGCAATTCCTGGCGACGACAATCGCGACCATGCCGAAGCTGCGCGCGGTCGTCCTGCTCGGCCGTATCGCGCATGATTCGACGCTGAAGGCGCTCGGCCTGCGCGGTGCCGCCGCGCCCTTTGCGCACGGCGCCGTATATGACGCAGGCAGTTTCAAGCTGTACGACAGCTATCACTGCTCCCGCTACAACACGAACACCGGCGTGCTGACGCCAAAGATGTTCCGCGATGTGTTCGCGAAGGTGCGCAGGGAACTGGCTTGACCGACGTCATTGCGAGGCGTCGTTTCGCTCGCAATGACGGTTACGCCGGATTTTCCTTCAGCCACGCCAACACATCGGCGGCGTTGCGGTCGGGCGGAAACACCGGATAGAAGACATGGCGGATGCGGCCGTCGTCGATGATCAGCGCGAGCCGCTTGATCAGCGTCAATCCTGCGACCTTCATGGTCGGCAGTTTCAGCGCAGCCGTCAGCTTGAGCTTCTCATCCGACAGCACCGGGAAAGGCAGATGCAGCCGCGAGGCCATCTCGGTCTGATAGACATTGTCCTGCGTCGAGAGGCCGAACACCTGCCTGGCGCCGGCGGCTTTCAACTCGGCAAACAGGTCGCGGAACGAGCAGGTCTGCGGCGTGCAGCCGCGGGCGCCCGGGATCATGTCCCAATCGTCGACGATGGAGATCTTGCCGGGCTCCCCGGTGCGGGGATAGGCGAACACCACGGTGCGGCCGGGCAGCCCGGATAGCGTCACCGAATTGTCGTCGGTAGCCAGCAGCGTGACCGGCGGCATCGCCATGCCGACCAGATGCGCCGCGCCGCCGTCGTCCACCGGGGCGGGGATCTTGCTCCAATCGACGTCGAGCAGATTTGGTTGTGCCATGATTGCTCCTTCGGAATGCGAATAGCGAGTAGCGAATAGATGCCGTCTTGCTATTCGCTACTCACTATTGGCCATTCGCCATCTTACCCTCGGGCCCGCAGCAGGCGGCCCTTTTCGCGGCCCCAGTCGCGCTTCTTTTCGCTCTCGCGCTTGTCGTGCAGCTTCTTGCCCTTGGCGATCGCCAGCAGCAGCTTGGCGCGGCCGCGTTCGTTGAAATAGAGCTTCAGCGGAATCAGCGTCATGCCTTCGCGATCGACCGCGCCCATCAGCCTGTTGATCTGCTTGCGGTGCAGGAGCAGCTTGCGCGGCCGCTTCGGCTCGTGGTTGAAGCGGTTGGCCTGCAGATATTCCGGAATGTTGGCGTTGATCAGCCAGATCTCGCCGTTCTTGGAATCCGCGTAGGACTCCGCGATGGTGGTCTTGCCGTTGCGGATCGACTTCACCTCGGTGCCGGTCAGTGCAATGCCGGCCTCGATGGTGTCATCGATTGCGTAGTTGAACCGGGCCTTGCGGTTTTCGGCGACGACCTTGATCGGGCGCTCGTTCTTCTCGGCCACGTCAGCCCTTCTTGAGGAGATCGCGGATTTCGGTCAGCAGTTCTTCCTGCCTGGTCGGCTTCGGCGGCGCCGCGGGAGCCGCCTCCTCCTTGCGTTTGAACTGATTCATGGCGCGGATCACCATGAACAACACGAAAGCGACGATGAGGAAATTCAGCGTCAGCGTGAGAAAATTGCCCCAGGCCAGCACCGCGCCTTGCTTCTTGGCGTCCGCCAGATTGCCGGCCGTCACCGACTTGGCCAGCGGCGTGAAATAGTTGGAGAAATCGAGACCGCCGGTGATCGCGCCGATGATCGGCATGATCACGTCGCCGACCAGCGAGGTCACGATGGCGCCGAAGGCCGCACCGATGATGACGCCAACCGCGAGATCGACGACATTGCCCTTCATCGCAAATTCACGGAATTCCTTCAGCATATTGACTTCCCCTCTTCGCCCCTCGGCGAGACAGTTTCGGCGCTAGTTGATCAGGCCTGCATGTACCATGGCGTCGCGCACGGCGACCCGGGTCGATTCCTGTACCGGAACCATCGGCAGCCGCAGCTTCTCATCGACCTTGCCGAGCAGCGAGAGCGCGTATTTCACCGGGGACGGACTGGTTTCCATGAACAGGTTCATGTGCAGCGGCATCAGCTTGTCGTGCACCTTCAAGGCAGTGGCGACGTCGCCCTTCTGCCAGGCGGTGTGGAATTCCGAGCACAGCCTCGGTGCGACGTTTGACGTGACCGAGATGCAGCCATGGCCGCCATGGGCCATGTAGCCGATGATGGTGGCGTCCTCGCCGGAGAGCTGGTTGAACTCCTCGCCCATCGCGGCGCGCTGCTGCGACACCCGCACCATGCTGGCGGTAGCATCCTTGACGCCGGCGATGTTCTTCAATTCCCAGAGACGCTTCATGGTGTCGACCGACATGTCGATCACCGAGCGCGGCGGAATGTTGTAGATGATGATCGGGATGTTGATGGCGTCGTTGATCGCCTTGAAGTGCTGATACATGCCCTCTTGCGTGGGCTTGTTGTAATAGGGTGTAACGACCAGCACGGCGTCGGCGCCCGCCTTCTCGGCGTGTTGCGCCAGCTCGATCGCTTCCCTGGTCGAGTTCGAGCCTGCGCCGGCAATCACGGGCACGCGGCCCTTCGCTTCCTCGATGCACCATTCGACCACGCGCTTGTGCTCATCATGGCTCAGCGTCGGGCTCTCGCCGGTGGTGCCGACCGGGACGAGGCCATGGGTGCCTTCGGCGATCTGCCAGCTCACCAGCGAGCGGAAGGCGGCCTCGTCGAGCGAGCCGTTCTTGAATGGCGTGACCAAGGCGGTGAACGATCCCTTGAATTTTGTCTTGGCTGCCATGGACTTCCTCCAAACGCTTAAGAAACGGCCCCGCCGAACTGGATTGCAATTCATATCGGGTCTGACGGGCCTGCGAAAGGGCTGTACCGTATTGCCCTAGCGCTTTGTTCCGACGCCCTTTCTTGGCCCTTCCCGGCTCTGGGCCAAGCCGCTTTCCCGCGCATGCGCGTCGATAGCCGCGATTTTGCCGCGGTGATGGCGCAAACAGGTCGACCGCGACGTTTTTACCGTTTTGTCCACATATTCGGTCAAATAGACCTATGGCTGGAGCGATTGAATGATTCGCCGCCGCAGAGGAACGCCGTGATCCCTTCCGCCCGCGCCGCCGCATTGCGATCGACCGCACTGGCTACCAGCCTGGTATTGGCGCTCGGGCTGGCGGCTCATCCTCAGGAAGCCTGGGGCAAGTCGAAAGTTCCACTGCCGAAGCCGCGGCCGATCGCCCGCAACGTCGTTCCCAAATCCGCTGCCCCTGCCAACGCGCCAGCCGCTCACAGTGCGGCTGCGACCGCCGCTGCCCCGGCCCCCGCACCCGCGCCGCCGGTGCTGGCGCCCGCCGCGCGCCAGCATGCCGCCTTGCCGCCGCCGCGCAAGCCGGTAGCGACGGCAGCAGTCGCTGCGACGACGTCGACATCGCAGGCCGACAAGGACGCGCTGGAAAATGTCATCGAGCTCGTGCGCAAGCAGAAGGCGGGCGATGCGACGCAAGTGCAATCGACGATCTCGGACCCGGTCGCCCGCAAGCTGGCGGAGTGGCTGATCCTGCGCAGCGACAACAACAATGCCTCGGTCGAGCGCTACCGCGCGTTCATTTCAGCCAATCCGAGCTGGCCGTCGCAGATCTTCCTGCGTCGGCGCATCGAGGCCGCGCTGTGGGACGATCGCCGCGACGACTCAGCGGTGTGGTCGTGGTTCGAAAACGATTCGCCGATCTCGGCAAAAGGCAAGTTCGCGCTGGCCAAGGCGATGCTCGCGCGCGGCGATCGCGCCAATGCCGAGCGGCTGGTCCGCGAGGCCTGGCGCCATGACGGCATGTCGGAAGACACCGAGAGCACCGTGCTCGACATGTTCGGCGCCCTGCTGACGGCGGGCGACCACAAGGCGCGGATGGAATCGCTGTTGTACAGCACCGAGCAGGAGGCCGGCGGCATGCGCGCGGCGAAGCGGCTCGGCTCCGGCCATGTCGCGCTCGCAAAAGCGCGGATTGCGGCCAACAAGAAGGCCTCCAACCTCCGCGCCCTGCTCGAGGCGGTACCACGCGAATTGCACGGCGAGACCGGCTATATCTTCGCGAGGATCCAACTGCTTCGCCGCGAGGAGAAGTTCGCCGAGGCCGCGCAGCTTATGCTGAGCGCGCCGAAAGATCCGAATCGCCTGCACAATCTCAACGAATGGTGGATCGAGCGGCGGCTGCTGGCGCGCAAGATGATCGACGTCGGCGAGCATCGCAACGCCTACCTGATTGCGCGGGATGCGGCGCTGCCGACGCGCGACATCTACAAGACCGAGGCGGAATTCACCGCGGGCTGGATTGCGCTGCGCTTCCTGAAGGACCCGGCGCTGGCCGCCCAGCACTTCTCCCGCATCGGCGTCGGCAGCGCCAATCCGACTGCGCTGGCGCGCGCCGGCTATTGGCAGGGCCGCGCGGCGGAAGCCGCGGGCCGCAGCCAGGAGGCCCGCGCGGCCTACGGCCGGGCCGCCGAGCAATCGACCAGCTATTACGGCCAGCTCGCGCGCGCCAAGCTCGGCCTGCCGCAGCTCGAGCTGAACGGTGTGCCGCGGGGCCGCAGCGCCGAACGGCTGGAGATCGTGCGCGCCGTACAATTGCTCTATGAACTCGACGAGCGCGAGCTGGCGCTCCCGATGTTCCACGACATCGGCGAGAACGGCGATCCCGATGCCGTGGCCGGCCTCGGCGAGCTCACGGCGCGCCACCATGATGCGCGCGGCATGTTGCTGCTCGGCAAGGCCGCGCTCAACCGCGGCCTGCCGTTCGATCACTACGCCTACCCCGTCACCGGCATTCCGTCGTTCAAGCAGCTCGGCCCCGAGGTCGAGCCAAGCATCATCTACTCGATCGCGCGGCAGGAAAGCGCCTTCAATCCGGCGGTGGTGTCGCCGGCGCAGGCCTATGGCCTGATGCAGGTGACGCCGGATGCCGGGCGCTATGTCTGCAAGCGCGCCGGCGTCAGCTTCGACCTGCAGCGGATGAAGACCGATTCGGTCTATAACGCCATGCTGGGCGCCGCCGAACTCGGCGGGCTGATCGAGGACTATCGCGGCTCCTACATCCTGACCTTTGCCGGCTACAACGCCGGCCGCGGCAGCGTGAAGAAATGGATCGAACGTTACGGCGATCCGCGCGACCCCAAGGTCGATGCCGTCGACTGGGTCGAGCTGATCCCGTTCTCTGAGACGCGCAACTACGTGCAGCGGATCATGGAGAATTTGCAGGTTTACCGCGCGCGCTTCGGCGGCGGCACCAAGCTTCAGATCGAAGCCGACCTGCACCGTGGCGCCAGCGTCCAATAACGAGTTTCGGCAGGCCTGCTTCCCCGCCGCACATTTATCGGTGCCGATAGGCCCCCTGCTGCGGACGCGCGAACGCGTATTGGGGATTTATCCCACAATAGGCGTCCGTGCCGCTGGCAGTAGCCATGCATTGGGCATAGCTGGAGAACTGGCAGTTGCCGGGATAGCCCCATACGCGCCCTTGCAAGCAGAAGCTATCCTGCACGGTCTCGGCAGGAATCGACGAGATCGATCGGGATTGACGATAACGCCGACCGCGCGGCGATGACGCCGTCGCACCCGCGTAGAACGGGTTGAAGTCGCACTGCGCTGCGCGGCCGGAGGCCGAAGCCTTGCATTGGCCTATCGTGTAGTAGGTGCAATCGTAATATGCGCCGCCCCCCCAGGGAATGACGTGCATGCAAACGGGAAACGCCGGGTCGTACGTCTGAGCCCTGGCTTGCCCGGCTGCCAAGGCTATTCCCATCGTCACAATCGTCAGAGCCAGAGCGCGCATGGCAAGTTCCTCGAAATCGGCACAAGGGCTGTGTGGCAGACCTGCATCACCCGTACAAGTCAATTCATCTTGCTCGAAAAAGATGCCCCTCGCGGACGAACTTGAATGTAGAACATCGACTAGTCTAAGGCGTGCTGACGTCGGTATTTGGGTCTGACACCGCTGTCATCTGATTTCCAAGATAGTGCGATAGACGCAAACAACCTCGAATGAAGTGTTGCGATGCCACGAATCGGCTAAGCGGGATTCAGAGAGACTGCGGAACCGGACCTGGGAGTGGCCGAGGGGCCGGACCTTACGCTACAGAGCAAACTTGGGGATTGATATGAAGACGATGAAGCGCGTTATTCTCGGTTCGGTGGCAGGCTTGGCCGCCATCGGCGGGGCTCAGGCCGCGGACCTGCCTGTCAAGGCCAAGGCGGTCGAGTATGTGAAAATCTGCTCCCTGTATGGTGCAGGCTTCTTCTATATCCCCGGCACCGACACCTGCATCAAGCTGGGTGGCTATCTGCGCGTTGAAACGGCGATCAACAGCACGCACTACAATGGCGCCTACTCCGGGGCCTTGGGCGCTCACAATCGCCTGTCGAACTATTACTCCAGCCGCTCGCGCCAAAATCTGACCGTCGATACGCGCACGGCCACCGAATATGGCGTGGTCCGCACGTTCTTCGATGCGAACTTCACCTGGTCGACCGGGAGCTACGCCGGCGCCGGAACGGGTGGTACCGTGTACAGCGCGAGTGTCGGCCAGGTTGGTAACCCCTCTGACGGCGGTATCGCCGGTGGTGGCGTTGGCATCAACTATGCGTTCATCCAGTTTGCCGGGTTCACGATGGGCCGGACGGTTTCCGCGTTCGATGCGCCCTGGGTCAACTATCCGTCCAACAATTTCGACGGCCTGGTCGGCGGCAGCGGCTCAACCAACGGCGTGAACCAGTTCACCTACACTGCGCAGTTCGGCAATGGCATATCTGGCAGCCTGTCGGCTCAGGACCCGACCGCGTTCGTGCAGTCGGGCGTAATGAACCTGACGGGTGCTACGGCGGCAGGCATGCTGGGCGGCTCGAATGGTCTCAACAACCTCGGTGGCACGCGCGCTCCGGATCTGATCGGCGTACTCAAGGTCGACCAGGCCTGGGGTGTGTTCCAGCTGTCGGCTGTTGCTCATAACAACCACGCAGCCTATTACGGCGCGACCGAGACCACGGGTCATCCCGACGACAAGTGGGGCTGGGCCGTGCAGGGCGCCTTGCAGATCAAGAACCTCCCGACCGGCGCGGGCGACGTGATCAACATGCAGGCCGTCTACACCGATGGTGCAACCCGTTACAACCTGCAGAGCCTGGCCGCGGTCAGCTACTCGATGTTCGGTAGCGCCAGCACGGCTGGTGCCTACCAGAGCATCGGCTTTGCCAGCGCTCCGGATGCTGTCTACACGGGCACTTCGGCCGCAAACGGCACCGGGCTCGAGAATGTGACCACCTGGGGCTTCCGCGGTGGTTACACCCACAACTGGGATCCCTACTGGAACACTGGCGTCTACGGTGCCTACGCTTCCATCCGGTACGGCAACAACGGCAAGGTTGCCATCTGCACGAACGCGGTTACGTTGCTGGCCCTGGTTGGTACCTGCAACCCCGACTTCAACATCGCCCAGGCGGGTATCATCACTCGCTGGACTCCTGTGAAGAACCTGACGTTCTCGGGTGACTTCACCTGGACCCGCATCGACCAGAAGTACTCGGGGACGGTTGTCGCTCCGACTCTCGCATCGGTCGCCAAGCCGGCAGCCGTGTACGAGTTGAAGGACCAGGACAGCTTTAACTTCCTGCTCCGGGCCCAGCGCAACTTCTGATCCGGACTATCCGAGCAAAGAGCCCCTCGGCAGGCAGCTGCCGGGGGGCTTTTCGTTACCAGCCATTGATCAACGATCGCGATCTTGGCTCCCTCCAGTGAAGCGAGCGGCGGGCTGACCTGCTCGGCGGAAGACGGGCCAAGGCCCGCAATACTGAAGCTCCTCCGGATGAACCCTGCAGGAGGCTCATTGAGCCCGCAGGAGTCGAATGGAACGTCTACGTCGGCCATTTACTGAATTTGCTGAAAAGTGCGATCGCCAGGCAGTTGAGCTGGTGATGCCGAGCCGTCGCTCGCTCACGTCGGGGGCGAAGGAGCCCGGTCTGCGCGACCCGGTGCTGCGACGCCGGTTGGACAGGGTCCGGAGGAGCCGGCGGCGCGGCGCCCCATCACAGGCGACGCCGATGTCGGCGGACCATGGTTCGGAGATCACCCGGCTGCGCCAGGAGAACGATCGGCTGCGCATGGAGCGCGACATTCAAGAAATGTCGATCGCGATCTCTGCCGGACCCCAGACATGAGCTTTCGCTTCATCGAAGACCAACGCGACAGCTATCCGGTACGGGCGATGTACGCCATGCTCGAGGTCTCGCCGGCCGGCTGTTATGCTTGGCGCGAGCGTCCGGTTGAGCGCCCGTGCAACCGCCGGGTCCGCGTTGCTGCCGAGATCCGGCAGGCCCGTCGCGACAGCGGCCAGCGCCATGGCAGTGCCCCGCATCCACGCTGTCCTGCGAACGGGCGGCCGTCATGGATATCTACAGCCGCAAGATCCGTGGGCTGCGCATGCGGCACCGAGCGACGAAACTTTCCGGCCACGAAATCCCACCCTCATAACGAAAAACCCCGGCAGTCGCCTGCCGGGGTCTTCCTCGTTGTCAAGATCTTCCGAGATCAGAAGTTACGCTGAGCGCGGAGAAGCAGGCTGACAGTGTCCTGATCCTTGAGCTGATACGTAGCCGCCGGCTTTGCCGGGGCGTTGACACCGGCTGTCGGCGTGATCGTGCCGGCAAACTTCTGGTCCAGCATGGTGTAGGTAACGTCCGCAGAGAACGTCAGGTTCTTCACCGGAGTCCAGCGGATGATGCCACCGACCTGGCCGATGTTGAAGTTCGGGTCGCAGTTGGTGATACCAGCAGTCTGCGCGCCGATTCCCGCGATGGCGCCGCAGATGAGAGCCGCACCGCCATTGCCGTACTTCAACTGGGCGTACGCACCGTAGATCGCGCCGCTCCAGTAGGGGTCGAAGTTGTGGTTGAACGCACCGCGCATACCCCAGGTCTGGGCCGTTGCAATGCCGGTGCCGGTTGCGTACACACCGTCCGCGACGCCAGCAAGACCAACGCTCTGATAGGCGCCCGGCACGTTGGTGCCGCCGAACATCACGAAGTTCTGGCCAACCAAGCTCTGGAAGTTACGACGAGAATTGCCGTCGGTGTAGACCGCCTGCAGGTTGATCGTGTCACCCGCGCCAGTCGGGATGTTCTTGATCTGCAAGCCGGCCTGCACAGCCCAGCCCCACTTGTCGTCAGGATGACCCGTGGCCTCGGTCGCACCGTAGTAGGCGGCGTGGTTGTTGTGGGCCGCAGCCGACAACTGGAACACACCCCAGGCCTGATCGACCTTCAAGACACCCACGATGTCGGGAGCCCTCGTGCCACCCAAGGCGCTGAGGCCGTAGGCACCACCCTGGAATGCGGGACCGTTGAGAAGAACGCCATTCGCACCCAGGTTATACAGATTGCTCTGGTGGTACGCCGTAGGATCTTCCAACGCAATCGAACCCGACACGCCGTTGCCGAACTGCGCGGTGTACGTCAGCTGGTTGACCGCGGTGACGTCGCCGCTGCCGCCGACGAGACCGTCGAAGTTGTTGCCCGGATAGTTGACCCAGGGGGTATCGAACGAGGAGGTCGTCTTACCCATCGTGAACCCAGCGAACTGGATGAACGCGTGGTAGACGCCGACCGAACCGCCAGCGATGCCGCCGTCAGAGGGGTTGCCGACCTGGCCAACACCTGCGCTGTACGTGGTACCACCGGTGCCGGCGCCGGCGTAGTTGCCCGTGGTCCAGGAGAACGTCGCGTCGAAGAACGTGCGGACCACGCCGTATTCGGTCGCGGTGCGCGTATCGACCGTCAGATCCTGACGGGAACGAGCGGTGTAGTAGTTCGACAGACGGTTTTGTGCGCCGTTCACCGAAGAATACGCACCGTTGTAGACCGAGCCGTTGAACGCCGTTTCAACGCGCAGATAACCACCCAGCTTGATGCAGGTGTCGGTGCCCGGGATATAGAAGAAACCCGCGCCGTACAGGGAGCAGATCCTCACGTACTCGACCGCTTTGGCCTTGACGGGAAGATCGGCCGCCTGTGCTCCGCTCATGGCGATCAGACCCGCCGCTGAGCCGAGGATAAGGCTCTTAACCATCTTCATATTAAACCTCCAAGTTGCTCTGTAGGGAAGGTTCCGGATCCGCTGGGTGAAACACCCTAAGGTTGGTTCCCTTGTCCCCTGAAACCCGCTTAGTCGCTTCGCGCCTTCGGACACTCCCGCATGAACGCGAGGGACTTAAGCGAACCACCTAAAACGGGACGACCTCGGGATGCCCCCCTCCGTCGCCCGATCACAATTACCGAGGACTTCTGCACAAGCAACAAAGGAACCGCTTCCGGCACCTCGACTCGCCCCCTTTTCCGAATTGTGTTGCACAAATAACACGGGTTTGTGATCGAAGATTTTCTGCAAGACATTGTTTTTATTAAAGAATTATGAATAACCCAACCGGCACCCCGGTTGGAGGTGCACGCACCGCAGCAAGCGGTTCACGCCCGCAAGCACAGGATCCCGTATCGAATCGAGCGCGCGATTCCGAATCCGCAATGGACGATTACGCACACATTATAGAGTGAGCCGTGGAGGCTGATCCGACGCCGCGAGGCCGTGCAAATGCGCCGGCTCCCTTCCCGGGGTCCGCCTCCAGTCGAGCTCCAGATCCCCTGCCCGATGGAACAAGGCCCAATCCGGGCAGAAACCGATGAAAATGGTGGAACCCGGCTCCTGCCGGGATCGAGAGCCCGCTCGCGGGATGCCGACCCGGCCTCCTGTCGCGATCCGAGCCCCGCCCGGCGCTGCCGCGAGTCGCACACCCGGAATCGAATCAATTTCGCGCGACTGAGAGCCACGAGCACCTCTCGACGCGCCGCCAGCGCGCGGCGTCGGGTGAGAGCCGTCGCCGGCGAACGCTTCGCCTCCAAATGGTCTTGCTGCAATCGCAATCTGCCGCTTGCGGCTCGCCCTCGCCTCAGGCATATCCGCGCTTACGGAGCTGTGGCCGAGTGGCTGAAGGCGGCGGTTTGCTAAACCGTTATAGGCTTGTAAAGGCCTATCGAGGGTTCGAATCCCTCCGGCTCCGCCATTTGCCGGCTTTGGCGGCCCCGATTCTCTCTCCAGCCCCGATGCAAGGACGCCAGGTCGCTCGCTGGAGCAGCAACGACCTGCTTCGCCACAGCCACCAAGCCATTGAAGCGATATCGGGTCGTCTTCAGCGTTGCACGATTCCAATCACGGTATCTGCAATCGAAGGCGACCATCACGCTGTCGAAGAAATGTTGTCTTGCCAATGGCGAGCCACCGATGTGATGACGTCACCCGCCGCAGGCCTCAGTGCGCGGTCATCCACGCACGGGCTTCGCGCTGCGCGGCCGCGATCTCGGCATCCGACATCATCGCGGCAACCTCGCGGCGCATCGCGATCGCATCGGCGCGGCCCTTCAGCGCGGCGAGATTGAACCATTTGTGGGCCGCGACCAGGTTCACGACACCGGAGCGGCCGCTCGCCCAGTAAAGCCCGCGCTCGAACAGCACGTCCGGAATCGCGGTCGCTTCCACCGCAATGGCCGCATCGAGATCGATCTGTCCCTGAAACATCGCTGGTCCCCCTTTTTATCGTTGCCGCCCTCCCCCGAGCGCGGCCCCCGTCCATTTGTTGAAACGCCTGTCTGTCTTCCCCAACGCCGTTTGCCGGTCTGTTGTTGAGGCGATCATGGCCGATCAAATTTGAAGGGCAGTTTAAGGTTCGCGATGAACGGGGTGTAAATGCAGGCATCGCGCGGCCGTCGACAAGATCGCAGAAGTACCTGCAGCGCAGGCAGAAATCGGCAATCGTGAAGTTCGGTTTACCCTGCCGCTTGGCGGATCGATAACCATTGCGGCATCGCCTTGCGCGGCCTCGATGGAAACGAACCTCGCGGGCGCGCGGCTGCTCAGGATGGCCGTGCTGGCTTGAGCCATCCCCGGCATACCGCGTCATTGATTGCCGCCTCGGCCGCGTCCCAAAGCGCCGGTGAGCCATCGGCAATGCGGCAGGTCAAGGTTCGCTCGCGCGCCTCGTCCACATCATAGTCGGTCCAGGTGCCACCGCCGACCGCGTGGTTCAGCAGAATCGGTTGCAGGCGGTCGACCGCCTTGGCAAACCGCGCATCCGCCGTCGCGGCGGCCTCGAACTCGGTCCACAGCGCAAGAAATTCGGCCGCCTGCCCGGTCGGAAGCAACCCGAACAAACGATGGGCTGCGACCGTCTCGCGCGCAGCCTGGGTGGCAGTTCCCACCTCGTCGAACAACGGCGTGTCGCCGCAGTCGATCTCCACCAGATCGTGAATCAGGAGCATCGATACGACGCGCAGCGGATCGATCCGCTCGGCCGCGTGGGACGCCAGCACCAGGGAGAACAGCGCGATATGCCAACTATGCTCCGCCGTATTCTCGCGCCGCGAGCCGTCGGCAAGGCGGTTACCGCGGACAACCGATTTGAGGCGGTCGGCTTCGAGGAGGAAGCGAAGCTGCGAAGCAAGCGGCTCGGCCAGTCGGAAAACCAACAATTCGAGGGGATCTGATGCGAGGCTGCTGTGTCATGCGGTCAAACTGATGGAGCCCGCCCGCCGCCGCCACGCATAAGATATGCGCGCGCCAATCTAGATCGGGACGCAGTGCGCCGGGTTGCTGACAAGGCGTGCCGGCGAGCCTCAGGGTTAACGCCAGCGAGCACGGGTCTTCCCGACGGACATCGACCATGCAGCCGAGTATATGCTCGGCGCCGCGTCGTATTCAATGAACCGCCGCTTCGACCCGCGCACTGCTGCTGGCCCTCGCATGGAATCTGGCGAGACCAACGGTGCTGGCCGTCAATCAAATCGGGCATTCGGGAGTTTGGAAAAATCGACGGGCCGGATCGGAGAAGGCCCAAGTCATCGGGACGAAGGCGTCCCGGGAACGAGGGCGTCGGCGAACACGTCAGGACCAGATTTCACGGCGGGCGTTGGCCCGATGAAATTGCGGATAGTTAAGGATATCCGCACCGAACGAAGAAAACCTGTTTTCTTCTGCCGGACCGGTTTTGAAAGAAGCCTTCCAAGAAGCGATCCGACCGTTGACCTGATGTCTCGCCGACACCCTCTTTCGTCGACAGAGCCTTCAGACATTCATCCGGGGCTCGTGTGACGTGCCGGCATCAAGCCGCCGGCAACTTTCAAAGAAGCGAGCTTACTTCTTCTTCTTGGCGACCTTGCGGGTCTTCTTCGCAGTCTTCTTCACTGCGCTCTTCGCCTTCTTTGCCTTCTTAGCTTTCTTGGCCATGTTGCCCTCCTAATGTAAGTGAGATGGCTTTAGTCAGTTGCGTGCACCCGGGAATCGAGATGCACTACATCCCGAATACACCAACGCACTCAAAAAAACAGCTTCCCGCTTAAAGAAGTGTTGACGCAGCAAAGTCGAAGCGCGCAGAGCGACAACGTCGGCGACTCCAAATCGCGCTCGCGTCCTGACTAAAAAAATGCCGCGACGATGCACGTCCGCGTTCTCCGATATTGCATGAATCGCCTTTACTGCAGCGCTTTTCTGAGTTCACCACAACGATGATCGATGCACGATCAATGTCGTGACGACTCGGCGACTCCGTCAAATTGACGCGTGCACGGACTCTGAGTCGCAAGGTTTGGCAACAAATAAATTTTCACTGTCCCGGCGCTGGAGTCTCGCCGACGCACGCCAAATCGAACTTTCCGGACGAATCGCGATCCTCGATTCGGACGCCTCTTGCAGTCGCGGCATCAGCGCGCCGGATCACAATCGACGATCGATGCATGCGTGCGTGCATCGATCTCAACCTCGCAGATGCTGCCAGCGTGTCCCGTTACGGGACGATTCAGATGCCGAGCTTCGTCTTCAACAAGTCGTTCACGGCCTGCGGGTTGGCCTTGCCGCCGGATTGCTTCATCACCTGGCCGACGAACCAGCCGGCAAGTTGCGGCTTTGCCTTCGCCTGCGCGACCTTGTCCGGATTGGCGGCGATGATGTCGTCGACGACCTTCTCGATCGCGCCGAGATCGGTGACCTGCTTCATGCCGCGCGTTTCAACCAGCTCGCGCGGATCGCCGCCTTCGGTCCAGACGATCTCGAACAGGTCCTTGGCGATCTTGCCGGAGATCGTGCCCTCGCCGATCAGGCTGACGATCGCAGCGAGTTGCGCCGCCGACACCGGCGAATCCCCGATGCCATGGCCTTCCTTGTTGAGACGGCCGAACAGTTCGTTGATCACCCAATTGGCCGCGAGCTTGCCGTCGCGCGCCTTGTCGGCAAGGCTGGCGAGCACAGTCTCGTAGAACCCCGCGCTCTCGCGCTCGGCCACCAGCACGCCGGCGTCATAGGGCGACAGGCCGAGGCTCTCGATGAAGCGCGCCTTCTTCTGGTCCGGCAGTTCCGGCAGGTCCGCTTTCAACCCGTCGACATAGCTTTGCGTGAACTCGAGCGGCAGCAGGTCGGGGTCCGGGAAGTAACGATAGTCGTGCGCCTCTTCCTTGGAGCGCATCGAGCGCGTCTCGCCCTTGTTGGGATCGAACAGCCGCGTCTCCTGATCGATCGCGCCGCCATCCTCGATGATCTCGATCTGGCGCCGTGCTTCGTACTCGATCGCCTGGCCGATAAAGTTAATCGAGTTCATGTTCTTGATTTCGCAGCGAGTGCCGAGCGGCCCGCCCGGCTTGCGCACGGAAACGTTCACATCGGCACGCAGCGAGCCCTTCTCCATGTCGCCGTCGCAAGTTCCGAGGTAACGCAGGATCGAGCGCAGCTTGGTGACATAGGCCTTTGCCTGCTCGGCGTCGCGGATGTCGGGTTTCGACACGATCTCCATCAGCGCCACGCCGCAGCGATTAAGGTCAACATAGGTCATGGTCGGTGACTGATCGTGCAGCAACTTGCCGGCATCCTGTTCCAGATGCAGCCGCTCGATCCCGATCACGGCCGTCTTGCCACCCTCGAGTTCGACCTCGACCTCGCCCTCGCCGACGATCGGCGACTTGTACTGGCTGATCTGGTAGCCCTGCGGCGAGTCCGGGTAGAAATAGTTCTTGCGGTCGAACACCGAGCGCAGGTTGATCTGCGCGTTGAGACCGAGGCCGGTACGGACCGCCTGCCTGACGCATTCCTGATTGATGACGGGCAGCATGCCCGGCATCGCGGCATCGACCAGCGAGACATGGCTGTTGGGCTCGCCGCCGAACTCGGTCGAGGCGCCCGAGAACAGCTTTGACTTCGAGGTGACCTGGGCGTGCACTTCCATCCCGATCACGACTTCCCAGTCGCCGGTCTGGCCCTTGATCAGTTTTCCCGGATTGACTGACACGTTCATGCTTTTCCACTCCCGAGCAGCGCGGAGACGATCCGCTCCCATTCGGTTTCAAGAGAATCCTTCGCCGCTGGCTGGCCGGCCTGCCGGTACCAATAGCCGGCATTGCCGAGATCGCCTTCGACGCGATGCAGATAGGCATGCACCCAGGCGGCATCAGTGCTGGCTTCATCCTGCACGATCCTGTGCGCCCGGTCCCAGTCGCCCTTTGCCGCCCACCACAATGCTGCCAGCGGCGGTTCTAGGCTCGGCGCAGGCGCTGTAGCCGTGAGGCTGGCGCGGAAATCCACCATCGCTACCACCAGCGCGGCGGCGTGAAGCGGCCGGCCGCCTGCTCCACGATTTCGCCGAGCGAGAACAGCGTCTCCTCGTCGAACGGACGGCCGATCAGTTGCAGGCCGAGCGGCAGGCCCTGCGCGTCCTTGCCGGCCGGCACGGCGATGCCGGGAAGTCCCGCCATGTTCACCGTCACCGTGAAGATGTCGTTGAGATACATCTCGACAGGATCGGCGCCGCCCTTCTCGCCGACACCGAACGCCGCCGACGGCGTCGCAGGCGTCAGGATCGCGTTGACGCCCCTGGCGAAGCAATCCTCAAAATCCTTCTTGATCAGCGTGCGGACTTTTTGCGCGCGCAGATAATAGGCGTCGTAATAGCCGGCGGAGAGCACGTAGGTGCCGATCATGACGCGGCGGCGCACTTCATCACCAAAGCCCGCGGCGCGGGTGCTCTCGTACAACTCGCCGATCGAGCGGCCGGGCTCGCGCAGGCCGTAACGCACGCCGTCGTAGCGCGCGAGGTTGGACGAGGCTTCCGCCGGCGCCACGATGTAATAGGCCGGCAGCGCGTATTTGGTGTGCGGCAGCGACACATCGACCAACTCGGCGCCGGCCGCCTTCAGCCACGCCGCGCCCTCGGTCCAGAGCTTTTCGATCTCCGCCGGCATGCCGTCGAGGCGATACTCCTTCGGTATGCCGATCTTCATCCCCTTCACGGACTTGCCGATCGCAGCTTCGTAATCGGGCACGCCGATGTCGACTGACGTCGTGTCCTTCGGGTCGTGGCCGGCCATCGAGCGCATCAGGATCGCGGAATCGCGCACCGTGCGCGCGATCGGCCCGGCCTGGTCGAGCGAGGACGCGAACGCCACGATGCCCCATCGCGAGCAGCGGCCATAGGTCGGCTTGACGCCAACGGTCGCGGTGAAGGCGGCAGGCTGCCGGATCGAGCCGCCGGTATCGGTCGCGGTCGCGCCCATGCAGAGCAGCGCCGCCACGGCGGAGGCCGATCCGCCCGACGAGCCGCCCGGCACCAGCGTGGTGTTGGAGCCTTCGCGCCGCCACGGGTTGACCACCGGGCCGAAGCACGAGGTCTCGTTCGACGAGCCCATCGCGAACTCGTCATTGTTGAGCTTGCCGAGCATGACAGCGCCGTCGCGCCAGAGCTGCGAGGTCACGGTGGATTCGTAGGGCGGCACGAAATTGCCGAGGATTTTTGAGCACGCGGTGGTGCGCACGTCCCTCGTCGCGAACAGGTCCTTGATCCCGAGCGGAATGCCCGCAAGCGGGCCGCCCTCGCCTTTGGCGATCTTCGCATCGACCACGCGCGCCATGTCGCGGGCCTTGTCAGGCGTTTCCAGCACGAAGGCGTTGAGCGAGCGCGCCGCCTCGATCGCGGAAAGATGCGCGTCCGTCAGTTCAAGCGAAGTGAAAGACTTGTTCGCGAGGCCCTCGCGGGCCTCGGCGATCGTCAGGGATGTCAGGTCGGTCATTTATTGATCGGGCTGCAGAAGAACGGAGAAAGCGTCTTGTCGTTGGCGGGATCGTCCGGCTTGGGCCGCGTCCGCTCATTGGCCTCGAGCGCGTCGAGGACAGCATCCATCGCCTTGTCGGGATCGGCGGCCTTGCCCTGCCGCTCCATCGCGTCGAGGTAGTTCATATAGGCCTGATAGGCCTTTTCGTCGTCGCAGAGCAGACACATCGGACTTCCGATCCAAGCAAGAACAGAGTTTATTCCACCACCTTCGGCACCAGGAAGAAATGGTTCTGTGTTTCCGGCGCATTCCCGACGATGTCGTCGGGAATTTCGCCGTCATTGACCACGTCGCTGCGCTTCTTCATTTCCATCGGGGTGACCGACGTCATCGGTTCGACGCCGTCGATGTTCACCTCCGAAAGCTGCTCCACGAACGCCAGCATGGCGTTCAGCTCGCCCTGCAGGTGGGGAACCTCGGCCTCGGTGACCGCAATTCGCGCCAGATGCGCGATGCGGCGAACGGTGGCGGCATCAACGGACATTAATATAGGCCTCAAACGGGGAATTGGCATCCGCCGTATAGCAGAGGCCGCTTTTGCGCCGCAACCTGCGGGAACGGGCACCGGCGGGCCTTTGGGCGTTTCCCGCCCCGGGCGGACAAGCTTTCATGTACGAAGCGCGGATTTCCTGGGCAAAAACGCTCCGATGAAACCATTTTCGTCCCCCGGCGTAGTCGTCCTGAAACAGACGGGGAATGGAGTCACGGCCAGAACGTCGGGAGGCCGTCTCATGTCGACCATCGAAAATGACCGTGCCGGTTCGGAAAGCTGGGATCCCGCCCTCTGGTCCATCGGGACCGCCCTCGGCATCGCGATCGTCTACCTCGCCTGCTTGACCTGACCGAACGGGAGGGAACGGGAGGAGAGCCATGTCTCAGGCTAAGATCCTGCAGAAAAAGGCGGAAATGTTCGAACGCCGCGCTGAAAGCGCGACCGACCCGATCTCACGCCAGCATTACAAGGAAATGGCCGCGCACTACCGGGCGCTGGCTGTCGAACATCTGGAAACCAGGCGCGACGAACCGGCGCATTGAGCCCGCAAGGGGCCGACAGTGGCGCCCCGCCCTTCATGATTTGAGATTCGCGCCTCCTTCGCTATCGTGGACCTCCATAGTCGAGGTCAACGGGCAGTCGCTCGCCGGGTGACAAGAACAAGATCAAAAGCCGCCGGGGAGCGCAGCATGGATTTCATCGAAGCCAATGGCGCTGCCCTGCGCTGCGAGTTGACCGCAACGAACAGTTGATGATCTGGGGCGACACCGTGCATGTGCCGGAAGTGCAGACCGCATTTCCGGAAGCCGGCATGGCCTTCGACACCGATCTCGCCGCCGCTGCTGCCTCGCGCAAGCGCATGTTCGACCGCGTCGCCGCCGACGGCGTCCTGATCGCCGGGATGCATCTGCATTTCCCGGCCTTCTCGCGGCTGGCGCGGCGAGGCAATGCCTACGCACTCTATCCCGAAGCCTGGGTTCACGCGTTTTAGGAACACACTGCCACGATAGCACGGCCAAGGGCGTGTGCCTGCAGAACCGCCCGCTGCTTTCGCAGTGCACTGGCTACCGACCTGTCTGTCAGCAAGAAAGTCGATTTTCCGTCTCGGATCGAACCGGAATTGCATTGATCTAGATCAACAGCCGATCAATCAAACGTCCATCAACTTAAGCGTTAGTGAACTGCCAGCCCACGAGCAAAGTCTCGTCAAGGCTCTTTCCATGCCTCGCAACAACCTATTGCTGCAAGCCGACTCTAAATTCCGTATTCGACCCCACATAACACGTCGATAGCCCAAAATCAGGAATTGGTCCGGACCAACAGATGGAATCGTTCGATGCGCGAACGATCCGAAATCATTTGGAGAAACGTACCATGAGTATCCGTAACCTCATCTGGACGAGCGCAGTCGCGCTGTCCACCAATTTGACGCCGGCAACCTTGCCAGCGACCGCGCAGCAACAACAGCGGCCACCAAATATACTTGTCATCATGGGCGACGATGTCGGTTGGTTCAACATCGGCGCGTACCATCGCGGCATCATGTCGGGGAAGACGCCGAATCTGGACAAGCTGGCGTCAGAAGGCATGATTTTTACGGACTACTACGCCGAGGCAAGCTGCACGGCGGGCCGGGCGAACTTCATCACCGGCGAACTGCCTATTCGCACCGGGCTGACCACCGTCGGCCAGGCTGGAGCGGATGTCGGCATGCCGGCACAGGCGGTCACGCTCGCCACCGCTCTGAAGGCGCAGGGTTATGCCACCGGTCAGTTTGGCAAGAACCATCTCGGCGATCTGAACAAATACCTCCCGACCCTGCACGGCTTCGACGAGTTCTTCGGATATCTATATCACCTCGATGCGATGTCCGATCCGTACTGGTACTCATTTCCCGTCAACCAGGACTATTACAACAAGAACGGCCCGCGCAGCCTGATCCGCAGCTTCGCGACCGATACCGACGATACGACCGAGATGCCGCGTTGGGGCAAGATCGGCAAGCAGAGGATCATCGACGAAGGCCCACTGCCGCCGTTCCCCGACATGTCGAACGTTCCGAACATGCACGACTTGCCGTTCCTGAAAGCAAAGTACGACATGACGACCTTCGACGAGGTGCTGGTCAAAGCTACTGGCGACTTCATGGACAAGACCAAGCGGGAAGGCAAACCGTTCTTCATCTGGCACAACACCACTCGCATGCACGTCTGGACCTTCCTCTCGAAGAAATACAGCGCCATGCAGAACAGCGAGACCAATTTCGGTCTCGAGGAAGCCGGCATGGCTCAGCTCGATGACAGCGTCGGTGCCCTGATGAAGAAGCTCGATGACATTGGCGAGGCCAACAATACCATCGTGATCTTCACCACGGATAACGGTGCCGAGGTATTCACTTGGCCGGATGGCGGCATGACGCCATTCAAGAATACTAAGGGCACCGTCGGCGAAGGTGGCTTCCGCGCACCGGCCATCATCCGCTGGCCGGGCCGGGTCAAGCCAGGGAGCGTCGAAAACGGAATCTTCTCAGGTCTCGATTGGTTCCCCACCCTGATGGCGGCGGTGGGCAATCCCAATATCACCGAGCAACTGCTGAAGGGCGTGAAGCTCGGCGACCGGACCTACAAGAATCACCTGGATGGCTACAATCAGATGGACTTGCTCACCGGGAAAGGCCCATCCAAGCGAGAAGAGATCTTCTACTTCGGTGGAGCACAGCTGGGTGCGGTGCGCATCGGCAATTTCAAGTTCCAGTTCTATGTGCAGCCGTGGGGCTGGCCGGGCGAGAAAACCACCACGGACATGCCTTCGATGGTCAACATTCGCCAGGATCCGTTCGAGCGCACGCCGTTCATTCGCGGCGAATCGTCGAACACGGGTGCATTCGGCTACGGCAACGACTTCTTCGCCCGCGAGTTCTGGCGTTTCGTTCTGGTTCAGGAGTATGTCGGGAAGCTGGCCCAGACGGCAATCGAATTTCCGCCGATGCAGGACCCGGCTTCCTTCAACCTCGAATCAGTGAAGAAGAAGATCGAGGAGTCGATCAAGAATCGCCCGGGTCAGTAGATCGCACAGAAAGTAGAGGCGACCCGAGAGAACGTGCAAAGGGCATAACAACAATGGAGCGCATGTGACACGTACGCTCCATTGCCTAACTCGGAGGAAAGATTCATGAAATCGATCTCTTCTCGCTTCGGAATCAGCCGCCGTGTTCTGCTCTCGACTTTGGCATTGCTTCCTGCCTTTCTTCCGCCGGCTACGATGGCCCAACAAGCTCCGTCGGCTGCCTTTTCATTTGCCGCCTACGGCGACTCGCGACCGATGATGTATCTCCCGTACAAGGAGGGGCAGCCGGAACTAAATCAGTTGTTCGTTGAAATGTTCGGACTGGTCATGCCCGAAAAAATTGCTGAAGCGGTGGTGAAAAGGGATGTTAAGATGATCTTCGATCCCGTCACCAAGGACCTTATCAAGGTCGTGATGCCGTTCGAGTCCAAGTCAGAAGTCATGACTCTGACGCTAGACAAGGGATGGGTCACCGAGGCGTCGGTCGAGGACGTAAAACTGCTTCCCGGTGTGCAACGTACGATGTTTCGGCTTCAGGGCGGCGAATGGGTAGCCCGCGAAATCGTGAAAGACGTCAAATCCGGGCGGGCCAAATTTGTGGTCAACAGCGGCGATGTCATCTGGTGGGGAAACCAGGGCCGCACCGTTGCCGACAGCCCGTACTGGAAGCGGGTGAACGAGACCATGTTGAAGCAACTCCCACCCGCGGATGGCGAGATGCGCGCCGCCGGGCTGGAGGGGCGATGGTTCATGGGGGTGGGTAATCACGAGGTGTGGGGCGATCCCAAGATCGAGGGTGTGCTGGACGCTGTCCCGTACCTGAAGAAGTTCGGAGTCACACCGGAGAACCTGATCTACAAATTCGATCTCCATGGCGTCCGCTTCATCTATCTGTGGAGCGGCAAGTACGACTACCGGTCGCCGTCGCTATGGGACGCTGATCGGCCGAAATACGCGGAGCAGATGAAGCAGTTGCAGCAATGGATGGACGAAGCCAAGGCCGCCGGCATCCGCAAGATTTTCATCACCTTCCACTACCCGACGTTCGCCCGGTCCGGCCTCGGCGCCATTCCTGCGCCTGATAATCCGCACAAGGTGATCGCAGCTTACGCGAAAGACATGGAAGTGATCGTGTTCAACGGACACGTCCATACCACCGAGCTGTTCGACGTTGACGGCGTGAAATACCTGATGTTGGGCGGCGGCGGCGCCGAACAGGACCCGATCCTCCCAGGGCGAACGAGCATCAAGTTGCCGGCGGACTATCCACCGGACCTTTACTGGAAGGGTGAGCCGCCCAAGGAGGAATACAACTACGTCCTGGTGGATGTTGAACCTAACCAGAAGACGAAATTCACCCTCAATCGCTTCCGACCGTGGTCGGCCGAGCCATTCGCAACTGTGGAGCTGTTCAAGTAGGGACGTGAAGAGAGCGGAGGATGTACCTGAATACGGCTCTGCTGATTGTTCACGGGCTGGTGGCGGTCGCCCTGCTCGGTGCGATCACACATCAGGCAATCGCGGCATGGATGCCATCGCGCGGCCGACGTGGTTCATTCGTCGGCCGCTTTCGCGCCGTGACGCCCGGGTCATTTGCCAATGCCATCGTCCTTCTCTATTCGGTCTCCGCGCTGTTGGGCGCGGTTTTGTACCTGTCATTCCGGGTCCAGATCCGGCCCGACCTGGAGCGCGCCGGTCATTGGCCTGCGCTTGGTGTTTTTGATCTGAAGGAGCATTTCGTCTCCATCGGGTTGGCAATGCTGCCTGCCTATTGGGTTTGTTGGCGACAGCAGCGAACCGACGACCCCTCTCGAACGCCCGCCGCCCTGACCTTGATCCTTGCCTTCATCGTCTGGTGGAGCTTTCTGATCGGGCACGTCCTGAACAATATCATGGGTTTCGAGCGATGACGCCACCCTCACGGTTTCGCAGCTTCGCATTTGCATTCGGAGTAGCCTTTGCGGCGCTCTACGTGGTCGCGGTCAAGCTCGACCTCGCGCTGTTCACCGTCTATCCATCGATTCGCGTCGTGCTTCTCGGCACTCATCATTCGAGAGACAGCGTGGGGCCGTCGATGGGAAGCTTTATGCCAGCGACGTATTGGTACGGCTGGACTGCGACCGCCGCTCTGGGAGCGCTTGTATTCGGCCTTGGCGCCGCATTCCTGCCCGAGCGTTGGTCGCGACCGTTGTGGTCGGGATGGTTGTGGGTGATTCCCGTGGTCGCCATGATTGGGTGCGTTTACCTCACGCTACCCTGGTTTCGACTTTAGTGACGAATAGCGAACCATATCCGCCGCAGTACCGACCAATCAAGGCACCCGAGAGGACGCCCCTGGCGAAGATGCGATGAAACTGCAGAAGATCCTTTTCAGCTTCGACGGCCGGATTGGCCGCCGCACCTATTGGCTAACGGTCCTCGCCCTGATCGTCGCGGTCCAGGTCTTGACCTTCGTCCCCTTTCTCCTCGAAAGCGAAGAGTGGGCCGTCCTGATCGTTGCCTTGACCTCGAATTCATATGGCTGTCTAGCCTGCCGCGCGTTGCTGCCGAGCCCCAAGGCTAATGTCGCTCGTTGGCCCAACTCAAATCCCTGTTGAGGTCTGCCATCGCCGCTCTCAGTGGCAAAGCGGGTCTCATATGCACCGCCTCATCCGCCCAGCGCGCTCAAGCGCGCCAGCGCGGCGTCCGCCAGCGAGCGGGTCAGTTCCGCCGCCGGCACCTCCCGGCCCAGCCGGATCGCCTGCCCGGCCCAGAGATTGGTGAAGTCGACCTTGCCGAGTTTCTCGGCCGCTGCCTTCAGCGGCCCGAGCGCGGTGGCGGCGTGCGGGAACGCCGGGGCATCCGGCGAGATCGGGCCGACCTCGCGCATGACGCGGTTGGCGACGCCGCGCGCGGGACGGCCGGTCATCACATTGGTGATCACGGTGGTATCGTCACGCGCGGCAGCCAGCGCGGCGCGCGCAGCCGCCGTCACCTTCGATTCCGGGCAGCGCAGATAGGCGCTGCCGATCTGCACGCCGGAGGCGCCGAGCGCGAAGGCGGCTGCGATGCCGCGCCCGTCGGCAATGCCGCCGGCTGCGATGACCGGCACCTTCACCGCATCGACCACCTGCGGCACCAGCGCAAAGGTGCCGGGCTGCTCGGCAATATTTTCGGTCAGGAACATGCCGCGATGGCCGCCGGCTTCCGCGCCCTGCGCGATGATGACGTCGGCGCCGTTCGCTTCCAGCCAGACCGCTTCCTTCACGATCGTTGCCGACGCCATCACGATCGCGCCCGCTGCCTTGACCCGCTTGACCAGCGCGGGCGCCGGCAGGCCGAAATGGAAGCTGACGACTTCCGGCTTCAACTCCTCCACCACCGCGCACATCGCCTCGTCGAACGGCGCGCGGTTGGCGGCGCTGATCGGCGCGACCGGATCGATGCCCAACTCCCTGTAATAGGCGCCAAGCCGCGCCTTCCAGCCGGCCTCGCGCGCCGGATCGGCATCGACAGGCGTGTGGCAGAAGAAGTTCATGTTGACCGGCGCAGACACGCGCTGGCGGATGATGTTGACCTGCTCGCGCGCCTTCTCGGCCGTGATCATCGCGCAGGGCAGCGAGCCCAGCGCGCCACCTTGCGCCGCCGCGATCACCAGCTCGGCATCCATGATGCCGGCCATCGGCGCCAGCACGATCGGAAATTCAGTCTTGAAGAGGTCGATGATCCGGCGGTCTGGCCACATGGTTTTGCTCGCTTGAATAAACTGGGACGTGAGTGCTCAGGCGGCGACGGAGTTGCGTCGTCCGCTCAATATCTGGTCGGCCTCGGTGACGATCCTGTCAACGATTTCGCCCGCCGGCGGGATGTCGTGGATCAGCCCTGCGGACTCACCGGCAAAGACGGCGGCGACGTCGAAATTGCCGGCCGCTTTCGCCGCGGCATAGTCCGCCGCGACCTGGTCCGCACGCTGCATCAGTTCGATCTCGCGGCCCGCCCAGGTCCGCACATGATCGTTGATCAGCGTGCGCGCGGTAAATGGTGCCGGCCATAACAGGTTTCGCGACCAGTCGAACACCACGCCGCGTACCGTTTCGCCGCTGTTGGCCGCCCGTATCAACTGCTTCGCTCGCTCGGCGCCATCAGCCTCGATGCTGGCATAGAAGCGCGTACCCATCAGCACGCCGGATGCACCAAGCATCAGCATCGCCGCCAACCCGCGCCCGTCGGCAAGGCCGCCGGCAGCGACAACCGGGACGCGTCCCGCCGCAAGATCGACGATCGCGGGCACGATATCGAGCGTCGTCCGCGAGGCGCCGTGTCCGCCCGCTTCGGTTCCCTGCGCAATCAAAACGACGGCACCGGCATCGAGCGCCTGCCGCGCCATCTCCTCGCTCTGCACCTGGCAGATCAGCAAGGCACCCGCCGCCTTGATCTTCGGCGCAAACGGCGCGGGATCGCCGAACGACAGCATGATGGCGCGCGGATTGGCGCCGAGTGCGATGTCGAGAAGTTCGGGTTTCTTCGCGAGGCTCCAGGTGATGAAGCCGATGCCGAACGGCTCAGCGAAATCTTTCAGCTTCGCGGTCTCCGCTTCGAGCCGGGCGCGATCTCCGTAGCCGCCGCCAAGGATACCGAAGCCGCCTGCTTCACTCACGGCCCGCGTCAGCCGGCTGCCCGCGATCGTGTCCATCGGCGCGAGCAGAATCGGATGTCGGATGCCCAAAAGCGCCGTCAAATCAGTACTGATCGGCATGCGTTGCTCCCTCGTCTGGACAGGCAGCATAAGCCGAACTAACATTCTATAATAATGAATACTAAAGAACCCTGCCATCTAATATAAGGAACGGGGTAATTCCGTGGAATTGAGCGACCTTCAGACGTTTGCAGCCGTCGCGCGGCTCGGCGGCATCACGCGCGCTGCCGACGAACTCAATACCGTGCAGTCCAACGTCACCCAGCGCGTAAAGGCGCTTGAAGCCGAGATCGGCACCGCGCTGTTCGAGCGTCACAGCCGCGGCATGACGCTGACCGGCGCGGGCCGCCGCCTGCTGCCCTATGCGGAGCGGATGGCGGCGCTGACGCGCGAGGCGCTGCTGGCCGCGCGCGACGACGGCGAGCCGAAGGGACCGCTCGCCATCGGCTCGATGGAGACGACGGCGGCCGTCCGCCTGCCCGCCTTGCTCGCCGAATTCCATCGCCGCTTCCCAGCGGTGCAATTGAGCCTGCGCACATCGACAACGGCTGAACTCGTGGCCGGCGTCCTCAACGGCACGTTCGACGGCGCATTCGTCGCCGGGCCGATCGAGCATGCCGAACTCGAGGCGACGGTCGCCTTCCGCGAAGAACTGGTTCTGGTCACGGCGCGGCGCTGGCAGAGCCTCAAGGCTTTACGCGCGGGCACGCCGGGCTCGGGCCCGACCGCGCTGGTGTTCCGTACCGGGTGCACCTACCGCCAGCGGCTCGAACAGGTGTTTTCGGAATTCGGCTGGCCGTCGGCCGCGCGGTTCGAACTCGGCACGCTGGACGGCATGGTCGGCTGTGTCGCCGCCGACATGGGCGTGACGCTGCTGCCGCGCGCCGTGGTCGGGCGCAACGACAGCGTCAGCGTCCACACGCTGAGCCCGGCACAGGCGCGCGTCGAGACGCTCTTCATCACCCGCCGCAGCGCCCATCAATACAGCGCGCTGCAGGGCTTTGCATCCTGCCTGAGCGGCCATGGCGAGGTCATCGCCGCCTGACACGCCGACGCCGCGGCGCGGGCCCAGAACGCCTCGACGAGCCCGAGCGGTTACCTGCGAATAGGTCAAACAGGCTAAGCGCATCCATCGTCATCGTCTCATCTCGCGTTCATTTCGCCACGGGGAATTGCTGGCTGCCGTCGCTCAGTCGGGACGGCCGCTACCCGCCCAGAACTGCTACGCCACAGCGCCACAACGGCACTCAACCAACAAAGATACGTTCGACCAGCCAGTAGGTGCCGATCGCCGCCACAGCCAGCGAGGCGATACGCGGGGTCAGCCGCGCGCCGCGACCGCGCGACAGCCACATTAGCGCCGGCAGGAAGACGGCAACGAAAATGAGCTGCCCGATTTCGACCCCCACATTGAAACCCACCAGCCCACGCACCAGTGTCGCCCCCTTCAGGCCGAGCTCGCCAAGTACAGAGGCAAACCCGAAGCCGTGCACAAGGCCGAAGCCAAAACTCCATATCCACCGCCTCCTGTCTGGCTCGGCCGCGAAAAGATTCTCCAGCGCGACCCAGACGATCGTGGCCGCGATCAGCGGCTCGATAATGCGGTCGGGTATCGTCACAATGCCCAGCGCCGCGACCGACAGCGTCACGCTGTGCGCCAATGTGAAGGCCGTGACGATGCGCACTACCGACCACGCACCTCGCGCGGTGGCCAGCAGCGCGACCAGGAACAGCAAATGGTCATAGCCGGTGAGAATGTGCTCGATGCCGAGCTTGACGAAGTCGAACAAGCCCGTCGCCACGGTGCGGTCGATATCCACAGTGACGGACCTTGATTCCTCTCCGAAGATCACCTGGCGCTCGCCGCTCGGCGTGCGAAGATTGCCGAGGGTCTGATAGTGCTCGCCCAGAAAGGCGCGCCAGTCTTCGGTGATGACGAGGCGACCATGCGAGGCGTCGCAGGTGAAGTCGATCTCGACCGTCGCGCGCGCCTCGTTGGCGCCGGCACCTCCGATGCGGACTCGTCCGGCGGGGCAGCGACTGCCGTCGATGTCGATGGTAACGCTCCCGCGCGCCGCTTCGGCCACCGTTTCGGCCGCTGCACGGTCGCCGCCAGTTGCGGCGGCGAGCGTAGCCGCCGACGCCGCCGGCAGCTCCGGCAAGGCGACGGAGAGCGCGTAGAGCACCCGGCCAGCGGCGAATTCGATGCGCAATAGTCCCGTCGTGGTCACATGAGCAAGAACCTCGCCGACGCCAATAAACGCCAGCCAGAGCATTGCCCATCGGACGAGCCTCGTCGTCACGGCGTTCCTCCGGTGCGCTCCCATTCTTCGGCCACGAAGGTCGGCAGCAGCGCGATCTCCGAACTCCCGTCGAGCTGCGCATAGTGCGACAGGCCCATCGGATTGGTGCCGCCGAACGATATAGCGAACACCGAAGCGTCCGGCCCGCTGACGATGACGCGCAGCCGGGGGGGCGCGAGACCGAACTGCGCCGCGCCGGCCCGCGTCACTTCCGCCTTGGTCAAGACGCGGTCCGGCCCGGAATTGCGCAGGAGCCGAAGCGCGCTGTCGAGGCGCGCGTCTAAACCTGCGGTGGCTGTCCCCGCCGTCGCGCGCCACCCGTCCTGGGTGCGCACAAAGTGCCAATGGCCGAGCGGCGCGACCATATCGACCTCGCGCACGCCCTCGACTGGGATCGTCATCAATCCCTTCGGCCTGAACGGCTCAAGCCCAGGACCGCCGCGACCGCCGGTAAATGCCAGTACCGCGAGGAAAGCTGTCGCGCCCAGTGCGGCTGCCGCCCACGCCAGCCTGCTCATCGCCGCCACCACCACATCGCGCTGCCGGCAAACGATATCAGCCCGGGGATCAACAAAACCGTGACCAGGAAGATGCCGCGCATCTGTTCGCCCGTGAGCGAGACCGTGGGCAGCACCTCGACCGGCGGTTTCATCGCGGGCGCCCGTTCCTCACGCGTCAGCCACGAGATTCCGGCCAGCACGGCGTCGGAGTTGGCCAGATAGGGAAAGAAGGAATTCGAAGCGAAATCGGCGTCGCCCGCGACAATCAAGCGGAAGGTCGCTGCCGCCGTCCCATTCAACCGTCCCTCGGCCGCGAGCGCGATGATTTGCGATGCACGCGGGCCGGACTTGGCCTTCGTCTGGTCCCCCAGACGATTTGCGATGACATAGCTGTCGGCGCTGCTGGCGGCCAGTGGCGTCACTCTCACGCCCGGTGCCGGCAAGACCTCCAGCGGCCGCGCGCCGGGATAGAACGACAGTACCAGGCCCCGCGTGGCAGGGTGGGAGCCGTAGCGGGATACGGCGAGCATCTGCTCGTCGGTGAAATAATGCGCGGTCGGATCGACGATCACGCCATCGCGCACCGCGATGCCGGCACTGGCAAGCAACGCCGCGATGCTCTCATCGAGGGCGTAGTCCGGCTCGATCAGGAACATCGCTGACCCGCCGCGCTCCAGATAGCGGCGCAGCAAATCGGTTTCGCCGGGGCTGTAACGCGTCCGCGGATTGGCTTCGACAATTACCGCGCAATCGTCCGCGATCGGCTGCCCCGTGGCGAAAGAGATTTTGCGAGCGACGAGGCCCAGCTTTTCGATGGCGCGCCTGAGGCGGCCGAGACCGTGCTGTTCCATCAGAACCAGACTGGTGCCGGAGGCATCATGGCTATGGTTGTGGGCGCCTTCGAAATGGGTGTGGAACTCGAAATTGTCGACGTCGTATTCACCGTGACCCGACGCGAAGCAGATCACGACCTCGCGTGTGCGCAGCAGCCGCAACACGCCAAGCGCGATCTCCCGATCGTCGGTCGTGATGACTTCGACGCGGCGTTCGCCAAGCCGCAGCAGGGCCGAATTGTAGGTTCGCACGCCCTGGCTGCTGGCCAGCGCCGGGTTCTGGTCGGCGTCGATCAGCTGCACGCGAAAATTTCCGTTCTGCCGCTCGAGCTGCCGCAACATCGCGCCTAGTGCGCGCGCCCCCTGGTTCTGCTTCTGATAGAAATAGACCACCTCGATGGGTTCGCTGAGCCTGCGCACGACCTCGCGCGCTTCCGCCGACGGCGTGAAGGCTTTTTCGCGGGTAAGGTCGAGATGGGCGTCGTGTCGAAACAACGCCACATTGGCGAGGATCGTGACCGCCACGGCGGCGGCGACGACAAGCGTGGCAGAGGCGATGCGGCTGGCGAAAGCAAGCCGCGCAGGCACCTTCAGCCCGGCTGCGAACAGCACAGCCAGCGCGAACACCACTCCGGCAAACCAGCCCAGATTGATCCAGTCGAGCGATTGCAGCGGCTCAAGGAGGTGGTGAAGAAGGCTCGTCTCCTCGGCCGGCAGGTCGTTCGAACCTTGCTGGTCGCTCATCGCTGCGCGAGCCCCCAGGCGGTAAGGAACAGCGCAAGCATGCTCGCGGTGACGAAATAGCCAATGTCGGACAGGAACACCGAGCCGCTGACCATCGGCTTGAAATGACCGATCAAGGAGAGGTTGATCGCAAAGCTGTCGAAAGGCGGCGGCAACAGATAGGATACTGAATCGGCGAACCAGAGCATCAGGAACGCGCCGATCGACAACGCCGCGGCGACGACCTGGCTTTCGGTGATGCTCGACATCAACAGGCCGACCGCGACCAGCAGCGAAGCGTGCAGCGCCAGCGCCAGATAGCCAGCATAGATGGGTCCCCAATCCGGCTCGCCGTAGAGGTTGAGGATGATGGCGTAGATAAGCGTCAGCGTAAAAATTCCGAGCACCAGCGCCAGCGTGGCGGCATACTTTGCCAGCACGACCGAGAGCTCGCGGACGGGCGCCGTGAGCAGC
The DNA here is from genome assembly GCF_036735945.1 of Bradyrhizobium sp. GTDB lineage: Bacteria > Pseudomonadota > Alphaproteobacteria > Rhizobiales > Xanthobacteraceae > Bradyrhizobium. Next base: position 5,536 of record NZ_DAINNI010000032.1, on the reverse strand, counting down.
AACTCCAGCGTTTCCGATCGGCGCTCCTCGGCGAAGGTGCGCATGGTCAGAACGGGCACCAGCAGGATCGACAGCACGTACATTTGGTGAAAAATATATTGCAGGTTCGCAACCTTGGTGACGAACAGTGTCAGGCTGAACGTATAGCCGAGCACGAGCAGGAACACGGCAGCGACCGTGTAGCCTATCGGCGACGTCAGCGTCGCATTCAGCTCCTTGGCGAATAGGATGTGCAGCGTTCTCATGTCAGCGACAAAAACCAGCTCTCGAGATCCGGCGTGTCGGCTATCGCCCGCACGCCGAGCAACCGGCCGTTGAGCAGCACCGCTACCCGGTCGGAGGTCTTCTCCACCTCGCTAAGGATATGCGAACTGATAAGCACCGTATGGCGCCCGGCAAGCGAACGGATCAACTCTCTCATTTCGATAATCTGGCGGGGATCAAGTCCGTTGGTCGGCTCGTCGAGGATGAGGATGTCGGGATCGTGGATCAGCGCTTGAGCGAGTGCAGTCCGCTGGCGATAGCCGCGCGACAGGGCCCGCGCCGGCTTGTGCACGACGTCGCCCAACGCGAGCCGGCCGACGACCCGCTCCACGGCTGAGGCGACCGCCCGTTCCGGCAGCCCGCGAAGCCGCGCCATGAATGCAAGGAATTCGCCGACTTGCATCTGCCGATAGAGCGGGGCCGATTCCGGCACATAGCCAATACGCCTTCGCACCGCGAGCGAATCGCGCACAGCGTCCAGCCCTGCCACCGTGAGCTGTCCTGACGAAGGCAGCAGATAGCCGGCAAGCAACCGCATGAAAGTGGTCTTGCCGGAACCGTTCGGCCCGAGCAGGCCGAACACCTCGCCGCGGCGGACGTCGAGCGTCAGGCGGTCGAGCGCCGTGACCCTGCCGTAGCGCTTGCTCACGCCGACAGCCGAGATGGCGGGAATATCCCTCGTTCGGGTTGGCGCATCAGCCCGCGGCAGCACGTCGATTGACGAGATGGTCATGCAGCGTCCCGAAAGAGTGCGCCCGCCCAGCGGACAAGTTTGCTGCCGCGTCGCCTCGGCGGGCTCGCCTGGAAGTCTGGTGCGGGCGTTTCGCCTGGGAGAGCCCGCGCCGGTTCAGCTCTCAATCGTAGAATTCGGGCGCCTTCTTCGTCGCCTTGAAGATCTCCGGATCGTGTCCATAGAAAATCTGCGCGTTATTGGCGTCACGCATCAGCCGAATGCGCTGATAGCTGCGATAGGCGTCGCCCGGACTTTGTGTGCCCGGGATCGGCGGGATCAGGTTCTTGTCGAGATTTTCCTTGAGATAGACGACGTCGCTGGTGAGGATCACCGAGCCGGTCTTGGGCAGCTTCACGATCGCGAACTGGCTGCCAGGGGTATGGCCGGGCGCACGCATGACGCGCAGCGAGCCGTCGTCGAACAGGTCCAAATCGCCGTTGAGACGGATGACGTTCATCTTCTTGGTGTCGGCGAAGTCGCCCGGAATGTAATAGACGGAGAAGCCGACATCCGGCCACCAGGCAGCCTTCAGTTCGTCGTCCTGGACGACAAGCGTGGCATTCGGAAACTGGCCGACATTGCCGCCGTGATCGAGATGCAAGTGACCGGCCACCACGTATTTGATGTCGTCGGTCTTGAGACCAATCTTGGCAAGCTGCGCCGGAATTGCGTCATCCTTCGTCATCTTGAGGCCGAAGCCCTTGGCGAGCGGTCCCCACCATCCCTCGGGATCGGTTATCGTCTTGTCGTTGTTTCCGGTATCGAAAATGACGTTGCCCTTGGGATGCTTGAGCACGTAGAAACTCACCGGCGCCCAATCAATATTACCTTGGCCACCCATCTGCAGAGCCGCCTTCGGGAAGCCACCCAACGAGCCGGATGTGAAGACGTAAAGTTTTGGGCCATCCTGTGCGGGCGCCGGCGCGGCAACTGCCGCAAGGCCGAGCGCGATAGCTAGACTCAAGACAACATGCTTCATCGTCATAGCGTGTCCTCCTTCGCCTTCATTTTTTACGGGCTTTCTATGCAGCCACAAAGCGTCGCCCCGACGCGGTCAAGGTCAGCCGCCCGAGAATAGATTGGACCCCACCAAATGCAAGTTGGGAATGCCATTTGAGAATAGGCCACTCTCGGTCAACGCCACTTTTTTGCCGGCCTTTTGTTGGCCTTCGAGGAGGCAAAAAGAGCCTTGGTCGAAGTCGGATAAATCCGATTTCGATCGAGAGAGGTGAAGTAAGTGCTTTGCCTGACAGGCTTAACGCGTGTTAAGCGGGGTCATGCCCGCCCCGATCCTCCCCCTGGTCGACGCCGTCGCGCACTGGCCCGAGCGCGGCGCCCTGATCGGCCTCGATCTCGGCACCAAGACCATCGGCGTCGCCGTATCCGATCCCGACCGACGGCTCGCGACCGGCGTCGAGACCATCCAGCGCAAGGCCTTCAAGGCCGACGCCGCGCGGCTGCTGGCGATCTCGGGCGAGCGCCATGTGGTCGGCTTCGTGCTGGGACTTCCCATCAACATGGACGGCAGCGAGGGCCCGCGGGCGCAATCGACCCGCGCCTTTGCCCGCAACCTCGCCAAGCTCACCGACCTCGCGATCGGCCTTTGGGACGAGCGGCTCTCGACCGCGGCCGTCGAGCGCGAACTGATCGGCATGGACGTCTCCCGCGCCCGCCGCGCCGAGATGATCGACGAGCACGCGGCGATCTTCATCCTGCAGGGTGCGCTCGACCGGCTCAAGAAACTGCGCGAAGGGGCTTAAGCGAATGGCGGTCGTCATCGCGGCGCTGCTGCCGGTATTCCTGCTGATCGTGCTCGGCTTCATCCTGAAGCGGACGCTGCTACGACTCGATACGCAGTGGCATGGGCTGGAACGGCTGACCTATTATGTGCTGCTCCCGGTGTTTCTGATCCAGACGCTGGTCAAGGCCGATTTGAGCACGGTGCCGGTAGGCGGCGTCGGAGGCGCGCTGCTGCTGTCGGCGCTCGCGGTGTCCCTGGTCTGTCTTGCGCTGCGTCCCCTGCTCGCGCGCGCCGGCGTTGACGGTCCTGCCTTTACCTCGATCTTCCAGGGCGCAACACGCTGGCAGACCTATGTTGCGCTCGCCGTCTCCGGCAGCCTGTTCGGCACTCTCGGGCTGGCGCTGGCATCCGTCGCGATGATAGCCATCGTCCCGACGGTCAACGTACTCTGCGTTACCGTGCTTGCCCAATACGCCTCGCCGGAAAAGCGCTCGGCAGGTTCAATTGCCGTGACTGTCGTGAGCAATCCCCTGATCTGGGCCTGCCTGATCGGGCTCGCGATCAACGTCACCCACATTCCGCTGCCGAGGCTCTGGCACGAGGTGGCGGACGCGCTCGGCCGTTCCTCCCTCGCCATCGGCCTTTTGGTGACCGGCGCCGGCCTGCAGCTCAAAGGCCTGTTCAAGCCGAGCCTTGCCGCTGGCGTCGCGGTGGTGCTCAAGCTGGTGCTGATGCCGGCGATCGCCGTCACGCTGGCGCTGCAGTTTGGGATAACCGGCTCCAGCCTCGCCGTCGTGACGATCTGTTCGGCGGTGCCGACGGCATCGAGTGCCTATGTGCTGGCGCGGCAAATGGGCGGCGATGCGCCGCTACTCGCCCAGATCATCACGCTACAGACCATTCTGGCCGCGGTGACAATGCCGATTGCAATCGCGCTGGCGTCCTGAGCCGTCGTTGCGTCGGGCGAACTCTATCCGTGCCCCGATAGCCAAAAGGTTTGGATCGTCGCGGCCAGGTTGTTGATGCCGTGCAGGACTATGGTCAGCCAGAGCGAATTGGTGCGGTAGCGGAGGTAGCCGAGCAGGAGGCCGATCGTGAACACCTCGCCGAAGAAGAACCAGTCGTATTGCAGATGCAGCGCGGTCCACGCCAGCGACGACAGCACGATGGCGCCGCCAACGCCGAGCTTTGACTCCGACCAGCCCCGATAGAGAAAGCCGCGCGCGAAGATCTCTTCCCACATCGGCGCCGCGACGCAGAACGCGATCACGAGCAGCCATACCGCGCCGTCGGCCTGCGCGGACTTGAGGACATCACCCATGAAGCCCGACGTCACCTCGCGCCCGACCGCCCGGGACAGCAGATCCCAGCAGCCGACCAGGATGGCGAGCGCCGCAAGGCCGGTGAAGAAATTGCGCCACGAGGTCCAGCGCAGCGCCAGGTAATCGGTCAGGGACAGACGCGTCGGACGGATCGCAATCCATGTCGCCAGCAGGACGGCGGGCAATCCCAGGATCACCGACAGCGAAATGGTCAGGCCGCCGCCGACGACCCGAATCGCCTGGGCGACGTCGAATGAGCCGCCCTGCCGAAGCACGAAGTAGATGATGACGGCGAGTTGCCCGAGGAACATCGCCACGAAGATGAACAGGCCCCACAGCGTGGTGCCCCAGAATTTCCAGACACGCGGCGGCCGCTGATCGGGAATATCAGGCGGGGCTGCAACGGCACTTGCGGGAGTAACGGAGTCCATCATCACTTTCTCGGTTTGTCATGCCCGGCCTTGTCGGCTGATGTTGCGGTCAAGGCAGCGCACGCTCCAGCAGGCCGCTGGTATCTTCAGGAGCCAGGTCGACCGCGCCATACATGCCGGCGTGATTGCCGGCAAGGCGCGTCGCCGCAAACAGCTCCGCATGGCGCGGCGACACCGGGTTGAGCGCGGCGCATGCGGCCAGCAGCGACAGCTTCTCGACCGCCAGGCGCGCGACGCGCTCGTTATCCGGCCGGCGGAACGTCTTGCCGATGAAAGTCGTGGCCTCGACCGCACCCGGCAGGCCGAGTGTTTCGCCGGTCAATTCGTGCACGATGCCGGCGGCCGCTTCCGGCTCGCGCGACAGCGCACGGAGCACGTCGAGGCACATCACGTTGCCCGAGCCCTCCCAGATCGCGTTGACGGGCGATTCCCGATAATGCCGCGCCAGAATGCCTTCCTCCACGTAGCCGTTGCCGCCGAGGCACTCCATCGCTTCATAGAGGAACGCGGGCGCACTCTTGCAGACCCAGTATTTGATGGCAGGCGTCAACAGCCGCATGTAGGCGGCTTCCCTGGCGTCGTCAGGCGCACGATCGAATGAGCGGCACAGCCGCATCACCAGCGCAACCGCCGCCTCGACGTGCAGCGCCATGTCAGACAATACCGCCTGCATCAGCGGCTGATCGGCGAGATGCTTCTGGAATACGCTGCGATGCCGCGCGTGATGCAGCGCATGCGCAAGACCCGAACGCATCAGACCGGCGGACGCGATCGCGCAGTCCTGCCGCGTAAGCTGGACCATCTGGATGATGGTGCGGATGCCCTTGCCTTCCTCCCCGATGCGCTCGGCATAGGCGCCATGAAATTCGACCTCGGACGACGCATTGGAGCGGTTGCCGAGCTTCTCCTTCAGGCGCTGAAAATGTATCGCGTTGACTGCACCGTCGGGCGTGAAGCGCGGCATCAAGAAGCAGCTCAGCCCTTCCTCGGCCTGCGCCAGCACCAGGAAGGCATCGCACATCGGCGCCGACATGAACCATTTGTG
>NZ_DAINNI010000031.1:0-51450 GCF_036735945.1 Bradyrhizobium sp. | reverse complement strand
GGGCGTTTCCTCCCTAGACTTGGGCCGCTTGTTCATTCAAGCGGCCCTTTTTTCTCCCCCCCCCCCGCGGTGCCGTGGCTTCCCTACCGATTTCCCCGTGGTAGGCTGGCCGGTCTAGCGGTTAGGCCGCTACTGACGCCGTGGCTTCCCTACCGATTTCCCCGTGGTAGGCTCTTCTCCAAGCGGAGTGCAGTCGCAGGCTCGCCGTGGCTTCCCTACCGATTTCCCCGTGGTAGGCTTCTGTCGGCAGACACGAGATCAACGAGTTTGCCGTGGCTTCCCTACCGATTTCCCCGTGGTAGGCTGCGGGCGAGAGAACCATCACGCCGGCCTAAGCCGTGGCTTCCCTACCGATTTCCCCGTGGTAGGCTCAAGATGAACGACATGCTGGCGAACCTGAAGCCGTGGCTTCCCTACCGATTTCCCCGTGGTAGGCTTGGCGTGTTCGGCGCAAGCGCCCTTGCTGTGCCGTGGCTTCCCTACCGATTTCCCCGTGGTAGGCTACCGACCTGCTCGACATGGTGGCGAAGGCTGCCGTGGCTTCCCTACCGATTTCCCCGTGGTAGGCTTCCTCCGTCGATACCTTCAAGGCGTGGCTCGCCGTGGCTTCCCTACCGATTTCCCCGTGGTAGGCTGCGTTCACGGTAGCGCTTGGCCATCGCGGTGCCGTGGCTTCCCTACCGATTTCCCCGTGGTAGGCTTGAAGGTTGCTCATGACTTACTCCATCGATGCCGTGGCTTCCCTACCGATTTCCCCGTGGTAGGCTCACATCCCCAGCCGTATGCAAGTACAAGCCGCCGTGGCTTCCCTACCGATTTCCCCGTGGTAGGCTGAGTGCCTTCGTTTCCGTCGCCGATGAAACGCCGTGGCTTCCCTACCGATTTCCCCGTGGTAGGCTACGGTAACATAACGATGGCCTACATCACGGGCCGTGGCTTCCCTACCGATTTCCCCGTGGTAGGCTTTTGAAGCCAAGCGCAAGGAGCGCATCGAAGCCGTGGCTTCCCTACCGATTTCCCCGTGGTAGGCTTTCGACTCGATCAACTCCTTGATGCGTACAGCCGTGGCTTCCCTACCGATTTCCCCGTGGTAGGCTTACGGGAATGTTTCGGGCAGACATCGGCAGGCCGTGGCTTCCCTACCGATTTCCCCGTGGTAGGCTCCGAGATCCGCGAGGCCGTGACGCCCGTGCGCCGTGGCTTCCCTACCGATTTCCCCGTGGTAGGCTCCAGTGCTGCTGATCCTGTTTCTCGTGGATGCCGTGGCTTCCCTACCGATTTCCCCGTGGTAGGCTTCGGTGCCCCACGCCAGCACAGCAGGTCCTGCCGTGGCTTCCCTACCGATTTCCCCGTGGTAGGCTGCGAACGGCTGGCAATGGGACGCGTCCGTTTGCCGTGGCTTCCCTACCGATTTCCCCGTGGTAGGCTGTAGCGGGCTTGTATGTGTTGACGCCGACGGCCGTGGCTTCCCTACCGATTTCCCCGTGGTAGGCTGAACATACAATGGCCCGCCGCAAAGCGATCGCCGTGGCTTCCCTACCGATTTCCCCGTGGTAGGCTTTTTGAATGCGGCACGCGCGCAAGCCGAAAGCCGTGGCTTCCCTACCGATTTCCCCGTGGTAGGCTCGGATAGAACAGCTTCACCGCCATTTGCGTGCCGTGGCTTCCCTACCGATTTCCCCGTGGTAGGCTACCCGCCGCCAACGCACGCGGGGCACACCAGCCGTGGCTTCCCTACCGATTTCCCCGTGGTAGGCTATTAGGCATGGTGGTTGACGTGATAGTTGTGCCGTGGCTTCCCTACCGATTTCCCCGTGGTAGGCTGATGGCGCGCAGTGATCGCAGGCGCGCGCCGCCGTGGCTTCCCTACCGATTTCCCCGTGGTAGGCTGCGCGCCGCCAGCTATACTCGCAGCCCTTCGCCGTGGCTTCCCTACCGATTTCCCCGTGGTAGGCTTGCACCCATCGGGTGGAAATCGAGCGAACCGCCGTGGCTTCCCTACCGATTTCCCCGTGGTAGGCTCAAAATGCTTTGCGTTGGCTTCGCGTTCGGGCCGTGGCTTCCCTACCGATTTCCCCGTGGTAGGCTGCGGCGCCCTCCGCGGCCGCGCGGCTGCTCGCCGTGGCTTCCCTACCGATTTCCCCGTGGTAGGCTTCGACGGCCTTGTTGGGGTCTGCCATTTCAGCCGTGGCTTCCCTACCGATTTCCCCGTGGTAGGCTTCGCCGCACCGAAGAGCGCATTGCGCCGCTGCCGTGGCTTCCCTACCGATTTCCCCGTGGTAGGCTATTCGTGAAGTGCAGAAGGATCTCAAGGAGGCCGTGGCTTCCCTACCGATTTCCCCGTGGTAGGCTGCCGCCGTCAACACCAGCGCGACCCTGACGGCCGTGGCTTCCCTACCGATTTCCCCGTGGTAGGCTACGGCTACATCCGGGCCGGCCGTACGGTTGGCCGTGGCTTCCCTACCGATTTCCCCGTGGTAGGCTGCGAGCGCTACAAGCTGCTGAAAACACTCTGATTCTCGTCTGATTCGTCAGGCGGGAATCAGAGCAAGACCAGTTGCTGAGATGCCTTTTTCTCGTTGAAGGTCGATTCGCCAAGCAACAGCCTCATTCGCGCATACTGACGGTCTGTGACCTGAAGGGTACGGACACTGCCGCGCGGCGGCAAGTTTCTTGTCACCCGTTGCCCGTGCTTTTCCGCAGCGTCGTCGCCGCGACAAACGCGGGAGTAGACCGACCATTGCAGCATCATGAATCCATCGTCCTTCAGAAATTTTCTGAAGCGAGTAGCGTTGCGGCGATCGGTCTTCGTACCGACGGGTAGATCGAAAAAGACAAACATCCACACGAAACGCACCTCCTCGCTCTTCACGAGTCTCGCTCCAATTCCGGCATTTCGAGAAAAGCCGGCTTTTCGAATTCCAGGGCGCGCGCCAGGCTGGCGGCGGCCATCTCAGCCGCTACCAGAAGCGAAACCTTGCCATCGCCGACAGTGCTGTTGAGGAGCAACGCGCCAGCCATGGCGCGGCGATCTTCCAGGCTCAGATCGCCATTCTTGTCTGCGCCGTTCGAGAAAGTCTTCCAGGCCAGTACATCGACAAAGGGCCGAAAAGGTTCAACGAGATCGTCCGCAAGATTGAAGGCGTTTGCCGCTCCATCATGTTTGAGGCCGAATGCCGGCAGAAAGCCCGAAGCAACGAGCGCACGGGCAACACCGGCGCGAACAACGGCATAACCATAGTTCAGCATTTTGTTGCGGCGGTCGCTATCGTCATCCCGGACGAAATCCGCGAACAGGCGGCCCCAATAGAAACGTGCAGCGCGAGCCTCGACATTTTCCGGATCGCCGGGCTCCACGTGGCGGGCGATTTCCTTCAATGTCTCGGCGTTCTCGCGATCGAGAGCCGAAAGCGAAGCGGCCTGATTGAGTATTTTGCGCCGAACGATCGCTTGCCAGAGCCGCTTTTTTACGCCGTCTTTCGCATCAACCTGAAGTCTTGCAATGGCACCTTGCCGATGGTGTCGATGAAAAGGCAACGTCAGGCCGGAAGGGGTATGTCGCTCATCCGTAAAGACCAGCGCTATTCCAGCTTCCATGCAGGCGCTCATCAGGGCGCTCGACAGCGTTGCTTGCGGCGTGTCGATGACGATCCAGGCCACATCCTCGAGGGCGAGCCGAACCTCGCCAGCGTCTTGCTTCACGCAAATCTGACTGTCCGCGAGTGAAAGCCTCGCTGCCTGCGTCAGGTGGAGGCCTCGCCACGCCATGTACGCACCTCACGCGGTACTTCAAACTTACGCCCAAGACGGTCGATAGCGAATTTCCGAAAGCTGGAAAGTGTCTTGACACCAATGCTTCGGATCGTCTCCGAATTGGTTGCCATCGGCGACAGGTTAATTGCGCCCGTCGTCCGATCCATGCTTCGATAATATCCTTCGATCAATTCGCCACTTGATTTCACGAGTTCAAGGTAACTCATGGGGTTGAGCGACCAGGCGAACTCAAAACTGTCATCGATAGAAGTCCAGTCACTCTCCGCCTTGTAGGCGACGACAGCCCTGTTGGGTGGCGATGCAGACGAGACGATTTGGTGCGGGTAGATGGGCACGACGAAATATTCCCACGCGCCTTTTCTGCTCCTTTTTCTAAAGACATCCACGCGTGCCATATCGCCGCGATCGACAGTGCCACCGTTTATTTCGACCGCGACTTTGTCTTTGGTCTCAACGCGCACCTTGCGAATGATGTCGCCCTTTGGCGAAAGCGGCGGTTTGTCTTTTGGCTTGCCGGCGGCGATCCACGCGCGAAGGTTCTCCACCAATTCGTCGCGCAATCTCCCCGGATCGGCGATCTTTCCGTAAGGCTGCGGGACCGGGATTTTCTCCAGATCCCTTTCCGTAAGTTTCGCGATCGGCTTGCGTTCAAAGACGAGCCTGTCGTCATTAATCTCCCGGACTTGCTTGATGGTGGCATCGTGTGCCTTGCCGCGCGCACGGCGACGTTCGGCGCGTGAGACGAAAATGCCGGGCGCGCCGTCGGAACCATAAATCGCGCGTTTGACATCGACCCGGAATCCCGGCCACGGCGGACTGCAATGGAAGATATCGTCCTGACGTCCCTCACGTTCGCGCTTCTGGACTTCCAACGTCAGACGGTTCAGTAGACTTTCGGTGGTGGCGGCCAGCACAGCCGCATCGACCGCGTGATGTCGGTCGTCCTCAGTTCTTTTTCCATCCAGCTTTTTGAGGCCCTCAAGTCCCCATGCGCGCCTCAGCTTGGACGTGATCGCGCCGGGACGCGTAAATATCCGCCGCTCCCCATCCGGCGCGGGAAACATGCGCTTGAGTTCGTCGGCCAGCAATCGGGTTGCCCATTGTGTGTCGGTCAGGTTGCGCGCCTTGAATCTATCCTCGATGCTCGCCGCATCCTTGATGCAGTAGTTGCGTTTCTTGCGTCCTTTGACCTCCTTCAAGCCTTCGACGCGGGCGACAAACTCCATCCACTCGGGTTCTGTCTTGTCGGCATCGAACCATTCGAAGGGGGTTCGCCCGCGCTTGTCTTGATTGGCCTTGGCAGTACAAAGCGTCTTGTTCAGAAACGAGTCGTCACCGAAGCGGCTCCACGGCAAAATATGGTCAACCTGATACCGGCTGTCGTTTGCCGAGATGCCGGCCGGATCGATCGCATCGCCCGAATAGATGCATTTGAAGCCCTGCTCATGGGCAAGTTCATATCGCAAGAGTTCGTCATCGCTGACCGCACGTCCAAGATGCTCGGCCGCGTCCCGGCGCCGCCTTTCCTTCACCGCGGTGCGGTCGTCAAGGCCTCGTGTCAGCTTTGCGCGCTCTTCCGCGCTCTTGCCGACAGATCGGGCGAGTTCGATGTGAACGAAATCAATCGGGCCGTACTCCCTCGCGACGGCCCTGACCTGCTTGATGGCCTCGCCAAACGCCTTGCGCGTGACAGGGCTGCCAATCTGCTCAAGGGAAACGGAGGGGCGTGCAGCGTGGTCGTAACCGACGCGCGCGCAAGCGTCTGAATAGACCAGCCCCTCGCGAAGCCCGGGAACGATGTTACGCGCCGCGAGCGCCGAAATATGCGCCGCCTTGGTAAAATCCCTGAAATCGCCGTTGGCGGCCGCTTGCAACAGAACGTCGACAACCACGGCGTCGAGACCAATCTCATCAAGACCGGCGCGGATCGAATGCATATCCTCACGGAACGACAAGACTTCCGCGATCCGGTCAAGCTTTTCGGGCGTTCGCAACAAGGATCTCCACGGCGCCTCGCCAAGAGCATCCTTCAGCGTCTTGGTTCCGTAAGCCGCGCCTCCGGTGCGTGCCGCAATATCAAGCGTACTTTCTTTTTCCTTCGCGATGCCCGCAAAGCGGATGTTAGGATCGAGATCGAGCGTTTCGCGCAGGGACTTGAACGTGATGGTTTTCTTGCTTTCGCCGAATCCGTTCACTGCGAGAGCAATTTCCTCCTGCGTCAAATTTCGCTCGGGCGACCGGCCAGAAGCCAACTTGAGATTTGCCAGGCGTGACAGGAAGCGGAACAATTCGAACGAAGGTGCGCGGCGGGCGGTTCGCTTCTGGCCGGACTCAAACGGACAATCTCCAACCTTGTCTTCGCTGTCCTGCAGCGGACGTTGGAAAAATGCTACATCCGAAAATGCTTGCGAGAACTTCTCGCTCGCGATCTGGCTCCCAAATCGAATCTGGGCACGAGAGATCGCGCGGACTTCATCTTCGAGATCGGAACGTTTCGCGGTGTGCGAGTAATCTCCGTCACGATTGCGCTTTCGATCCTTGAATTTCGGATCGCAGGCGATCATGGCGCCGAACGAGGGATATTTTGCGAGGCCTTCGCGCGTGGCCTCCATGGCCTTCTTCATCCGTGACGTTTCATCGGCCGCATTCGCGCCAGCCTCACTCTTCGAGTTGGAGCGGAAGCCGCGATGCCGGGCGATATGACCGAGAACAACTGCCAGTTCATCGTTGGTCAAAAGACGCTGGTGAGCGGCAGCTCGGAGTGTCCATGGCGTGACTTGCGATCCCGCAGCGTCGGGCGGGATTCGGCGCAGTGCATGGTGCAGGGTGTCCGGCGACTGATCGGGCAGCACTCCATGCTTGTGAAGCAATTGACGGATGGCGTTCATGCGTTGACGGCGGCGGCGGACGATTCGACGCTGCCCCCGCGCAGTCCGACGCGTCGCACTCTTCGGTTCGCCGGTTTTGTCGACCAGAGGGGCGTCGAAACACCGAACGCCGGCGGCAACGATGTTTCCTGCAGCCTCGCCTACCTCAATGATCCCCCATCCGCAGGACGCTATACCAAGATCGATTCCAAGAATACGCCGGGCAATCGGACGACCCATCACTCCACCTGAAAGACGCGGACAACCAAAAATTGATTATTGACCGCCTTTCGGAGTTCAGCAAACATAAGGTGGGAAATCGGTTGGAAAGCCACGGCAAGCAACGGAAGCCTCGGTTTCTGTTGCGAAGGATTACCCCCGTTGCGGAAACGCAGCGGGGGGATTCATTTGGCTCAAGAAAGGTATCAAATTACCGTTTTGGTTCGACGAGGGCAGCCTCAGGCCGGCGAACCCTTCTTTGCATGGGGTTGATTTCAAGATTTTTTGATTCGGCCCTGCGGCCCGCGGCCCAGGGTGACCAAAGGACGCACGTGAACGCGTTGGCCGAGACGATGCGGCTGATCGGTCTGGCAGCTACTCCGCCGCCGCCTGGAACGGACCGAGATCGCCGAACGGAACCTGCGCGAGTGCGTCCGCCAGCTTGATGAAGTCGGCGCCCACCTGCGCAAAGCGCGGGCTGCGCTCGCGCCGCCGCTCGTCCATGTAGATCGCGCGGTTGAGCTCGAGCTGCACGGCGTGCAGCCCGCTGGCGGGGTTGCCGTAATGCTCGGTGATGAAGCCGCCGGCATAGGGCTTGTTGCGCCCGGTCGAGTAGCCGAGCTTGCTCATGACCTCCTCGACGACGTCGGGCAACAGGCTCGCGCAACTGGTGCCGTAGCGGTCGCCGATCACGATATCGGGCCGCCGCGGCTCGTCCCTGGACACCCCGACCGACGGCATCGAATGGCAGTCGACCAGGATCACGGTGCCGAAGGCCTGATGGGCCTTGTTGATCAGCCGTCGCAGCGCGCGGTGATAGGGCTTGTAGAGCGCCTCGATCCGTCCCAGCGCCTCGTCGACCGAAAGCCGCTCGCGATAGATCTCCTGGCCGTCGCCGACCACCCGCGGGATGGTGCCGAGGCCGCCGGCCACCCGCATCGAGCGGGTATTGGCAAAGCTCGGCAGGCGCCCGGTGAACATGCGCGGATCGAGTTCATAGGGCTCCCGGTTCACGTCGACATAGGAGCGGGGGAAATTGACCCGGACGGTCGGGAAGCCCTGCGCGCTCAGATCGGCGATCAGTTCGTCCATGAACGAATCCTCGGAGCGGCGCAGCGCCGCGAGGTCGATCCGGGATGCGTTGAGAAATTCGAGCGGGTAGACCGAGCCCGAATGGGGCGAGTTGAAGATGATCGGCGCCCGCCAGTGCTCCGGCTCCACGATCTCGAACGGCGGCGACAGCTCGCCATCAAACTGGGTCATCGTCGGGCGCCGTCCCTTGTCCACATTTCCCTTCCGGGGCGATCGATCATCCGATCGATTCGGCCGGCGGCGGGCAGGTTTTGTAAGGATGCATTGTCCGTAATCGTAATCATTCTGCCAAGCGAAAAAAGGCCGCGGTTCGCCCGGAAGTCGTCGCAAACGCCCGAAAAGCGCCGCCTTGTTTGCCTCCTGATACGGGGCGCTACGGAAATAGCGCCGCCCCCGATTGCCAGACGTCGTTACCTTTCACCCGAAATTTACCCTCTGTCGGGCTTAGTGGGCGCAATGATCCTCCAAGCCGGGCTCGACGACTGACCGCCATGCACAAGATCCTTCTCGCCGAAGACGACAACGACATGCGCCGCTTCCTCGTCAAGGCGCTGGAAAACGCCGGGTTTCAGGTCTCGCCCCACGACAACGGCCTGTCGGCCTATCAGCGGCTGCGCGAGGAGCCGTTCGAGATGCTGCTGACCGATATCGTGATGCCGGAAATGGACGGCATCGAGCTGGCGCGCCGCGCCTCGGAACTCGACCCCGACATCAAGATCATGTTCATCACCGGCTTTGCCGCCGTCGCCCTGAATTCCGATTCGGAGGCGCCCAAGAACGCCAAGGTGCTGGCCAAGCCGGTCCACCTGCGCGAGCTGGTCAGCGAAGTGAACAAGATGCTGGCGGCCTGATTCGGCCGCCATTTCCGTCAAGATCGCTCCAGAAATTTACGTGCCTGCATCCTTGCAGGGGCGCTTTGGAGCCGATATACGGACCCCACCCGAGTTGGACTCCAGGGCACGTAGCTCAGCGGGAGAGCACTACCTTGACATGGTAGGGGTCACAGGTTCGATCCCTGTCGTGCCCACCATCCTTCGCTCGCGAAGCGAGCGCAAGGATGCCGCGCCGTAGCCCAACGGGCGAAGGCGGGCTGTGCATCGCGAGCTTCGGCTTGGCAAGCCACACTCCGTAGTGTCGTAGCGAAGCAGGCGAAGGCTGCCGCGCCGGCGCGTGCGTCACGGGGACGGCTCGGCGAGCTTTGGCCAGGCCGCCGCAAGAGGATCGCCCAAATCGATGATATGCGGCTCCGCCTTGTCGACAATTCTCAATTTCTTCTTGAAGCCGGGATTGGCATCGAAAAACGCCACCAGACCGTGATCTTCCGGCGACCATTCCTCGCGCACCTCGCCCTTTCCGCTCTTCTTCCTGCGCGCGATCTGCTTGTTGCGCTCCTTGTTCCAGTCTGCTTCGCGCAGCCGGTCTATGTCCGGCAAAGGATAAGTCAGATGGATCGCGTAATTCTCGTCCTTTCGCGCCTTCAGCAGCATCTCCAGGCTTTCCCGTTCGGGGTTTCCGTGTTCGCCGTCGCCCGAGAATACATAGTGCCTGGCGATGATCCGCTCGAAGAAATCCTCGTCGAGGTTGTTGGAACTGCCGTGATGCGGCACCTTGAGGAGATCGATCTCGATCGTCGTGTTGTCACCCTGGCCGAGCTTGCCCGCCAATTGCAGCCCTTCCAGAATTTTGTCGCCCCTCGCGTCCCCGGTCAGCAGCATGCGCTTCTTGTCCGCCTCCACGAGCACGACGATGCTCGAGAGATTGGGAACGGATTTGTCGACATAGGCGGCGAGGGCCTCCTCGGGCGTCTTGCCCTGTTTCTTGAGATCCTCGAGCCATTTCTGGTGATCCTTGTGCAGGGCTTGAATCTCTTCAAGCATGGGACCGATCACAGTGACGTCCAGCGTGTCGGCTATCGTGGTCGGCGCCTTGCCCTGTGCCGCGACGATGAGTTCGCCGCCGAATTCCGTGTTGCGGCCATAACCCAGCCGATCGGCATCCTTTCTGAGCCGAAAGCCCTGTGCGATGCTGGCAAGCACCTTCAAGGAACTGCCGACCACCTCCGCGTCCGCTGCCTCGTTGCCTCCGGGGTTCTTGTCGATGAATATCTCTTCCACGCTGCCGACCTTTTCGTCGGACAAGTCGACCGTGCCGGTGCTCGCCTCGGTCTTGAACGTCGCATTGACCTTCGCCGTCAATTCTGCCGGCTGACTGCCGATGATCTCGTCGAAACTGTTGTGCCACAGACTGAAGACATTCAGCATGAGCGGCCTGTGCGCAGCCGCATTGGCGATCTCTTCCTTGGTCAAATCCAGAATTCCCTGGATGTGATCGTCGTCCACATGACTGATCATCAGAACGTCGACCGGCAGCGGATCGTTCTTCTTGATCTCGCGCGCCTCGCGGATCTTCATCAATCTCGGTTTCAGATGCGGCGAATAGACCGCCTTGGGTCCGCCGTCGATCATGACGAGGCCGGGCTCCTGCTTGGTGCCGAAGTGCAGCAGCAGGCAATCGCCCTTGCGCGCCCGCCGGACGTCCAGACTGAAGATCATGGCAAGCCTCCTCAAATACTCTGAAAAGCCCTGAGCACGTCGAGCAGCCCGCTGCCCTGAAAACTGCGTTCGCGACCGAGGTCGGTCGCGGTTTCGCACAATATCTTCTTGATCTTGCGCGGCTGCTTGATGAATTCCGGATAACGCGCCATCAGCATCGCGGCGGCGCCGCTGACGTGCGGGGCTGCCATGCTCGTGCCATCGAGATCGCCCCAGCCGTCCCGGAACGGACCGTGGATGCGCTCGCCCGGTGCAACGAGATCGGGCTTCAATCTCCCATCGCCGGTCGGACCGCGGCTCGAGAAAAAGCTGACGCCGTAGGTATGCGGCAGTGATCGATGCGTCGATCCGACCGTGATCACGCCGTCCGCATTTCCGGGATCGGTGATGCTGAACGCCGCATAGCTTTCGAACGCGCCATCGGTCGTCGTAAAGCTCTGATATCCGTAGTTTCCGGCGGCGGCCACCACTACCACGCCACTTTCGACGAGATGCTCGCACTCATCGCAAATCGGCGTTCGGCCGCAGGCGTAATTTCGCACATCGTGCTTGATCGACAGACTGAGGTTTGCTCCGTGAACGGAGATATAGTCGTTCCGCTCGTTCAAATGCCTGATGTACTGCAAGGCGGCGATGATCGCGAACTCGGTATCTTTCTCGTCGCTGTTTGGCGACAGCACCCTGAAATCGTACAGTTGAATATCCGGACACATTCCGTTGAGCCTGTCTTCTTCCGGAATCGACTTGTTTCGCTTTTGAGGCGCCCTGGCGCCAATGATGCCCGCGACGTGCGTGCCATGATCGCTCACCGATGGACGTGTATCGATCTTGATTTCGATGAACGGTTCGACCAATTCCCAATGAATCGGGCGTTGCGCCCTTGCGTCCTGGGACAGTTCAACGAGGTATGAGATCAGCTTGTCGCCGGCCTGCTTCAGTTTCTGGCCTTCAGGCAGAAGTTCCTTGAGCTTGGTCTTTTGTGTTTCGGAATCGGCGTTTTTGCCAAAGATCCTGAGATTGTCGAGGTTGACGATCCTGCGAAAGTTGCTGAAATCGAAACTGGCAACGACCCTGGATTCCTTCCCGGCTGCGTCCTTGAAGCAAACGTGATCGCCCTGAATCCCGGAATCGATGACGGCCCACGCGATCTTGGCGCAATCGACAGTGAAGAGCAGGCGGGCGGCGTCCGCCTTGACTGAAGGGACGGATTGAGCGACGGCCATGTCGGCGCGCCGATTGAGTGAGACCTGATAGACCAGCGATCCTGTCCACGGCTTGCGCCGGTCTGCGTCGTCCTGTTGCTGGCGAGAGAGAATCTCGGAAAACAACCTGGTCAGCAGGGCTGCAATGTCGCTTTTTCCTGCCTTGATCGCGGCGACCAGTTCTGCCGGCTTTGCATCCGGTCCGATCGTGGTGGTTTGGGCCGCCCAGAGAATAATGCCGGCGAGCGCCGCATAGCGATCGAGTGCGGTCAGCCGTCCTTCGGATTTCCTGACTGCCTTGGGGTTGCTCCAGTCTTCCGCCATTTGCTGAACTGTATCCAGAACGGCGTTGATGCGCTGACTGCCGGTTGTGGCCTGCAGATAAACCGCCATATCGCTTTTGATGCGTGGGCTGCTCCACCAACTCGTCGTCGGAACGATGACGCGCAGCACCTCGTCAAAGTACAGCCGGGCGGCGACGACACCCTGCAAATAGGCGATTTGTCGGGACTCCCGCCCACTCTCCTTGCGCGCCTGTCGATCTTGCTCGACTTCGTCATCAATCCAGTTTGCGACGGTGGCCGCAGTCTTCGTCTTGTGCGGCGTAATCAACAGTTCCTGCGGTCCGGGTTTCGCTCGCAAAGGCAATCCAGACGTCGCCCAAGATCGGCGAGTCCTGCAGTTGGCGGCGGTCACCGGTCGGTCCAAGCAGGATGTAATCGGCCAGGAGTCTGGGAATGTGCGCCGTCATGGCTCAGACCCTTGACGCGGGAAAGGGAAAACCGGCAGGCGCTGGAGGCGCAGGCTGCAGATGTTTCCGGACCGCGGCGTCGCACACCGCATAGCCCCAATTGATCAATCGCTCCTGCAATTGATCGCCCATCGCCTGCAGGCGCGTGGGCGTTTCGGCGAGCCGCATGGTCGCGTCGAACGGACAAGGCAAGGCATCTGCCAGCCCGTAATCGAGCACGTTGGTCCGAATTCCCCAGTAGGCTCCCGAACGAGTATGTTGTTTGAAGGAATCGATCACCTGGCGCTTCCGCAGGGATCGCACCTGGTTATCGACGAGATCGAGCACGCGATAGGCATGATTGCCCCAATCGGCTTTCGGACTTTCCTCGGGCTGCAGCTTTCCGCCGGCGTCGCTTACGAGGATGGTGCGGTAGCGCTTCCACGTGGTTTCGAGACCCAGATTGTCGTAGACGCCGCCATCGGCGAGAATGACTTTCGTCGTGAACGGAGGCCGCTGCAGGTCGGATCCTGACCCGGGCGTGAATGCGCTATCGTTCAGCTCGATCTCGACCGGAGACAGCACCGGCGGAAACGCGGAGGAAGCTGCAACGGCTTGCGACAGTCTGATGGTGGGTTTCACGACCTCGCCGACCCGGTAGTCGCGCATGTACGGCTTGGAAAAGCGCCACAATGCGCCGGACTGCACGCTGGTCGCATTGATGACAAAACGCGGCTGGTCCGGAAGATCCTGCAGCGTCGCCGAACCGAACAGGTACTTCTCATAGGCTGCGACGACGCGGTCGCTCACGCGTCCGGGCAGCACCAGGCCCAGGATGACGGCCTTGACATCGATGGTCGTTCGTCCGAGCGCCCGCAGCGGTTCGACAAATTCCTGGCGAAAGAGCTGCATGTTCGCCGTCTGGCTGCCCGCCAGCCTGTTCCATTTGAGGGCAAGCAGGCCTGCGGTGATCGAGCCGCCGGAAACGCTCGATATGCGATCCACCCTCTGCAGGATGCCTGTTTCATAGAGGCGCCAAAGCACGCCGATATGAAAAATCATCGCGCGGTAGCCTCCGCCCGACAGGCAGAGTGCGATGCCGTCCTGCGGGCCACCCGTGTCCGCTTCGTCGCCAATGGCGTGTACGGGGTCGTCTACCATCGAAGTCCGCCCTCGGGTTGCTGCGGTCCGGCGCCATCGAAAGGACGCCGCCGCAGGCGGTCGCCGCCGGTCATGCGTTGCGGTTCGAGGGATGCGTCGTCCGGCTCCAGGGGTGGCAAAGTGTTGCGGAATCCCGCGCGCTTGCACCGTCGCATGCCGGATGAGATCGCGTGGCTATGTGTATGCGGAAGGAGCATGGAATACCTGCCCCACTACCAACTGAAATGGTACGCGGTTGTATCGATAAACAATAATTCCTTTGATTGAGCGCCATGAAGGGTTGATTGTCAATGTGGTGTCTCACACATTTCGTCCGGAATTTTTGCCGTCACATGACGCAGTTCGGCCGCTGGCGGAGCTTCAGCTCTCGTCGTGTCGTTCTCGTCGGCTCCCGCCGATCGGGCCGTTCATCGCGTGAGCCTCGGAAGCACCTGCAGCGAGATGTTTCCCCGCGATGTAGCCGAACGTCAGCGCCGGCCCCAGCGTGATGCCGGCGCCGGGATAGTTGCCGCCCATGATGCTCGCCATGTCGTTGCCGGCGGCATAGAGGCCCGGGATTGGCTGGCCGTGTTCATCCAGCGCACGCGCATGTTCATCGGTCTTGATGCCGGCGTAGGTGCCGAGATCGCCGACCACCAGCTTGATCGCATAGAACGGTCCGTCCTTGATTGACGCGATGCAGGGGTTCGGGCCGTGCAGCGCATCGCCCTGATAGCGGTTGTAGGCGCGCGATCCCTTGCCGAAGGCGGGATCGCGTCCTTCCGCGGCTGACGCGTTGAACTCCTCGACCGTCGCCGCGAGCCCTTGTGGATCGACGCCGGTGCGGTCGGCGAGTTCGGCAAGCGTGGTGCCGCGCTTGAGATAGCCGGTGGCGAGATGATGGCGCAGCGGCATCGGAAACGGCGGCACGCATCCGAGGCCATATCTCCGGAGCGCGCGGTGGTCGCAGACCAGGAACGCCGTGACCTCTTCGCCCGGCTTTGCCGCCTTCACCATCGCTTGCACGAAATCGTGGTAGGAATTGCCTTCATTGGCAAAGCGCCTGCCGTCGCGCAGCACCGCGATGACGCCGGGTTTGGCGCGGTCGATGAAATGCGGCATCACGCCCTTGGAGCCGTCCTTGCGCTCGGTGATCGAGACCGGCACCCAGGCCGCGGCATGCGGCAGCGTATCCTCGACGCCGCCGCCGGCGGCTTCCGCCAGACGCAGGCCGTCACCGGTGTTGCCGACGGGGCCGGGTGAGAAGTGCTCGGCGCCGCTGGGCGCGTGCGGGAACATCGCCTTGCGCCGTGCGATATCGTGCGGAAAGCCGCCGCAGGCGAGCACGACGCCGCGCCTGGTATCGACGCGGATCAGCCTGCCCTGGCGTTCGATGACCGCGCCGCGCACCGCGCCGTCCTCGACGATCAGTTCATGCACGGGTGACGACAGCCACAGCGGAATGTTCAGGTCGAACGCGGATTTCGCCAGACGTCCGGCCAGCGCATTGCCGTTGGTCAGCGTCATGCCGCGGCCGTGGCGCAAGACGTCCATCGCATGCTTCGACAGGCGCTTTGCGACATAGATCGCCGACGTCAGCGATCTGGTCGCGCGCATGAAATGGACGATGTCCTTGCCGGAGCCCAGCATCATGCCGAACACCGTGAGTTCGGGCAGGGCGCTGCCGATATCCTTGACGTGGCTGCCGAGTTCACGGCCGTCGAACGGGCGCGTCACCATCGAGCGGCCGCCCTGCGCGCCGCCGGGCGCTTCGGCATGATAATCCGGAAACGTCAGCGGCATGTCGAAGCGCACCGCCGTCTTGCTGGTGAAGAAGTCGACCGCTTTCGGTCCCTCGCTCAGGAACGCGTCGACGCGCGCGGCGTCGAAACTGTTGCCGGCTTCGTGCCGCAGATAGGTCTTTGCCTGTTCGGGGCTTTCCTCGATGCCCCACGCCTTCGCCAGCGAGGTGCCGGGAATCCACAGCCAGCCGCCGGAGCGTGCGGTGGTGCCGCCGAAGCGCGGCTCTTTCTCGGCGACGAGAACATCGAGGCCGTGGTGCCCGGCGGTGACCGCGGCCGACAGGCCGCCGCATCCCGATCCGACCACCAGCACGTCGCATTGGTAGGTTTCCTGTTCGCCGCCCGTCACGCGTTGCGCCTCATTCTCGTTTCAACGCAGGCATTTGGATGGGGATCGAGCGGCCTGTCAATCGCGCGGCTACTCCCTTCTCACACGGGATCCGGATGATCTAGATCAAAGTGGTGGCTCGGATGCGAAATAGGCTGGCAAACGGGGGCAGACATTTAAAACGATCTCAGGAGGGGAATGCCATGCAGAGGTATGCATTAGCCTTGCTCATCGTTGCTTCTCCAGTTTCTGCATTTGCAGCCGAACTGCCAAAGGAAGGCAACTTCGACTTCAATTCCTGCTGGTCCGGCGTTAGCAGCGTGATCACGTTCTCCAAGACCCACACGGCAAACAGTTATGAAATGACGGGTACTAACCGCAGCAATCCTCCCGGAGGCATATTTGATAAGAGTACTTTTCGCTGCGTAGGGATGAATGCCTCGCTTGATGGGAAGATCACGGGGTCCAACGTATGTGAGTCAATCGATCCGGACGGCGAAAAGCGACTTACATCTTTTTCGACTGCCGATGGAAAAGTAACGAGGACGAACGTTGCAGGAACTGGAAAATACGAAGGGATGGTCACAACAGGCACGGTCGAGCTGCTCGGGCCGTTCCCGGTCATCAAAGAGGGAATGTTTCAGGGCTGCAATCATCAGGTCGGGACGTACAAACTAAAGTGATGCTTCTGCGAGTAGCCGTCTCCAAGGCATCTGTGGTGGCGGTTACTCGACAGCGCTGTGCACCGACAGGCATGCCTGGTCGCCACCTTCTCCCTCAAGAGGAGAAGGAAGAGGGGCTACGTTGCAATGAAGTAGCTCAGCGCTCCCTCAATTCCCGGTCTCGAACGAACATTCAGCGCCGCCGCCGGCCTTTTGCTTGATCTCGGCCGGATCGATCGTGCAGTTGAGCTTCGACAGGCTTTCGGACACTGAGCCGGCGGCGCCGTCGGCGGGAATGCCGGCCATGGCTTGCGTGGCAAAGATCTCGTTCGCGCGCCGTCCGCTGATGGTCTGCTTGGCGCCCTTAAAGGTCAGCTCGCAGGAGCGGGCGGTGATGTCGACATTGCTGACCCGGCAGACGATCCTGTCGGCGGTGACCGCAATCTTCCTGGCGTAGCGCACGCCGCTTTGTCCGACGAAGAACGCCGAGACGGCTTCGCGCTCGTCCGAGGTCACTAGCGGCGAATAGAGCGCCACGATGCCGGCAAGTGCCAGCGCGGCCTGTCCGTTGGCCGTTGCGGAAGCCGCCGATGCACCCGTTGCACTCCATGCGAGCAGCGAGATGGCAAGAACCGCAAGTCTGCCGGATTTCAAGTGCATTTCATTCCCCGTACGACGCCCCATCGCAGACATTTGGGTGCGGATGGCCTGGCCTGTCAATCGGGGTCGTTCTTGCTTCTCCCCTTTGTCAGCCTGACGCTCGTGAGCGGAAAGATTGCGGACATTGCGAAACCGCCGCGATGGGCGAATAGCAGGCTCTGCCTCCGGCGTCGGTTATCGAGTAAGCGGTATCTTGCCGCTTTGATCGATCTAAGGCTGCTTTTCGAACTTTCGGATCGACCCGACGTGCGTGACCCATGGCTGAGCGGAGCGAGACCACCACTGTGTATGGGGGACGATCTGGTCGCGTTGACGAATGGAGCCTATGCGGATGGCGTAAACCTTGGGGCCTGCTCCGGCCGCGGCCGCGTAGATATGCGTGCCGCATTCGGGGCAAAACGCCTGTGGCCTCTCGTTTCCGCTTTCGGCGGTCTTGACGTAGATTTTAGGTTCGCCCGAGAGCAACCTGAAAGCGTTTTCCCGCGTGAAGGCGTGCACGCGGAACGCGGAGCCGGAGAACGTCTGGCAGTCAGTGCAATTGCAGAGCAGGGTCTTGTCCGGCTCGATCTCGGCTTCGAAGGTGATGTATCCGCAGTGACAACGCCCGTCGATTTTCATGGCGCCTACCCCCTTGTCGCATCGTTCACCCGGTGAAATTTAGCGGTTCTTCGGAGTGGCTGATAGGTCTGAAATGGGTCAGACTGCGAAGAACTCAACGTGAGCAAATCCAGTCCGCGATACCCACTGACCGGACCTCGACCGGCGGCATGGTCGTCAAGCCCAGGACTTGCATGGTTTGGAAACACACCCGTGGGAGCGAACAATGCCTGCTTACATGATTGCCCTGAACAGGGGCGTACATGATCGACAAAAACTCGAGGACTATTGGAAGGCAGCGGGCCCAACCTTTGAGGGCCGCGGCGCAAAGTTCCTGTCCGTCTACACCCCGCTCACGCCACTTGAGTCGGTGGGGCGGCTTGAAGGTGTCGTGCTGATCGAGTTTCCCGATGTGGCGGCAGCCAAGGCCTGGTACGAAAGTCCGGCATATCAAAAGGCAAAGCAGCATAGGGACGGCGCCGCGGATGCCGAGTTTTTCATCATCGATGGCGGCGTGGTCCCCCTTGAAGATCGTCTGCCGCACATCAAGAAACGGCAGCCTTAGTCCATTCCGCTTCTGGCCTTGATGGACTTTCAATTTCTCTTCTTCCGAGAAGGGACGTGCACCGTGCATCCAGGGCAGGGCGGCCCGTCAGTAAAGCGCTTGCGCCGCCACCATATCGGCGGCACAGTTGCCGGCGCGGCAGCAAGACCGCCACGAAAACGGTAGTCCGAGGAACCTCCATGGCGGCCACGCGGATCGATTGCGACATTCATCCGGCCGTGGGCGGCACCCGCACCACGCTGTTGCCCTATCTCAGCGATCACTGGAAGGAGCAGGTCGTCAGCCGCGCGATCGACGGCCTCGATCTCAATTCCTATCCGCCCAACATGCCGTTTACCGGCCGCGCCGACTGGCGGCCGGCGAGCGGCAAGCCGGGCAGCGACCTCAAGATGGTGCAGCGCGGCGCGTTCGACCAGCTCGGGTCGAGTCACGCGATCTGCAACGTTATCTATGGCGGGCAGGCGGTGTTCGATTGCTACATGGCGGCGGACTTCTGCAAGGCGATCAACGACTGGATTGCAGCCGAATGGCTGTCAAAAGATCCGCGGCTCAGCGCCTCGATCGTCGTGCCGATGCAGGCGCCGGATCTCGCTGTCGAAGAAATCGAGCGCCGCGCCGCCGACAACCGCTTCGTCTCCGTGCTGGTGCTGGCGCAGGGCGAGACGCTGCTCGGACGGCGGCACTACTGGCCGGTCTGGCAGGCCGCCGCGAAGCACAAGCTGCCGGTCGCGATCCACGCCGGCAGCGCCTACCGCGCCGCGCCGAGCTCGATCGGCTGGCCGTCCTATCGCTACGAATACTATCTCGCCGAAGCGCAGGCGTTTCAGGCCCAGCTCCTGAGCCTGGTCTATGAGGGCGTGTTCGGCAAATTCCCCGATCTCAAGGTCGTGCTGATGGAATCCGGCGTGAGCTGGCTGCCGGCCTTCATGTGGCGCGCCAACAAGACCTGGCGCGGCGTGCGCGTCGAGGTGCCCTGGGTCGAGCGCGAGCCGGCCGCGATCATCCGCGACCACGTCCGCGTCACCATGCAGCCGTTTGATGGCCCGCCGGATGCCGCAGGGATTGCCGACGTCATCGAGCAGATCGGCTCCGACAGGATGTTCCTGTTTGCATCTGATTATCCGCACTGGCAGTTCGATGGCGACGATCCGATGCCGCCGCACCTGCCTGCCGCCATCGTCTCGCGGATGTGCGTCGACAACCCGCTTGAAACCTTTCCGCGGCTGAAGCTCGCCGCATGAGTTCTGGAAATCGAAGGAGGATCGCATGAGTGACGTCATCGACCGCCCCATCCTTGCCGAGGAAGCCGCCGCGAAAAGCCGGCTGCGCATCATCGATTGCGACGTGCATCCGAGCATTCACGCGCATGCCGATGTCGAACAGTTCATGCCGAAGCGCTGGCAAGAGCATTTGCGCACCTATGGCAGCCATCTGCGCACGCCCTATATCGGCACCACGCCGTATCCGCGCTCCTCGCCGCTGATCGCGCGGCGCGATGCCTGGCCGCCGACCGGCGGGCCTCCGGGCTCCGATCTCGATTTCATGCGCAAGCAGCACCTCGATCCGCTCGACATCGAATACGGCATCCTGCAGGTGCTCGACCTCTTCATCTTCTCGCAGCAGAACCTCGAATTCGGCGCCGCGGTCCAGCGCGCCATCAACGACTGGCAGCTCGCGTTCTGGTCCGACCGCGACCCGCGGCTGAAGGCCTCGATCCTCGCCGGACAGGACGACACGGAATTGGCGATCGCCGAGATCGAGCGCTGCGCCAGGATCGGCCGCTACGTGCAGATCAACGTCTGCCCGCGCGCCAACGAGCCGCTCGGCCGCCGCCGCTACTGGCCGATCTATGCCCGCGCGCAGGAGCTCGGCCTGCCGCTCGGCATCCATGTCGGCGGTTACGGCGGGCATGCGCCGACCGGCGGCGGCTGGCCGTCCTATTATGTCGAGGAGCACCAGTCGAACGCGCACACCATGGCGGCGCAACTCACGAGCCTCGTGCTCGAAGGCGTGCCCGAGAGATTCCCGAACCTGAAGATCGTCTTCATCGAAGGCGGCTTCGGCTGGATTCCGTCGACCACCTGGCGGATGGACCGCCATTTCGACGCCTTCCGCAGCGAGGTGCCGCATCTCAAGCGCCGGCCCTCCGAATATGTGAAGCAGCATTTCTGGTTCACGACGCAGCCGATCGACGAGCCCGACGAGGGCAAGCATCTGCGTTCGCTGATCGAATGGGTCGGCGTCGATCGCCTGCTGTTCTCGTCGGACTACCCGCACTGGGATTTCGACGATCCGCGCTACGCCTTCAAGACGCCGCTGACGGAGGCCGAGCGCCGCAAGATCTTCAACGACAACGCGCGCGGGGTGTACGGGTTTTAGCCCCGGTTGTCAGGGAATCGTCAGCAAGATGCAGGTGTACGGATATCGAGGAGAGAAATCATGAGCGACGTTTGGCTTGCTTCGTTGAAAACCGACACACCGCAGGCGGGCTTCGAACTCGCGGTCAAGCTGTCGCGCATGGGCGTCAAGCTGATCCAGCCTTCCGACGAGGTCAGATCGAGCCTGCGCACTGCCTATGATCACGACACCGCGCAGCTCATCGCCTCGTCGCATGTCATCGCCGTGCATTTCCAGACGGTCGCGGCGGCGAACAATTGGTGGCGCTAGTTGCGGCGCCGAGCGCGAACAGCGAGGCGGTAGCCGCATGACCCGTCATATCGTCGCCCGCACGTCGGATATCCCGCCCGGCGGCAACAAGGTGTTCGGCGTCGAGGGCCGCGACATCGTCGTGTTCCACGTCAACGGCGAATTCTTCGCGCTGCTCAACCGCTGCCCGCATGAAGGCGCGCCGCTGGAAAAGGCCGCCTGCGTGGCGCGGCTGACCTCGCCGGAGCCCGGGGTCTACGAGCGCTCGCGCGTCGGCGAACTGCTGCGCTGCCCCTGGCACGGCTGGGAGTTCGACATGCGCAACGGCCAGTCCTGGTTCGACCCGAAGCGCGTCAAGGTGCGCTCCTATCCGGTCGCGGTCGAAAGCGGCGAGGAACTGCAGAAGGGGCCATACGTCGCCGAGACGTTTCAGGTCCATGTCGAGGACAGTTACGTCATCATCGAGACCTGAGGCGTCCACGAAGCCTCCCACCATCCCACGCAAAGGAGCAATGCCATGACGCACGCCATTCGCTTTCACAAAACCGGCGGTCCCGAGGTTCTGGTCTGGGAGGAAGTCGCGGTCGGAAAGCCCGGTCCGGGCGAGGCGCGCATCCGCCACACCGCGGTCGGACTGAACTTCGTCGATATCTATAATCGCTCCGGCGTCTATCCGGCCCAATTGCCGAGCGGCCTCGGCGGCGAGGCGGCCGGCGTGGTCGAGGAGGTCGGAGCAGGCGTTACCGATCTCAAGCCGGGTGACCGCATTGCCTATGGCAATGCGCCGATCGGCGCCTATTCGGAAGCGCGGCTGATCCCGGCTGATCGCCTGCTCAAGCTGCCCGACGGCATCGACGACAAGACGGCGGCGGCGATGATGCTGAAAGGCCTGACGACGCAGTACCTGATCCGTCAGGTCTACCGGGTCAAGGCGGGAGACACGATCCTGCTGCACGCCGCGGCGGGCGGCGTCGGCCTCATCCTCGGCCAGTGGGCGAAGCATCTCGGCGCGACCGTCATCGGAACCGTCGGCAGCGACGAAAAGGCAAAGCTCGCCAAGGCGCACGGCTGCGCCCACACCATCGTCTATACGCGCGAGGATTTCGTCAAACGCGTCGACGAGATCACCGGCGGCAAAAAAGTGCCGGTCGTGTACGATTCCGTCGGCAAGGATACGTTCCTGAAATCGCTGGACTGCCTGGCGCCGACGGGCGTCGCCGCGCTGTTCGGGCAATCTTCCGGCGGCGTCGAACCGCTCAACCTCGGCCTGCTGGCGCAGAAGGGATCGCTGTTCGTCACCCGCCCGACGCTCAACACCTATGCCGCCAAACGCGACAACCTCGTCGCGATGGCGAACGAACTGTTCGATGTGGTGAAATCAGGCGCGGTCAGGATCGAGGTGCACCAGAGCTATCCGTTGAAGGACGCGGCGAAGGCGCACGCCGACCTCGCCGCGCGCAAGACCACGGGGTCGACGGTCCTGACCGTGTGACGCCGATATCAGGCAGCGTTCGCCGTCAGCCCATCGACCATCGCGCGCACGATCGCGGCGATCTCCGCGCGCAGCGCTTCGAGCGGCACCGCGATCAGCTTCTGCTCGAGCCCGAGCAGCACCATGCCGTGAACGGCCGAAAAAAGACTGCGCGCGGTTACGCCGAGTTCATCCGGCGTCCGCTTCGGAAACAGTTCTGCAAGCGGACGGTAGATGTGGCGGAACAGATTCATCTGCTCGCTGACAGCCCATTCCGGCACCGGCTTGCCCGGCGCCATGCGGTGCTCGAACAGCGCGCGCCACAGCTCGATATTCTCGGCGGCGAAATCGCAATAGGCGACGGCGATGCGCACCAGCGTCTCGCGCGGGGAGGCGGGGCCATCGGCCTCGGCTGATGTCAGGGCGGCATCGAGCCGCGCCAGCGTGTGCGAGCCCACCCGCAGGATCAGTTCGTCGACATCCTCGACGAGGTTGTAGACCGCGCCGTTGGCGACGCCGATATCGCGCGCCAGATCGCGGGTTTTCAGGCCGGCCAGCCCTCCTGCGGCAATCCGTCGCTCCCCCGCCGCGATCAGCGATTCCCGGTTTTTGGCCCGTCTCTCCAATGCTTTAGACATCATTACCCAATCTTGAGCGACGCTCAAAATAATTCTTGAGCAACGCTCATTCCGTTGCTACAAACCATCTCATGAGCAGTGCTCATAACACAGGGAGCTGAAAATGTTCAAAACTGTTTTGACGCTTTTCCGGGGCAGCGTGGCTATCGCGGGTGAAGAACTGGAAGACCGCGCGGCGCTGCTCATTCTCGACCAGCAGATGCGCGATGCCGCCGCGGCGGTGGACCGCTCCAAGCGCTCGCTGGCGCTGGCGATCGCCGGCGACCAGCAGGAGGGCCGCCGCCTCGAGGCCACCAACGCCCGCATCGCCGACCTCGAAGTCCGCGCCACCGCGGCGCTCGACGGCGGCCGGGAAGACCTCGCCCGCGAGGCGGCGCAGGCGATTGCCAATCTCGAAGCCGACCGCGACGCCGCGATGACCGCGCGGACGCTGTTCGCGACCGAGATCACCCGCATGAAGCGCCAGGTCGCCAATGCCGAGGCACGGATCACCGAACTCGATCGCGGTCGCCGGATCGCGCGCGCAGCCGAGGCGGTTCGTGCGCTGCGCCGTGGCGGCATCGAGGCGGCGCGCCCCTACGAATCCACGCTGCCGGAAGCGGAGAACACGTTGAAGCGGCTGCGCGAGCGGCAGGTCGAGGCCCAGGCCGCGGCCGATGCCCTGATCGAACTCGATGCCGCCAGCGGCCCGCTGGCGACCGCCGAAAAGCTCGCCGAACAGGGCTTTGGCCCTCGCATGAAATCGACCGCTGATGACGTGCTCGCGCGGCTGAATGCCAAGCGCACGCAAGCCGCCTGAAACTGAACTCGATCGATCAACCCAACTCAACAGGAGATTGTCATGAACCAGAACGTCCAACCCCCATAGTGGTGCCTGGGTTACCTTCACCTACGCTTCGTTCTCGGCCTCGGCCTTCATGGTCGCCGTCGGCGTGTTCTTCCTGCCGCTCGATCTCTGGGTCAAGGGCTACCTCGCCATGGGCATCGTGATGCTGGTGCAGTCCTGCGTCACCCTGACCAAGACCGTGCGCGACATGCACGAGAGCGGCAAACTGGTGAACCGCATCGAGGACGCCAAGGCCGAGCGGTTGCTGATGGAAGTGCACAAGGCCGCCTGATTTCAAGAGCCGGTTGATTGCAGGGGCCGCGTTGCCTGTGGCGCGGTGCCGGCAAGGACGGGCGGCGGATGTCTCAGCACCCGTCGTCCGTAACCGGGAAGCAACCGACACATGGCAAAGGATGATTTCGATGAAGCGAGCGTTCGTATTCCTGGTGCTGGCGCCGGTGGCGGTGTTCTTCACGGTCTTGCTCATGGGCGCCGCGATAGTGGGGGCGAGATATCTCGACTTCGCAGCGCTCGTGGCCTTGGTTCTATCCATCTTCGCCTTGCCGATGTCAGTGGTCGGCTGGATCACGGATGAATTTCTCGGCCGCGCCCTTCCGGTCTCTCTGCGCATGTGCCTGACCGCGCTGGTCGGAGCGACGGTGACTGCGGCGGAGGTTCTCGCCGTGTTCAGCACCCTGTTTCCGTCGTCGATCATGATGCCGCTGGCGATCTGCGGCGCCATTCTCATGGCCGCGTCTTCGTTGTTGTCGAACGACTATAGCGGCGGGCCGCGACATGGCCTTGAGCCGGCCGGCGCGTGATAGGCCGGCGGCGCACCGTTCCTGTCATGATTCATTTGATGCCGCCGCTCAATGTATCGTTTACCCTGCCACAACCTGAAAGTGCTGGAGTCATCGCCCATTAACTGGCGCGGGCGCAGAAATCCCTTGCGGACGTGTTGGCGGTACCCGGAAGCAAGACGTCACGTCCGAAGGAGCCTTCATCGAATTTCATCACCAGCAGGATCGCGCCATGAATCAGACTGTCCCGCATCACAGCAACGCCTGGGTCACCTTCACCTACGCCTCGTTCGGAGCCTCGGCCTTCCTTGTCGCTCTCGGCGTCTACTTCCTGCCGGTCGATCTCTGGATCAAGGGCTACCTCGCCATGGGCATCGTGATGCTCATTCAGTCCTGCGTCACCCTGACCAAGACCGTGCGCGACGTGCATGAGAGCAGCCGGCTGGTGAACCGCATCGAGGACGCCAAGGCCGAACGGCTGTTGATGGAAGTTTCCAAGACCGCGGCCTGAGGCTGCCGGATTTCCAAAGCCGCGTAGCCTGTGATGCGGTGCTGGCGAAGGCGGACGGCGAATGTTCTGGCATTCGCCGTTTGCCTGTGCTGCGGCCGGTTTGACCCTGCCAATACATCGTTTACCCTGCCGCAAATCCCAACATGTCGCGCTCACGGCCCGTTAAGCGGGCCCGGCGCACCAATCCCGTCCTGTTACGGGCAGGTGGCATGGCGTCCTTCACGAACGGCAACTCGGCGATCCGTCACGGCCTGCGGCAGGTTCGCTCCGCGGCCGGCCGCCTCACCAGCTATGCCGCCTTCTGGCTGAAGGCATTTCGCCAGCCGGCCATCGATCTCACCTTGCGCACCCACACGGGATTGATCACGCGGATCGTCGAAAGTCCGGGATTGTCGCTTGCGCAGGACGATCTCGACCGACTGGTCGTTCAATTGCGCACCGTGGCCGGCAAGACGCTGCCGGCCGGCGACCTCACCTACGGCATCTTTTCCGGCGAGCGCGAGCGGCTGTCGCGCGCCATCGTCACGCTGGTCTTGGAGGAGGCGACCGGACGGCCGATCGCGTTCAATGCGCTGTCGGTGATGTCGGTCGAGCTTGATGGCGAGGTGGAAGAGGTCACCCATCTCGGTCTGGTGATGGTGGATCCCGACGCGCAGGGGCAGGGGCTGTCCTGGGTGCTGTACGGCCTGACCACGCTGGTGCTGTTCGCGCGCGACGGCCTGCGCCCGAAATGGATTTCGAATGTCACGCAGGTGCCGGCCGTGTTCGGCATGGTCTGCGACACCTTCTCGGACGTCTTCCCATCGCCGGACGCCACGGCACGCCGAAGCTTTGCGCATCTGCAACTGGCGCGGGGGATCATGCGCGAACATCGCGCGGTGTTCGGCGTCGGCGGCGAGGCCGGCTTCGACGAGGAGCGCTTCGTCATCACCGATGCCTATACCGGCGGCTCTGACGCGCTGAAGAAATCCTTCGACGTCGCGCCAAGACATCGCGAGGAGCACTATAACGCCTGGTGCGCGCGCGAGCTCGATTACGACAGGGGCGACGACGTCCTGCAACTCGGCCGCATCGATCTCGCCGGCGCCCGCCGCTACATCCAGCGCGACGTGCCGGCCGGCTCGCTGCCGGCGCTGCTTGCGGCCTCCGCCGTGCTGGCGTTGCAGCGGCTGATCCTGCCGGTGTTTCACTGGTTCGACGATACGCGCCCGTTCGGCAGCTTGCGGCCGCGGACGCCCGGAAACGGGAGCGGCAAATGACGCCGGGCATGATCGCCGATTCCATCGTCAATCTCTGCGGCGCGATCGGGCTCACGGTCGCCATGCTGACGCTGCACCGGCGCGATCCCAGGGGCCCGCTGACCCGGCGTCTTCTGATCGCGCTCGGCATTATCGCGCTGCTGTTCCTGGTGCGCGGCATGGCGTGGTGGAGCGGCAGCGAACTGCTCAACAATCTGTCGGCCATTCCAGCGGCGCTGATTCCGTTCGGCGCCCTGATCGTTACCGAAGGCATCCTGCGGCGGCACGCCCCGCGCGCCGCCAAGATCGCCATTCTCGCCGGCGGCATCGTGATCGGCCTTGCCGGCGCGGCTGGAATCAAACCCATTGTGACACCCGCCGCCATCCTGCTCGCTTTGTTCCAGCTCGGCGGCTTTGCCATCTGCGCCAGGCTGCTGGCGACGCGTGACCCGGCCACGCTGATGGCGTCGGAGAACCGCGGCATCGCGCGCCTCGCCGTCGGCGCCATCCTCGTCATTCCCTTCATCCTGACCGATTTCAGGGTGCTGATGCCGGATATCCCGGTCAGGCTCGGGGCGCTCGGCGCGCTGCTCGTCGTGACCGCGATCCTGATCGCGGAGCGCGGCGCCGAGACCCAGCGCCAGGCGCTGCTGTTGACGGTGTTGCGCCTCGCCAGTTCGGCGCTGCTGGGTATCGCCGCCGCCTTCGTCACAACCGACGTCGATGCGGCGCAGGTCATGCGATTCTGCGCCATTGCGATATCAGGCGTTCTCGCCATCGGCCTGATGGTGGACGCGCTACGCGCCCACTTTGAGTCGCAGGTGCCGGGTGTGCTCAACTCCGTGGCGACGTCGCCGGCGCAAACCCGCGATGCGCTGATCGCGGAACTTGCGCGTCATCCGATCTTCGAGAGCGCGCGGCGCTATCGAGAGGGTGAACTCCTGGCCTACGATCCCGCGCTGCTGCGCGACTTCCTGTCGACGCGGCGGGTGTTGCGCCGCCCCGATGCGCCATGGGGGATTGTTGCAGCCGATCCCGCCGTCGAGCGCCTGGTGTCGCTGATGAAGGCGAACCAGGCCACCCATGTGATCGTGCTGTCGCACGATCCGATCGACCTGCTGGTGCTGGCCGTTCCGGTCATATCGGCCGATCCCGCCACCGAAACCGCGCTGGCGCTGGTGCGTCGCCTGCTGGCGTCGGCCCGCGAGGCTGCGTGAAATTTAGCCGCGCAATTTTTCACACCCGATCTACGAAACGCGTTGCGGCTGTGATAACACCGCGCCGGTAGCGAATGTCACAGGCAGGGCCGATGTCGAAGCAAGCGATGCGCGAGGAGGCCGAGCGGCTGATCCGCGAGACAATGGAAAAAAAGGCGCTCGTCGTAAAGCAGGGCCAGACCAGGATCGAGGCGGTCTGCGGCAAATGCGGCGCGCCCAACCGCGTCCAGGCCGAGAAGGGCGCCACCCGCGTCAAATACGTCTGCAAGCAATGCGGCGACAAGCAGGTAACGCTGTAGGCGTGACGGCACGACGCCTTCTTCTCCCCTTGTGGGAGAAGACGCAGGGATAACCGGAATTTGCGACCGTCCTGCGTTCCTTGTAGCGGGTCCGGCACGTCCCTGTTGTTTAATGCGGCGGCAAGGGCGGCTCGATGCCGAACTTCTGTAGTTCGCGACGCGCCTTGAGCCATTCGAACAGACGAGGAAGGTCCATCAAAGCATTGGGGCCTTCCGTCTCCCGGCGCTCCCTCAGCCAGCTTAAGTGCTCGGAGTCGTCAATCTGCTCGTGCTCGACAATGGCCAAGAGACGATCAACGGTCCTCGGGTTCAGCTTCGCCCATCTGAGGAATGCATCGTATTCGGCCCGCTCGTGCTCTCGCGCGCTTTCCAACGCGGCCAATTCCCTTTCGTCCTCTTGCTTCAGTTTGCGCTCACTGCGCTCCCAACTGACAATGTCCCACCAGCCGCCAAAGACGCGGATCAGCGAGAGCAGGTAGAGCAACAACAGGATGTTGAGCGCCCAGCTTGTCGCTGTCTGACCGATGTGGGGCTCGAACTCGCTGCGAAACCAAAATAGCGCGGCGATCAGCGCTCCCTGGCCGACAGCGCCGACAACCTCCTTCTTGAGATCGTTTCTGGTGAGGATCATCGCCCCGTCACTCGTCCGGCAGGTCGATGACCTGATGCAGATTGGTGACGCGGTAACCGGCAGGCCGACCCCCGGACAACTGGACGTTCACGTCAACGATAAAGCCCTTCTTATAGACGTTGTCGTCGGCCTCGCGAACCTCGTGCTTGATCCGCTGTTCGGCCAACTCCGACGCATAGATCAGCGGTAAATCCCGTGGCGAGATATCTTCGATTGTGACGCGCTCGCCGGTTCGCTTGCCCATCACCGTGTCTTTGACGTTGGACTGTTTGAAAGTCATCAGCACACGCTGATGATCCGCGCTTGTCGAAGACGACTCTAGCAGCAGCTTTTGGTCCTCGATCTGCCGTTGCGCCTCTCGCGCCTGCGAGGTGTCGAACGACAATGCAGCTCTAACCTTCTTCTTGCCGTCCTCGAACACGACCGCCTGCAACTTGGCGTGCCCGTTCGGGTCGTTGGCGATGGCGACGACTGACCCCATGAAGTCTTTGAGGTCCGAGCGCGTGGCATCAGGCTCTTTCGAGCCACCGAGGTATTTGCCGAGCACCGAGCCATAGTGGCGCACGAATTTTTCAACGATTTGGATTTGCTCGATTACATTGACGACGGCGCTCAATCCCTGCATCGCCCATGGGATTAGGTCGGCCTCGATAGAGCCAGCGCGAACCTCGCGCACGTAGATTTTGGCGTCGCCGGACAGCTCCGGATAGTCCGCCCGCACAAACTTCTCGTACTGGCTTGCGATGGAGGAAAATGCGGAGACAAAATCGCCTAGTTCAATTGGCCGATCGGTTTCAATGTTAAGAACGATGTGGGGTAACGCATCCTTTTTGCGCCGCGCCATGATCAGCTAAATCCCCTTAAAAGATGCTCGGTTGCGTTTATACCCGCAGTGCGTGTGAAACGCTATGGCCGACAATAGTCTAGGGTTAGCTGCGAGGGACCGCCCGGCGGTCAGTCCTACTTGCCGACGCGTTGTGTCCGGTGCGCGGGTCGAGATGTTGGCGCTGCACGTTGGCGACGATACGGCCAGCAGCGGACAGCGCGCGGATGCAATCCGCGCCGGATGAGGGCTCTGTCTCCGCGAAGAGAGCCCCTCATCCGTCTCAATCGCGTTGTCAGCTCGATTGATCCGCCCTCTCTCACAAGGAGAGAGGGGGACACTCACTGCCCCTTCACAAACTTCGCGAACGCCTCCGCATGATCCGGGTGCCAGCGCGACAGCGCGGGGCGGTTCTCGACGACGTCGCCGATCGCCCACAGCATGCGCCGCTCGTCGAGCCGGCGCGGCACGTCGTTGTCGGGGCATAGAATGTAGAAATCGCCGGCCTCGATCCGCTCGATCATGAAGTCGATCGTCTGTTCCGGTGTCCAGGCGCCCGGCGGCTTCTCGGTGCGGCCGCGCGCGGTCAATCCCGTGAAGACGTGGCCGGGGATCATCAGATGCGCGCTGATCCGGCAGCCCGGCAGGTTCCGCAATTCGTGCTGTAGCGCCTCGGTCTGCGCCTTCACGCCGGCCTTCGAGACGTTGTAGGCGGGATTGCCGGGAGGCGTCGTGATGCCCTGCTTGGAGCCGGTGTTGATCACGAGGCCGGGCCGGCCGCGTTCGACCATGTGCGGCACGAACGCCTGCGTGCCGTGAATGACGCCCCACAGGTTCACCGAGAGGATGCGCTGCCAGTTCTCCAGCGGGCCGAAACTGTTGCTGTCGGGGCCGATGCCGGCATTGTTCATCAGGATGTCGGTACCGCCGAACCGCTTTTGAACGGCAGCCTCCAGGCTCGCGAGGTCGTCGAAGCGGCTGACGTCGACGGTTGCGGTCATGATGTCGGCCGCGCCGCCCTTGGCGACGCCAGCAAGTTTTGCGGCGGCTTCAGCCAGCCGGTCCGCGCCGATATCGGCGATGCATACCTTCATGCCGAGGCCGGCGAACCGCATCGCGGCGGCGAGCCCGATACCGGAAGCGCCTCCGGTGATCACGGCAACCTGATTGGGCGACATCGCGGGATGGGGCATCGTCATTCTCCGGCCAGATAGGGGGTATGTATTCGCAGGCTCACGCGTCCCAGACTAGCATGATCGAACGGGCATGGGAGATCTTCGCGCCGGCCGCTTTCCCCGATCGATCGGCTGCATTATGTTTCATGCCAACGGTATATCTGCAAAAATATAACGTACGAGAATTCCAACTGACTTCAAGGGAGTGCAAACATGGCTGTCACCCAGGCGATTCCGATCACGCGTCATCCCTATGCGGATGGCTCCTACAAGCAGATGCTGATCGACGGTCAGTGGATCGACGCCGCCTCCGGCAAGCGGTTCGAGACCCATAACCCGGCGACCGGCGAGCTGCTGGCAACGGTTGCCGAAGGCGACGCCGAGGACATCAACCGCGCCGTGGCGGCAGCCCGCCGCGCCTTCGAGGGCCCGTGGAGCAAGGTCAAGCCGTATGAGCGGCAGGGCCTGTTGTTGAAGCTCGCCGATCTCGTCGAAAAGAATTTCGAGGAGCTGTCGCAACTCGACACGCTGGACATGGGCGCACCGATCAGCCGTACCCGCGGCAACAGGCTGCGCGTGCTCGGCATGCTGCGCTACTACGCCGGCCAGGCCACCGTGCTGCATGGCGAGACCATCGAGAACTCGCTGCCCGACGAAATCTTCTCCTACACGCTGAAGGAGCCGATCGGCGTGGTCGGCGCGATCATCCCCTGGAACGGCCCGCTCGCGGCCACGGTCTGGAAGATCGGGCCTGCGATCGCCACCGGCTGCACCGTGGTGCTGAAGCCGGCCGAGGAAGCGCCGCTGACCTCGCTGCGGCTTGCCGAACTCTGCATGGAAGCCGGCGTTCCGCCCGGCGTCGTCAACGTGGTGCCCGGCTATGGCGAGACCGCGGGCGCGGCGCTGGCCTCGCACCCCGACGTCGACAAGGTTGCCTTCACCGGCTCGCACCTCACGGGACAGTCGATCATCCGCGCCTCCGCCGGCAACCTCAAGCGCGTGTCGCTCGAACTCGGCGGCAAGTCGCCCGACATCGTGTTCGCCGATGCCGATCTCGAAGCTGCCGTGCCGGGCGCTGCGATGGCGGTGTTCGCCAACTCGGGGCAGATCTGCAGCGCCGGCACGCGGCTGTTCGTCGAGCAGAAGGTCTATGACGAGTTCGTCGGCCGCGTCGCCGAGTTCGGCAAGAAGCTGCAGGTCGGCAACGGCATCGATCCGAATACCCAGATCGGGCCGCTGGTGTCGAAGGATCAGCTTGAGCGCGTCACCGGCTATCTCGACATCGGCCAGAAGGAAGGCGCGAGGGCGATGGTCGGCGGCGGCCGGCTGACCGAAGGGGCGCTCGCGAAGGGCTATTTCGTGCAGCCGACCGTGTTCGCCAATGTGCAGGACAATATGCGGATCGCGCAGGAAGAAATCTTCGGCCCGGTGATCTCGGCGATCTCGTTCAAGGACAGCGACGAACTGGTCAAGCGCGCAAATGCCACCACGTTCGGCCTCGGCAGCGGCGTCTGGACCACCAATGTCAGCAAGGCGCACCAGGTCGCGAAGGCGCTGCGCGCCGGCTCGGTCTGGGTGAATTGCTACCAGGCGATGGACCCGGCGGTGCCGTTCGGCGGCTACAAGATGAGTGGCTATGGCCGCGAGTCCGGCAAGCAGCACGTCGAGGAATATCTCAACGTCAAGGCGGTCTGGATCAAGACGGCTTGAGAGGTCTCAGATCGTCGATGCGATGGCGGCGGCTTCGGCCGCCGTTGTCGTGACCGGGCCGCTTAACGGCTGGCGGCCTTCTTCGGCCGGCCGATCTCCTTGCGCAGCGCCTCGAGCTCCTTGCGCGCGGCGGTTGCAGCGTTGCGTTCGATCTTGCGATAGCGCGCAACCAGCGAGAGGCCGAACGGCGTCAGCGCCGCGCCGCCGCCGTTCTTGCCGCCGGTCTGCCGCTCCACGGCCGCCTGGCGGCAGACACGGTTGATCTCGTCGACCAGGTCCCAGGCCCGCTTGTAGGACATGTCCATGGCGCGGCCGGCGGCCGAAATCGAGCCGCTTCGATGGATCGTTTCGAGCAGTTCGATCTTGCCCGGGCCGATGCGTCCGGCGGCGTCGATGTCGATGCGGAGGCTCAGCGAAGGAAGCGACCTGCCGTTCGGTTTTTGCATGGAAGATGTGCTCTCTGGCGTCTCGGCTACACGTTGCGTCACGCTCCTTTTACGAACAAGCTGAAGCGGTTACATATCCGTATCAACACGGGGTTCAGGGAGAGACATGAATTATCCATCGTTGTTTTCGCCGCTCAAGGTCGGCCCCTATCAACTCAGGCATCGCCTCATGCTGGCGCCGTTGACGCGGATGCGGGCGGCCAAGCCGTCGCTGGCGCCGCGGCCGCTCAACGCCGAATATTATGCGCAGCGCGCGACGCCGGGCGGATTGCTGATCGCCGAGGCCTCGCCGGTGATGGAAACGGCGTTCGGCAGCCCCGGCGTACCCGGCATCTATACCGAGGAGCAGATCGCGGGCTGGCGCAAGGTGGTCGACGCTGTGCATGCCAGGGGCGGCATCATCTTCCTGCAGCTTTGGCATGTCGGGCGCGTTTCGCATTCCTCGTTTCAGCCGGGCGGCGCGCTGCCGGTTGCGCCGTCGGCGGTGCCGATCGCGGATCTGAAAACCGGGACGGCCGACGGCAAGGCGGTGCCTTACGAGACGCCGCGTGCGCTGGAGACGTCGGAAATCCCCGGTGTCGTCGACGCCTACCGGCAGGCCGCGAAGAACGCGCTTGCCGCCGGCTTCGACGGCGTCGAGGTGCATGGCGCCAATGGCTATCTGATCGAGCAGTTCCTGCAGTCACACACCAATCTGCGTACCGATCAGTTTGGCGGCTCGATTCCGAACCGGGTGCGTTTCCTGATGGAAGTGACCAGGGCGGTGGTCGATGTCTGGGGCGCCGACCGCGTCGGCGTGCGGCTGTCGCCCTATGGCGTCGCCAATGGCAGCGGTGAGCCGGACCCGATGCCGCTCTACACTTACGCCGTCGAACAGCTCAACCCGCTCGGGCTCGCCTACCTGCATTTCATCGAGCCGCGCTCCTCCGGCGCGGGCCGCGCGGAGGTCAACCATCAGAACGTGCCGTCGGCGATGGTGCTGTTCCGTTCGATCTGGAAGGGTATGCTGGTCACGGCCGGCGGATTCACTGGCGAGACGGCGGACGCCGCGATCCGGGACGGCCATGCCGACGCCATTGCGTTCGGCCGCATCTTCATCTCCAATCCGGATTTGCCGCGGCGGTTGCAGCGCGGCTTCCCGCTGACGCCGTACAATCGCGCCACCTTCTACGGCGGCGATGTGGCGGGATATACGGACTATCCGGAACACAGCGAGCTGGAGCAGGCTTAAAGGTGCCGTAGCCCGGATGAGCGAAGCGACATCCGGGAATACTGCGAGACTTGTCCCGGATCTCGCTTCGCTCATCCGGGCTACAGGGCTCGCAATGACGGCAAAAGGCGGCACGCATGTTTCCAGAAGAGGAATTCGAGCAGAAGAAAACCAGGGCCGTCGCGCTCGGCAAACCCGCCGCCGGCCAATGCCTGTGCGGCAAGGTCGCCTTCGAGATCGACGTGCCGGCGCGCTGGGCCTGGCACGATCATTCGCCGGCAAGCCGCCGCGCCCATGGCGCGGCCTATGCGACCTATGTCGGAAGCTGGAAGAAGCGATTTCGTATCACGAAGGGCAAGACCGGCCTGACGCGGTATGAGGACGCGGCCACCAAGACGGTACGCAGCTTTTGTACACATTGCGGCACGCCGATTGCCTATGAGCGCCCACGCTCACCGCACATGGTCAACATTCCCCGCGCGCTGTTTTCGGGGCGCACCGGGCGCCAGCCGCTCTATCACATCGCGATCGAGGAATTGCAGGAATGGGCCTATACCGGCGAGCCGCTGGTGCCGCTGAAGGGATATCCCGGCGTGGTCTGGCAGCGCTCGAAAACGAAGAAGCGCACGGAACGTGAAGGGATGGTCTAGGGCCGCGAGCTGAGGGCCATCCTACTTTGCATGGGGTTGTTTTCGCGATTTTGTGTCTGAGAAATGCACGCGCAGGGCAGCCATGACCGCGCTCCGTTGCATACACGCGTCAAGTCTGGTCATCTGCTTCCGCCCCGCGCGTCGACGAAGCGGCGGGCGGGAGGAAAAATGAAGAACAAAATCACCGGACGTTCGGCATTCCTTGCGCTGCTCAAGGACGAGGGCGTCACGCACCTGTTCGGCAATCCCGGCACCACCGAACTGCCGATCATGCACGCGCTGAAGGACCATCCGGATCTCACCTATGTGATGGCGATGCAGGAAAGCCTTGTGGTCGCCATGGCCGACGGCTTCAGCCGCGCCTCGGGCAAGCTGGTCGCCTGCAACGTCCATGTCGCGCCCGGCCTCGGCAACGCCATGGGCTCGCTCTACAACGCGAGCTTCACCGGCACGCCGCTGATCCTCACCGCCGGCCAGCAGGAGCAGGGCCACGGCCTGACCGAGCCGGTGCTCTATGGCCCGCTGGTGCAGATGGCCGAGCCCTTGGTGAAATGGGCGGTCGAGGTGACGCGGCTGGAGGATCTGCCGCGGATCGTGCGCCGCGCCGCCAAGATCGCGACCACGCCGCCGACCGGGCCGGTCTTCATCTCGCTGCCGGGCGACATCCTCAATTCGGAGGCCGGCATCGAGTTTGGCCGTTCGACAAGGATCGATACCCGCGTCAAGCCGTCGGAGGAGTCGCTGCAGGCGCTCGCCGCACGTATCCTGAAGGCCGAGCGGCCGGTCATCATCGTCGGCGACGAGATCGTCAAAAGCGATGCGTTGCAGGAAGCGGCGCAACTGGCGGAAACGCTGGGCTGTCCGGCCTACCAGTCCCCGACGCCCTATGGCGCGCATTTCCTGTCGGAGAGCCCGTGCTTCATGGGCGCGCTGGCGCGCATCCAGAAGCTCGCGCGCGATGCGCTGGCGCCCTACGATCTCATCATCGCGCTCGGCGGCGATCCGCTGCGGATGTCGGTCTACAGCGAAATCGATCCGCTGCCGGAGGGGCTCTCGATCGTCCAGGTCGGCCTGGTCGATTGGGATATCGCCAAGAACTACGGCGCCGACATCGCGGTGAAGGCCGATGTGCGGGAAACCCTGCGTGCGCTGGTCCCCGCGTTGAAGGCGGCCGGCGGCCGCGCCCTTGAAGCGCGGGCAAAGGAGGGATTGGCCGCGCTGGTATCGAAGAACTGGGCGGCACGGCGCAAGCCGCTGATCGAGCAGATTTCGAAGCACGCCAATACCTCGCCGATCGATCCGGACTGGCTGGCGCTGCAGGTGGTCGAGGCGATGCCCGACAACGCCATCCTGGTCGACGAAGGGCTGACGTCATCGCGGCAGATGATCGCGCTGCGCCCGCATCGCGACCGCTACGGCTATCATGCGCTCGCTTCCGGCGGCATCGGCTGGGGATTGCCCGCGTCGGTCGGCGTCAGCCTGGCCAATCCGCAGCGGCCGGTGGTGTGCTATTCCGGCGACGGCAGCTCGATGTATTCGATCCAGTCGCTGTGGACCGCGGCGAACCACAAGCTGCCGCTGACCTTCGTGATCGTCAACAATGGCGGCTACCGCATCATCAAGCAGCGGCTGCTCGCTTTCCACGGCGACGACAATTACGTCGGCATGGATTTCATCGATCCGCCGGTGGACTTTACCGGCGTTGCCAGATCGCTCGGGCTGGAAGCTGTGAAGGTGACTGATCCTACCCAGTTGAAGTCGGTGCTGTCGTCCGCCTTCAGCCGCCCCGGTGCGAAGCTGATCGAGGTCGTGGTGAGCAATTCGGTGAATTGAACCGGCCGACCCATGATCATCACCGCGGTCCGCACCCACATCCTCGAAGCCCGGCTCTCGCAGCCCTTCGCCTATTCGCGGGCCTGGTACGACACCCGCACCGCGATGGTGGTCGAGATCGAGACCGATACGGGGCTGACCGGCTGGGGCGAATGCTACGGTCCTGCGCGGATGACCGCTGCCGTCGTCCAGAGCGTCGCGCCATGGCTGACCGGCGAGGATCCGCTGCGGACCGATTATCTGTGGCAGATGATCTATGCGCGGCTCCGCGACCACGGCCAGAAGGGCGTCGTGATCGAAGGCCTCAGCGGGATCGACATCGCGCTGTGGGACATCAAGGGCAAGCATTTCGGCGTGCCGGCGCACCGCCTGCTGGGCGGCCCGCTCCGCACCGAGGTGCAGGCCTATGCGACCGGTCTTTACCGGCGCAAGTCGGGCGATCCGCTCCGCTACCTCCCGGAGGAAGCAGCCCTCTATGTCGCGGAAGGTTTCAGGGCCGTGAAGCTGAAGGTCGGCTTCGGCGTGGAAGAGGATGCGGCGGTAACGCGCGCCGTGCGCGAGGCGATCGGGCCCGACATAGCGCTGATGGTCGATGCCAACCACGCCTACGATTCCATTGCTGCGATCCGGCTCGGCAAGCTGATCGAGCCGTACGATATCGGATGGTTCGAAGAGCCGGTGCCGCCGGAGGATCTGGCCGGCTATCGTGCGGTGAAAGCAGCACTCTCGATTCCCGTCGCCGGCGGCGAATGCGAGTTCACGCGCTTCGGTTTCCGGGAGGTGCTGACATCGCAGTCGATCGACATCCTCCAGCCGGATACCTGCGCGGCAGGCGGCCTCAGCGAATGCAAGAAGATCGCCGACATGGCCGAGGCCTTCGGCGTTCGCTACAACCCGCATGTCTGGGGCACCGGCATCGCGATCGCGGCGTCGCTGCAGCTATTGGCCGTGATCCCCGCCCACACGCCGGTCTCGCTCGCGCCGGTCCAGCCGATCCTGGAGTTCGACCGGACCGAACATCCGGTCCGTCAATCGATTCTGCTTCAGCCGATCGAGCACGCGGGAGGAGTCGTGCGCGTGCCTGATGGTCCGGGCCTTGGCGTCGAGATCGATCGCGCTGCGCTGGCGCGCTTTGCGGTTAGACCGTAGTTCGTAGCCCGGATGAGCGAAGCGATATCCGGGGCCGGTGCCTGATAGATTCCCGGATGTCGCTGCGCTCATCCGGGCTACGCATTCATTCTGCTGCTCTTGCGATGTGCGGGCGATACCTCGCCGCCGGATGCTGCTCCGTCAGCCGCGCGCGTCCCGCGCCGAACAGCTTTTCCCGCAGCGTTC
Organism: Bradyrhizobium sp.; assembly: GCF_036735945.1. Lineage (GTDB taxonomy): Bacteria > Pseudomonadota > Alphaproteobacteria > Rhizobiales > Xanthobacteraceae > Bradyrhizobium. The sequence continues at coordinate 13,801 of NZ_DAINNI010000031.1, read as the reverse complement.
CCCTGGCGTATTCGCGCTTGTAGCGCCCGCGCCTGGTCAGTTCGGGCACCAGCATGTCGGCGATATCCTCGAAATCGCCGGGCGAGGTGGCGAAGGCTACGTTGAGGCCATCGACGTCGGTCTGCTCGAACCAGGCCTCGATATCGTCGGCGACTTTCTCCGGCGTGCCGACCACGACCGGGCCGGCGCCGCCGATGCCGACATGTTCGACCACCTCGCGCACGGTCCAGACCCTGTTCGGATCGGCGCGCGTGACGTTGTCGAGCGCGGTGCGGCCGGCATCGTTCTGCACATGGCGTACTTCCTGCTCGAGGTCGTAGCCCGAGAAGTCGATACCCATCCAGCCTGACATCAAGGCCAGCGCGCCTTCGGGCGCGATGTGCCTGCGATAGTCGGCGTATTTGGTCTTCGCCTCGGCCTCGGTGCGGCCGAGGATGATCGTCATCATCGAGAACATCAGGATCTCGGAAGGATCGCGGCCGATCTCCTTCGCCAGCGCACGGATCGCCGCGACGCGCGGTCCGATGATTTTGGCCGACGGACCCGACATGAACACGCATTCGGCGTGCTGGGCGGCGAACTGCCGGCCGCGCGGGGAGGTGCCGGCCTGGTACAGCACGGGCGTCCGCTGCGGCGATGGCTCGCTGAGGTGGATCGCGTTGAGGCGGTAGTTGGCGCCCTCATGGGCGATCCGATGCACTTTCGACGGATCGGCAAAGATGCCGCGCGCGCGGTCACGCAGCACGGCGCCGTCCTCCCAGCTTCCTTCCCAGAGCTTGTAGACCAGCTCCATATATTCGTCCGCGATCTCGTAGCGGTCGTCATGCGCGGTCTGCCTGTCCTTGCCGGCGCCGCGGGCCGCGCTGTCGAGATAGCCGGTGACGACGTTCCAGCCGACGCGGCCTTCGGTCAGGTGGTCGAGCGTCGACATCCGCCGCGCAAACGGGTAGGGCGGCTCGAAGGAGAGATTGCTGGTGACGCCGAAGCCGAGATTCTGCGTCACCGCCGCCATCGCCGGGATCAGCATCAAGGGCTCGTTGGCGGGCGTCTGTGCGGCGTTGCGCAGCGCGGCGTCCGGGCTGTTGCCGTAGACGTCGTAGACGCCGAGCACGTCGGCGAGAAACAGCCCGTCGAACCGGCCGCGCTCCAGCACCCTTGCCAGATCAAGCCAATAGGGCAGGCGGTTGTAGTCGATCGTGCGGTCGCGCGGATGGGTCCAGAGTCCCGGCGATTGATGCGCCACGCAGTTCATGGCGAAGGCGTTGAGCCGGATCTGTTTTGTCATGATACGCACCTCAAGATAGCGCGGAGTCCCCTGCGCATTCGCCCGGTTCGATGCCGGGCTGTTGGGCCGAAATTGCTGCATCCTCACTGGCTTTGGCAAGGCCCATTCGGTCGCCGCGCCACTTCCAGCGGCGGCCTTATCCCGATAGGTTGCGGCTCCCTGTGAGCAAGCAAAGGACAAGAAAATATGGCCGATCGAGCCGACGCGATTGCGCGGGTACGTGAGCATCTGAATTCCGGCGCATTTATCGCCGAGCTCGGCCGCAGGGTCGGTTACCGGACCGAAAGCCAGAACCCCGGTCGCGGCGACGCGCTCCGCGCCTATCTCGTCGAGGACCTGCAACCGGCGTTTGCCGCGCTCGATTTCTCGACGCGCCTGATCGAATCGCCGACCGGCAGGGGGCCGTATCTGCTGGCGGATTATCGCGAGGATGCCTCGCTGCCGACCGTGCTCACCTATGGCCATGGCGATGTCGTCGACGGCATGGAAGGGGAGTGGCGCGACAATCTCGATCCCTGGAAGACCACGACCAAGGGCGAGCGCGTCTACGGCCGCGGCACCGCCGACAACAAGGGCCAGCACAGCATCAACCTCGCGGCCCTGCGCGCCGTGCGCGAGACGCGCGGCGGCAAGCTCGGCTTCAATGTGAAATTCATCATCGAGACCGGCGAGGAGATCGGCTCGCCCGACCTGCGGCAGGTCTGCGAGGCGCATCGCGAGGAGCTGAAGGCCGATTTGTTCCTGGCCTCCGACGGGCCGCGCCTGTCGGTGGATCGGCCGACCATCTTTCTCGGCTGCCGCGGCGGCAACCGCATCCATCTCGACGTCAACCTGCGCGAAGGCGGCAACCATTCCGGCAATTGGGGCGGCGTGCTCGCCAATCCCGCGACGATCCTGTGCAGCGCCATCGCGAGCCTCGTCGACGGCAAGGGGCGCATGAAGCTCGACGCGCTCAAGCCGCCGCGGATTTCCAACGCGGTCCGCGCTGCGCTGGCGGATGTGAAGATCGAGCCGACCGCGGACGAGCCGGCGCTGGCGCCGGATTGGGGCGAGGAGGGGCTGACGCCGGCCGAGCGGCTGTTCGCCTGGAACACGCTGGAAGTGCTGGCGATGTCGTCAGGCAATATCGAGAAGCCGGCGAACGCCATCCCCGGGCGCGCCAATGCCGTGCTGCAGCTCCGCTTCGTCGTCGGCACCAGACATGAGGAAGTCGTCGACGCCATCCGTGCGCACCTGCATGGCAACGGCTTTCCGATGGTGGAAGTCAGCGGCACGCAGCGCTTCGCCGCCTCGCGCACCGATGTCGACAGTCCCTGGGTGAACTGGACCGCGAACTCGATTCGGAAGACCACCGGCAAGGTGCCGGCGATTCTGCCGAATTTCGGCGGCTCGCTGCCCAACGACGTGTTCGCCGAAGGACTCGGCCTGCCGACGATCTGGGTGCCGCATTCCTATCCCGGCTGCTCGCAGCACGCGCCGGACGAGCACATTCTCCTGCCGGTGACCGAGGAAGCGCTCGCCATCATGACGGGGCTGTTCTGGGATCTCGGGGAGATGAAGAAGCCGCTGTAGTGATTCGCGTGAATTAGCTGCGGGCACGGACTTCACCTCGCCCCGCTTGCGGGGAGAGGGAGAGTTTACGCCCCCTCGTCCAGCGCGACCATGTCGCGCTTCTTGCGCAGCGCCGGCAGCAGCGGTCCGATCAGCAGCACGACAGCCAGAGCGAGGCAGGCGGCCGAGATCGGCCGCTCGATGAAGGTCATCAGATTGCCCTGCGAGAGGATCAGCGACTTGCGCAGGTTGTTCTCCAGCATCGGTCCGAGCACGAAGGCCAGCACCAGCGGCGCCGGCTCGTAGCCGAGCTTGCGCATGAAATAGCCGATGATGCCGAACGCGATCATCACATAGACGTCGAACACGTTGTTGCTGGAGCAATAGACGCCGATGATGGTGAACAGGATGATCAGCGGGAACAGGATATTGTAGGGCAGCTTGAGCAACTGCACCCACATGCCGATCATCGGCAGGTTGAGCACCAGCAGCATCAGATTGCCGATATACATGCTGGCGACGATTCCCCAGAACAGGCCGGGGTTCTGCGTGATCATCAGCGGGCCCGGCTGCAGTCCGTGAATGACGAAGGCGCCGAGCAGCAGCGCCATCACCACGTTCGGGGGAATGCCGAGCGTCATCAGCGGAATGAAGGCGCCGCCGGCGGCGGCATTGTTGGCAGCCTCGGGGCCGGCCACGCCCTCGATCGCGCCGTTGCCGAAGCGCTCCGGCGTCTTCGACAGCCGCTTCTCGAGCGCGTAGGAGCCGAAGGAGGCGACCACGGCGCCGCCGCCCGGCAGGATGCCGAGCAAAAATCCCATCAGCGTTCCGCGCGACATCGGGCCGATGCTGGCCTTCCAGTCCTCCCGGCTCGGCAGTAGATGCGAGATCTTCGTGCTGATGATGTCGCGCTTGATGATCTGCTCGGTGTTGAGCAGCACCTCGGCGACGCCGAACAGGCCCATCACCACCGGGACGAGGCCGATGCCGTCGATCAGTTCGACGCGGCCGAAGGTCAGGCGCGGCTGCGCGGTGATGCTGTCGAGCCCGATCAGGCCGAGCACGATGCCGATGCAGGCCATCAGCAGCGCCTTGGCCATCGAGCCCTGGGTCAGGAAGGTCAGCACCACGAGGCCGAGCACCATCAGGCTGAAATATTCGGCCGGGCCGAATGCGATCGCGACGCTGGCGAGCCTGGGCGCCACCAGCATCAGCGCGACCAGGGCAAAGGTGCCGGCGATGAACGAGCCGAACGCGGCGATGCCGAGCGCCGGACCGGCGCGGCCCTGCTTCGCCATCTGGTGACCGTCGATGCAGGTGACGACGGAAGCCGCTTCGCCGGGAATGTTGACCAGGATCGAGGTGGTCGAGCCGCCATACATCGAGCCGTAATAGATGCCGGCCATCATGATGATGCCGGATTCCGGCGTGCCTGACAGCGTGATCGGCAACAGCAGCGACATCGCCGAAATCGGCCCGATGCCGGGCAGCACGCCGACCAGCGTGCCGATGAAGACGCCGATGAAGCAATAGAGCAGGTTGATCGGCAGCAGTGCGACGCCAAAGCCATGCGCGACGTTGAGGAGCGTGTCCATGGTGCGGTCAGCCGATTTCGAGCATGCCGGAGGGCAACTGGATCAGGAGCAGGCGCTTGAGGACCCACCACATGCCGAGCGGCACCAGGACCGCGATCGGAATCGCCAGCGACCAGCGCACCGGATCGATCAGCCGAAGCAGGAGCAGCATCAGCGGGATCGACGACAGCAGGAAGCCGAGCGGATCGAGCGCAAAGGCGAATGCGGCAAGGCAGGCGATGACGATCACCGGCTTGGTCCAGCGGGCATCCTGCCAGCGCGAACCGAAGGTCGGCCCGCCCTCGGTGACCGCCGCGAAGATGATCGTGGCCGAGAACAGGCACATCAGGATGCCCGTGTAGAACAGGACGTAGCCCGAGCCCGGATCGTTGATGGTTCCGAGCTTGAGCCTGAGCCCGGACCAGATCACGAAGCCGCCGAGCGCGAGCCCGATCAGCCCGCCCCACAGTTCGGAATTGTTGAGGCGGAATTTGACGTTGCTGTCGTTACTCATGGCGGGATGCTCTCGGATATCGCGGGTCTTGTCGTGACTATTAAGGCTCGTGTTCTGCACATTCCGTCATTGCGAGCGAAGCGAAGCAATCCATCGTACGGCATAGCGGATGGATGGATTGCTTCGTCGCTATCGCTCCTCGCAATGACGGGGATGACCTCGGAATGAGACTAGCGGTCGCGATGGAAGTTCAGTTCGTCTTCCTGGCCAGGCCAAGCTTCTCGATCACCTTGCGCTCGGATTCGGTGACCTCGGTGACGAACTTTTTGTAGTCCTCGGTGTTCTTGTAGTTCGGCACCATGTCGAACTTGGCGAGCGTGGCGACAACGGCCGGATCGTCCAGCGCCTTCTTGAAGGCGTCATGCAGCTTGGCGACGATCTTCGGGTCCATGCCCTTCGGTCCGGCGATGCCGAACGGGGAATCGTAGACCATGGGATAGCCGAGTTCCTTCAGCGTCGGCACGTTCGGAAAATTCGGCGAGCGCTCCGAGGTCCACACCATCAACAGCCTGAGCTTGCCGGCGTCGACCAGCGGCCTCCAGCCCGTCGAATCCGCCTGCAGCATGGTGTGCTGCCCCAGCACCGCGGCGTTGGTCTCCGCGCCGCCCTTGAACGGCACCTGCGTCAGCTTGATGCCGGCCAACGTCGAGATCTGCTCCATGCCGATATGCAGAGAGGTTCCGGCGCCCGGCGTCGCATAGGTCACCTTGCCGGGATTCTGCTTGGCGAAGTCGATCACGTCCTGCCAGGTCTTGAACTGGGACTCGGCGCTGGTGGTGACGCCGAACGTGTAGCCGGTGAGGTGGACGATGTAGGTGAAATCCTTGTCCGGATTCCACGAGACCTCCTGCATCAGGGGCAGGCGGAACACGGTGATCGGAATCTGCGCGATGGTGTAACCGTCGGGCTTGGCGCCTGCCGCCATGGTGGCCGGGCCGATCGTACCACCGCCGCCGGCCTTGTTGTCGATCGCAATCGGCTGTCCCAGTATCTTGGATGCGCTTTCCGCGATCGCCCGCATCGAGATGTCGGTCGAGCCGCCCGCCGGCCACGGCACGATCAGCGTGATCGGTTTGGTCGGATATTCCTGCGCGCCGGCGGCGGCAGATATCAGCATGCCGACGGCGGCGATAGCGATCGTTAAGCGGCTGCGTCCAGTCATTCCAATAACCTCCCTTGCGATCCCGTTTCCCGGGTCGGCGTGTTGTTTGTTTCGCGCGATCTTCACCGAAGACGCGCCTTGGGAAAAGCATTGAGCACATCGATAAATGCAATGGCACCAGCATTTTGCCGGGAAATTGCGCATGCGACAATTGGTCTGCCGGACATCCCGACGGGCGGAATTTTGGGGTCGCGGCGCTGGGCAGGCAAGTTCGCCTAAAGCATTAATCAAGACCGGCTCAAGATCGGGGTACCTTGCCGACCGGGTGGTGTTCAGGCCATCATATGGGCTATTCGAGAGGGCCGGTTCCGTGTCCTTGCCAATGTCGGCATTGCAGTAGACCGCCTGGGGTGCATGAGTTCAGCTTCCGATGTCACCGACGCCGAGATCGCGAAGGTGTTTACCGAGATTCCTGCGCTGCTCGACGGGGCGCCGGAACTGATGGCACGTGGACGGTTCCTTGATTGCGAGTGCCTGCTCGGACCGACCAGTCAGCCATTTCACACAACGATCCGCGCCGGGCGGGTCGTGGATCTGACGCCGGCGCCGGTCCTGATGCGGTCATGGCGGTTTTCCTATCGCGCATCGCCATTGGCCTGGGCCGAGTATTGGCGCCCGACGCCACGCCCGGGCTTCCACGATCTGCTGGCGCTGACCAAGCGCGGCGAGGCAGTGCTGGAGGGTGACCTGCATCCGTTCATGGCGCATCTGCAGTACTTCAAGGATCTGCTGGCGCTGCCGCGCCATCATTTCGCCGGTGCCGGATCATGAACGGCGCGATCGAGCCGATCGTCGGCCGCTATGTCCATGTCGATATCGGCGGCGAGATGCATCGCATCTATTTCGAGGAAAACGGCACGGGCATTCCGCTGGTCTGCCTGCACACGGCAGGCTCCGACGGAAGGCAGTGGCGGCATCTGCTCGCGGATGAAGAGTTCACGAAGAATTTCCGCATCATCGCCTTCGACATGCCCTGGCACGGCAAGTCCAATCCGCCGGCGAATTGGGACGGTTCGGAATATCAGCTCACGACCGCGCGCTATACTGAAACCATCCGCGCGTTCTGCCGTACCTTGAAGATGGATAGACCTGTCGTCATGGGCTGCTCGATCGGGGGCCGCATCGTTCTCAATCTCGCGATCGATCACGCCGACGAATTCCGCGCACTGATCGGCCTCGAAGCCGCGGACTTCCAGGCGCCCTGGTACGACACCACCTGGCTGAACCGCCCGGACGTTCACGGCGGCGAAGTCTGCGCCGCGCTGGTGTCCGGCCTGATCGCGCCGCAAAGCCCTGAAGTCTCCAGGACGGAAACATTGTGGGCCTACAAGCAGGGCGGGCCCGGCGTCTTCAAGGGCGACCTGTATTTCTATCGGGTCGACGGCGATCTGCGCGGCCGGGTGGCGAAGATCGATACTAAAGTATGCCCGCTCTTCTTGCTGACCGGCGAGTATGATTTCTCGTGCACGCCGGAAGATACAGAACGGACCGCTGCCGCTATCGGGGGCGCCAGTGTCACCATTATGGAGCAGCTCGGTCATTTTCCGATGAGCGAGAATCCCGAGCAGTTTCGCCGTTACATTTCGCCGGTCCTCGGCGAAATCCTCAAGCAATCGACGCAAACCTGACAAGGAGCAGAAGTATGAAACGGACGACCATGATGGGCCTCGCGCTGGCTGCAGCGCTCTCGGCGGGCCAGGCCAACGCCCAGGAACTCACCGGGACACTGAAGAACGTCAAGGATACCGGCGCCATCACGCTCGGCTTCCGCGATTCCTCGATTCCGTTCTCCTATCTCGACGACAACCAGAAGCCGATCGGCTACGCCATGGACATCTGCTACAAGATCGTCGATGCCGTGAAGAAGGAACTCAAGCTCGACAAACTCGAGGTCAAGCTCAATCCGGTGACGTCGTCGACGCGCATTCCGCTGCTCGCCAACGGCACCATCGATCTCGAATGCGGCTCGACCACCAACAATACCGAGCGTCAGAAGCAGATTGCCTACACCAATACCCACTTCCTGACCGCGAGCCGCTACGTCACCAAGAAGGCGAGCAAGATCAACTCGATCGACGAACTCAAGGGCAAGTCGGTGGTCTCCACCGCCGGCACCACCAACATCAAGCAGCTCACCGAGGCCAACGCCGCGCGCAGCCTGAACATCAACATCATCCCGGCCAAGGATCATGCCGAAGCCTTCCTGATGGTGGAAACCGACCGCGCGGTGGCCTTCGTGATGGACGATATCCTGCTGGCGAGCCTGGTCGCCGGCTCCAAGGCGCCGGCCGATTACGTGATCTCCAGCGACGCGTTCTCCAAGCCGGAGCCCTACGGCATCATGCTGCGCAAGGACGATCCGGCCTTCAAGAAGGTGGTCGATGCGGCAACCGCTGCGCTCTACACCGGCGGCGAGGGCCAGAAGATCTACGACAAGTGGTTCACGCAGAAGATTCCGCCCAAGGGGCTGAACCTCAACACGCCGATCAGCGCCGAGCTGAAGAACGAGTTCGCGAAGCCGTCGGATTCGCCGGATCCGGACTCGTATAAGTAAATCCCTGTCCTCGTAGCGGGGAGGCGTGCACGCGCCGCCTCGAACCCATGAGGCCACGGTCTCCAGCCAGCAATGGTCCGGCCATTTTGCATTGCAGAATGGCCGGACTTTTGCATTAGCAGGCATGCCTAAGTATGCATGATTGGGTATTCATGCTTTAGTTGCCGACGTTTCGGGCGGGGACCTTCGTGAACTACAACTGGAACTGGCACATCTTCCTTGAGCCGAACCCGACCGGATCGGGCACCTATCTCGACCTGCTGCTGTCGGGACTGTGGCTGACGGTCAAGACGGCGCTGCTGGCCTGGGTCATCGCGCTGATCTTCGGCACGATCATCGGCATCCTGCGTTCGCTGCCGTCGAAGACGGCGTCCTGGATCGGCTTCATCTGGGTCGAATTCTTCCGCAACATGCCGCTGCTGGTGCAGCTGTTCCTGTGGTTCTTCGTGCTGCCCGAGCTGTTGCCGCGCGCCGCCGGGCTCTGGCTGAAACAGCTTCCCAATGCGCCGTTCTGGACGGCGGCGATCGGCGTTGGCCTCTTCATGTCGGCGCGCGTCGCGGTGCAGCTTGCCGCCGGCATCGCTTCGCTGCCGCGCGGCCAGAAGCAGGCCGCGACCGCGCTCGGGCTGACGCTGACGCAGGGATATCGCTACGTGCTGCTGCCGATGGCGTTCCGCATCATCATGCCGCCGCTGACGTCTGAATTCCTCAACACCGTCAAGAATACCTCGGTCGCGATCACCATCGGCCTGATCGAGCTCACCGGCCAGGCACGCGCGATGCAGGAGTTCTCGTTCCAGGTGTTCGAGGCCTTCACCGCCGCGACCGTGATGTATCTCGCCATCAACATCATCGTCGTCACCGGCATGCGCTTCCTCGAACGCAGCCTGGCGATCCCCGGCTACATCGCGGGGAAATGACGATGTTCGGCAATCTCGATTTCGACGTCATCCGCCGCTCGCTGCCCTATCTGTTCCTCGACGGCATGAGTTTTACGCTGATGCTGACCGGCTTGTCGGCGCTGGGCGGGCTGGTGTTCGGCACGCTGATCGCGCTGATGCGGCTGTCCAGTTACAGGCTGCTCGGCCGCATCGCCGGGCTCTATGTCGACTTCATGCGTTCGCTGCCGCTGGTGCTCGTCATCTTCTGGTTCTACTTCCTGGTCCCCTATATCGGGCAGTGGCTGACGGGCGCATCGCGGCCCATTCGCGTCGGTGCGTTCGCCTCCTCGCTGGTCACCTTCATCATGTTCGAGGCGGCGTATTTCTCGGAGATCATGCGCGCCGGCATCCAGTCGATCTCCAAGGGACAGCCGGCGGCGGCCAGCGCGCTCGGCCTGACCTACAGCCAGAGCATGCGCTACATCGTGCTGCCGCAGGCGTTCCGCAACATGCTGCCGGTGCTGCTGACGCAGACCATTGTGCTGTTCCAGGACACGTCGCTGGTCTACGTGCTGTCGATCCCCGATTTTCTTGGCGCCGCCAGCAAGGTGGCGCAGCGTGACGGCCGCCTGGTCGAGATGTACCTGTTCGCCGCCCTGGTCTATTTCGTGATTTCCTGTGTCGCGTCCTGGGGCGTCCGGCGCCTGCAGGCGCGCATTGCCATTGTCCGGTGATAACAAATGATCGAAATCAGCCACGTCAATAAATGGTACGGGCCGAGTTTCCAGGTGCTGAGGGACTGCACCACCAGCGTCGCCAAGGGCGAGGTGGTGGTGGTCTGCGGTCCCTCGGGCTCGGGAAAGTCGACGCTGATCAAATGCGTCAACGCGCTGGAGCCGTTTCAGGAAGGCCAGATCATCCTCGACGGCGTCAAGGTCAACGATCCCAGGACCGACTTACCGAAGCTGCGTGCCCGCGTCGGCATGGTGTTCCAGCATTTCGAGCTGTTCCCGCATCTGCGCATCATCGAGAATTTGTGCCTGGCGCAGGAGAAGGTGTTGGGCCGCTCGCATGCCGAGGCCGTCGCCAAGGGCAACAAGCTGCTCGAGCGTGTCGGGTTGACGGCGCATGCGAACAAATATCCGGCCGAGCTATCCGGCGGCCAGCAGCAGCGCGTCGCGATCGCACGGGCGCTCGCCATGGATCCGATCGCGATGCTGTTCGATGAGCCGACGTCCGCGCTCGATCCCGAGATGATCAGCGAGGTGCTCGACGTCATGGTCGATCTTGCCCATGAAGGCATGACCATGATGGTCGTCACCCATGAGATGGGCTTTGCCAGCAAGGTCGCGAATCGCGTGATCTTCATGGACAAGGGCGAGATCGTCGAGGACGCGGAGAAGACCGATTTCTTCGGCAGTCCGCGCAGCGAGCGCGCGCAGAAGTTCCTGTCGAAGATTTTGTCGCATTAGGGAGCGTCAACCTATCCGCGTCATTGCGAGGAGCGCAGCGACGAAGCAATCCATTCTTTCTTTGCTGCGGCATGGATTGCTTCGCTTCGCTCGCAATGACGGAACCTACAACGCCGCCACGGCGGCATAGCTACCAGGAGAACTACTTTGGAACAGATCGCTTACGTCAACGGCTCGTTCGTCCCCCTCTCAGAGGCGAAGGTCTCGATCCTCGACCGCGGATTCCTGTTCGCCGACGGCATCTATGAGGTCGCCGCCGTGCTCGACGGCAAGCTGATCGACAACGCCTCGCATCTGGCGCGGCTGGAGCGCTCGGTCGGCGAAATCGAGCTGGCGCTGCCGGAAACGACGGCGCGCATCCAGGAGATCCAGAAGGAACTGGTCGCCCGCAACAATCTCGACAACGGCATGGTCTATCTGGAAGTGACGCGCGGCGCCGATACCGGGCGCGATTTCGCGTTCCCCAAGGGCGTCAAGCCGACGCTGATCATGTTCACGTCGACAAAGGACATCATCAACGCGCCTTCGGCCAGGACCGGCATCAAGGTGATCACGGTGCCCGACCTGCGCTGGACCCGGCGCGACATCAAGAGCGTGGCGCTGCTCGCGCAGGTGCTGGCCAAGCAGGCCGCGGCGGTGGCCGGCGCCGGCGAAGCCTGGATGATCGAGGACGGCAAGGTCACCGAGGGCGGCTCGTCCTCGTGCTTCATCCTGACGCAGGACGATGTGATCGTGACACGGCAGAACGGCAGCGAGATCCTGCCCGGCTGCACCCGCAAGGCCGTGGTCGCGCTGGCCGAAGAGCGGCAGCTTCGCGTCGAGGAGCGGGCGTTTTCGGTCGAGGAGGCGCTGGCTGCGAAGGAGGCCTTCGTCACCAGCGCCAGCGTGTTCGTCCAGGCCGTGGTGTCGATCGACGGCAAGCAGGTCGCCGACGGCAAGCCCGGACCGATGACCAACCGCCTGCGCGAAATCTACGTCGATTTCGCCAAGGCGACCGCGGTGTAGCTGCGCCATCTCTGTGCGGTGGCTATGCTGCCGCGGCTTTGGCCTTCACCGGGTGGATCGCGCGGAACGAAATCGCGATCCTGTTCCAGGCATTGATGGCCCCGATCAGCATGGTCAGATTGACCGCCTCGGCTTCCGAGAAGTGGGCGCGCATCTCTTCGTAGACGTCGTCGGGCGCGTGCGTATCGGCGATCAAGGTCACCGCATCGGTCCACGCCAGCGCGGCGCGTTCGCGATCGGTATAGAGCGGCGACTCGCGCCAGGCGCTCAGCAGATAGAGCCGCTGTTCGGTCTCGCCGAGCTTGCGGGCATCCTGGGTGTGCATGTTGATGCAGAAAGCGCAGCCGTTGATCTGGGAGGCGCGGGTCTTCACCAGTTCGATCAGCGACTTTTCAAGGCCGGAGGCGACGATCTGGGTTTCCACCGCACTGAGCGCTTTGATGGTCTCGGGCGCGGCCTGGTAGAAATTCATCCGGGGCTTCATGGCTCCTCCTCTCTGGGCGTTTTCAGGTGAGGCGGCCGTCAGTCTAGCCGGCGGCGGACGATAGTCACCATCTGGATCGACGCGGCCGGATACAATAAAGTGATCCGAAACAACGATCCAAATGGGAGGGCGACGGATGTCATCGTTGAAACGGCTGCGCGCTTGTGCAGTGAGAATGGTCTGAGCGCCATGATGTTCGATCGCCGACATATCATTTTTCTGTTCGCGCTTGCTGCATGCTCGCTGTCGCTTTCGGGCCATCAGGCGCTCGCCGCCTATCCGGACCGCGTCATCAAGCTCGTCGTTCCCTTTGCACCCGGCGGCGGCACGGACGCCGTCGCCCGCGTGCTGGCGCAGGAGATGGCAAAGGATCTCGGCACGTCCGTCATCATCGAGAACAAGCCGGGGGCGGGGACCATTCTCGGCACCCAGATGGTCGCAGCCAGCGCGCCGGACGGCTACACGCTGCTGATGGGAACGTTTGCCAATGCCGTCAATCCGAGCCTGAATGCGAAGCTGCCGTACGACGCGCACAAGGATTTTGCCGCGGTGGCGCTGCTGGCGCGCTCCTTCAACATCGTGGTGGTCAATCCGGCATCGCCGATCAAGTCAATTGCGGACCTGATCGCCGCGGCAAAGGCCACTCCCGCCAAGCTCACCTACGGCACCTATGGCATCGGCACGTCAGCGCATCTGGCTGGCGAACTGTTCAAGCACATGGCCGGCGTCAACCTGACGACGGTGTCCTACAGGGGCGCGGCGCCCGCGATCACCGACCTGATCGGCGGCCAGATCGACGTGATCTTCACGACGGTGGCAAGTTGCGCGCCGCTCGTCGAAGGCGGCCAGCTGCGCGCCATCGCCGTGACGTCAGCCGAACGTTCGCCGGCATTTCCCAAGTTCCCCACGGTGTCGGAAGCCGGCGTTCCCGGCTACGCCGCCGAAGCCTGGTACGGCCTCTATGCGCCCGCCAGGACGCCGCTCGAGATCATCGACCGCCTCAACCAGTCGGCCGCCAAAGCCGTTCAATCCGAGGCCTTCAAGAAGCTGGGAACCAATGAAGGCCTGGTCATGATCGCAGAGCCACCGGCCGCGCTCGATCGCTATTTTGCCAGCGAGGAAGAGCGCTGGCGCAAGGTGATCCAGGACGCCGGAATCAAGAGCGAGTAGGGGCTCGTTGCCCCTCACTCTGAGGAGGCCGCGAAGCGGCCGTCTCGAAGGGTGAGGCCACCAGCCGGGCCTTCATCCTTCGAGACGCGCGTTCCGCGCTCCTCAGAGTGTGAGAATCTTTCGGCAACGAGCATTTGCCACGGCCGCGA
>NZ_DAINNI010000030.1:0-57111 GCF_036735945.1 Bradyrhizobium sp. | reverse complement strand
CGACGGCGGAAGGCCGCGTCATCCTGCATTCCGGCACCATGGCGATGGGGCAGGGCCTGCAGACCACCTACTCGCAAATGGTCTCCGACTCGCTCGGAATCCCCCTCGACAAGATCGACGTCGTGCAGGGCGATACCGATCTCGCCACCGGCTTCGGCAGCGTCGGCTCGCGCTCGCTGTTCGTCGGTGGCACGGCGGTGGCGGTGTCGACCAACGACATGATCAGCAAGGCGCGCGAGAAGGCGTCGAACGCGCTGGAGACCGCCGTCGAGGATATCGAATATCGCGACGGCTGGCTGACGGTGGTCGGCACCGACAAGCGCATCAGCCTGTTCGAGATCGCGAAGAAGGAAGACGGCGCGCGCCTCTCGGTCAATTCCGAGGGCGAGGTCGACGGACCGAGCTGGCCGAACGGCACGCATATCTGCGAGGTCGAGATCGATCCCGAAACCGGCGTCACGCGGGTGGTGCGCTACACCACGGTTGACGACGTCGGCGTCGCCGTCAATCCGATGCTGGTGACCGGACAGGTCCATGGCGGCGTCGCCCAGGGCATCGGACAGGCGCTCTATGAGGGCGTGGCCTACAGCGAGGAAGGCCAGCTGTTGACCGCGAGCTATCAGGACTACTGCATCCCGCGCGCCGACGATATTCCGCCGATCACGGTCACGCTGGATGATTCAGCGCCCTGCCGCACCAACCCGTTGGGCGCCAAGGGCTGCGGCGAGTCCGGAGCGATCGGCGGCCCGCCCTGCGTCGCCAACGGCGTGATGGACGCCTTGAGCGAACTCGGGATCACGCAGCTCAACACGCCGCTGACGCCGGCCAAGGTGTGGCAGGCGATCAGGGATGCGAGGGTGGCGGGTTAGGCCCGGCCATGACGGTGAAAGCCGCGAAGCCGCGCCGCGCCTACAACCCCAGCACCATCTTCGCGACGATATCGCGCTGGATCTCCGACGAGCCGCCGAAGATCGTGTAGGCACGGCCGTTGAGATATTCCGGCACCACGGGAAGCATCTCCTCTGGAATTCCCGGAGTCTCGTTGAGGCGGTAGAGCGGCCGTACCGGCTCGACATAGAGGCCGTCATTGCCGATCACGTCGACGCCGAGCCGCGTCACCGCCTGGCGTATCTCGCTGTTGCGCAGCTTCAGCAGCGACGACACGGCGCCGGGATTCTGTCCGGTCTGCAATGCGGAGAGCACGCGCAGTTCGGTCATCTCGAGCGCATCGATGTCCACCTCGATCTCCGACATCCGCATCGCGATGTCAGGGTCGTCGATGGCGCGGCCGGTGACATCAGATTCAGCGAGATCGGAAATGGTCTTCAGCGCATCGCGCAGCTTGGCCGAGGCGATGCCGGCGCCGCGCTCAAATTCGAGCAGGTACTTGCCGTAGGTCCAGCCCTTGCCTTCCTCGCCGACGCGGTTGGCGACGGGCACGCGGACGTCGTCGAAGAACACCTGGTTGACCTCGTGGTCGCCGCCGATGGTGAGGATCGGCCGTGTCGTGATGCCCGGCGTCTTCATGTCGATCAGGATGAAGGAGATGCCGTCCTGCTGCCGCTCGGTCTCGTTGGTGCGCACCAGCGCGAACATCATGTTGGCGTGGTGGGCATGCGTGGTCCAGATCTTCGTGCCGTTGATGATGTAGTCGTCGCCGTCACGCACCGCGCGGGTCTTCAGCGATGAAAGATCGGAGCCGGAGCCCGGCTCGGAATAGCCCTGGCACCAGTAATCTTCACCCGCGAGAATCCGCGGCAGATAGTAATTCTTCTGCTCGGGCGAGCCGAAGCCGATGATGACGGGGCCGACCATCTTGACCCCCATCACGTTCACATTGGGCACGCCGGCGCGGGCGCTTTCGCTCTCGAAGATCCAGCGCTGCGCCGGGGTCCAGTCCGGCCCGCCATGGGCCACCGGCCAGCCCGGCGCGCCCCAGCCTTTCCTGTGCAGCGCGCGCTGCCAGGCCATGCCGATATCGGGGTCGGAGAATACCGAGGGCGTCAGCGCGGTGGCGCGCTTCATTTCCGGCGTGAGGTTTGCGGCGATGAAGTCGCGGACTTCCCTCTCGAAGGCGCGCTCATCGGCATTGAAGGCGAGGTCCATGGTTTCAGCTCCTGTTCAGGCCTGAACGGCACGGCCGCCGAGGGCGGCGTGACGGCGATAATGATGGGCGCTGCCGCCGAACAGCGTGTCGAAGGCGAGCAGCCGTTTGAAGTAGGAGCCGATATCGAGCTCTTCGGTGACGCCCATGGCGCCATGGAGCTGCACAGATTGTTCGGCGACGAAGCGCGCACATTTGCCGATCTTGGCTTTCGCGCCCGACGCGGCGCGGCTGCGCGCCACGTGCTCGGCGTTCGCCATCAGCGCGGCGCGCAGGGCCATCGAGCGGGCCTCGTCGCACTGCATCGCCATGTCGGCGAGACGATGGCGGATCACCTGGTTGGCGGACAGCGGCCGGCCGAACTGCTTTCGTATCCTGGTGTATTCCAGCGTCTGGTCGAGCAGCGTCTGCATGATGCCGACGGCTTCGGCCCCAAGCGCGGCCATTGCGCGATCGACCACGGCTTCGATCGCTGATAGCGCGTCGCTGCCGTCGCCGATCCGCGCATCAGCGGCAAGTTCGATGCCACCAAGTTCGAGATTGCAGGCGCGGCCGCCGCCAAGCCGCGCGTAGTCGCGCAGAGTGAGACCACGCGCGTCCTGCGGCACCAGGAACAGGCAGAGCTTGCCTGCTTTGCCCGAGCCGTCATCGACGCGGGCCGAGACGATGATCTGGCCCGCGGCGCTACCATCAAGCACAGCGGTCTTTTGCCCATCGAGGCGCCAGCCGCCGGGCGTCTTCCTCGCCGTCGTCCTGATGTCGGCGAGATCGAAGCGCGCCTGGCGTTCCGAATGCGCCAAGGCGAGGTACAGCGATCCGTCAGCGACCTTTGGCAACAGCGCCTGCTTCTGCGCTTCCGTAGCGCATTCCGATATCAGCGACGCACCAATCACGGCGGTGGAAAGATAGGGCTCGGAGACGAGGCCGCGGCCGAAGGCCTCCATCAGGATTCCGATCTCGATCGCGCCGCCGCCGAGGCCGCCATAGGCCTCTGGAATTGGCAGCGCCAGCCAGCCGAGTTCGGCGAATTGCTTCCAGATCCCGGCGCTGAAGCCGCGCGGATCGTTGGCGATCCGGCGGCGGTGGTCGGCGGTATAGGTCTCGCTGACGAAGCGTTCCGCACTTTCGCGCAGCAATCGCTGCTCGTCGCTCAGGGTTAGATCCATCTGCTGTTCTTTGCTTTCTCTCTACTTGACCGGCGCCGATTTTCGAACCGAGGGATGAAGGCCTGCGGGGTCCACCACCATGCCGAATTCCTGCAGATTATGCGCGTGGCAAAGCTGATGCAGCGCGAACGCCTGCTCGATCGCCGCGGGCTGCCCCATCACATCGACCGAACGGTTGACGGCTTCCTTGGTGAGCTTCAGCGCGAACGAAGGCTTGGCCGCGATCCGTTCGGCGAGGTTCATCACGAAGGAGGACAGTTGGTCGCGCGGCACGACATGGTTGACCATGCCGAGCCGGTGCGCTTCCTCCGCGCTCCAGACGTCCGCGGTGAACAGCAGTTCCTTGGCCTTGCGCGGACCGAGCTCCCAGGGATGCACGAACCATTCGACGCCGCAGACGCCCATGGTGACGACGGGATCGCAGAACTCCGCGTCACTGCTCGCGACGATGAGATCGCAGGCCCATGCCAGCATCAGGCCGCCGGCGATGCATTTGCCGTGCACTTCGGCGATCACAGGCTTTGCCAGGTTGCGCCAGCGCCGCGTGATCTGCAGATAGATCTCCTGCTCACGGGCGAAGCGGCCATGGGCGTTGGGTTCGGCGAACCCACCCCAATTTCCAACCGGCGGAAAATCCACGCCGGCGGTGTTCTTGCCGCCGGGGCGAAGATCATGCCCCGACGAAAAATGCGGACCGTTGCCTGCGAGGATGATGACCTTGACCGTATCGTCCTGCACCGCCTGGTCGAAGGCGGCGTTGAGATCGTAGGTCATCTGCAGGTTCTGCGCGTTGCGCGCCTCGGGCCGGTTCATCACGATCCGCGCAATGCGCGGCTCCGGCCGTTCCACGACGATGGTTTCGAATGGCATCCAGGCCCTCGCGTTTCCCTTGTTGCCCGCCATGTTGTTATTTCGGCAAATGATACGCAAGTGCCGTCGCTGGCAATTCGTCCTGCAAAATCGGCCTGACGCAGCCTCGGGCCTGCATACCGGGCGCGACCAATCTGCTATGCTGGCGTTTGACTTCTGTTTGGGAGAGTTCGATGCGCAGATTATTGACCGTGCTGGCGACGCTGTCGTGCCTGAGCCTGACCAATTGCGGCTACAACGCCATCCAGACCAATGACGAGCAGGTCAAGTCGAGCTGGTCGGAAGTGGTCAACCAGTATCAGCGCCGGGCCGACCTGGTCCCGAACCTCGTCAATTCCGTGAAGGGCTTTGCCCAGCAGGAAAAGGATGTGCTGCTCGGTGTCACCAACGCGCGCGCCAAGGTCGGCAGCGTCCAGGCGACGCCGGAAGTGTTGAACGATCCCGCCGCGTTCCAGAAATTCCAGGCCGCCCAGGGTGAGTTGTCGAGCGCCCTGTCGCGGCTCCTGGTGGTGACCGAGAACTATCCGCAGCTCAAATCGGACACGCTGTTTCGCGACCTGATGGCGCAGCTCGAAGGCACCGAGAACCGCATCACCGTGGCGCGCAACCGCTACATCAAGGCGGTTCAGGACTATAACGTCGGCATCCGCACTTTCCCGAACAATCTGACGGCGATGGTATTCGGCTACAAGGATAAGCCGAACTTCACGGTCGACAACGAGAAGGCGATCTCGACGGCGCCGAAGGTGGATTTCAATCCCGCGCCCGCGCCGGCCAAGTAACAGGTGAGCAGGCGGCCTGCCATGCGCGCTGCAAGAGCTTCCATTCTTGCGCTGCTGTTGTGCTGGGCGTATTCGGCGCTGGCGCTCGTCGCGGTGCCGCCGCTGACGGGCCGCGTTGTCGACCAGACCGGCACGCTCACGGCTGGCGACATCGCCTCACTGACGCAGACGCTGAAAGACCTGGAAACGCGAAAGGGCAGCCAGGTCGCGGTGCTGATCGTGCCGACGACCGATGGCGAGGCGATCGAGCAGTTCTCGCTTCGCGTCGCGGAAGCCTGGAAGATCGGCCGCAAGAAGATCGACGACGGCGCGCTGCTGGTCATAGCCAAGAACGACCGGCGCCTCAGGATCGAGGTCGGCTACGGCCTCGAAGGGGCGATGACCGACGCCACCACCAAGCGCATCATCGATGAAGACATCACGCCGAAGTTCAAGACGGGCGATTTCGGCGGCGGCGTCGCTGCCGGCGTCGACAAGATGGTACGGGTCGCCGATGGCGAGAAGCTGCCGGAGCCGGAGCCGCCGCACTGGCAGGATTCGCAGTCGTTCGATCCATCAGACCTCTTCAATCCGTTTCTCATCATTCCGGCGATCGTGTTCGGTGGGCTGTTGCGGAGCTTGATGGGCCGCCTGCTGGGCTCGGCAACCGCCGGTGCGCTGACGGCACTAATTGCCTGGTTCCTGGTCGGCTCGGTGCTGGCGGCGGTGATGGTCGGCGTGATCGCGTCGCTGTTTGTGTTGATCAGCGACGGTTTCGTGTCAGCGGGGCCGGGCCGTCGGGGCAGTTCTGGCGGCTGGTCTGGCGGTTCCGGCGGATCGTGGTCCAGTGGTGGCAGCTCAAGCAGCAGCGGCGGCTTCAGTGGCGGCGGGGGCAGCTTTGGCGGCGGCGGCGCATCGGGGAGCTGGTAGCATGGGCATCAAGCGCATTGGCAGACATCTCGTCGAACACCGCTGGCGGCTGCGGCGCATCTTTCCGCCGGCGACGCTGGAGAGAATCGAGCGGGCGATCAAGGTGGGTGAGGCCACCCATTCCGGGCAGGTGCGTTTCGCGGTCGAAGGCGCGCTCGACGGCGCGTCGCTGTTGCGCAATCAGCCGGCGCGGGAACGGGCGCTGGATATCTTTTCGCAATTGCGGATCTGGGACACCGTCCACAACAACGGCGTCCTGATCTACCTGCTGCTGGCCGACCACGACTTCGAGATCGTTGCTGACCGCGGCATAGACGCCCGGGTCGGTCACGCCGGCTGGGAAAGAATCTGCCTGGGGATGGAATCAGATTTCAGGGCAGGGGATTTCGAGCGCGGCGTCATCAAGGGCATCGAGGCGGTGTCGCGCGAACTGGCGAGGCACTTTCCCAGGAGCAGCGGAGGGCCGAATGAGCTGCCGGATGCGCCGGTGGTGATTTAGGGGTGCGCCAATCACGCCGCCAGAGCGTTCAACAGCGACCTGTGCAAGGCATCGCCGTGGTCGAAGTTTCGAGCCAGGGTGCGTAACACACTCTCGAAACGTAACCGGTAGGTGGTGGCATCGTCCGCCTCACCGATACTTTCGAATATCTTCGCCGCGCCGCGATAAATTCGCCATGCAGCCAGCGGAAAATTGGCCTTGTCGACGATCGCCAAAGCGCGCCCCAGATGCTCCAGTGCTTCATCCCGATCGCCGACGGCAAAAGCGATACGCGCCAGCAGGCCATGGGCGAGAGCGAGATGGTTCTGATCGGGCGCTGGAGCCGCGTAGTCGCGCAGCTGGATCGCCCATCTTCTCGCCTGATCGAATTCGGCAACCTGCAGGCAATATTCCCCCAGGCAGTAATAGAGCTGCGTGGATATCGTAAAATCCAGTGGAATGCCGTCCTGTTCAAGGCGGCGCTGAACGTCGACAAACTGCTTGTTTGCCCGCTGTGGATCGCCCAGTCCCACGAAGGCTTTCGCCAGGACCGCTCGCTGGAAGAAATACGCAAACTGGTTTTCGTTGAGCGTATTCTCGTCGACGCCTTCGCAGAGGGCGCGGGCTCCATCGAAATCCATCGCTTCGACATGTAGCCATGCGAGCGTCAGACGGCACAACGCGCTGGCCTGCTCGTTTCCGTTCTTGTTCGCCAGTTCCAGCGCCGTCATGGTCTCGCGCTGCAAATCCCGCCACTCGCCCAGATGAAGCAGCGCGGTGGATTCCAGCACGTTGAAAAGGACAAAGACGTAGACGTCTCCGGATTCGCTGGCCAATCGTTTTCCAAGGGTCGCCGAGTGGCGGCATTCCCGGTATCGCGACCGCCAGCAGTCAAGGATGCCCTCGATTCCGTAACGCCGGATCAACGTGCCGTGGTCCTGTGCGGCTGCGCTCAACTCCAGCGCCTTGACGCAGCGAGCGGCGTCCTCCTCGTGCCATCCCTTGAGATACAGATTGATCATGGAGCTGCTGCCCTGCACCAGGGCCTTGAAGGCGTCGTCCTCCATCGCCTGGCTTTTGACCAGCACATCTTCGGCGGCCTGAAGGCAGGCCCGCCGGTCCGCGTGCAGGCAGAACCGGCTCACGACAAGGAGCCCGGCGACTTCCTGCCGGAGCTCGCCGGCATGTCCGGCGCAGACAATCATCTCCTTCAGGTCGCGGACCGAGCCCGCGAGATCGCCAGATGATCGAAGCGCAAGGCTGCGATGCCGCAACACCGTGACGCGCAGCTTGAACTTGTCCGGCACATCGATGCGATCGAGAATGCCGAGGGCGCGCGTGAGATAGCTCGCCGCTTCCGCGTGGCCGAGGCGCTTTGCAGAACTCTCCGCCGCCTGTCCCAGGTAGCGCAAGGCGCTCGCAAAATCCCGGCCCTGCTCGAAATGCAGCGCCAGCACCGGCGCGATTTCCGAGGTGAGATTGCCGTATGCCTGTTCCAGCCTCTTGCCCAGGCGCCGGTGAATTTGCACGCGCTGTCCCGGCGCGAGATGCTGGTAAACGACGTTTTGATAAAGAATATGCCGGAAGGCATATGAGCCCGAATACGTGCCGTCAGGCCATTCCGACGTGCCCGAAGGGACCAGCGTGTGATCCTTGCGGGTGAGTGCTTCCAGCTCGCGTTCAACCTCGACCGCATCGCGTGACAAGCCGGCCGCCACC
Source organism: Bradyrhizobium sp. (assembly GCF_036735945.1). Taxonomy (GTDB): domain Bacteria; phylum Pseudomonadota; class Alphaproteobacteria; order Rhizobiales; family Xanthobacteraceae; genus Bradyrhizobium. The sequence continues at coordinate 49,083 of NZ_DAINNI010000030.1, read as the reverse complement.
AGCGCGGCGGAAAAATCGCCGCCGGCGACGCTTGCGACTTCGAGAAGGCGCCGTTCATCCTCCGTCAGGCGACTTACCTGATAGTTGATCATGTTGAGCAAGTCGGTCGGTACGCCGTCTTGCGGAATCGCCGTTGTCGGCGACAGGGACCAGATGCCGTCGGTCTCGACGATGGCTCGCTGATCGATGAAGAACTTCACCAGCGAGGAGATGAACAATGGCTGTCCCTGTGTTCGCTCGAACACGGGCGCAGACAGTGCGGCCGCCAGTGCATCATCGCCGAACCGCAGGGTGAGATGACGCTCGACCTCCATTCGCGACAGCCGATCGAGGCGCAACTCGCCGCAGCGATCATGTATCTCCAGATCCTGGTGCAGGCGCCGGATCGGATGCTGGCCGATGATGCTGTCTGCCGGGCGATAGGATCCGAGGATCAGCACCGACGCCTTGCCGTCCCCCCGTGCAAAGCGGGAGAGGGCGTCGAGCGTTGCGAGGTCGCTCCAGTGCAGGTCTTCCAGAATGACGACCCATGGGTGATCGGCGCTCAGCGCTTCAATGAGATCGCAAAATTCGCGGAGCATGCGCTCGCGGGTCGCTCCGAACACTTCGCGTTGAAACGCGGCGCGCTCGGCTGCATCGATCAAGCCCGGGATCTGCAGCATCCAGGTTGGCGCGTGGCTACGAATGGCTGCCTGCAGGTCTGCTCCATTCGTGCTGCGGCAGCGTGTTACGAGCGCGTCGATCAGGGGCAGGAACGCTTCGTCGGTTCCGAACCTCTCGGTGCAGCGCCCGCACAGGAGATCGACGCCCTGCTGCGACAGCCGGTCCATCGCCATCTGGAGAAAAGCCGTCTTGCCGATCCCGGCCTCGCCCGTGACAAACGCGATCTGTCGTTGGCCGGTCAGCATGCGCCCGGTCATGCGGTCCAGCATGTCGAGCGGGGCGCTGCGCCCAACCATGTGATGGGTGCGTGAATCGGCGAGCCGGGATTTTTGATCGTCTACGGGCTGGCCCGTTTCAGGAGACGACTTGGCCGGCCGTGATTGATCCGACGCGAGCGGGTTATTGTCCGGCGATCGTACGGCGATACCGACGAAACGATAGCCGCGCCGCGGCAAGGTTTCGATCCAGGATCTCCCTCCCGGGACCAACGCCAACGCGCGCCGCAATGCAGCAACCTGGACCGTGAGGTTGCTGTCCTCGACGGCCAACCCCTGCCACGCAAACGCAATGAGGTCTTCCTTGCTGACCAACTGACCGGAGCGCTCGACCAGCATCAGCAGAATGGAAACGGCACGTTCACCCAGCGGCAGCGGGTCGCCGTCATGAATGAGGATGCGCGCAACCGGGTCCAGCACGAGCGACCCCATCCGCCAATCATGGCTGGCGGCGGCGCGGACGGGGGGCGCTTCGCCCTGGGAATGAAGTGGATGGGGCTCCGATCGCTCAACGACCATCGCTGCCTGCCCGTCAGCCAGAGTGCTCCCTGAAGTCAACCCCGTCATCCCGGTGAAGTCAACGCGATACCAACGACTTCGCCCCGGTCGATCGCTGGCCGCGCACCGCTTAATTCGCAGACATTTTGCAACCTTTTCGCGAGTGCTTCGCGACTTGAGTGGCTCTGTAGCGCAGGTTGCCAATCAGCATCACGCGTTGTCCGTCAACCAGAGGAGGGTGAGCCGTGATGAGGCTGATCGATCTTGCCGGATACGCCACTCCGGTCATGGTGCTCCTGATGACCAGGGAGATGATCTTGCGGGTGTCAGACCTGCTCGGCCATGTCACGGGCGCCATCTTCAGCATCGCGGTGTGCCTCCTGCCCAGCCTGTCGCCGCATCTGATGCTTTTGCCGATGAGTGCACGACGGCTGTGGGACGCACTGACAGGCCCCTCCCGGGCCGAGTCATCACAAGACGCCGGTGGATCTTCGAAACAGGATCGCTCCCGTGCGGTCCGTAGATGCGCGAATGGAGGCTGAAATGGCAGAAATTCGAATTGATGCGGGCAAGGCCGAACGATTGATCACGCGGATGTTGCGCGAGGAGCAGGGCATGCCGCCAGCCGATGCCGTCAGAGTGGCTGCGAGCATTTGTCGGCGGCTTGTGGTGGCGATGCCTGCGAGCCCATCAGTGGATCATTGCCGGATCATTCCCAGAGAGCCTCCGGATGCCGACGACTTCGCGATCGCAGTGGCAAGGAAGCTCAATGAAGGGAAGAGCGAGCTCTGGAAGGCGAGCGAGCTTTGGCAACTCGTCTACAATCAGGGCCGTCGTCTTCGGTTGAACTAGTCGCGGGCCAGATCTGATGCCTGCCACGGCCCGCTTCCAATTGCCCGGCGCTTGGCCAAGTGTGAGGCTTACAAGTGTGAGGCTTGCAAGTGTGAGGCTAAGCCTTCGTCGAGGGACGCTCTGCCACCCGCGCCATCCACGCCACGATATTGGCATTCGCTGTATCGAGCGGCTGGCCGACCTGGCCGGCGAAGTCGAGCCAGCCATAGAGCAGGATGTCGGCCAGCGTGAAGCGGTTGCCGCAGATGTATTGCCGGCCGTCGGCCATCTGGCTGTTGAGCCATTGCAGGCGGTTCGCGGCGACCATCTTGAGCCCGGGCGAGGCTTCCGGCGCGCAGGGAATCCGCTTCTCGAAGAATTTCAGGCCTTCGCCGAAGCGGAAGCCGTTGCCCATGTGCTCGCAGATGTTGAGATCGATGCGGCGCGTCCACATCCGGCATTCGGCGCGCTCTTCCGGCGTTGCGCCGATCATCGGAGGGGTGGGATGCTTCTCCTCGAGATATTCGCAGATCGCGGTGATCTCCGAGACGTAGCTGCCATCGTCGAGTTCGAGCGTCGGCATCTGGCCATGCGGGTTGCGCTTGAGGTGTTCGGCCTCGCGGTTCTCGCCCTTGCGCAGATCGACCGCCTGCTTCGGCATTTCGATGCCCTTCTCCGCCATGAACATGCGGACAATGCGCGGGTTCGGTCCGACCGAGTCGTAGAACTTCATAGTGCTGTCTCTCCCGATTGTTCTTTTGCAGCGCTGTTATCGGCAGTTGTTGAACAGGCCGCCGTGCCATTTGTCAAATGGCCGGATCACATTCGGCGTCGCGGAATATAGCGGGGCGGGCGCCTAGCTAGCCGTCGTCGAGCTTGTTGAGGTCGCGCACCGACTGCATGATAGGCTCGAAATTCGCCCGCGCATCCAGCGCGTCGAACAATTGCGCGGTGTCGGACAAGAGGCCGTGCGAGCGCTGGATCGCGATCCTCACGTCGTCCTGCGGCGTGTCGGACAGCCGGCCGTGGCCCGACAGCAGGATCTTCGAGTCGAGGCCCTTCAGCCGCTCCAGCGACTGGATGTAATCGGCGATGCTGCCGGAGCCGAACACGCCGCCCATCACGCCGCCCGGCATCAGCGTGTCGGAGGCGAACAGCAATCCCTTGTCCTGTTCGAACAGGGTGATGCAGGCCGAGGTGTGCCCGGGCGTGTACATCACGTTGAGGCGGAAATTGCCGAGGTCGATCAGATTGCCTTCCTCGAGCCAGAGATCGACATTGATCGGCACGTTCGGCTCGTTGAACATCTTGCGCAGCATCGAGAAGTCGTCGCGCAGCATGATCTTGTTGGCGGCGAGCCGATGCGCGGCAATGAAGGCGCGGCCATGGAAGTGATAGGCCGCGCCGATATGGTCGAGATGCTCGTGGCTCAGCACCACCATGTCGATATCGTCGGGCTTCACGCCGATCTGCTCGAGCGACGTCAGCAAATGCGGATAGTTCGAGGATAACCCGACATCGATCATGATGGTGCGGGAGCTGCCGCGAACCAGATAGGCGTTCGCCGCGCGGTTCTTGAAGCGCACCTGATAGACGTCCGGCGCCGCCTCGATCAGCGTACAGACCTCGCTGTCGAGCAGCGTCTTGAACGGGCTCGGTCGACGCTCGCTCATGAAGCAGCCGCGCCTTTGTAGACGACGGTGTTGGAGGCCCGCAGCCGCTTGCTGAGCGCATCCATGATCATCAGTGCAAAGGCCGGCTGCTGGCTGACGAGATAGACGAAGCGGGCGTGATTGATCCGCATCACGCGGGTGTTCGGTGCGGCCGCAATCGCCGTCGCCGATCGGGACGAGCCGTCGATCACGGCCATCTCGCCGAAGAACTCACCCTTGCCGAGCGTGACGATGACGGTCTTGTCGAGGCCGTTCATCTTGGCGATCTGGACCTTGCCGTCCAGCACCACGAAGAGTTCCCGCCCGGTCGAGCCCTCCTCAAAAATGACGTCATCTACATCAAACTCGTTGATGCATTTTTCGATGGTCATGGTGGCCACCTGCCTTTCTGGCTGGTCGGTCGAACCATGTTAGTCGGGAAACCGGCCGGCGCAAACCGGACCGATGAGGATGCCGCAAGGCAGCATGGGGATTTGGGATCGGGCCAGCCCGCGTGGCGGGCTCAAGATCCGATCGGATGAGTTCCTGAAATTTCGGTAAGGCCGGCGCCGATAACGTTTTGGCAAGCAATAAAAGTTACCAAATGGTCAATCAATTCTGGAGAATCCAACGTGAGCGATCAGCAGTCCCAGCCCGCCAGCGCTGAAACCGGAACCCCTGGGCCGGCCGCAACAGAGACGCCAGCGGCCGGCGAGCCGGCGATCGCCGCGACGGAGTCCGGGGCCATCCGGCTTGCGCCCGATCAGGAAGCGACCTCGCCAAAGCCAGATGCATCCAAGGCGGAGCCTGTCAGCATGGAAGCGCCGAAGGTTGATGTGCCCAAGGCCGAAACTCCCAAGGTTGATCCTCCGAAGGAAACTCCAAGGATTGACGCCGCGAAGCCGGAGGCGCCACGCTTCCCGGGCAATGTGATGATCATGTCCCCCGGTGACCGGGTCGGCTCCGAGGCAAAGGCCGCGCAGGCATCGTCGGGCAAGCGAAAGTTCGGCGCCGTGGCTGCCTTGGTGGCACTGGCTACGGTCGCGGGTGCGCTGGGTGGCGCGCTGGCGACTGCGGGTATTGGAAAATTGATGGCCGAAGCGCCGGCTACCCAGGCCTCAGCCCAGGACACCGCGCTCGAAGCCGCGATTGCGCGGATCGACGCCGACATCACGACGCTGAAGACCAGCATCGAACACACCGCCAAGGCCGGCGCGACCCAATACACCAAGACCGCTGACCGCCTCGACAAGGTCGAGAAGGCGCAGGCTGAGCCGGCCGCCAAGCTCGCCAAGCTCACCGAGGCCGTCGACAAGCTCCGCACCGCACAGGCATCAGTGACCACCGCTGCCGCCGCGCCGGCTTCCGCGAAGGAGAAGGACGTTACCGGCTCCATCCCGCAGCAGGCCGCGGCCGCACCTGCGGCGCCACCGAAGCCTGAAGTGGCCCGTCTGCCGACCGTCGAAGGCTGGATACTGCGCGACGTCGCCAACGGCAGCGCGCTGATCGAAAGCCGCCGCGGCATGTACGAGGTCTATGCCGGCGATCCCGTGCCCGGTCTGGGCCGCGTCGATGCCATCCGCAAGCAGGACGGCCGCTGGGTCGTCGTGACGAGCAAAGGCCTGATCGTCGCGCGCTGACCGGACGACGGACTGAAAACAAGGCGCCTCACAGCGATGTGAGGCGCCTTTTTCCTTGAATAGACCTTTTTACGCGGTGTTAGTGAGGGCATGAGCCGCGCGTCAGGATTTCTCGCCATTGCCTTTGCCCTGCTGTGCGGCGCGTTGCCGGCCCGTGCAGCCCAGGATGCGGCGCTCGAGCGCGGCACCGCGATCATCGATCCCGTGACGCTGCGCGAGCTCGATGGCGGAAGATTTCGCCTCGATCGCATGTTGTCACCGCAGCGGTCGGCTGACACGCCGCTCGCCGGCGGCGAACTGTTCGCGCTGCCGTCGATGTTACAACTGCGCCAGGCGATCGACCGTGAGTTCGATCGCTACATTGCACAGCACAACGCGAGCCTGCCGAAGGAAACGATCGGCGTCGGTACCGGCTTTGATTTTCAGCTGTTCGATCGCGCGCTGCTCTATTCGGCCGACACGAGGTTCGTGCTGGCCGGCATCGTCAACCGCATGGACCGTATTTATGCCGCTGAAGCAAGCTGCGGCGAAATCCGCCTGATCTACCGCCTGACGCGGCTCAACAAGCCAGCCGGCGACGACGCTTCGCCGCGGCTGCCGATGACGCTCAATCTCGTGTTGAAGGCGAAAGCCGAGGGTGCGGCGATCACCTGTGCTGAAATAGCGGGCCGCTGGCTTGCCATGCCGCCTGACCAAATACTCTCGGCCCCGAGCGGCCCGCTTGATCTGATCAACCCTGAGAATATCGACCGTATCGAAACCAATCTGCAGATCGCGCACGCGCCGAAATCCGCGGTTCGCGATTTCCGCACCGATTATCTGCTGAAGGTGTTTCGCTACAATCGCGATGCGGGCGCGTTCGTCGAAGGGCCGATGGAGAACCAGATCGATCGCGCGCGGCTTCTGGCGGACGATGGCCTCAAGCGCGAGTTCAAGGCGTGGCTGCTCGATACAGCCAATCTCGCCGCGTTCGATCGCGGTACCGTGCTGATCCCGGAAAAATTCCTGGCGAGCGGCGCGATTGCGCCGACACCGATCGGATTCGATCCGTCGGATCTCAGCCCTGAATTCGGACTGTTGCAAAGCGAGGGCGCCGTGTTCAACGAGGCCGACGTCGTGACGGCGCTGAAGAAGGCCACAGAAAGCGGTGTGAAGCTGCAGAACATCCGCTCGCCCGCCGGCTTCGAACGGCGCCTCAACGACGTGACCTGTGCGGGCTGCCACCAGACGCGCGGCATCGGCGGCTTTCATTTTCCCGGCGTCGACTGGATGGCGGAGAAACCGTCGAATACGACCGTCGTGCCGGCGTCGCCGCACTTCTACGGCGATCAGGTCCGCCGCCGTGATATCCTGGCCTCGTTGCGCGACGGCAAGTCGCCCGATTATTCGCGCGGCTTCGCCAGCCGTCCGCAATTGCGCGGCGGCACCGAACTCGCCGGAACCAATTACTACGACGGCTGGGGCGCGCATTGCTATCTGCGGGGCAAGCCGGCCGCCGGCAACGACGCCAGCTTTCGCGACTGGACCTGCGCCGAAGGCCTGAGCTGCCAGGCTGCCGGCAAGATCTCCCGGATCGGCATGTGCTTCGTCAAAAGCCGCTAAGCCTTCGCAAATTGTGCTAAGGGAGGGCAGCAGCGGCCGAGCGGAGACCGGCGATGAGTTCTTCCGATCAGGAGCAAAGGCAACGCAATCGCAAGATCGCGGAGAACGAAGCCGATCGGCAGATGATCGGCAGTGTCCGGGTCAGCGTCTGGGCGATCGCGGTTTCGATCGTTATCGGATTCATCGCATTCGGCATCGCATGGGCGTGGCTCAACCGCTGACGGTCCACACGCCCTCGAAGCTCTGCCCGCACGGCGTCAGCATCAGCGCGAGCTTGTAGCTGTTTCCCGACTCCGGAAAATAATGCAGGCGATAGCTCGGCATGGCGCGCGGCCTCAGGCCACCGCGCCGGCGGCGCGCAGCGCCTTGATCGCGGCGTCGTCATAGCCGGCGTTGCGGAGAATTTCGTCGCTGTGCTCGCCGATGCCGGGCGGCTTGCGCGGCTGGACCTTCTTGCTGCCGTCGACCCAGATCGGGCTGTTGATCGTCAGCATGGTGTCGTTCTCGAACGGTACCAGCACCTCGTTCTCAATCATCTGCCTGTCGTTCGGGATGTCGTCGAGAATGCCGACGACGCCGAATACCAGGCCGTTGCCGTCGAGGATCTTGCGCCACTCGGCGAGCTCCCGGGCCGCAAACACCTCGTCGAAGATCTTGATCAGCTCAAGCGACCGCGCGTGCCGGTCCTTCTTCGTCTCGAAGCGGGGATCGCTGACGAGATCCTCGCGGCCGAGACAGCGCGCCAGCGTCGGCCATTGCCGGTCTTCGTTCAGCAGCGAAAGGATCAGCCAGCGGCCATCCTTGCACTGGTAATGATTGGTGACCGCGTTCAGCGCGCGTTCGCGCGGACGGCGTTCGCCGAACTTCGCGCCGACGAGCTTGGCCTGCGCCAGCACCGAAGCCGCCCAGACGCCGTTGGCCATCAGATTGGAGCTGACATGCGAGCCCTTGCCGGTGCGCTCGCGCTTGTAGAGCGCGGTGACGATCGCGCCGTAGAACGCCATCGCGCAGGGGTGGTCGCCCATGCCGGCGATCGACCGTGCCGGCGTGGTGTGTTCGTCCGCGCGCACCAGGTCCATCAGGCCGGAGCGCGCCCAATAGGCGTTGGAGTCGAAGCCGGGCTTGTTGGCTTCCTCGCCCTTTTCGCCGTAGCCGGTGAAGGAGGCGTAGATCAGGCGTTCGTTGTGGGGCGCCAGATGGTCATGGGTGATGCCGAGCCGCTCGCGCACCTGCGGCGGATAGTTGGTGATGAAGACGTCGGCCTCTGCCGCCAGACGATGCAACACCGCCCGTCCCTCAGGTTTGGAGAGATCGAGTGCGAGGCTGCGCTTGTTGCGGGCCTCCAGCATCCACGCGAAATTATGCTCGCTATGCGGGTAGCCCGGCAGGTTCGGCAGGTTGCGATAGGGATCGCCGGCGCCGGGCGGCTCGATCTTGATCACGTCGGCGCCGAAGTCGGACAGCACGGTGGCGGCCGCAGGTGCGGCGATGAAGCTCGCGCAATCCAGAACCTTGAGACCTTCGAAGATACCCTTTTCCATCGTGGCGTCGCTCCGTGACGTTTCCCGGTGTTGTTGATTATCGCTCTCTCGCGATCCCGTTCGAACGTCATTTGACCCATCTTGCAGGGTGATGCAACTACTCGCCGCCCGACATCAGCGCTGCATTTCCGCCGGCCGCCGCCGTATTGATGGTTACCGTCTGTTCCGTTGCGAAGCGTGCGAGGTAATGCGGTCCGCCGGCCTTGGGCCCGGTGCCGGACAGCCCATGGCCGCCGAACGGCTGCACGCCGACGACCGCACCGATCATGTTGCGGTTGACATAGATATTGCCGACCTGGAGCCTGTCGATCGCGTCCTCCACCATGTCGTCGATCCGCGAATGGATGCCGAGCGTCAGCCCGTAGCCGGAGCGCTCGATCGACTGCAGGACCTGGTCGAACCGGTCGGCGCGGTAGCGCACCACATGCAGCACCGGGCCGAACACTTCTTCCGCAAGCTGGCTGGCATCGGACAGTTCGAAAATATGCGGTGCGATATAGTTGCCAAGCGGCGCGTTAGCCGCGAAGTTCACCCGCGCCTCCTTCTTCATGCGGTCGATATGTGCGTCCAGCCGCTGTTTGGCTTCGGCGTCGATCACCGGACCGATATGGGTTGCCGGGTCCAAGGGATCGCCGATGACGAGCTCGCGCGCGGCGCCCGCGATCATCTCGATCATGCGGCCCGCGACGTCCTCCTGCAGGAACAGCAGCCGCAACGCCGAACAGCGCTGGCCGGCGGAGCGAAACGCCGAGGTCACGACGTCGTCGGATACCTGCTCGGGCAGGGCCGTGGCATCGACGATCATCGCATTGATGCCGCCGGTCTCGGCAATCAGCGGCACGATCGGCCCATCCTTGGCAGCGAGCGCGCGGTTGATCGTGCGTGCCACCTCGGTCGATCCGGTGAAGACGACCCCGGCAATATCGGGATGCGCCACCAGCACGCCGCCGATCCTGCCATCGCCGGCGACCATATGCAGCGCTGACGCCGGTACCCCCGCTTCATGCAACAGTCGCACCGCCTCGGCAGCGATCAGCGGAGTCTGCTCGGCAGGCTTGGCCACGACCGCGTTGCCGGCCATCAACGCCGCGGTGATCTGGCCGAGGAAAATCGCCAGCGGAAAATTCCATGGCGAGATCGCGACGAATACGCCGCGCCCACGGAGGCGAAGCACATTGCTTTCGCCAGTCGGTCCCGGCATCGGATTGCCTTCGCCGAACAGCTCGCGGCCCTGCGTCGCATAGTAACGGCAGAAGTCGATGGCCTCGCGGACTTCCGAGATCGAATCATCGAGCGTCTTGCCGCCCTCGCGTTGCAGCAACGCGATGAAATGCGCCGCACGCGCTTCCAGGAGATCGCCGGCTTTCTCCAATACGGCTGCGCGCATCCCAGCCGGTGTTGCAGCCCAGTGCCTGAAGCCAACTCGTGCAGCCAAGATCGCCGCATTGGCCTCGCTCTCGGTTGCGTCGGGAATGCTGCCTGCCGCGGGCACCGAGGCCGCGGCGATATCAGAAACGAGTTGCGCGAGTGCGGTGCGTTCGCCGAGTTCGACGCCGCGGGAATTTTTCCGTTGAAGTCCGTACAGGTCGCGCGGCAACGGGATGTTGGGATGTCTTGCATTGTCGGCACGGCCGATGATGTTGGCCGGCCGCCGCAGCAGTTGCGATACCGGCACCGTCTCGTCGGCGGCGAGCGCGACAAAGGACGAGTTGGCCCCGTTTTCCAACAGCCGCCGTACCAGATAGGCCAGGAGATCGCGATGGCTGCCGACGGGCGCGTAGGTGCGATGGGCGATGTCGGGATGATCTTCGCCGAGCCTTGCATAGAGCGCCTCGCCCATGCCGTGCAGGCGCTGGAATTCGAATCCGCTTCTGTCGGTCGCCAGTTCGAGAATGGTTGCGACCGTGAGCGCATTGTGGGTGGCGAATTGCGGAAATATCCGGGGCCGCAGCGCCAGCAATTGCTGCGCGCAGGCCAGGTAGTTCAAATCGGTCATCGCCTTGCGGCTGAAGACGGGGTAGCCATCGAGCCCGCGCTCCTGCGCGCGCTTGATCTCGGTGTCCCAATAGGCGCCCTTTACCAGCCGCACCATCATGTTGCTGTTCTGGCTGCGCGCGAGCCGATCGACGTAATCGATCACGTCGCCGGCGCGTTTCTGATAGGCCTGGATCGCGAGGCCAAAGCCATCCCAACCGGCCAGCGATGGATCTGCGAGCGCTGCTGCGATCACATCGAGCGACAATTCCAGCCGGTCCGCTTCCTCGGCATCGACCGTGAAATTGAGATCGTACGATTTCGCTTGTCTCGCCAGTTCGAGCAGCCGGGGGACCAGCTCGCTCATCACGCGCGCGCGGCTCACTGCCTCGAAGCGCGGATGCAGCGCCGAGAGCTTGACCGAGATGCCGGGGCGGTCGGGCAGGGGATTGTCGCCGGCAGTGCGGCCGATGGCTTCGATCGCGCTTGAATAGGAGTTGAAATAGCGCGTGGCGTCGTCGGCGGTGCGCGCGCCTTCCCCGAGCATGTCGAAGGAGTAGCGTTGATGCCGCGAGGCATGCGGCTGCGCCCGCGCCAGCGCGGCCTCGATGGTCTCGCCGAGCACGAAGTGGTTGCCCATCAGCCGCATCGCCTGCCGCGTCGCCGCCCGCACGGCCGGGGCGCCGAGCCGCTTGGTCAGCCTTCCGATGGTGCCCCGCGGCGTCTCGCCGGGCTGGATCACGCGGGCCGACATGCCGAGCGCCCAGGCCGAGGCGTTGACCAGGAAGGCGCTCGACCTGGTCTCGTGATGGACGAAGTCGCCCTGCGCCAGCTTGTCCTCGATGAACTGGTCGGCGGTGCGGGCATCCGGCACGCGCAGCAGCGCTTCCGCCAGCACCATCAGCGCCAATCCCTCTTTGGTCGACAGCGCGAACTCGCGCAGCATGTCCTCGACGCCGCCGAGCGGATCGTCGTTGGACCTGATCGCTTCGATCAGTGTCGTCGCCGTGCGGTCGATGCGCGCCTCCTGCGCCGGATCGAGCCGCGCGGCCGGTAGCAGGCTGATGGCCATGACCCCATCATCGGGAGCGTAGGGTGCGCTGAAGGACGGCGGAAGCGGGGCGGGAATCGGCATGGGGTTCTCTTAGCTTCGGCCAGTTTACCGGGCCAAAGGTGGCCGGAACAGGCCGCAAATTCCTCTCCGACCAGTCGAGAATCCTGATCGTCAGCCTCGGGAACGTACGACTGGCGCACGAAAAACACAGCCAGCCAAATTTACGCCGCGCGCCCCCTGGATTGCAGGCTAGCCGGTTGGCAGCGCGGGAATGCCGCGCTAATCGTCAGACACCGCCGCCGCCGTCCGGGAACTCGCAGGTAATGATGGGAGACGCCGCTCTGCCGATAAGGGGAGGCCGCACGCGCAACAATTGCGCGGCCGTGCTTGGCGTGCTCCTTGGCGTGACGTTCGGTTCGGCGGCCGCGTCCGCCGCCGGGATGAGTTCGGCGATCAGCTATCTCTACGAGTCGGTATCGATCAATCCGCCCAACGCCAGATCCATGACGGTGTGCTACGGCTTCGTCTGCCGCCGCCGCGAGATTCTCGAATTCAGCGACGCCGATCGCAAGGCGCTGACCCAGATCATGGCGGCTGGGCGCGCCTCGGCCGTTGCGGAACGCGCCGCGGTGCAGAAGGTGGTGGTATGGTTCGACCGCCGCATGGGGCCGATCCTCGGCACCAACAAGCGCGTGGCGAAGGCGGATTTCCGCTACTTCGACGACAAGCACAACTACGATTGCTGGGACACCACGCGAAATACCACCAGCTTGCTGTTGATATTGCAGGAGTGGGGCCTGCTCAAGCATCACGCGGTCGGGGATCCGCACTATCGCGGCAATACGCTGGTGCTGCAGACGCCGCACAACACCGCCGTGCTGGTCGATCGCGCCAGCAAGGTCGAATGGGTAGTCGATCTCTGGCCGCGTGGCTATCTGCAGCCACCGGACGTGATGACGGTCCAGCAATGGGTGACGGAAGATTGAGCGGCCGGTTCTTGCGCACGACCTGGTCGTCGCGCGTGCAGAAGCGGTGCCCGCTCCGCCGAACGCTCACAGTTTTTGGGTAGTTTCTCTCAGCCTACTCTCGGAATTCATTCCGAGAGTGTGCCGTTACCGATAGCGCTTGCGCTAAACCTTGAGGTTCTCGGCCGAAGTCTTGCCGCGGTTAGCGATCTCTTCGTACTCGACGGTCTGTCCTTCATTGAGTGTCGAAAGGCCAGCTTTCTCAACTGCTGAAATATGAACGAACACGTCCTTGCCGCCGCTCGAGGGCTGGATGAACCCGTACCCCTTGGTCGGATTGAACCACTTCACCGTACCTTTAGCCATTCACGTCGTCTCCGCGGAATCAAAAAAATAAACGAGCCGCCGGTCCCCGCACTAACCGGCATGCCCGTTCATCAAGGATACGCGGGTTGGGGCAGGCTGAATAGCGCAAACGGAACGGCCGTTTCGGCGAAAAGGCCTCGATTTGCCGCCGATTTTGGCTGTTTTTGCCGATTTCGCTCCGATTTTGGCGACCGGATGGCGGGAATTCCCGACTTGACGGATCGTCCCGACGCGCTGCGCGCCAGCGGTATCCGCGTGTCTTGCAAGGAGCCTTGGACCGACTTTGCAACCGCGAATGGAAAACCCCGGCCGCGTCAGCGACCAGGGTCCTTGCACCGAACGTCGCGACTTGATCAGTAGCAGACGTTCACGGTGCGCCACCGGAATCCGTAGCGCGTCAGCACGCGGCGCGTCACGTAGCAGCCGTCATAGCCCCCACCGCCGACGAAGCCGATGCCGAAACCATGGCCCCAGTGATGGTGATGATGATGGTAGCCAGGCCAGATGAAGCCGCCCGCCGAAGCGCTGGTGGGAGCCAGCGCCATCGCGCTGAGGGAGGCGGCGGCGGCAAGTGCGAGAGTAGCTTTGCGAAACATGGTCGTTCTCCTGTTGGCATGCGCGTTCGACTGTTTGTCGTGGCGCGGGTTCAAGTTTCAGTCTTACCCATCGCCAATCAGTCGCATGCCCGAAACCGCGGGTTCGACGAATCCGCGCCGCGTTCGCCGACAATTTTCTGAACGATCATTCAGATGTGAAAAACATCACACAGGCCCTGAACCGCTATCGCTGAAGCTGTTTCAGGCCGCCGCGCTTTGCTCGCCGTTAACCAGTTCCGGCAGCGTTCGCGCATCGGCGACGGTGCGCACGATCATCGGCTCGTTGCGTCCGCGGATCGCGACTTCCTGCGCCGGCAGCGCATCTTCCGCAAGTCCCGCGGTCGCGCGAACTTCATCCGAGACCACGAGCTCGCAGGCCAGAATCTTCGTCATGTCCTGCAGGCGCGCCGCGACATTGACGGGATCGCCCAGCGCGGTGAACACCATGTGGTCGCGATAGCCGATGTCGCCGACGATGACCTCGCCGCCATTGATGCCGATGCCGAAGCGGATCGGCTCGCGCAGATCGTGTTCGAGAAACTTGTTCAGCGCATCGACATTGGCGGCGATCATTGCCGCCGCGCGCAGCGCCTGGCGACAGGATTCGCGGCGGCTGGTCGAGAGGCCGAACAGCGCCAGCATGCCGTCGCCGACGAACTGGTTCGGCATGCCGCCGCTCTCGAGCACCGCCTGCGATACCGCGCCGAGGAAGCGGTTGACGATGAACACCGTGTCGAACGGCAGGCGCTTTTCCGCAAGCTGCGTCGAGCCGCGCATGTCCACGAACAGACTGACGAGGTAGCGCTCCTGACCGACGCGCGTCGGGTTCGACTCGTGGCCGTCGGCGGAGGTATGCGGCAGGAAGAGCTGGAAGAACGAGAGGTCGGACACTGGCCGCAACTGGCAGGCGAGGCGGATCGAGGGATCCGAGGTGGCGACGCGCCCGAGCACGAACGCCTCGCGCTGCGAGGGTTTCGGCAGGTCGTGGCAATCGCCGATGATGCGGATGCGGCAGGTCGAGCAGCGTGCGCGGCCGCCGCAGACGCTGGCGTGGGGCACGTTGTTGCGCAGGCTTGCCTCGAGCACGCTGAGGCCGCGCGGCACGCGCACCGTGCGGCCATTGCCGTAGGAGAGGTTGATCATGCCGCGGCGGCGCTCGTTGATGGCGCGGGCGCCGCGTGCCAAGAGCGCAATGCCGAGAAGGCCGAAATAGCCGATCAGGAAGATGTCCGTGATGCGTTCGAGCGTTTGCGCTTCGGCACGGGTGCCGATCTGCTTCGGCGACTGGGTCTCCGCGCGCCATTCATCGCTGTCGAGATCGATCACCATGCGGCCGCTCTGATAGAAGCCGAGCATCGCGAGCGTCGGCACCAGCACCGCCGCGGCAAGCAGGTACGGCGCGGCGCGCCTGTAGAACGCGCGCATCAGCAGCCAGAAATACAGGCCGATGCAGCCATGGACCCAGGCGATGGTCATGACCAGCAGCATCGTCCAGATCCGCCATGGCGCCCAGATCCAGTACAGGAACAGGACTTGCGGATAGGTCCTGTCATGTCCGAACAGCGTTTGCCCAAGCCTGATGCCGATGACATGGGCGATGATCAGCATCGGGATGCTGAG
This sequence comes from Bradyrhizobium sp., assembly GCF_036735945.1. Classification (GTDB taxonomy): domain Bacteria; phylum Pseudomonadota; class Alphaproteobacteria; order Rhizobiales; family Xanthobacteraceae; genus Bradyrhizobium. The sequence goes on along the minus strand of NZ_DAINNI010000030.1, from coordinate 33,806 downwards.
GCCGAGCGCAAGCTGCAGCGGCTCGATCGCCCTCCAGCGGAATTGCCGGCGTTCATAGAGCGCCCAGATGCCGAGCGCGGTGTGCGCCACGCAGGCGGCATAGAACACAATCGTGACTGGGAGGAATTGCCAGAACGCGGTGTGGATGGTGACGCCGGTCGCCAGCGCCTCCAGCGAGATGTTGCCGAGCGCGTGGTTGAGGAAATGGCTGACCAGATAGGCGAACAGGATGACGCCGCTGACAAGGCGGACCTGCCGCAGGCTGATGCCGCGAAGGGCGTTGGTCAGTCGTTCTCGGGAAAAGGCGGCCATGCGATCCATAGTGGCTATATCGGCGATACCGGTGCTTTATTCCATCGGTTAGTACCACGTCGTCCCTGCGAACGCAGGGACCCATACGCCGCGGCTTTCCGGTCGTGCCGTGGTCCATGCGATTTTCCTTACCACAATCGGTGGTTATGGGTCCCTGCGTTCATGGCACGTTGACACCCCCGGGGTAGTCAGAGAGAAAGCGCCGTGATCATAGCCCCGCCCGATAAAGCCAGCACTAAATCGGTCAGTCCCGCCGCGCCGCGATGGCTTGCCGTGATCCTCTTGATCGCGGCGCTGACGGCGATGCGGCTGGTCTATGCCGGCGTGCTCGATCTGCGCACCGACGAGGCCTACTACTGGACGTGGTCGAAGGAGAGTGCGCTCGCCTTTCTCGACCATCCGCCCGGCATCGCCTGGCTGATCCGTTTCGGCACCGCGATCTTCGGCGACACCAGTCTCGGCGTGCGGTTCGGTGGCATCGTCGCGATGCTGGTCACGCAGCTTCTGCTCGCCGATATCGTCCGCCGTGTGACACAGGATGCGCGCGCCGTCATCTTTGCGGTTTTGCTGCCGGAGGCCGCGCTCTATTACGGGCTGTTGATGGCGAAGGTTGCGCCCGATACGGCGATGATCCCGTGCGCGGTCGCGATGCTGTGGGCGCTGGTGCGGCTCACCGAGAGCGGCAACCCGCGCTGGTGGCTGGCCGCCGGGCTGTTCGCGGGACTGGCGCTGCTGTCGAAATTCACCGCGGTCCTGCTGCTGCCGGCGGTCGCGGCTTTTTTGCTGGTGCCGGACTGGCGGCGACGCTGGCTGCTCAGCCCGTATCCATGGGCCGGGGCGCTGATCGCAATGATCGTGTTCCTGCCGGTCCTGCTCTGGAACGCGCAGCACGATTGGGCCTCGTTCCGCTTCCAGTTCGTGCGCGCGGTCGCCACCCATCCGTTTTCGTTCCGCACCCTCGGCGAATTCATCGGCCTGCAGTTCGGCCTTGTCGGCTTCGTGCTGCTGCCGGTGGTGCTGTCCGGCGTGACGCTGACGGCATGGCGCGGCTATCGTACCCGCGAGCCTGTCGCGATCCTGCTGTCGACCGCCGTGCTGGTGCCGTTCCTCTATTTCCTCTGGAAGTCGCTGACGCTGCGCGTCGGCGACACCTGGCCGATGTTCCTGTGGCCCGCCGGCTTCGCCGCCACAGCGATCAACCTCGTGATGCTGCCGCGTGAGGGTTTTTCGGAGCGGCTGGTCAGGTCGACGTTGCACTGGGCGCGGGTGGCGGTCGTCACCGGAATCGCCTTCGTCGTCGTCGTGTTCTTCTATTACGTCGCGGCGCCCTGGAATCTGATCGGAAGGACCGATCCGGTCGGCGGCGAGGCCGGCTACGAACAGGTCGCGGCGCGCGCGCGCGCGCAGTTGCAGAAGACCGGCGCGACCTGGATCGCCACGACCGATTATCGCACCTACGCGATGCTGCGCTGGCATTTCAGGGGTGAGGTGCCGGTGGTCCAGATCAACGAGCGCGGCAGGTTTCAGGGCTTTGCCGATCCGGGCATGGGATTGATCAAGGATCATCCTGGTCTTTACGTCGGGCGCGAGCCCGACGATCGCATGCCGCTGTGGGCTCTCGTCGGTGCCAAACGCGAACCGCTGGATCGGGTCCAGCGCGTCTGGCGCGGGACCGTGATGGATACCTACGCATTGGAGACGCTGACGGGATGGACACCAGAACTTTCCCCGCCACCGGGCTCGCCGCTGTTCCGCTGGCGCGTGCTGGCGGCGCGTGACGGGAGCGGTGCGATCAGTTCGTAGCCCGGATGAGCGCAGCGACATCCGGGACGGTGCGAGAGTTGTCCCGGATGTCGCTGCGCTCATCCGGGCTACGGATTGAACTGGCGACGCTTGCGCCCACGCCACGAGACCTCATGCCTCATCATCCCGCTTGCTCAGCAGATCCTTCGCGAGATCACCGAGCGCGGGCCGCGGCAAGGCCGTGAACGGCAACGGGCGCGTCACGTCGATGGCGGCCAGGCCCAGCCGTGCCGTGAGCAGGCCGTTGAGCACGCCTTCGCCGAGCCGCTGCGAGAGCCTTGCCGCGATGCCGTGGCCGAGCACCTGCTGCACCAGGCTGTCGCCGACGGCCATGCCGCCTGTTATGGCGAGGTGGCCGATGACGTGCCGCAACAGGCTGATCATGCCGAGCGTGCCGGGCCGGCCGCCATAGAGCCGCGCCAACTGCCGGATCAGGCGCATCGCGGCGACGAACACGAACAGTACGTCGATCAGGGCGCGCGGGCTGACGGCAGTCACCACCGAGACGCGTTGGGCTGCCGTCGAGACCAGCCGGCGCGCTTCCTCATCGAGCGGCGCCATCAATTCGCGCTCCGCCAGCTTGATCATGTCGGCGCCGTCGATGATGTCGTCGGCATGGCTCACGAGCGTGGCGCGGGCGCGGGCCAGTTGCGGGTTCTGGTGGGCAAGCTTGAGCAAGTCGCTGACCACCTCGCGGCTCGCGGCGCGGTCGTCGCTGCGCAGCACGTCGATCGCGCGCCGGTGCAGCTTCTCGATCGCGGCGAGCCGCGCCAGCCCGAACGCCTCGCGACCGATCACCACCGATAGCGCGAGCCCCGCGGCGATCGCGAACGCCAGCGCGACATAGCCCAGCGTCTGGCTGCGCGCGAACAAATCCTCGATCAGGTTGACGACGCCGAGCCCGCTGCCGAGCAGTACCAGCCCACTGAGCGCCGACCAGAACAGCGTGCCCCAGCGGAAGCCGCGCCGCGCCGGGAGGAGCGGCTTGTCGAGCGGCACCGGCAGGGTCGCGGGATCGGCCTCCGGCTTGATCTGCACGGTGCCGCGCGCAGGTCGCGCACTCTCGTCGGGGTCGATGACGACCACGTTGGGATCGCCGAGCTTGAACGTCGCCGGCCGCCGATGGGGCGTCTTCTCGCTCATTGCAGTCGGTCTCCGATCAGGAACTGAAGCGCGCGGTCGAGACGGATGTGAGGCAGCGTGGGCTCCTCCTTGGCGTTGCGTTCCAGGAGCGGCGGGCGGAAGCGCAGGAAGCGGAAATCTGCCGTTTCGTGTGCCGTGCTGGAAAGCCCGCGAAAGCCGCCATTGAACAGCGCTTCGGGATCGGCGGGCAGGTCGCCCGGGAAGGTCGCCACTTCAGTCTCGCCGTCGAAGGTGTCGCCATTGGCGGTCTCGCCGGGGGCGGGCGTGCCGAGGATCGAGGGCAGTTTTTCGCGGCCGCGCGCCACCGTCGCCTCGCGCGTCGCGCGCACGGCGGCGAGCGCGACGACGTCGATCGCGGCACCCGCATACTCGGCGCGATCGGCCGCCTTGGCGACGGCGCGGCGCAGCACCGCTTCCAGCCGGTCGTGGCTGGAATGGTGCAGGTGATCGGCCTTGGTGGCGGCAAACAGGATGCGGTCGATCCGCGGACGAAACAGCGTGCTCAGGATCGTGCTGCGGCCGACGCGGAAGCAGTCGAGAATGCCGGCGAGCGCTGCTTCGAGATCGTGCAGCGCCTCGGGCCCGGCATTGAACGCCGCGAGCGCATCGACCAGCACGACCTGGCGGTCGAGCCGCGCAAAGTGGTCGCGGAAGAACGGGCGCACCACGACGTCCTTGTAGGCTTCATAGCGCCGCCGCATCATCGCCCACAGCGAACCGTCGGGCGCGGTACCATCCATCGCCACATCGAGTGGCGCGAAGGTCAGCGCCGGCGTATCGGCGAGACTGCCCGGCATCAGGAAGCGCCCGGGCGGCAGCAGGCTCATCGCAAAGCGTTCGTCGCGGCAGGCGCGCAAATAATCGGTGAACAGCTTTGCCGCCGTAAGTGTCGCCTGTTCATCCTCGCGGCCTTCAGGGGAAAGCGTCGCGAGGTGTTCGTGCCAGGGCGCCGCCAGCTTGGCGCGCGGTCCCTCGCGCGCCAGCGCCAGGCTCTCGGCCGACCATTGCTCAAAGCTCTTGTTGAGCAGGGGCAGGTCGAGCAGCCATTCGCCGGGATAGTCGACGATGTCGACGGTGAGCGTGCGGTCGGCGCCGTTCTGCCGCTGGTAGTCGATCACCAGCCGCAATTCAGAGATGTCGGTGGTGGAGTTGGGCCAGCGCCGTTCCTCGATCAGGCTGCGGACGTGGTTCTCATAGGCAAAGCGCGGCACGGCATCGTCCGGCTGCGGCGCGAGGCGGCCGCTGGCGATCCGGCCCGAGGCATAGGGCTCGAACACCGGAAACCTGCCGCCACGGGTCAGGCCGTGGATCAGCGCCGTGATGAACACGGTCTTGCCGGCGCGCGACAGGCCTGTGACCCCCAGCCGCACGGTCGGATTGAAAAAGCTGTCGCCGTAATCCAGAAGCGCCCGCGCCGACAGGCGCGCTTCCTCGACGATGTCTGAAAAACTGGGGGCCATGCGGGCGGGAAGGCTCGATGCAGGTAGGTTAAGCGATGCCTGCAAGGTGGCGATTGGCGGGCCAAAATCAAGCGCTTGTGATCGGGTTGATCCCGGGCCCAAGCTCGTCATGCCGGGACAAGCCCGGCCATGACGGAACAGGCCTCAGCACGAAAATGCCGCGATAGCCATGTTATACCGCTTCCTGATCAGCATCTCGCGGGGCTGCATGACGATCTTCACACTGAAACAACTCGCCTCGACATCGATCAACTCAGCCGCCGGCGCGATGCAGTGGAACTACGACCGTGCCGAACTGATCGCCGACGGCGTCGTGCATATCGTCGGGGTCTGTTTCGGGCTGGTCGCCGCCACCGCGCTGATCGTCCTGACGGCGGTCTATGCCAGCGCGTTCGAGATTGCCGTGGTGTCGGTCTACGTCGCGGGCCTGCTCGCGATGCTGACCCTGTCGGCGATGTATAATCTCTGGCCGGTGTCGCGCGCCAAATGGCTGCTGCGCCGCTTCGACCATTCCGCGATCTACCTGTTGATCGCCGCCACCTATACGCCGTTCATCGTCGAGTTGCGGGAAAGCTATCTGGCGATCGCGCTTCTGATCGGGGTGTGGTGCGTCGCGATCACCGGGATCGCGCTGAAGCTGACGCGGCCCGGGCGGTACGATCGTCTCGCCATCGGGCTCTATCTCGCGCTCGGCTGGAGCGGCGTCATGATCTACGATGCCGCGGTGAAGGCGGTTCCGCCGCTGGCGCTGGGTTTGGTGGTCGCGGGCGGCGTGCTCTACAGCCTTGGCGTGATCTTCCACGCCTGGCAGCGGCTGCGCTTCCAGAACGCGATCTGGCACGGCTTCGTCCTGCTCGGCGCCACCTGCCATTATACGGCTATTCTCGATATGATGATCCTGGCGTAGGATCAAGAATAAACGGGAGAAACTGCCATGCAGGTGACGGGCAAAGTCGTGGTTGTCACCGGCGGTGCCAACGGCATCGGTAAGGCGATGTGCGAGGCCTTCCACCGCGAAGGCGCCGCCAGGGTCGTTGTCGCCGATATCGATCCCGACGGTGCGCGGGCCGTCGCCACTCCGATCGGCGGGGCGGCCTTCAAATGCGATGTCGGAAAGGAGAAGGACATCCATCACGTCATCGAGGAGACCGAGCGCCAGTTCGGCCCGATCGAGTTGTTCTGCTCCAATGCCGGCATCGGCGGCGGCTTCGATCCATTGTCGGTGAATGCCGGCGGAAACTCCGACGAACCGTGGCAGCGCAGCTGGGCCGTTCATGTGATGGCGCATGTCTATGCGGCGCGACACCTGATCCCGCGCATGAAGACGCGCGGCGGCGGCTATTTCCTCAACACGATCTCGGCGGCGGGACTGCTGTCGCAGGTCGGCAGCCCTGCCTATTCGACCACCAAGCACGCCGCGGTCGGCTTTGCCGAGAATCTCGCGATCTCGCACAAGGCCGACAACATCCGCGTTTCGATCCTGTGCCCGCAGGGCGTCGACACCAACATGCTGCGCTCGATCCCGAAGGGCCCGCAATCCGGCGATGGCGACCTGTCGCCGGAGCAGGTGGCGCGGGACGTGCTCAAGGGACTGCAAGATGAGACCTTCGCGATCCTGCCGCACCCGCAGGTGCTCGGCTACATGCGCAAGAAGACCGAGAATTACGACCGCTGGATATCGGGCATGGCGAAGATCCAGACGAAGATGCGGGAGGCTTACGGGAAGTGATGTGAGGGGGAGAGCGACGCTGCGTAGCCCGGATGAGCGAAGCGATATCCGGGACCAGCCCATCAGCGGATGCACCTATCGCTCATCCGGGCTACGAAGTGATTGCTCGCCGCGAGAGAGTTGCCTTCAACTCTTCTGCGCGTAGAGCAGCGGCACGGCGGAATCCACCATCACCTCGATCAGGCTGGTGCCGGCATGCGATAGTCCCTGTTTCAGCGCGCCTGACAGCTCCGATGATTTCGTCACCCGCACGGCGTGGCAGCCCATGCTGTCCGCGAGCTTGACGAAGTCGATGCCGGGCAGCTCCAGCCCCGGCACGTTGCGCACCTGCATCACCTGGCTGAACGAGCGCATCGCGCCGTAGCCTTGATTGTTGATGACGACGACCGTGAGCGGCAGCTTGCGCTGGGCGGCGGTCCACAGTGCCTGGATCGAATACATCGCCGAGCCATCGCCGATCAGGCAGACGGTGCGCGCCTTGCGCGGTGCGAGCGCCATGCCGACGGCGGCGGGCAGGCTGTAGCCGAGGCCGCCGCTCGCCATGGTGTAGAAACTGTCCTGGCCGCGCATCGGCATGAATTTCTGCATCGCCGGGCGATGCGAGGGGATTTCCTCGACCAGCACGTCGTCGGGTCCCATCGCGGATGACAGCGCGTGCAGCAGGAAATCGGCCGGGATCGGATCAGAGGCCTTCGGTGGCGGCGGCAGCGTGCGGCCGGCCGGCACGGCGCGCTTTGTGTCCGGCAGCAGCTCCAGCAGCAGAGCAAGTGCCGGCTTCATGGTGGCGATGATGCTGTTGCCGGCGGGCGTGATCGCGGCGGCTGCGGGATCGTCGGTAATCTGGAACAGCGTGGCCGCGCCGTCGAAGATCGCGGCGTGGCCCTCGACATGGAAGGTGAAGACCGGTGCGCCGATCACCACGACGAGGTCATGCTCGCGCAGCGCGTCCGAAAGCTGGCCGGGCGAGGCGTGCAGGAAGCCGGCGAATTGCGCGTGGCGCTCGGGGAAGGAGCAGCGCGCCGAGAACGGGCTGGCCCAGACCGCGGCCCGCGCCTTCTCGGCGACCTTGACCATCAGTTCGACCGCCTCGGCGCGATCGACGCCGGGGCCGACGACGAGGGCAGGGCGCTTGCTCGCCGACAGCGCCGAAGCGAGCGCCTTCATCGCGGCGGGATCGGGGCCGAGCTCGCGGCTGACCTGGCGCGCCTCGATCGGCTGCGCCGGCCGGGCCCAGTCGTCGACCGGCACCGAGACGAAGGTCGGGCCGCAGGGGGGCTGCATCGCGACGTAATAGGCGCGCGCGATCGCCGCCGGCACGTCCTCGGCCCGGGCCGGTTCGACGCTGAACTTGACGTAAGGCTGCGGGAATTCGCTGGCGCGCTCGGAATAGAGGAAGGCGTGCAGCGGCATGATCGAACGCGCCTGCTGGCCGGCGATGATCACCATCGGCGTCTGGTTGCGGTAGGCGTTGAAGACGTTGCCGAGTGCGTGGCCGACGCCGGCCGCCGAATGCAGATTGACGAACGCGGCATTGCGCGTCGCGAGCGCATAGCCGTCGGCCATGCCGACCACGGAGGATTCCTGCAGGCCGAGCACGTATTCGATGTCCTCCGGCCAGTCGCTCAGGAACGGCAGTTCGGTCGACCCAGGATTGCCGAACACCTTGTCGACGCCGAAGGCGCGGAGCAGGCCGAAGGTGGCGTCCTTGACGGTCGTGGTGGTGGCCTTGGCTGGCTTGCGGGACGACATCGGGCGGCTCCCAGTACTGATGAAGCGATCCACCTGTCGATGGATTGGCCCGCGAAGTCAAGCAGCACGGATATCGGGGTCTCGGCGCAATGCAGGCGGCTACGCCGCGTTGCGGCCCAGCGCCGTCGTGGTGTCGAGCAGCCCTGCCTCGATCAGCGCGTCGCGGATCCGCGCAATTTCCGCCTCCGATATCTTGACCAGCGGCGGGCGCACCACGGCGCGCGGCAGCTTGCCGAGCAGCACCAGCGCTTCCTTCATGCGGTTGTGCATGTCTACAAAAGGATCGGCATAGAACACGCGTGCCGTCGGATAGATCCGGTCGTTCAGCCGGCGGGCTTCGGCGAGGTCGTTGTCCCTGACGGCGCAGAACAGCCTGGCCTGGAGGTCGGCGATGACGCTGCCGCTGCCGGAAAGCAGGCCGTTGCAGCCGAGCACCAGCGAACTCAGCAGCCACGCGCTGTTGGTCGAGAGCACGTTGATGGGACGCGCGCGTCCCTGCAGCGCGCGAATCTGGCTGTCGTGCTGCGGCACCGTCTGCGTCCAGTCCTTGATGGCACGGATGGTCGGCACCTCGTCGAACAGCCGCTCCAGTGTCGACGCCGGATAGCCCTGGCCGGTGGCCAGCGGGTATTGAAACACGATCATCGCCAGATCGGTGGCATCGGCGATGGTCTTGAAATGCGCCAGCGCCATCTCGGCCGACTGGCCAAGCGTGAACGGCGCCGGCGGGAACACCAATAGCGCCGAGGCGCCGCCGGCCTGCGCCTCGCGGGCGATCCGCGCCGCCTCCAGGCTGCCGTCCGCCCAGACGCCGTGAACGATCGGCAATTTGCCGCCGACTTCATCGCCTGATATCGCCATGACGCGACGCTGCTCGTCGCGGGTGCAGGATGCGACCTCGGTCGAGTGCGCGTTGACCGTGATGGCGGATAGTCCCTGCACGGCGGCGACGTCGCGCAGATGGGCGCGGAAGCTCGGCTCGTCGATCGAGAGATCGTCGTGGAACGGCAGCAGCACTGCCGGAATGACGCCTTGGGGCACGAAATCAGGATGGCGGCTCATGTCTCGTCTCCTTGCGGCTAAAACGTCATGGCTCAAACGACGGGTACGCGTTTCGCCGCCACGGCGGCCGGCGAAATCACTTCGATATCGAGCGGCACGTGCCAGCGTTCGGTGAAGCGCACCTGCGGCGCTGCGTTGCTCGACCGCGCGCCCTTCAGCACGAAGCCTTCATAGGCGTTATTCATGACCTCGTTGCACTTCTGCACATAGACCGGGAAGCCGCCGATATAGGGCATGAACACGCGCGGGCGCCCGGGAATGTTGGTGCCGACGTACCAGGAGCTGCAGGTCGACCGCAGCGAGACCGTCGAGACGTCGTTGACGTGCGCCACCCAGGCGTCTTCGTCCCCCTGCAACGGTTCGATGCTGCCGGCGCCGATGTCGCGCATGTGGCCGAGGCAATCGGCCAGCCAGTCGACATGCTGCTCGATCGCCTGGATCATGCTCGCCAGCACCGACGGGCTGCCGGGGCCGGTGATCATGAAGAGGTTCGGAAAGCCGACTGAAGCAAGGCCGAGATAGGCGCGCGGGCCGGCGCGCCATTTCTCGGCGAGCGTGCGGCCGCCGCGGCCCGTGATTTTCACCTTGTCGAACGAGCCGGTCATGGCGGCAAAGCCGGTCGCGGAAACCACGGCGTCGAATTTGTATTCGGTGCCGTCTACCACGATGCCATGGCTGGTGAAATGCTCGATCGGCGTCCTGGACACGTCAACCAGCTTCACATGCGGCAGGTTGTAGGTTGCGAAATAATCAGTGTCGACACAGAGCCGCTTGCAGCCGAACACATTCTCCGGGCACAGCAGGTCCGCGGTCGCCGGATCCGTGACGATGCTGCGGATCTTCTGCCGCGCGAACTCGGCGATGGTGTCGTTGGCCGATTTGTCGAACAGCAGATCGCCAAAGGCGCCGAGAAAGGGCAGGCCGCCGCGCTGCCATGCCGCTTCATATTGCTGCTCGCGCTCGTCCGCGCTCGCCTCCATGGCCGGCTGCATATTGAACGGGAAATAGAAGCCGGTCGGACGCGCCCGGGCCTTCGCGCGCAATTCCGGATAATGCGCCTTGGCTTCCCTCAGATAGTCTTCCGACAGCGCCTCGTTCCACGCCGGCACCGACCAGGTCGCGGTGCGCTGGAATACGGTGAGCTGCGAGGCCTGCTGCGCGATGATCGGTATCGACTGGATCGCGGATGAGCCGGTGCCGATCACGCCGACGCGCAGGCCGCTGAAGTCGACGCCCTCATGCGGCCATTCGCCCGTGTGATAGATCGGCCCGCGGAAGTCGTCCATGCCGGGGAAGGCCGGGCGGTTCGGCGCCGAAAGGCAGCCGACCGCCATGATGCAGAACCTTGCCGTGACCCTGTCGCCGCGATCGGTCTCGATCAGCCAGCTATTGGTCTCCTCATCGAACGTTGCCGCCGTGACGCGGGTATCGAACACGATCTGGCTGCGCAGGTTGAAGCGATCGGCGACATGGTTGGCGTAGGCGAGGATTTCAGGCTGCGGCGAATATTTCTCCGACCAGCTCCATTCCTGGTCGAGCTCTTCGGAGAACGAGAAGGAATATTGCAGGCTTTCGACGTCGCAGCGCGCGCCGGGATAACGATTCCAGTACCAGGTGCCGCCGACGCCGCTGCCGGCCTCGTAAACCCGTGCGGTGAACCCCAGCCCCCGCAGCCGGTGCAGCATGTACAGGCCGGCAAAACCCGCGCCGACCACGACCGCGTCGAAGACCCCCGTTTCGGGAGCGCGTGCTGCATCCGCCTGAGCCATGGCCCGTCTGTTCCCTCTGTTATTTCTTGTCGCGTTTCCGTTGACAAGATTAGGGCGGGGGCACGGATGTGGGCAAGCGGTTGCGCGGTGCCGAATGGCACCTATGCTGCGCGCGGCGGCGAAAGAAGAGCGCTCTGGTGTAGGCTTACCAGCTCGCCGTGCCCTTCATGGTCGGCTGTCCCTCGGCATTGGCCGTCCATAGTTCCAGGCCGGCGCCGGTTTCGTTGGCATTGACAGAGAACTCGCTGCCTTCGAACAGCGGCTGCACGCCGCGATAGCTGAACTTCTTCGGCGCGGTGCCGCCATGAAGTTTTGCGGCGAATTCGACGATCAGCGCGGCCTGCAACGGGCCGTGGAAGATCAGGCCCGGATAGCCCTCGACCTTGGTGACATAGTCGCGATCGTAATGGATGCGGTGGCCGTTGAAGGTCAGCGCCGAATATCGAAACAGCAGCACGGGATCGCTGACATGGGTTTCGCGGTGTTTTGCAACGGGCGGCGGAGGAGGGGCCTTCGGCGAAGCGGGAGCCGCGCCGCCCATGTCGCGATAGACGATGTCCTGGCGCTCGCGGATCGCTGTGCCACGCGGCGTCGTCACGGTGTGCTCGACCGAGACGAAGCAGAGCTGGCCGGTCGAGCCGCTCTTCACCGTCACATCCGTAATGCGCGAGGTGCGCGTCGATTCATCGCCGACGCGCAAGGGTTCGATGAACGCGATCTCGCCGCCGGCCCACATCCGGCGCGGCAACGGCACCGGCGGCAGAAAACCGCCGCGGGTCGGATGGCCGTCGGGCCCGAGCATCGACATCGGAAACACCGGCTGCGCCAGGCACCAGTGCGCGGTCCATGGCGCGGCATCGCCGGTCTTCGGCTCGCCGATGTCTTGGAACAGCGTGGCGCGCAGGCCCTTGACGAGCTGCGCGGTGACGGTGTCGGTTGCTTCCGTGCTGCGGCCGATCCACTGGCGCAGATGGTCGAGGTCGAGCTTCGTGGCGGCGTCGGTCATGACTTCAGGCTTTGCTTCTCGGGTTTCGGAAGTTCGGCATGCTCGCCGATCGCGGGCACGGCGCCGTAACGCCGGTCCTCGCCGACGAAGATCGCGGCCGGCGCGGCATAGCTCACCTTGCCGTTCGGCGTGTCGACTTCGATGCGGCGCAGATGCGGATGCACCGAGAGATCGGCCATGGTGTTGACCTCGGCAAACGCAATGTCGGCGTCGTCGAGGCGCTTGAGCAGTTCGACGCGGTCCATCGAGGCAAAACTGTCGGCCACCGTCTGGTCGGTGAGTGAGCGGTTGCGGACGCGCTCGACCATGTTGGCGAAGCGCGGATCGTTCGGCAGGTCAGGCTGTCCCAACACCTCGGCACAGAGCTTCTTCCACTCGCGCTCGCTCTGGATCGAGATCAGGATGCCCTTGCCGTCCCTGGAATTGAACACGCCATACGGCGCGATCGAGGGATGGGCCAGCGCCATCCGCGTCGGCGGGTTGCCGGCTTCCGAATTGATCAGCGGCACCGCCATCCAGTCGGCCATCACGTCGAACATCGAGATGCGGATATCGGCGCCCTTGCCGGTGCGTCCGCGCGCGATCAGCGCTTCGAGAATGGACGCATGCGCGGTGGCGCCCGTTGCGATATCAACCACGGAAATGCCGACCCGCGACGGGCCTTCAGGGCCGCCGGTGATCGAGGCAAGGCCGCTCTCGGCCTGGATCAGGAGATCATAGGCCTTGCGCTCGGCATAGGGACCGCTGTCGCCATAGCCTGAAATGGTGCAGCAGATCAGCGCGGGGTATTCCTTGCGCAGCCGCTCCAGCGAGAAGCCGAGCTTGTCCATCGAGCCGGGCTTGAGGTTCTGCAGCAGCACGTCGGCGCGTCCGATCAACTCTTCGAGCGCGGCGCGGCCTTCTTTGGTCGCGAGGTCGATCACTTCTGAATTCTTGCCGCGGTTGAGCCAGACGAAGTAGCTGCTCTGGCCCTTGGCGGCGGCGTCATAGCCGCGGGCGAAATCGCCCTCGGGACGCTCGACCTTGATGACATGGGCGCCGGCATCCGCCAGGCGCGAACTGCAGAACGGCGCGGCGACCGCCTGCTCGACGGAGACGACGATCAATCCCTCTAACGGCAGCATGCTATGTTCTCAGTAGGAGCGGGGCAGGCCGAGCACATGCTCGGCGACATAGGACAGGATCAGGTTGGTCGAGATCGGCGCGACCTGATAGAGCCGCGTCTCGCGGAACTTGCGCTCGACGTCGTATTCTTCGGCGAAGCCGAAGCCGCCATGGGTCTGCACGCAGGCATTGGCCGCTTCCCATGACGCATCCGCCGCCAGCATCTTGGCCATGTTGGCTTCGGCGCCGCAATCGAGCCCGGCCTCGTATTTGCGCGTGGCTTCCTTCACCATCAGTTCGGCGGCGCGCATCTGGGCGTAGGCCTTTGCGATCGGGAACTGGATGCCTTGATTCATGCCGATCGGGCGGCCGAACACGGCGCGCTCCTTGGCGTAATTGGTGGCCTTGGCGATGAACCATTTGGCGTCGCCGATACATTCCGCGGCGATCAGAATGCGCTCGGCGTTCATGCCCGAGAGGATGTAGCGAAAGCCCTTGCCTTCCTCGCCGATCAAATTCTCGGCCGGCACCCGCATGTCCGTGAAGAACACTTCGGTCGTGGCGTGGTTCATCATCGTGCGGATCGGGCGGATCTCCAGCCCGTTGCCCTTGACCTCGCGCATGTCGACGATGAACACGGACAGGCCGTCGGTGCGCTTCCTGGCCTGCTCCTTCGGCGTGGTGCGCGCGAGCAGGACCATCAGGTCGGAATGCTCGGCGCGGCTGGTCCAGATCTTCTGGCCGTTGACGACGTAATGGTCGCCGTCACGTTTGGCGACCGTCTTCAGCGAGGAGGTGTCGGTGCCGCTGGTCGGCTCGGTGACGCCGAACGCCTGCAGCCGCAACTTGCCGCTGGCGATGCCGGGCAGGTATTTCGCCTTCTGGGCGTCGTTGCCGTGCCGCAGCACGGTACCCATCGTGTACATCTGGGCGTGGCAGCCGCCGCCATTGCAGCCGGCGCGCTGGATCTCTTCCAGGATCGCGGCAGCCGCCGACAGCTTCAGCCCGGAGCCGCCATATTCCTCGGGAATCAGCACCGAGAGGTAGCCGGCTTCGGTCAGCGCGTCGACGAACTCCTTCGGATACGCCATCTGGCGATCGAGCTTGCGCCAGTATTCGCCGGGGAACTGGGCGCAGAGTTTGGCGACGGCGTCGCGGATGTCGTGGAATTCGTCTTGCTGTTCTGATGCGGTCATTTGATTTTTTTGGGCGTGGATGCGGGTTGATGTCAATTGGCTGTGGAAGGGGAACGTTGTGCCGCGGCAGCAGGTCCCCTATGCTGAATTGTTATAGCGTATGAACCTGCCTTCGAAGAATGGCAAGAGATGGATATCCGCCAGCTCAGGACCTTCAGTTGTGTCGCCGAACTCGGCAGCCTCAGCAAGGCTTCGGATACGCTGCGCGTGGCGCAGCCGGCGCTGAGCCGGCAGATCAAGCTGCTCGAGCATGAACTGCGCGCCGAGCTGTTCACGCGGAACGGCCGCGGCATGGTGCTGACCGACGCCGGCCGCCTGCTGCTGGCGCGCACCGCCGGCATCGTGCGGCAGATCGACCAGGTGCGCGACGAGATCCAGTCCGCCGGCGGCCCGCCCTCCGGCCGCGTGGTGCTCGGGCTGGTGCCGACCGTGAGCTGCGTGATTTCGGCGCGGCTCGCCCGCCGCACCGTCGACGCCTATCCGGGCATTTCGCTCTGCATCGTCGAAAGCTACAGCGGCCACCTGACGGAATGGCTGCATCGCGGCGAGATGGATCTGGCGCTGATCTATGGGCCGTCGAGCGATTTGCATCTGTCCGTGCAGAGCCTCGGCCGCGATCCCATCGTTGCCGTGGGGCCGCGCGGCAGCGGGCTGTCGCAGAAGAAGCAGGTCGATATCGGCTGGCTCCTGAAGCAGCGCCTGGTGCTGCCCAGTCATTCGCACGGCCTCCGGGCGCTGATCGAGCAGGCGGCGGCGAAGAAGCGGCTGAAGCTCGACGTCAAGCTGGAAGCGGATTCGTTCCGCGTGCTGACCAGCCTGGTCGAGGAGGGGCTGGGATATACGCTGCTGCCGCCGTCCTCGGTGCGGAGCGAAGTCGCTACCGGACGGCTGGAAACCGCGGCGATCGCAAAACCATCGCCGATGCGCGAACTGACCCTTGCGTCTCCCATCGATCATCCCGGCTCGACTGCGATTGCGCTGGTGAGCGAGTTGCTTCGCGACGAGCTGATCGCCTGCCGCGAAGAGGGCCTCTGGGACATCAAGCTCGCCTGAGCCGATATCGGGCCTTGCAGGATGGCTTAGAGCAAAACGGCCGGCGACGGCATTCTCATCTGGCTACTTCTGCCATGCCGCAATTGTATAGGGGGCGGCGTTGGGTGAAGGAACGAGGCCCAGGCAAACCCTGTCACACCAACAGCTCATGCGGCCCGTGGCCCAAAGCATGGACATTGGCGTGGTGAGTGTGTTCCTCGGCCGGTGAGAACACCGCCGCTGCTATTTCCAGGAGCGCCGCCAATCCGGCGTATCCTGCGCCGTGTCCATGGGTACTCGGAACGGCAGGGCCTACTTCTATCGGCACGATGGGTTCGGAATGATTGGAAGCGGCGACCTCATCCTTGAAATGGAATGAACTACCGTGGCCGGGGTCCTTCGCGTGGCTGATGCTCGCGGGAGCGGGATGCTGGCCCGGGCTGCCACCCGGTGTTCCCCAAATCTGGACAAGTTGTGGTGCGGCGAGCGCATTCGCCACCGAATGAGGATCGTTGAAGCTGGCATGGTGAGAGTCCGCGTGCGGCTCATGCTGCGGATGATTGTGGCTCGCACCGCCGCCCGGCGACACCCCATGCTCGACAAGCTGGGAGGCAGGGACTGCATTCGCCGCCGCATCAGAAGGAGTGTGCGGCTCATGCTCGGACTGGTGAGGGCCCGCTTCGTTGCCGTGCGAACCTTCCAACTGGGTGGGCTGCGATGTGGCGACTGCATTCGCAACCGTCAAGCCGGCAAGCGAGATCACGCTGGCAGGAAACGGCACCACCGGCTCGCCGATCGCAATAGTGCTGGCACGGACCGGCTCGTGATGGAACGCAAAATGATCTTCCGCCCGCGTCGCGGTGTGTTCGTGCCAGAGCTCGACTGGTGATCCGCTTGCCGGCGCAACGAGCCCCTCGCCGTTGTCATCCACCGCCGCGTGCTTCGAAGTTTCCTCAAGCTGGGCAAGCCTGACGAAGCCGGTCGACCCGGTATCTCGATCGAAATGGAACTTAAAGCCCTCGTCGGCTGCTCGCAGAAGCCCGCCGACGGTAGCGCCAGCACTCACGTCGGTCGAGGCGGCGGACGTTTCGGAGGACATTCCGGCGCTGGCCGCCGACGGAACGGTGCCCTCGGCTGCGATCGACTCAAGCGCCGAGCCGATCGCTTCGCCCGCCGCACCGGCAGCGTTTGCCGCCGCCTGATAGATGAAATCCGACTCGTGAACGGACACAACTCCCTGCAAGTGAATTTCCAGGAGAGCCAAATCGCCAGCAGTGCGGGCGACGCTGGTCGGATTCACATACACAATGGTTTCATTGCTCGTGCTGCTGTATATCCAGGCGATGGTGTGCGGCGGCACCGGCGTGCTCGTCGACGAGAGATGCAGGAGCGTCAGCCCGCCGAGGGCTGCCAGATCGATCTTGTCCGCCCCTGATGCAAAATCGGTAATGGTGTCGAACTGGCTGGAGTTGGAGTCGGCAACGGACAGATAGACGAAGACGTCGTTGCCATTGCTGCCGGTCAGCCTGTCAGCGCCAAATCCGCCGGTGATGGTATCGTTGCCGTTGTTGCCGTTGACGGTGTCGTTTCCCGATCCGCCATAGATGACGTCATTGCCGTCATTTCCCTTGATCGTATCGTTGCCGGATCCCGAATACAGGATGTCGTCCTTGCCGGTGCCGTTGACGGTGTCATTGCCGGCGCCGGCATAGACGATCTGGCATTTATCGCCGCCTCCTGCGATCGTGTCGCTGCCAGGAGTTCCGTGCACGTATGGCGGAACGGTGATGACGTGGTGCCCCAGCGCCAGATTGTCGAAATCGTTGGGGTCCGCATCGCTGTTGCCGCGGATGACGATTGTCACTTTCTGTGCGGTGCCGTCTATCGTGGTGACCGTGAACGTGTCGGTCAGGGACTGTCCGAAATCGAGCGCCTGCACTGCACAGTTGCTGTTATCGAGCGTGTAGGTCCACACGCCGGCGGCGGTGATGACGAAAGTGCCGTAACCTTTGTCAGTCGCGGCCGGCGAATGGACGGCCGCGAAACGGTTGTCCTGATTGTCGACGTCGAAGTCGGTGAGCGTGCCGCACGCAACGGGCATGCCCGGCGTGCCGGTACCGGCTTCGGTCACCGAGCCGGTGGTGGTGCCGGAAATGACGGCCGCATCATTGGCGCCGTCAATGGTGATCGTCACCACCTGCTTCGTGCCGTCCACCGTGGTCACGGTGAAGGTGTCTGTCAGCGTGCAACCGACATTGAGCGCCTGCACTGCCGGGTTGGTATTGTCGAGCGTATAGATCCACAGCCCAGCCGCCGTCATGGTGAAGCTGCCGTAACCGTGACTGCTCGTCGTTGGCGAACTGACGGCTGAGAAGGTGTTGGCGGCGTTGTCCGGGTCGAAATCCGTGAGCGTGCCGGTCGCGATGGGCGAGCCCGGCTTGGTGGTGCCGGCCTCGGTCACCGAGCCGCTGGTGGTGCCGCAGATGACGGCGGCGTCATTGGTGCCAATGATGGTGATCGTCACCACTTGCGCGGTGCCGTCCACGGTCTTCACCGTGAAGGTGTCGGTCAGCGTCTTGCCGGCATTCAGTGCCTGCACTGCCGGATTGGCGTTGTCGACCGTGAAGGTCCACTCGCCAGTCGCGGTGATGGTGAACTTGCCGTAGCACTTGCTGCTCGCCGTCGCTGAGGTCACGGCGATGAAGCTGTTGTCCTCATTGTCGACGTCGATATCGGTAAGCGTGCCGGTCGCAACCGGCGTGCCCGGGGTTGTGGTGCCAGCCTCGATGACCGAGCCGGTGGTGGCACCCGAAATGACGGCCGCGTCGTTGCTGCCAGCGATCGTGACGGTCACCACCTGCTTCGTTCCGTCCACGGTGGTAACCATGAATGTGTCGGTCAGCGTACCGCCAACGTTAAGCGCCTGCACGGCGGGGTTGGTATTGTTGACCGTGTAGGTCCACACGCCGGCCGCGGTCATGGTGAAGGTGCCGTAACCCTTTTCGCTCGATGTCGGGGAGCTGACGGCACTGAAGGTATTCGCCGGATTGTCGACGTCGGTATCGAACAGCGTGCCGGTCGCGGTTGGCGCGCCAGACGCGGCGTTGGCCGAGCCGCCAGCCTCGATGACGGTGCCGTTCGCGGAGCCGGTAATGATCGCCGCGTCGTTCACGCCATTGAGAATGACCGTATACGGTTCGCTGACCGAGAGCGTGCCGTCCGAAACCGTGATGGTGAAGCTCTCGGTCGTCGGCGCAGTCAGCGCGTTGATCGCGGCATCGTCCGGAACGTAGACGAAGGCGCCACTCGTACTGTTGAGGTAAAGCGTGCCATAGAGGCCGGTCTTCGAAAGATTGTATGTAGTCCCCTCTATCACCGTGCTGCCGGCGGAGCCGCCGCCGATGCCGAAGGCCAGCGTGGCGCCTCCCTGGGAACTGTTCGCGAGGAACCTTCCACCCGACGCGGCGAAATGATCGAGCGTCGAGGTGTCGATCAGGGTCGGGCCGATCGCCGTATTCAAGGTCGGCGGCTCGGGTACCACCACAGGCGTAATGAACGGCTCGATTGTCGGGCGCGGGCCCTCCGGCAGCGCCGGGAGCACGCCTTGCGTTGTCGTGCCGCCGGGCGGCACGAAATTGATCGGCTGCGGCTTCGGCAGATCCAAAAAATTGGGCGTGCTGGATCCGCCCGGGCCATAGCCCTTCGCGTAATTGGACAGGACGGCCTGCTGGGCCGCCTGCAATTCCTCCATGCGAGCCGCGGAGTTTGCGAACGCGCTCACACTGACCGAGGAGCCTTTCTTGGTGAGCACGATTGTCTCGCCGGGATCCTCGACGAGGATTTGCCGCGGCACCGCTTCCTTGGTCCAGAGCTCGAACGCACCGTGTTCGAAATCCTTGTACGCAATATTGTCGTCATCCAGGAATGTCGCGTCCGGGTCAGCAGCCCTCGCATCGCTGATCGTTGCGAAAGTCAGTGCTGTGAGCGACAGCATGCCAAACCCGCCAGTAGTGGCTCTGCTGCGAAGGTTTTCAATCGGCGAACCGGTTCTTGCCATCCGATCGAAAGCGGATAATCCCTTCTCCAGCGCGAACAACTCCAATGGTGAGACGCTGTCGGAATCGCAGACCAGGCCGTCCAGGATCACCCGCGTGCCCTGCGACAGCACAAACCGGGCGCCGTCCAGCAGGTCAATTGCGATCAGCCCGTCGGGGGCGGTCTCGATCACATCCCCTTCGCGAACGGGATCGCCGGCCTTCACTTCAGTCGCTGCACCCGCGCGCCTCAACGTGCCGCGACCGATCGCCGTGTGAATGCTGCCGATGATCTGCGGAAGCTCGGCCGCAACGGCCTGCTGCTCGGACGCGATGTGGGACGCAACAAACATGGGCCTGACCTTGCTGCCCAGCGTGGCGCCGCCGTCTTCTCGCTTTGGCTTTCCGGACGCCGGAGGTCCAAATTTTCTGGCGCCGGCCAGCCCACGGCTGCCCGCCGAAAACGCTTGATCCAAATAGTCTGGTATCTTCTCGAGGAAGGCGTGCTCAGGGCGACGTCAAGCAAGCTCTTGTGTCGCAGCGAACGCGTCCGGCCCTTCAAGAATTATTGAATTCATCTTGCGGAACAAGCATGCGCCTTTTTTGTAGCTCCGCGCAAGCCCCGGGAGTAGAGTTGAAAGCGATACTGGCGCCAAGCCACCGCATTGCATTGAACTACGCGCACTAGACGCGATGCAGCGCCCGGTTGTCTCTGGACGAACCAGCGGACTGCTACGCGAACGAGATCTTCTCCAGAGGGGGATCATGTGCAAGCATGAGAACATCGCTTTGCTGGCCGGTTTTGTTTTGGCCCTGGCAAGCTGTTTCCCAGATTCTTCTCAAGCCCAAAGCGGACAGCGGGCGGTTGTTCAGGATTCGCCTTCGAAGGCGATCGGCAAGGTTGTCGTCGCCAGCGGTTCGGTTTCGATTGAGCGGGCAGGCGCGGTGGTTGTTCAGGCAAGTACTTCAGGGCAAGAGATCAAGGTTGGCGACCCCGTCTATCAGGGGGATGTGGTCAAGACAGGCGCTGATGGTCGGATCGGCATCAACTTTGCCGATGGCAGTTCGTTCAATTTGTCGAGCAACGCGCGCATGGCGCTGGACGAGTTCGTGTACGATCCAAACAGCAGATCGAATTCGACCCTCTTCAATCTGACGAACGGGACGATGACTTTCGTGGCCGGCACCATTGCAAAAAGCGGCGACATGAAAGTCGATACGCCGGTCGCAACGATGGGCATTCGCGGCACGACGCCGCATATCGAAGTTTCGGAAGACGGCGCGGTGAAGTTTTCGACGCTCATCGAGGCGGGGAAGGATAAGGTTTCCAGGAGGCCGGCGGCAGACCGGCAGCAGACCGATTATTTGAAGAATGCCGAATCGTGCAACAGCAAGAATGCCGCGTCGCCTGAAGCCCGGATTGAAGGTTGCACGGCACTCATCCAGACGGTTCAGGGCAACGCGACGGCACTGCCGATCGCCTACAACAATCGCGGCAACGCGTATGTCGCAAAGGGAGACTACGACCGCGCCGTCAGGGATTTCGACCAATCGATCAAGCTCAATCAGACCTATACCAAGCCGTTCAATAATCGCGGCGTAGCTTACCTCAGGAAGGGCGAATACGATCTCGCGATCGGGGCTTTTGACGAGGCGATCAGGCTCAAGCCGGACTATGGCGAGGCCTTCGCCAACCGTGCGACAGCCCACCTGAAGCAGAGGGAGTACGATCGTGCGGCGAGGGACTTCGACGAGGCCATCCGGATCGATCCTGGTTTGAGAGCCGCCTGGAGCGGCCGCTGCTGGAGCCGGGCCGTCCTCGGCGCATTGCAGGCGGCGCTGGAGGACTGCGACAAGGCGCTCCAGGCCGATCCTGACAGCGCCCTGACGCATGATTCGCGCGGGCTGATCCACCTGAAGATGGGGCAACTCGACGCCGCGATCACCGACTTCAATTCCGCGCTACGTCTTGATCCGAAGCTGGCGAGCGCACTTTATGGCCGCGGGTTTGCCAGGCTCAGAACCGGCGGCATGGCCGATGGCAATGACGACATGGCATTGGCAAGGTCGATCGACGCCGACGTCGCCGACAAGTTCGTGCAATACGGTATCAGGTAGTCACTGATCCTGCGACAAGGCACGAATTGAACGCGGCGGCATGGACGGCGAGCCCGGCCGGTTACTTCTCATTCCGCCGATTTGAGCGCGCCCACACATGCCGGCGACAACTCCGCGGCCCGCGCGTTCAGGCATTGTGCAATGTGCTGCTTGCCGGGGCGAACGTCGAAAGTACAGCGCTGGCCTGGTGACGTCGTCAGCCGCCGGGGCAACCAAAGGGGGGAACAGCGATGTGGGTCCTGATGTATGTTTTCTCTTACTCGATCAGTCCGGCCGCCACCAATGACCGGGCGGAATGGCGATTGCGCCCGACGGTGGTTTTCCAGGAGTTCTCGAATGAAGAGCGGTGCAAGACCGCCAAGGCTACGCTTGAAGGCAGCCTCAAGGACGCAGGGACGCGGCTGAAAAGTGGGCTGGAGGACCTCAAGACCATCGGCAAGGCCGACCCCTCGCAGATCATCATCGCCTACAACGTGGAATGTCTTCCGAAATAGATTCGGAGCCGGCTTCGATCATTCTTCCTCACGAAATTCGTGGAATCGCAGGTGAGCCGCTCCGGTAAATGCGCGGAGCGGCCTCGGTCACTACCTGATCTGTGCCAGCGCAGTTCACGGCGGGCCAGACCGCCATGTCATTTCACCTCATCCTGGGCATCCTTGCACCCGCTGCGACCCAATCGTCGTAGGTGTGGAAGGGCAGGCCGAGCCTGTCGTAATGGACGCGGAGATATCCGTCGCCGCCACGCTCGACGGCATCCGGACGCACGACGCTGACCTCCTGCGCCATCACGCCGACATAGGCCTTCTCGCTGCCATTGTAGGCGAAGCGGTAGTAGCCCAATCCGTTCTCGAGACGGCCCAGCAATACGATGTCATGCTTGAGTGCGATGTCCGACCGCCGTCCGCCGCCACGTCCACCGCCGCCGCCGCGGAATCCACCGCCGCCGCCACGGAAGCCACCACCGCCGCCACCGCGAAACGCAACGCGTCCGCCGCCGCCGGCAAAGCGTCCGGCGCCGCCGCCGTAGCGCATGCCGGCCGAGGGCCTGACGTGTCCGGCGCGCGAAGGCGGCCGCGCCGCGACCCGACCGGCACGCGCGCTGCGTCCGGCCGCCGCGCGGTTCCGGGCGACGGCTTGCCGGCTGGCAGCCGTCCTTGCGGCGCCCGCCTGCCGGCCACGGTCAATGCCTTGCGCGCGATTGCCGACGCCCTGGGCGCGATCGGCGACACCCGGTCGATTGGCTCCCTGGCCCACTCCCTGGCGTCCGCCGCCGGGACGCTGGTTGGGATTGCCGAATCTCTGCTGCAGGTTCGCGTTGTTGTAGCGGGCGCCCTGGCGATGCGCCGGATTGTGCTGCCAGTGCTCGACGCGGGCGCCGCGGTTGATATTGATGCCGCCGCCGGCCCAGTTGACGCGGTTGCCGCCCCAATAGCCGCCGCGGCCCCAATATCCGCCGGTGGCCCATCGTCCCAGCCCATAGGCCGCACCGAAAGCCAGACCGGTCGCAATGATGCCGGCGGCGATGTAGCCGGGATAGCCCCAATAGTAGGGGTAGGCCGGATAGTCCGAGTAGGGCCAGTCGCCGAACATCACGGGCGGGTCGTAGTAGGGCACGTAGATGCTGTCAGGTACGGCAGGCTCGATGTAGATCATCTGCCGGTTCTGCTCCTGCCGCACCGACACGATCTGCTGTGGGGTGGTGACAAGTTTTTGCCGCTCATGGGCCTTCGCGCGCAGCCGCTGCACGGCGTCCATGACGTCCTGTTGCTGGGCCAGGAATGCTTCGCCGAGCTTTTGTGTCCAGTCGAGGCGCTCGTTCAGCATCTCCAGCACGGACGGCGTTGCGATCAGCGCCTTTACGCTGGAGTCCCAGCTCTGCTGCTCGGCCGCGGCCTTCAACGGGTCGCCCTGCAGCTTGCTGTTGTCCTTGAGCCATCGTTCGGCCCGGACGATCTCCAGCGGATAGGTCGCCGCCATCAGCACATTGGCGAGAAGCGTGTCCGGATAAAGCGCGATCGGCGCAACCAGCCCATCGAGCTCGGCCGGCTTGAGCAGTTCAGGCGCCGGTGCGGATGGCGCAGGCGTAGATGGCGCAGCAGCCGGCGGCGGCGGCGCGGTCTGGTCGCTGGTCTGGGCAAGCGCGGGGTAAGCGAAGTGCAACGCGCCGAGAACGGCAAGCAAGCGGATCGTCTTCAATGCAAGCATGAGCTCGTGCCTCCCACTGATCACGGGGGCGGCGGCACGCGGCCGCCGCCCTGAGGTCGGTCGCATCGATATCCATGGTGCGTCCCTCCCAGCGGATGATGCTGACCGGGCGCAGCCTGCGGCGCTGTCGGAGCAGACGATTGACGTAAGTCAACGAAACGCCAACCGCCTCAATGAATATCGGCGCCGACAACGGGCAGGGTGCCGATCTTACTTCCGTCGGGAACCAGCCGCCCGTTGATCTAGATCAAGCGATCGATCCAGTGGATTCGAAATCTTGGCGGCGCTCCGTATCAAGTCGAGTTCCTGCCATGGCCATGCTGCTTCGGACCCTGCTGGCGATCGTCGTCGCGCTTTTATCGCTCGGCGCCATTTCCGAAAGCGTGCGCCAGGAGGGCGTGACCGATGACGAGATCCGCATCGGCAATCTCATGCCCTACAGCGGGGGCCTTGCGATCTTCGGCGCGATCGGCAAGGCCGAGGCAGCCTATTTCGAGATGCTGAACCGGCGCGGCGGCATCAATGGCCGCAAGGTGCGCTTCATTTCCTATGACGACAAATCCGATCCGGCTTCCGCCCTAAGCCTGACGCGGAACCTGGTCGAGGAAGACAAGGTGCTGTTGATGTTCGGCTCGTTCGGCACGCCGGGCAATTTCGCGGTTCGCAAATATCTCAATGAACGGCAGATTCCCCAGCTGTTCGTGGCGTCCGGCGACGATCATCTCAGCGATCCCTCGCTGTTTCCGTGGACCATGGGCTGGCAGCCCTCGTTCCGCGAGGAGGGGCGCATCTACGCCAACTACATTCAGGCGTTCTATCCGGGCAAGCGGATCGTCGCGCTCTGGCAGAACGACTATTTCGGCCGCGAGGTCATCAAGGGCATGGAGGACGGCCTTGGTCCGGTCGCGCGGATGATCAGGGTCGGCATCGCCTATGATCTGAAGGATGAGCATCTGGATACGCATGTATCGATCCTGAAGCGGTCGGGCGCGGAGATTCTCGTGTTCGCGGGCGTGCCCGAGAACGCCGCGAAGGTCATCCGTCTCGCGGCGAGCCTCGACTGGCATCCGGTGTTCATCATGAACCAGATGGCCTCCTCGATCGGCGACGGACTGAAACCCGCGGGCCTCGAGAACGCGGTGGGCGTGACGACCGCGGCCTATCTGAAGGATGCCGGAGATCCGGCCTGGAAGGACGAACAGTCGGGCGCCGACTGGCAGTCGTTCCTGGAAATCTACCGTCGCGCCGGCGGCAGGGACGAAAGCGCCGCCATGTTCGGCTACGCGGCCGCCGAGACGCTGGCGCAGGTGCTCAGGCAATGCGGCAACGATCTGACGCGAGAGAGCGTCATGAAGCAGGCCGCGGCGCTGAAAGATTATCAAGGCTCGGTTCTGTTGCCCGGCATCAAGATCAGCACCGGCCCGTGGAACTTCCGCCCCATCAAGCACATGCGGCTCGTGCAGTTCGACGGCCATACTTGGCAGCCGATCGGTGACGTCCTCGAAACCGCGTTTGCCGGCACCGACAAATAGACATTTCCGAAAGAGGCTTTCTCAAGCAGGAGCACACAGGTCATGGCCGAAACCAACAAGCTCTCGGTGGAAAAGGCGCTCAACAAGATCCGCGCCGAGGATGCGCCGAAAACCCGGACCGAGCGCCGCGACGAGGAGATGGACGTGCTCGATGAGGATATCAAGCGGATGAGGGCACAGCGCGAGCGTCTCGAGCGGCGTCAGCGCAAGCCGGATTGAAGCGGGCAGGCGCGAGCGCCCGCGCGCCGTTCATTCGAGCAAGGGGCTGCGATGCGGCCTGTGTGCAGAAGTGCACCAAATCAAGGGTAAAACTACGGATCGGTTATCTGCGGAGTTTTTAAACGATCATTAGGCGCAAGCTGTCATCTTGGGCCCATGAAAGCCATCGTCGCCGCCTCCGTTTGCTGCATTGTTTTTTCGCTGGCAGACCGCGTTCTGTTCGCGGGGCGGCTCGTCGAATCCCTGCCGCTGTTTGTCAAGGCCGTCGCAAGGGGCTTTTTCGGCTGAGGTACCGGCAGCAGGGCCGCCGGCCGCGATCTAATCCACTGCCTTCACGACATCCGGCGGCTGTGACGCATAGTAAGCCGCGGCTTCGCTGATTTCCTGCGGTGTCATGGCGCGGGCGATGTTGCGCATCTGCTGGCTGATGTCGTTGCGGCGTTCGCCGGTTGCGAAGGCCTCGAGCTGCGCCTTCATGTAGGTTTCGGACTGCCCCTCCAGCCACGGACTTCCGGTCTTGTTGTCGAGGCTGCCATGGCAGGAGCCGCACGGCGCGATGCCGCGGATCGGCGCGCCGTAGATCACGATGCGGGGCTTCGGCAGTTGAGGCGTCGGATGGTACGCCGGCAGCCGCGGCAGGTAGGCGTAGTAGGCCGACAGGTCGACGATCTCCCGGTCGGTCAGGCCGGTTGCGAACGGCGACATCACGGCGTTGGCGCGCGCGCCGGAACGGAAATCCAGAAGCTGCTTGTAGATGACCGCAGCATACTGGCCCGCAAGATTGGGCGAGTCGGCGCGGCTGATGCCGGTCGGCCCGTGGCAGATGGCGCAGCGCTGCGCCAGCGTCGCACCGCGGCCGATCGATTCCTGGCTCGGCCTGGCAAGCGTCGATCGTGGTCTTGAAGCCGAGCGCCACCGGGATGTTCTGCAGCAGCAGTTCGAGCGCGGCCCCGACCGCGGTCCAGGCCCAGAGATAGGATCCGGCGACATTGGCAAACATCGCGAGCGGCACCGGCTCGCCGGGATGGGCGCGCCGCCAGACCCGCAGGTTGATCGACATCAGCGCGACCCAGATCCAGGAACCCACCACGACGAGAACGACGCCGATGTAATAGAAGGCATTGCCGATCAGCGGCGGATAGAACGTGTAGAGCACCGAGGCGCGGCCGAGCCCGACCGGGATCATCGCCATCACCGCACCGATCACGATCAGCCAGAAGCCGGCCCACGCCCAGCGCACGCCGACCAGGCGCTGCTTCAGCGCGGCCTCGGTGATCGCATAGCCGAAGCCCATCGCGACCAGCGTCGGAAACACGTAGCCCATCACGGTGCCGTGCGCGGTCAGCGAGCGGTAATACCATTCGGGATTGCTGATCCAGGTGTAGAGAGGGCTGCGGACGAACATCTGCCAGGCGCCCAGAAACAGCGCCAGGCCGAAGGCGGCGAAGGCGAGCCAGAAATGCGCGAGGATGAGCTTTCTATTCTCCAACACAGCTCAGCCTCCTGCCGTCCTTCGCGCGCTGCTCGAACGCCGCCTTGTCGATGACGCGCACCTTGCCCCACATGCCCTCGTGGCCGAAGCTGCAGAATTCCTGGCAGGGCATCAGGTAGTCGCCGGTTTTCTCGAAGCGCATGAACTGTTCCGAAACATGGCCGGGCACCAGCATGGTGTTGACGTTGGTCGCCTGGACGAGGATGCCGTGGACCACGTCGGCGCTGGTGGCGCGCAGCGTGATCGGCGTCTGCGCCGGCACCAGGATGCAGGCCGGCGTGAACGAGTATTGCTGGCCGATCGCGCGGACGGTCACGGCGCCGTTCGGCTCCAGCACGCTGCCGAGATTGGATTCGACGAACTCGCCCGAGAGGTGCAGCCGGGTCGGGTCGATGGTCTCGACGCGCGGTTGCGGCATCGTCGCGCGATGGATGCCGGCGAAGGCCGCCAGCAGCGCGAGAACGACGACGATGACGACAGAGATCACCGCCCAGCGCCGCTCGGTCCGTTCGGCGATCTCGGCGCCGTGATTGCCGTCCTGCACTGTCATTGCAGCGCTCCGCGCGGCAGGAACACCAGGAGGTAGAAGGCGAGCCACATGCCGATGACGCAGGCCGTCGAGATGCCGGCGAGCACCAGGGCGCCGCCCGGACCGCCGGCCACGATCCTGTTCACGCGCTCGTCGGCGGTGGCTTCAACCTGCTCGGGGAGATCGGAGTTGATCATGTCTGCCTCAGTTCAGCGGCGCCGAGCGCAATTCGTTGGCCTCGCGTGCGCTCACCGGTGCCCCGCCATTGCCCCAGGCGGTGCGGATGTAGGATACGACCGCGGCCACCTCGTTGTCCGAGAGGATGCCGGCGAACGGCGGCATGCCGTAGGGGCGGGGATTGCCTTCGGTGCTTGGCGGGTAGCCACCGTTCAGCACCATGCGGATCGCGTTGACCGCCGACTGCATCTCGATCGACTGGTTGTTGGCGAGCGGCGGCCAGTGCGGCGGCTTGCCTTCGCCCTGCGCGCCGTGGCAACTCGCGCAGCGCGCGTCGTAGACGGTCTTTCCGAGGCTGATCAGGAGGCTGCTCTCCGATGTCGGCAGGGTCGAACTCGCCGGCGGCCGCGACGCCGGTTCGGCGATGCTCTTCAGATAGATCGCCATCGCCCTGGTGTCTTCGTCGCTCAGATATTGCAGGCTGTTATGGACGACTTCGGCCATCGGGCCGTAGACGACGCCGCGCGCCGAGACCCCGGTCTTCAGGAGGTCGGTGATGTCCTTGATGCTCCAGTCGCCGAGCCCGGCCTCGCGGTTGGAGGTCAGCGAGGGGGCGTACCAGTTCTGCATCGGGATCAGTCCGCCCTTGAAGGCGTCGGATTGCGACGAGCCGCCGAGCGCGTTGATCGGCGAATGGCACATGCCGCAATGGCCGAGCCCCTCGACCAGATAGGCGCCGCGATTCCATTCCGCCGATTTGGACGGGTCCGGCTTGTACTCGCCTTCGCTGAAGAACAGTGTGCGCCAGCCGAGGATCAGTTGCCGGTTGTTGTAGGGGAAGCGCAGATCGTGCTCCCGGTTCCTTTGATTCACCGGCGGGATCGACTTGAGATAGGCGAAGATCGCGTCGCTGTCGGCGCGGGTGACCTTGGTGTAGGACGCGAACGGCATCGCCGGATAGATCAGGCCGCCGTCCGGGAAACGGCCGCGGTGCATCGTGATGTAGAAATCATCGGCGCTCCACTTGCCGATGCCGGTCTCGCGGTCGGGCGTGATGTTGGACGAATAGAGCGCGCCGAAAGGCGTCGGCATCGCCCGGCCGCCGGCGAAGATGCGGCCCTCCGGCGCGGTGTGGCATGCGATGCAATCGCCGGCGCGGGCAAGGTACTCGCCGCGCTTGATGATTTCGTTGACGCGGGGAGCAGCACCTGGTTGCTGCGCGTGCGCGGCGCCCGCCAGCAACGGCACCAGGAGCAAGGCGAGGATTCGTGAGCGTGAGAACATCCAAGCCTCCTCAATCCGGCTGGCTTCCGCAGGCGAAGGGCAGCACGTAGGCACCCTTGGGCGCCGGCGCGGGGTTCGCCGGAGCGGGGCGGCTGGCGAGCCAGGCCGCGAGCGCGGTGACATCGGCCTCGGTGAGGCGCGCCGCAACGAGCTGCATGCAGTCCGGTGCCTTCGCGGTCCGTGTGCCATAGCGCCAGCCGCCCAACTGCGCGCTGATGTAGTTCGGACGCAGCCCAAGCAATCCCGGAATGCCCGGCTCCATGCCCGTCAGGCCGAGGCCGTGACAGCTGCCGCATGCCGGAATCTGGCGCGCAGGATCGCCTTTAGTGGCAAGCGCCTGTCCCTGCCGCAAGATCTGCGCGCTGACGTCGCCGGGCGCCGGGGCGGGCAGCGGCGGAGTTTGCTCGGCGAAGTACTCCGCCATTTCCTGCAGATAGGGATCGCTGAGATATTCGAGCAGATAGTTCATCGGCGGATATCTTCGCCGGCCGTTCTTGAAGGCGAGAAGCTGGTTGTAGAGATAGCCGGCGGGCTTGCCGGCAAGACGGGGAAAGTAGACGTCGCTGGTGCCTTCGCCCTGATTGCCGTGGCAGGGTGTGCAGGCCTCGACCCGTGCGGCCATCGTATCCGGCGGTTGAGCAGGCGCTTGGGCGCGCGCAGGGGACGCTCCGACCGCCAGCCCGAGCCCGAACAGGGCAATCACAATTCGCATCCGCACTGACCACCCCAAAGCTGCGCAAATGACGCTGCTAAACGCCGCGAACCAAAGCTTGTTCCTGACGACAGGGCTTCCAGGATGGCAAATGCAGTGAAATGCACCGGAAGATTCCCCGCACCGTTCCCGGATCATGTCGCAAGCTGGCGAGCGCCACTGTTGCGGACCCAGGCGCGGGGCGTCAAGCCGGCTTCACTGCGTCGAACGCGGCGATGCTGATCAGATTCCGATGTCAGAAGGAAGACAATGTTCCTGAAAGCGCACGGTCGCAGGCCCGGCCCCGATGGGCCGAGCCATCGATATGGGCGATGATGTTCGCCGGCTTCGTGGGAATGGATGCATTGCCGCCGCGGCGATCAGGCTCTGCGAGGCCGATCGTGTTTGCGACGTTGCGGAGGACGATGTTCTGACAGCAATCAGCCGTCAGAACTTCTCCGACGGCTGCTTGCGATACAGCCATCGTTCTCCGACACCGGAATGGATGCCGGTGCGGACGGTCAGAGCTTCGCAGGCCCTTCGATCGCGGTCTTCGGCTTCTCTTCGGCCTTGACGCTGATCGGGGTCGGGGCCGCGATCTTGTCCCGCATGGCGGCGCAGCTCTTGCGCACCTCGGCCGTGACAAGCGAGCAGTTCTCGATTTCCTGGAAGACGCGCTTGGCTTCCTCTCGATAGCGCCCCGCGGTCTGCTTCAGCTCCTCGGTCACGGCGAGCGCCTCGCGGGTCATCGCCTCGCACTGCTTGACGTGCTCGATCAGCTCGACGCCTAGCGCCTCGATGTCCTTTGCCGCGGCTTCATATTCGCGGACGACGGCTTCGGCCGACAGCCTGCCGATCTCGGTGGCGCCGTCGCTATGCTCGACATAATCGGGCATCCCCAGCTCCGGGGAGCGCACGGAGGGCGGCGCGTAATCGATCGGCTGGGATTCGCGAACCGGCGGCAGTTTGCGAAACTCTTGCTCAATCTCACGTTCAAGATCGATCGTATTCAAATTCGGCGTGCTCTTTGCCATGAAGGTGCTCCTGAATGAAACGCGAGAAGAGACCAACAATCTCTCTAATTGCAAGCTAGACCGTTAGCTCGCCCGCCGAATGGAGCAAACTGAAACCCTTTGGTAATCTTGTCTTTTAACCTTGATAGCGGCGAGGGCGGTTAATTCTGGAACCGCGCAGGGCAGTAAGCGCGCGTGGCATGCCGCGCTCGGCGTTAACCATGGTTTCGACGAGAAGCGAGGGCCGCAGGCTCAGCCCGGAATGCGCACCGGGAGCTGCTCGATGCCGCGCACGAAGCTGGAATAGACCCGCTTCGGCTCGCCCACCACCTCGATGCGGTCGAAGCGCTTGAGCATTTCCTGCCAGACGATCCTGAGCTGCAACTCGGCAAGGCGCATGCCGACGCAGCGATGGATGCCGAAGCCGAACGACAAATGGATGCGCGGCCGTGCGCGGTCGATGATGAACTCCTCCGGACGGTCGATCACCTCGTCGTCGCGGTTGCCCGAGACGTACCACATCACGACGCGGTCACCCTTCCTGATCTTCTTGCCGCCGATCTCGGTGTCGACCAGAGCGGTGCGCCGCATATGCGCGAGCGGGGTCTGCCAGCGGATCACCTCCGGCACCATGGTGTCGATCAGTGCGGGGTTTTCGCGCAGCTTCTGGTACTGGTCCGGGTGCTCGTTCAGCGCCAGCACCGAGCCGCTCATGGTGTTGCGGGTGGTGTCGTTGCCGCCGACGATGAGCAGGATGATGTTGCCCATCAGATTGTCGGGGTCCATGTGCCGCGTCGCGTCGCTATGCGCCATCATCGATAGCAGGTCGTTCCTCGGCGGCGCGTTGACGCGCTCGTTCCACAGTTTCGAGAAATAGGCGTAGCATTCGTCCATCTCTTGCCGGCGCTGCTCGGGCGAGTCCACCACGCCGCTCTTGGGCAGTGCGGTCGAGACGTCGGACCAGCGCGTCAGCTTGCGCCGTTCCTCCCAGGGGAAATCGAACAGCGTCGCCAGCATCTGCGTGGTCAGTTCGATCGAGACGCGCTCGACGAAGTTGAAGGTTTCGTTGCGCGGCAGGTTGTCCAGAACCTTCTGCGAGCGCTCGCGGATCAGCTTGGCGAGTTCGTCGAGGTGCGTCGGCGTGAACATCGGCGACACCGTCTTGCGCTGCGCCGAGTGGCGCGGCTGGTCCATCGCGATGAAGCTCGGATAGTCGTAGCCGGGCGGTACGTCGCGGATCGAGATGCCGCCGAGGGTGGAATCGGAGGAGAAGATGCCGTGGTTGGTGTCGACATGCATGATGTCGTTGTATCTGGTGACCGACCAGTAGGGCTCGATCGGCGCATTGGTGCAATAATGCACCGGCTCTTCCTTGCGCAGCCGCTCGAACCACGGCCACAGCGTGTCGTTCTGGAATAATCTTGGCGCACCGGGATGAAAATCCTTCAGCGGCGTCGAATAGGCTTCTTCGCGCGCGGCACGCAGAAGCTCTTTCCTGTCGGCTCTGATTGATGTCTGGACGTTCATGGTTCGATCATCCCGGGTGGCGCTGAAAGCAGACGAGAACGGCTAGGCGGCGATGCGGACCGGCAGGGTCTCGTAACCCTTGACGAAACTCGAATATACCCGCTTCGGGTCCCCGACCATCTCAATATTTTCGTACCGCTTGAGAATTTCTTCCCAGATTATCCTGAGTTGCAGCTCGGCCAGCCTGATCCCGACGCAGCGATGGATGCCGAAGCCGAAGGAAAGGTGGGTGCGGGGGCGGGAGCGGTCAATGATGAATTCGTAGGGCCGGTCGATCACCTCTTCGTCGCGATTGCCGGAGACGTACCACATCACGACCTTGTCGCCCTTCCTGATCTGCCGCCCGCGGAATTCGATGTCTTCGAGGGCTGTGCGGCGCATATGGGCCAGCGGCGTCTGCCAGCGGATCACCTCGGGGACGAAACTGTCGATCAGATCGGGATTGTCGCGCAGCTTGCGATACTGGTCCGGATTCTTGTTGAGCGCATAGACGCTGCCCGAAAGCGTGTTGCGCGTGGTGTCGTTGCCGCCGACGATCAGAAGGATCAGATTGCCGAGAAAGTTCTTCGGGTTCATGTCGCGCGTGGCGGGGCTATGCGCCATCATCGACAGCAGGTCGCTCTTCGGCGGCTGGTTGACGCGCTCCTTCCAGAGACGCGCGAAATAGGCCGCGCATTCCGAAAGCTCCGCCATGCGCTCCTCTTCCGTGGCGACGAGGCCGCCGGAGCCGGGGATGGTGGTCGCGATGTCGGACCAGCGCGTCAGCTTGCGGCGATCTTCCCATGGGAAATCGAACAGCACCGCGAGCATCTGCGTGGTGAGTTCGATCGAGACCTGGTCGACCCAGTCGAACTCGTCGCCAACAGGCAGATGGTCCAGGCATTCGGCAGAGCGCTTGCGGATGTTGATCGCGAGCTGGTCGAGATGCGTCGGCGTGAACATCGGCGCCACCGTCTTGCGCTGCGCGGAGTGGCGTGGCTGGTCCATCGAGATGAAGCTCTCGCGGCGCAGGTCCGGTGCGATGTCGCGGATGGTGATGCCGCCAAGCAGGGACGCCGAGGAGAACACCGCGTGGTTGGTCTCGATGTCCATGATGTCGTTGTACTTGGTCACCGACCAGTAGGGGCCGAACATCGAGTCCTTGCAGTAATGCACCGGCTCTTCGCGGCGCAGCCGGTCGAAATACGGCCAGAACGTATCGGTTTTGAACAACTCGGGATTCCCGACGTCGAAATCGGCGAGGGCAAGTGAATTGGCCTTCTCGCGCGCATCACGCGCCTGCGCGTCCCCGGCGAGATCGATGGTTCCCTGCATCCGCTTCCTCCCTGACCGTTGTTCCGCCGAAGCGCGCCGGCGGCACGATGTTTTACCCTATTACATCCCGAGCCGTGCGCCGGCGCAAGCAGGAGTTGGGTGAATTCGGCCGCTTCGGCGCCGAACCCTGTCGTTGGGCAAACGGAGCGCATTTCGCCGCGTGACAACGGCATTTCCGCGGAATAAGTCTGTTTGAAACATCATTTGATACCGCCGGGAGGCGACCATGATCTCCAACGCCCATCGGATGTTCAATTTCGACCTCGGCGAGACCGCGGATGCGATCCGCGAGACGGTGCATGCGTT
>NZ_DAINNI010000029.1:0-58917 GCF_036735945.1 Bradyrhizobium sp. | reverse complement strand
CGCCACGCTGGTGCCGCTCAACCTCACCGATTTCGACGGCATCGCGCGGCTGGGCGCGGCGCTGCACGAGCGCCACGGCAAGCTCGACATTCTCGTCGGCAATGCCGGCGTCGCCGGTCCCTCCTCGCCGCTCGGCCATATCGAGCTGAAGCCGTGGAACGACGTCATCGCGGTAAACGTCACCGCGAACTTCCAGCTGATCCGCTGCATGGACCCGCTGCTCAGGGTTTCCGACGCCGGCCGCGCCGTGTTCGTGACCTCGGGGGCCGCCAGCAAGGCGAATGCCTATCAGGGGCCGTATGCCGCCTCGAAGGCCGCGCTGGATACGCTGGTGCGTTCCTGGGCCAACGAGACCGTGAGCACGAAGCTGCGCGTCAACCTGTTCAGCCCCGGACCGATCCGCACCCGCATGCGCGCCAGCGTATTTCCCGGCGAGGACCCGATGACGCTGGATACGCCTGAGCAGGCGGCCGAGTTCATCGTGCCGATGTGCGCGCCAGAGTGGACCGAGACCGGCAAGCTCTATGACTACAAGATGCGCAAGCTGTTGAGCTTCCGCGCGCCGGAGTAAGCGTCCACGTCATTGACTCCCCGACGTCGCCGCGATTGACTGCCTCCCCAGCGGGAACAACCCGCCAAGAAAAAAACATCGGGAGGCATTCATGACGCCGACGCGTCCTCGCGCCCGCCAATATCTTTCCAGAACCATTTCCGCTTGCTTCACCGCAGCCATGCTGATGGCAGCGCCCGCGTCCTCGCAGGCCGGCGACATTCCAACCTTCGCCGTCGACGCCGCCTGGCCGAAGCCGCTGCCGAACAACTGGATCCTCGGCCAGGTCGGCGGCATCACCGTCGATGCGCAGGGCCACATCTGGGTGATCCATCGTCCGCGCTCGCTTACCGATG
Source organism: Bradyrhizobium sp. (assembly GCF_036735945.1). Classification (GTDB taxonomy): domain Bacteria; phylum Pseudomonadota; class Alphaproteobacteria; order Rhizobiales; family Xanthobacteraceae; genus Bradyrhizobium. The sequence continues at coordinate 58,011 of NZ_DAINNI010000029.1, read as the reverse complement.
ACGAGAAGGGCGCGGCGCTGACGCCGCCGCGCTCCAAATGCTGCGTGTCGGCGCCGCCCGTGCTCGAGTTCGATGCCGATGGCAATCTGCTGCGTTCCTGGGGTGGCGCCGGCGAAGGCTATGAATGGGTCGGCCGCGAGCACGGCATCGAGGTGGACGACAAGGGCTTCGTGTGGATCGGCGGCAATGCCGACAACGACAACGCAATCCTGAAATTCACGCTCGACGGCAGGTTCGTGATGCAGATCGGCAAGATCGCGCCGAGCAAGGGTTCTGGCGACACCACACAGCTCGGCAAACCGGCCGAGACCGCGATCGACAAGGACGCCAACGAAATCTACGTCGCCGACGGCTACGGCAATCGCCGCGTCATCGTCTTCGATGCCACCACGGGCGCCTACAAGCGGCACTGGGGCGCCTACGGCAAACCGCCCGATGACGGCAAGCAGGCGCCTTACGATCCCAACGGGCCGGCCCCGCAGCAATTCGCCAACCCCGTGCATTGCGTGAAGCTCGCCAACGACGGGTTGCTTTACGTCTGCGATCGCATGAACAACCGCATTCAGGTGTTCAGGAAAGATGGAACCTTCGTTAAGGAATGGTTCTACGAAAAGAACACGCGCGGCAACGGCGCGATATGGGATATCGCGATCTGGCCCGACCCGAAGCAGACCTATCTCCTGAGCGCCGACGGCGAAAATAACGAAATCCGGGTACTGAAACGGGATGATGGTACCGTAGTGGGCAGCTTTGGCCGCAGCGGGCGCCAGGCCGGCCAGTTCCACTGGATTCACGCCATGGCGGTGGACGCCAGGGGCAACGTCTATACCGCCGAGGTCGACACCGGAAAGCGGATCCAGAAGTTCAGGCTGACCTCCGACGCGCTACGATAGGTGCATTGCACCCGCTTTCCGGAAAGTCTATCGCAGGGCTAGCTGGCAGGTTCCGAAAAGAGAGCCGGCGAACAACCATTCAGGAGGGAATACCATGACGACCAGAATTGCGCGGCACTTTGCCGCCTCGGTGGCGCTTACCGCACTTTGCCTCGCGACGCCGGCGCTGGCCCAGGACAAGACCGTCAAGATCGGCGTATTGAACGACATGGCTGGCCTTTACGCCGACATTGGCGGCCCCAATTCCGTTGTCGCGGTCAAGATGGCGGTCGAAGACTCCGGCCTCACCAAGAAGGGCTGGAAGATCGACGTCATCAGCGGCGACCACCAGAACAAGCCTGACGTCGGCGTCAACCTCGCGCGGCAGTGGATTGATAACGAGAAAGTCGACGCCATCGCCGACACGCCAACTTCCAGTGTCGCACTCGCGGTCAGCAATCTGGTGAAGGAAAAGAACGCGGTGCTGCTCAATTCCGGCGCCGCGACTGCCGATCTCACCGGTAAGGCCTGCACGCCGAACACCGTTTCGTTCACTTACGACACCTACATGCTCGCCAACGGCACCGGCAAGGCGCTGACCAAGGCCGGCGGCGACACCTGGTTCTTCCTGACTGTCGATTATGCCTTCGGTCATGCCCTGGAGCGCGACACCACCTCGGCTATAACCGCTAACGGCGGCAAGGTGGTTGGCGGCGTCAAGCATCCGCTCAATACGTCTGACTTCTCCTCCTTCCTGCTGCAGGCGCAGTCTTCGAAGGCCAAGATCATCGGCCTCGCCAACGCCGGCGGCGACACCACCAATTCGATCAAGCAGGCCGCCGAATTCGGCATCATCCAGGGCGGCCAAAAGCTCGCTCCGTTGCTGATGTTTGTCACCGACGTGCATTCGCTGGGACTGAAGACGGCGCAAGGCCTGACGTTCACGGAATCGTTCTACTGGGACATGAACGACCAGACCCGCGCCTGGTCGAAGCGATTCGCTGCGCTCGCCAGCAAGAACGCGATGCCCTCGATGACGCAGGCCGGCAACTACGCCATGGTGCTGCATTATCTCAAGGCGATGGAAGCGCTCGGCGGCAATCCGCATGACGGCGCCAAGGTCGTCGCCAAGATGAAGGAATTGCCGACCGACGATCCCCTGTTCGGCAAGGGCCCGCTGCGCGCGGATGGCCGCCGCATGATTCCGGCCTATCTGTTCGAGGTGAAGAAGCCGGAAGAGTCGAAGGGACCGTGGGATTACTACAAGCAGATCGCCACGATCTCCGCGGAAGACGCCGCCAAGCCGCTCGAAGCCAGCGAGTGTCCGCTGGTGAAGAAGTAAGAGTTGTAGTGTGGGTTAGTAGCGCTGCGTAACCCGCCTTATCCAATGCAGACGAAGGGTGGGTTACGCCTACGGCTAACCCACCCTTACTTTTTCAACGTCCGCCACGCGATCAGGAGCGCGAGCCCGAGCAATGCCGCGGCCAGCAAAAACGGCGCACCCGGCATTTTGAACGGCGCCTGATCGCTGATGAAATAGGCAAAGGTCAGCGTAAACAGAAACGGCCCCAGCATCTGCGCGATGCTGTTGACGCTGTTGGTCGCGCCCTGCAACTGCCCCTGCTGGTCCGGCGCCACGAGTTGGGTCGTCAGCGCCTGCACTGCGGCGCCCGCCACGCCCCACAGCGCCATCACGGGAATGCCGACCCAGAACAGCGGCCCGGTCGGCGCTGCGCCATAGATGAAGAATCCCAATCCGCCGCTCGCGAGCCCGAGCAGCAGCGCCCGTCGCTCACCGAGCCGCTTGACGATCGGCCCGACGCCCGCGCCCTGCACCACCATCGCGCAGACGCCGACCAGCGCCAGCGTGAGGCCGACCGTCCTGGTGTCCCAGCCGTAACGGTAGGTCGCATAGAGCACGAAGGTGGACGGCAGCACCACATGCGCGACCTGACCGAAGAAATTCGCCAGCGACAGACCGGCGAGGATGCGGTTGGAGCGGAGCAGATGCAGCGCGCCGAGCGGACTGGCGCTCTTCCAGCGAAACGGCGCGCGACGCTCCACCGGCAGCGACTCCGGCAGGATCAGCCAGCCATAGAGCGTATTGGCGAAGCTCAAGCCGGCCGCGATCCAGAATGGCAGGCGCGGATCCATGCCGCCGAGCAGGCCGCCGACCGCGGGGCCAAGAATGAAGCCGGCGCCGAACGCCGCGCCGATCTTGCCGAACACCGCGGCACGCCGTTCCGGCGGCGTCACGTCGGCGATATAGGCAAACGCCGTCGAGATGCTCGCTGACGTAATCCCTGATATCACCCGGCCGATGAACAGCCAGATCAGTGACGGCGCGAGCGCCATCAGCACATAGTCCAGCGCCAGCCCGAAATTCGACAACAGCACCACCGGCCGCCGGCCGAAGCGATCCGAAAGCGCGCCGAGGATCGGCGAGAACAGGAACTGCATCAGCGCCCAGGCGGTGCCGAACAGGCCGAAGATCCGCGCCGCGGTGGCGGTGTCGTTGTCGACAAAACTCTCCACGAGCTTGGGCAGGATCGGCAGGATCAGGCCGAGCGCGAGCATGTCGAGCAGGATGGTGACGAAGATGAAGGCCGCCGCGCCGCTGCGCACCGGCGGCCTGTCGTCGGCGACGGCAGCGGACGCCTGCTCGCTCATGACGGCCGCTTGCGCTTGTGGGCGAATGGGTTGGCCTTTTCGCGCAGCGTGATCCGGATCGGCGTCCCCGGCAGTTCAAACGCCTCGCGCAGGCTGTTGGTGAGATAGCGCAAATAGGACTGCGGCACCGCGTCGGCGCGCGAGCAGAACAGCACGAAGCTCGGCGGACGCGCCTTGGTCTGGGTGATGTAATTCAGCTTCAGGCGACGGCCCGACACCGCCGGCGGCGGATTGGCCTGGATTGCCTGCTCGAACCAGCGATTGAGCGCGGCCGTCGACACCCGCTTGTTCCAGACCGCGTAGGCATCCTCGATCGCCTTCATCAGGCGATCGATGCCCTCGCCCATCAGGCCCGACACGGCGACGATCGGCGCGCCCTTGACCTGCGGCAGCCAGTGATCGGCATCGCTGCGCAGCGCCGAAATCAGATGCGGCTTGCGCTCCATCAGATCCCATTTGTTGACTGCGAACACGATGGCGCGGCCCTCGCGCTCGATCAGGTCGGCGATGCGCAGGTCCTGTTCCTCGAAGCGGTGCTGCGCGTCCATCATCATGACGACGACTTCGGCAAAGCGCACCGCGCGCAGCGCGTCCGCCACGGACAGTTTCTCCAGCTTCTCCTCGATCCGCGAGCGGCGCCGCAGGCCCGCGGTATCGAACACGCGGAAATCGCGGCCCTGCCAGTTGATCTCGACCGCGATGGAATCGCGCGTGGTGCCGGCCTCGGCGCTGGTCAACAGCCGCTCCTCGCCAAGCAGGTGATTGATCAGCGTGGATTTCCCCGCATTGGGACGGCCGACGACAGCGACGCGGATCGGGCGCTGTGCGAGATACTCCTCCGACATCTCCTCGTCGTCGGGCTCTTCCGTTTCTTCCTGAGGCTCCGGCATCAGCGCGGCCAGCGCGTCGTAGAGTTCGCCCATGCCCTCGCCATGCTCGGCCGAAATCTGCACGGGATCGCCGAGCCCCAGCGCATAGGATTCCATCGCGCCGATTTCGCCGTGCTTGCCCTCGCTCTTGTTGGCGAGCAATACCACCGGCTTGTTGGCGCGGCGGGCGAAATCGGCAAAGGCGCGATCGTTCGGCGTCAGCCCGGCGCGGGCGTCGATCACGAACATCAGCGCGTCGGCGAGGTCGATCGCGGTTTCGGTCTGCTCCTGCATCCGCGCGATCAGCGAGCCCCTGGCGCCCTCGTCGAGACCCGCGGTATCGATCACGGTGAATTCGAGATCGCCAAGACGCGCCTGGCCCTCGCGACGGTCGCGGGTCACGCCGGGCTCGTCATCCACCAGCGCGAGCTTCTGCCCAACCAGGCGGTTGAACAGCGTCGACTTGCCGACATTCGGCCGGCCGATAATGGCAATCGTAAAGGACATAAATGACCCAAACGCCCTTTTTCGAAGGGCGTGTCAATCGAACGAATATCAGAAATCAGCGCTGGAAACTGCCGCTCGGCATCGGGGCCGGGAAAGCCGATTGCTGCGAAGATTGCGTCGATGCTGCCGACTGATCGGGCGGCGGCGCGGTGGTGCGCTTGCGCGTGATCTTGGCCGGCTTGGGAGCCGGCGGCGCCGCACCGGTGCTGCCCTCTTCCTCGGGAGCGGCATCCTGCTCCGCAGGCGCGGCGGGTGCAGCAGCCTGCTTGCCCTTGGATTTCGCGCCGCGCTTGGATTTCGGCTCCTCCGGCGGCGGAGCAACGGCAGCGGCCTGCGCGTTCGGGTCCTCGACACGCGAGCCCTTGTAGAGATCCTTCGGTACGCCCTGCTCGAGCCCGGGCACGCCTTCGGGAAACACCGCCTTGCGCTCGCCCGGCAGCTTCTTCTTGGTATCGAGGAAATCAAGCAGATCGGACGGATCGAAATTGCCCATGCTGCCACAGCCGGCAAGCGCGCTGGATAGCGCGACGAGGACGGTGGCTGCGATCAAACGTTGCGGGCGGCGCATAAGCTTTTTTCCAACTCGTTCTTTTGCCGGTTTATCTCTAGCTCTTGGCGACCGGCGGCAGCAGGGCCTGCAGCGCCTCGGCACGCGAGCGCAGGCTCGGCGGCGTTTCGCCGTCATCGGCAATCATGTCGAGCCACTGCCTCGCCGCGGCGGCATCGTTGGCGCGCCAGGCCGACAGCGCCAGCAATTCGCGCGCAGTATGGCGGAAGGTCGCGCCCGGCGCAGCCGCCGCCTCGAGGCGCTCTTTCATGTTCGGATAGCCAGCGGTTTCCAGCAGCAATTGGGCGGCGCGGACCCGCGCCAGCTCCTGATCGGCGGCGCCGACGCTGCGATCAGCCGCGATCTCGTCGTACATCTTTGCCGCCGCCGGCGCGTCGCGGTTGGCGATCTCCGCTGCCAGACGCAGCCGCGACAGCACGCGATATCCGGACGGGGCTTTCGCCACGAGATCGGCAAAAGCCGCTTCGGCCTCGGCATGCTTGTTGGCGTCCGAAAGCTCCACAGCCTTGTCGAAGGCAGCGCCCGCCTCGGCCGCCTTCTTGGCCTCCAGGTACTCATAACCGCGCCAGCCGCCCACCGCGGCAACGATCAAAATCATGCCGGCAATGATGTAGAGCGAATACTTGTCCCACAGCTTCTTGAGCTGTTCGCGACGTACTTCTTCGTCTACTTCATCAAATAATTCAGACACTTAATGAAATCCCATCCCGGAGGAACCGCGACTATGCCGGCAGTATCGCGCAGCCGATCCCCGCATGGCCGGGGCGTAGCCTATCGGTATGGCGGTGGCAAGGCAAAGCGTGGCGGATCAAAGCGTTAACAGCCCTGCCGAACGGACCGAGAATCCGGCAGAGATTGTTGACATCGCAGTTCAAAGTTTGGCGTAATCCGCCCGCGTCAATCTATCGACTCGTCCCCCGTTTTTCAGGTGTTTCATGCCCCGCCCTGCGCTGGTTTTGATCCTCGCCATGGGCCTGATATCCCTGCCCGCTGCCCTGTTTGCCGACGACCTCAGGGCAAAGGCCCCGGAAACCGCATTCTCGGGCAAGTTGCGCCCCGACATTCTGGGAATCTCGACCGAATCGACCGCCGAATCCTCGCGCGCCATCTTCGATACGCTGTTCAGGGGGCGCACCGACACCCAGACCGACATCCAGCAGCAGAAATCCGGCCACGGCACCAGCTACGTCGCGGCGCTGAATTTCACCCTCCCCGCCGGGCCCAAACAAAATGGCGAGATGCTGTCGACCTGCTTCTCCGCGCCGGCCAGCACCAATCGCGCCTATTTCGTCGCCCGCAACCTGACCTTCGCGCAGGACCAGCAGCCGTCGAAGGCTGACATGATCAAGGACGTGATGGGCAAATACGGCGTGCCCACCATCGTTGGCGACCAGCATCTGTACTACATCTACCGCAAGGGCTCGATCATGTCGGTCGGCGGCAAATACAAGGAAGCGACCGCGCTCGAAGCGATCGACAAGCCGCTCGATCCGCGCGCCGCCGTCAAGCTCAACGGCGACACCGTGCGCGGCAGTTGCGTGGCCGTCATCAAGCGGGCGCAGGCCAAGGTCAGGGATCCCGGCGCCATGCTCATTGAGGCCAAGGGCGCGAACTGTGACGGGGTGCTGAGCGTGCAGCTCGTGCCGGGCACGCAGGCTGATCGCGTCGGCATCGCGCAATTCACTTTGCTCGATGTCAAACAGCTCATCAGCGCGGCCGCCATCGACCGCGCCGCTGCAGGACAAGGCGACGGCCAGATGCCGACAGGCAGCACGCCGAAACTCTAACGGCCCTTCAAGCCGTAAGAGTCTCGCGGAGCTGCCGCTTCATCACCTTGCCATTGGCGTTGCGCGGCAACGGGTCGGTCCGCACATCCATGGTTTCCGGCACCTTGTAGTCCGACAGCCGTTCGGCGCACCAGGCGCGCAGCGCCTCCGCGCCGACGGCATTCCGCGTCACGACGACAGCGTGCACGCGCTCGCCCAGCACCGGGCACGGCCTGGCGATGATCGCGCTTTCGACCACCTCCGGGTGCCCCGCCAATACCGACTCGACTTCCGCCGAATAGATCTTCAGCCCGCCGCGGTTGATCATGTCCTTCTGGCGGTCGAACACGCGGACGAAATTCTCATGATCGATCGAGCCGAGATCGCCGGAATGCCAGAAGCCGGCGGTAAAGCTCTCCGCGGTCGCCTTCGGGTTGTTCCAGTAGCCCTTGATGACGGAGCCGCCGTGAATCCAGATTTCGCCGATTTCGCCGCGCGGCAGTTCGCGGCCTTCGGCGTCCATCACGACGATCTGCGCGCCTGGACAGGGTAAGCCGACACTGTCGATATGGCTGGCGGTCAATTCGCCCGGCATCATGGTCGACGGCGATGTCGTCTCGGTCGCGCCATAGCAGTTCGCCAGCTTGAGGCCGGGAATCTTGGCGTCGAGCCGTTCGATGGTGGCGATCGGCATCGGCGCGCCGCCGAAGCCGCCGATCCGCCAGCTCGAAAGATCGTAGCTGTCGAAGTCCGGCTGCAGCAGGCAGAGATTATACATCGCCGGCACCATCACCGTGTAGGTGACGCGCTCGCGCGCCGCCAGCTTCAGATATTCCGTTGCCTTGAACTCCGGCATGATGATCAGCGCGCCGGCGGCGCACACCATGGTCATGACGTTGGCGACGACGCCGGTGACATGACCGAGCGGCACGGCGGCGATCGAGCGGTCCGCCTCGGTGAGCGCCAGGCACGACACGAACACCATCGACGAATGAATGATGGTGCAATGGGCGAGCATGGCGCCCTTCGGCTTACCCGTCGTGCCCGAGGTGTAGAGGATCATGGCAGTGTCTTCTTCGCCGACCTCGACCGGCGCGGCCAGCGGCGGGTTTTCCGCAAGCTCCGAAAAGCGCGAGACGTGCGGATCGTCGTCGACGGCAATGCGATGCGCGACTTCCGGAATGTCGGGTGAATCGGGCACGCGGCCGGCCAGCGCCGCCTCGTGGATCAGGAGCTTTGCGCCGCAATCGGTCAGCACATAGGCAATCTCGGGCTTTTGCTGGCGGGTCGACAGCAGCACGGTTACCAGCCCGGCATGGGCGGCGCCGAGCATCGTCAGCACGAACTCGATCCGGTTGCCGAGCAATATCGCGACGCGGTCGCCACGCCGCAGGCCGAGCTTCTGAAATCCTGCCGCGATCTTCGCCGATTGCCGCGCGACTTCGCGCCAGGTCATGCGCGTGTTGCCGCAGACCAATGCTTCGCCGTCGCCGTTTCGCGCCACGGCATCGGCCACCATGACCGAAATGCTCTTCGGCCGCTCGCAGAAGACCGGAACGATCCGATCGCCGAAGCGCGGTTCCAGCCGCATCGCCGGAATGGAGTGCCGCGACCAGTCCATTGCGCCCCCGTCAGCTCTTTTTCATCTCGTAGACATGTTCCGCTCCGGGAAACGCCCGCGAGCGGACGTCATCGGCATAGCCCTTGATCGCCGTTTCGATCGCGGGGCCGAGATCGCCGTAGCGGCGCACGAATCTCGGCGTCCGCGGCGACAGGCCGAGCATGTCCTCAAGCACCAGAACCTGCCCGTCGCAGGCCGCGCTGGCGCCGATGCCGATGGTCGGAATGGCGATGGTTTCAGTGATCTTTCGCGCCAGCGGCTCGGCGACCGCCTCGATCACGACCGAGAAGGCCCCCGCATCCGAGACCGCCTGGGCATCCCTGAGGATCGGCTCCCAACTGCCCTCGTCGCGGCCCTGGGCGCGAAACGAGCCGAGCGTGTTGATCGATTGCGGCGTCAGCCCGATATGGCCCATGACCGGCACGCCGCGCTGGGACAGGAAAGCGACGGTTTCCGTCAACCGTTCGCCGCCTTCGAGCTTCACCGCGCCGCACTGCGTCTCCTTCAATATCCGCACCGCGGAATGAAACGCCTGCTCCTTGGACGCTTCATACGAGCCAAACGGCATATCGACCACGACCAGCGCCTGCTTCGAGCCGCGCATCACCGCGCTTCCCTGCAGGATCATCATGTCGAGCGTCACCGGCACGGTGGTCTCGAAGCCGTGCATGACGTTGCCGAGGGAATCGCCGACCAGGATGACGTCGCAATGGCGGTCGACCAGCGCGGCGGTGTGCGCGTGATAGGACGTCAGCATCACGATCGGCTCGCCCTTCTTGCGCGCTCGAATATCGGGCGCGGTCTTGCGCCTGACGGCAGACTGAACAGACATTGCTAGGCTCCAACCACGGGCACGCCGATCACGACCGGATGGAACGCGAATGCCAGCGCGAGATAGACGACGAGACCGACCGCAATCGCGATCAGGTCGTTGCCGGGACCGCCGACGGGTATCGGCGGCCCGCCGGCATCGGTGCGAGATTTGAGCGAAATGCGATCATAGACCGCCCAGGCGAGGAACGAGCCGAACAGGATGATCGAGCCGAGATCGCCGTTGGCGAGCAGATGCGCGGCGGCCCACAGCTTGATGCCCGTCAGCATCGGATGCTTCAGCGTCGTGTAGATCCGGCCGCGGATATAGGAGGCGACCACCAGGATGACCGCGGGCAGCATCAGCGCCACCGCGATGTGCTTGAACACCACTGGCGGGTTCCAGACGTCGATCCAGCCCGTCGCGCGATATTTGGCAAAGCCCCAGATGATCAGCGCAAGCCCTGCGAACGAGGCTAGCGAATAGCCGATCTTGTAGCCACCCTCGCCGGTCGCGGCGATCACCTGCGCGCGCAGCTTGCGCTGGATGGTGAGCGTATGGACGCCGAAAAACACGATCAGCCCCAGGATCATCACCAGCAGTCCCATGATGTTCTCCCGTCACGCGGCTGGTCTTCTCGGATATCCGAGTATCATTTTAGGGGCTCGGAAAGCAATGCGCCACGCCGCCGCCATCACGGCTTCCCGGCCTGCTTTCCGAGATCGCGGTTATCGACATAGCGGATCGCGATCGGCCGCCCGGCGAGCGCGCCGCCGAGGCCGGCGGTGAATTTGAGTGGCAGGCAGGCGGTCAGCGAGGCGTTGATGGCTTTCAGATAGGTCGCGCGGGTGTCGGCGGGGATGCCTGCCGTGGCATAGGTCACGCGTGGTGTCGCGATGATCCCGCCCGAGCGCCTGAAGCTGAAACGAACCGACATCTGCATGCCCTCGCGCGCGACCTCGGCCGGCGGCGGCGTCCAGCAGGAGCGCAGCGCCGCGAACAGGTCGCCGATCGTATCGAGATCGTGGTCGGGCTTCTTGTATTTCGCGACCTGATCCTGCTCCGGCACGCTCTCGATGGTGAGCTGCAGATTCTGGCCGTAGGGGTAGTCGATCTCGGGAATGCACGGGCCATCGTTGAACACGCTGCAGAACGACGGCGTGCACGGCTGGCCGTCGAGCACGCTGCAGGGCGCATGCGAAAACGGCGTGGCGTCGATCTGGCGGCGGTGCTGCGCATCGGCAGCACCGATCCCGAGGGACAGGCCGATCAGGCAGAGGATGGCGAACCTAGGCATGAGCGGGGTCCTCGGGCGACCCAACCAAGGTGACGTGCGCTTGGGCCACTATCAAGGCGGTCCGCGTTCACATCCCCGCGTTCATCGCGGACAATTCCGCAATCAGGGCCGTCGCGCTGGGCTGGTCGAGAGACGTCAGTGGTTTACGGATAAGTCGCGGCGTACTGGGTCCCCCGCTTTCGCGGAGGACGACAGTGGAGGCTCACGCCTTCTTCTTCACGTCCTTGACGTTGGAGAAGTTGATCCCTTCGGCGCGCTCGCGGGTATAGCCGAGATAGAACTCGTTCCTGGCCATGAACACGGGGTCGCCGTCGACATCGTCGGCGATGCCGGAATTGTTGGCGGCGACGAAGGCGTCGAGCTTCTTGCGGTCGTCGGAGGAGATCCAGCGCGCGAGCTGAAATTCCGAGACCTCGAATTCCACCGGCAGCGAATATTCGGCATCGAGCCGCGCCTTGAGCACATCGAGCTGCAGCGGGCCGACGACGCCGACCAGCGCCGGCGCGCCGTCGCGCGGCCGGAACACCTGCACAACGCCCTCTTCCGACATCTGCTGCAGCGCTTCCTTCAGCTTCTTCGCCTTCATCGCATCCGTCAGGCGCACGCGGCGGATGATTTCCGGGGCGAAGCTCGGCACGCCGACGAAGGTGATGTCCTCGCCTTCGGTCAGGGTATCGCCGATCCGCAGCGTGCCGTGGTTCGGAATGCCGACGACGTCGCCGGCAAAGGCTTCGTCCGCCACCGAACGGTCCTGCGCGAAGAAGAACTGCGGCGACGACAGCGACATGTTCTTGCCGGTCCGCACCAGCTTCGCCTTCATGCCGCGGCTGAGCTTGCCGGAGCAGAGGCGCGCAAACGCGATGCGGTCGCGATGGTTCGGGTCCATGTTGGCCTGGATCTTGAACACGAAGGCGCTCATGCGCGGCTCCGCGGCCTCCACCTTGCGAATGTTCGAGTCCTGCGCGCGCGGCGCCGGCGCGAACTTGCCGAGGCCCTCGAGCAGGTCGCCGACGCCGAAATTGCGCAGCGCGCTGCCGAAATAGACCGGCGTCAGATGACCCTCGCGAAACGCTCCCAGTTCAAACGGCTTGCAGGCCTCGGAGGCCAGTTCCAGCTCTTCCTTGACCTGGCCGACATCCAGGCTGGCGTTGCGCCTGCCGAGGTCGGCGATATCGATCTGCTCGGTCGCGCCGGTCTTGGCGCCGCCGCCTTCCAGCAGGCGCACGCCGCCGTTGACGACATCGTAGGTGCCGAGGAAGTCGCGGCCCCGGCCGACCGGCCAGGTCATCGGCGTGGTATCAAGCGCCAGCGTCTTTTCGATCTCGTCCAGCAGTTCGAACGTATCGCGGCTCTCGCGGTCCATCTTGTTGATGAAGGTGATGATCGGAATGTCGCGCAGCCGGCACACCTCGAACAGCTTTCGCGTCCGCGCCTCGATGCCCTTGGCGGCGTCGATCACCATGACGGCGGAATCGACCGCGGTGAGCGTGCGGTAGGTGTCCTCGGAGAAGTCCTCGTGGCCCGGAGTATCCAGCAGGTTGAAGACGAGATCGTTGAACTCGAACGTCATCACCGAGGTCACGACCGAGATGCCGCGCTCGCGCTCGATCTTCATCCAGTCGGAGCGGGTGTTGCGCCGCTCGCCCTTGGCCTTGACCTGCCCCGCCAGATTGATGGCGCCACCGAACAGCAGCAGCTTTTCGGTCAGTGTGGTCTTGCCGGCGTCCGGGTGGGAGATGATCGCAAACGTGCGGCGGCGCGCCACTTCATCTGACAGCGGCGAGCGGGACGGCGATTCGGCTGATGCGGCAATGTCGGACATGAGGCTCGTGCGTTTGGCAGGGAAAACCGGGCTGATCAAGCCTCATTTGGTGGTTGCGGAGGCCTCTCACCAGCCCCATATCGGATGCGGAAGGACGACCTTCCATTCCAGCTCATTCCCGCGGGGACGACCCTGCCTTTTTTCGGAGGGTCGTCATGGCCTGGATCGTACTGTTCATCGCTGGCCTCCTGGAAATCGGCTGGGCGATCGGCCTCAAATATACCGAGGGTTTCACTCGCCTCGTTCCATCGGTCCTGACGCTGACCTGCATGGCAGCCAGCATCCTCCTGCTCGGTCTTGCCTTGAAAACACTTCCGATCGGGACCGCCTATGCGATATGGACCGGCATCGGCGCGGTCGGGACGGCGATCCTCGGCATCGCCCTGTTCGGCGAGCCGGCGACCGCCGCCCGCCTCGCCTGCATCGGCCTGATCGTGGCAGGCATCATCGGGCTCAAGCTCGTCACCGAGCTAGCGTAGCGCCACCGCCGCCCAGTAAGTCGCCGCGGCTACGATAGCGGACGCTGGAATGGTGATTACCCACGCGTAGACAATCGAACTCGCCACGTTCCAGCGTACCGCCGATGCGCGCCGCGCCGCGCCGACGCCGACAATGGCGCCGGTAATGGTGTGGGTGGTCGAGACGGGGACCCCGAGAAAGGTCGCCAGGAACAACGTCACCGCTCCGCCGGTTTCAGCGCAAAAGCCCTGCATGGGCGTCAGCTTCGTGATCCGCAGCCCCATGGTGCGCACGATCCGCCAGCCGCCCATCAGCGTGCCGAGGCCCATGGCCGCCTGGCAGGAAATCACGACCCAGAACGGGACGGAGAATTCCGCCCCGAGGTGCCCCTGCGAATACAGCAGCACCGCGATGATACCCATGGTCTTCTGCGCGTCGTTGCCGCCATGGCCGAGCGAATAGAGCGATGCCGAGACGAATTGCAGGATGCGAAAGGCGCGGTCGACCGCAAACGGCGTCGAGCGCACCGATAGCCAGGACACGATCGCCACCAGCACCAATGCCAGCAGGAATCCGACCAGCGGCGAAAGCACGATCGCGAGCAGCGCCTTGGTGAGGCCGCTCCAGACCGCCGCCGATATGCCGGCCTTGGCCACGCCAGCGCCGACCAGTCCGCCGATCAGCGCGTGCGAACTCGACGACGGAATACCGAGCGCCCAGGTGATCAGGTTCCAGACGATGGCGCCGACCAGCGCCGCGAAGATCACGGTGGCATCGATGACGCTGGCGTCGATGATCCCGGTGCCGATGGTATTGGCGACGTGCAGTCCGAACACCAGGAAGGCGATGAAATTGAAGAAAGCGGCCCACAGCACCGCATATTGCGGGCGCAACACGCGGGTCGATACGATCGTGGCGATCGAATTGGCGGCGTCGTGCAATCCGTTGAGGAAGTCGAACAGCAGCGCAACCGCGATCAGGAAGATCAGGATGGGAAGGCCAAGCGTGGCGTCCACTGGATCGGCCCTGCCCTATATCACTTGGTTGAGCATGATCTCATCGGAAAACCGGTATCCACTTTTCCGGATCATGCTCATACCTGTTCGATCACGATCGAGTTGATCTCGTTGGCGACGTCATCGAAGCGGTCGGAGACTTTTTCGAGGTGCTTGTAGATCTCGGCGCCGACGACGAAGTCCATCGAGTTGCCGTTGCGGTGCTTGAGGAACAGCTCCTTCAACCCGATGTCGTGGAGGTCGTCGATGCGGCCCTCCAGCTTGCCGATTTCCTCGGTGATGGCGGTCAGCATCGCGACGTTGCTGCCGATCGATTGCATCAGGGGGATCGCGCGGCTGACAAGATTGGCGCACTCGACCAGCAGCGTGCCCATCTCGCGCATCGGCGGCTCGAAGCTGCGGACCTCGAACAGCACCACCGCCTTTGCGGTCTGCTGCATCTGGTCGATAGCGTCGTCCATCGCGGTGATCAGGTTCTTGATGTCGCCGCGGTCGAACGGGGTGATGAAGGTACGCCTAACCGCAGTCAGTACCTCGCGCGTGATGCCGTCGGCGTCGTTTTCGAACTGATTGACGCGCTGGCAGAATACCGGCGTCTCGTCGCCACCCCGCAGCATGTCCTGCAACGCCAGCGCGCCCTGCACGACCGTCTCGGCATGGCGGGCAAACAGGTCAAAGAACCGCTCCTCCTTGGGCAAAAAGGCACGAAACCAGCGCAGCATGGTGTTTTCCGTCGTTCATAAACGGCCGCGGGGAGCGACCTGTCACAAAACTGTCATAGACGATCCGCCGGAAAAACGCTCGACAGGGTGACCCGGGAACCGGGTCATCCACCGCTTTGTGACGTCGAAAATCGCGCCAAAAATGGCCGTTTCAGAGGGATCGGCGGAAAAAATGCGCGATTTCGCCGATGACGCCACGCCGGAAGGTCAGCACGCAGGTCACGAAGATGACGCCCTGGATCACCGTCACCCACTGGCCGAAACCGGCCAGATATTGCTGCATGGCAATGATGATGAAGGCGCCAACGACCGGGCCGAAGATGGTCCCGAGGCCGCCGACCAGCGTCATCAGCACGATCTCGCCCGACATCGTCCAGTGCACGTCGGTAAGCGAGGCGTTCTGCGCCACGAACACTTTCAGCGACCCGGCAAGGCCCGCAAGCGTCCCGGACAGGATGAAGGCGAGGAGCTTGTACTGGTCGGTCTTGTAGCCCAGCGAAATCGCCCGCTGCTCGTTCTCGCGGATCGACTTCAGGACCTCGCCGAACGGCGAGTTGATGGTGCGATAGATCAACAGGAAGCCGCCGAGGAAACCGGCCAGCACGACGTAATACAACACCGTCGGCTTGGCGAGGTTGAAGATTCCGAACAGATAACCCTGGGGAATGCCCTGGATGCCGTCTTCGCCGTGGGTGAATGGCGTCTGCAGATAGACGAAATAGAGGAGCTGCGACAGCGCCAGCGTGATCATCGCGAAGTAGATGCCCTGCCTTCGGATCGAGATGAAGCCGGTCACCACCGAGAGCGCGGCCGCGGCCGCGACGCCGACCACAATTCCGAGTTCCGGCGACAGCCCCCACACCTTCAAGGCGTGCGCCGAGCAGTAGCCCGCCGTTCCCAGGAACATGGCGTGGCCGAACGACAGCAGCCCGCCATAGCCGATCAGCAGGTTGAAGGCGCAGGCGAGCAGCGCGAAGCACAGCGCCTGCATCACGAAGAACGGATAGATGCCCGACATCGGCACCAGGCCGAGCAGCACCGCCATCGCGGCGAACACGATCATCTCGTCGCGCATCGCGCGCGGCGTTGCGGGAAGTGTGTCGTCAGTCAATGCGCTCATGTCAGGCCGCCCGTCCAGTCAATCCCGTTGGCTTGATCAGCAGCACCAGCACCATCAGCACGAACACCACGGTGTTGGAGGCCTCGGGGTAGAAGTATTTCGTCAGGCCCTCGATCACCCCCAGCGCGAAGCCGGTGATGATGGAGCCCATGATAGAACCCATGCCGCCGATCACCACCACCGCGAACACGACGATGATGAGATCGGCGCCCATCAGCGGGCGCACCTGGTTGATCGGCGCCGACAGCACGCCGGCGAGCGCCGCAAGGCCGACGCCGAGCCCGTAGGTCAGCGTGATCATCCTCGGCACGTTGATACCGAAGGCCCGCACCAGCGTCGGGTTCTCGGTCGCAGCGCGCAGGTAAGCGCCAAGCCGCGTCTTCTCGATCAGGTACCAGGTCGCAATGCAGACGAAGAGCGAGAAGATCACCACCCAGCCGCGATAGACCGGCAGGAACATGAAGCCGAGATTCATGCCGCCCTGCAGGCCGCGCCAGTCGCCGATCTGCGGGTAATCCGGGATCGCATAGGGCAGACCGGACGAACCGAAATAGTTCTGGAATACGCCCTGCACGATCAGCGCGATGCCGAAGGTCAGCAGCAGACCATAAAGATGGTCGAGACCTGTCAGCCATTGCAGCATGGTCCGTTCCAGGATCATGCCGAATATGCCGACCGCGATCGGCGCGATGATCAGCGCCCACCAGTAACCGATGCCGGTAACCTGCAGCAGGAAATATGCGCAGAACGCGCCCATCATGTAGAGCGCACCATGGGCGAAATTGATGATGTTGAGCATGCCGAAGATCACGGCGAGCCCGAGGCTGAGCAGCGCATAGAACGATCCGTTGATCAGTCCCACCAGGAGCTGGGCGTAAAGGGCTTGCATCGGTTTCGCACTCGATCTCGTTTAAGAAGCGGAATCGCGTCGGGACGCGAAAGGAGCCCCGCCGGCACGGCGCCGGCGGGCCGTTACTGTCATTTCTTTACCAGCGGGCAGGCGCTTTCCGAAAGCGGCCGGAACGCCTGGTCAGCCGGGGTGGTGCCGATCAGCTTGTAATAGTCCCACGGGCCCTTGGAATCAGCGGGCTTCTTGACCTCGAACAGGTAGGCCGGGTGAATCTTGCGGCCATCGGCGCGGATCGATCCCTTGCCGAACAGCGCGTCGTCCGTCGGCAGTTCCTTCATCTTCGCAACAACCTTGGCGCCGTCATGCGGATTGCCGCCCATCGCTTCGAGCGTCTTGAAATAGTGGATCAGGCCCGAATAGACGCCTGCCTGCACCATCGAGGGCATCGCCTTGGTCTTCATGCGCTCGGAGAAGCGCTTCGAAAACGCGCGGGTGCCGTCGTTCATATCCCAGTAGAAGGTCTCCGTGAAGTTCAGGCCCTGCGCCACCTTGAGGCCGAGCGAATGCACATCGGTGATGAACAGCAGGAGGCCGGCGAGCTTCTGGCCACCGGCGACGATGCCGAATTCCGCCGCCTGCTTGATCGTGTTCGTGGTGTCCCCGCCCGCATTGGCCATGCCGACGATCTTGGCCTTGGATGCCTGTGCCTGCAGCAGGAAGGAAGAGAAGTCCGACGAGTTCAGCGGATGTTTGACGCTGCCGATCACCTTGCCGCCCGACTTGACGACAACGGCCGTGGTGTCCCGCTCCAGCGCGTGGCCGAATGCATAATCTGCAGTCAGGAAGTACCAGGTGTCGCCGCCGGCCTTCACCAGCGCCTGCCCGGTCGAGTTCGCGAGCATGTAGGTGTCGTAAACCCAATGGACGGTATTGGGCGAACACTGCGCATTGGTGAGATCCGACGTCGCCGCGCCGGTATTGATCATGATGGAGTTCTTTTCCTTCACCACGTTGTTGACCGCGAGCGCGACGCCCGAGTTCAGCACGTCCATGAGGATATCGACCTTCTCCACGTCGATCCACTGACGCGCGATGGTGGTGGCGATGTCCGGCTTGTTCTGGTGATCGGCGGAGATGAGGTCGACCTTCCAGCCCTTTGCGGCGAGCCCTGAATCCTCGATCGCCATCTGGGCGGCGAGCGTGGAGCCGACGCCGCCGAGATCCGAATAAAGTCCGGAATTATCGGTAAGCACACCGATCTTGATGGTTTTGTCCTGCGCCATCGCGCCGCTAGCTGCAGCAAGCGCCAGCGCTGTGCCGAGGAAGAAAGCTGAAATCCGATGTTTCATAGTATCTCCATGAATCCAGAGTGCGGCAGTACCAATTAGACACCGAGATAGGTATGGAGCTTGTCCATGTTCGACGACAGCTCCGAATTCGCAAATCCATCGATGACCTTGCCGTGCTCGACGATGTAGTAGCGATCTGCCACCGTGGAGGCGAAGCGGAAATTCTGTTCGACCAGCAGGATCGTGAAGCCTTCCGACTTCAGTCGCGCGATGGTGTGGCCGATCTGCTGGATGATGACGGGCGCCAACCCCTCGGTCGGCTCGTCCAGCATCAGGAAACGCGCGCCGGTGCGCAGGATTCTGGCAATCGCCAGCATCTGCTGCTCGCCGCCCGAAAGCTTGGTGCCCTGGCTGCCGAGCCGCTCCTTCAGGTTCGGAAACAGTTCGAAGATCTGATCGAGCGACAGCCCGCCGCTGCGCACGACCGGCGGCAGCAACAGGTTTTCGCGCACGTCCAGGCTTGCGAAAATGCCCCGTTCCTCCGGACAGAATGCGATGCCCATCCGCGCGATGCGGTCGGACGAGGCGCGGATGATGTCCTGATTGTTGAAGCGGATCGTGCCCGAGCGCTTGCCGATGATGCCCATCACCGACTTCAGCGTCGTGGTCTTGCCGGCGCCGTTGCGACCGAGCAGCGTGACCACCTCGCCGGCTTTCACATTGAAGTTGATGCCGTGGAGGATGTGGGATTCGCCGTACCAGGCCTGCAGGTCGGAGACGGAAAGCACTTCCGCGCCCGCCGATTTGGCGGCGGCTTCGGCCATTTTCAGATCAGGCATGACCGGCTCCCAGATAGGCTTCCTTGACCCGTTCGTCCTTTGAGAGTTCGGCGTAGTTGCCTTGCGCCAGCACCTGCCCGCGCGTCAGCACGGTGATGATGTCGGACAGGTTGGCCACGACGGAGAGATTGTGTTCGACCATCAGGATGGTGTGCCTGGCCGAGATGCGCTTGATCAGCGCCTGGATCTTGTCGATGTCCTCGTGGCCCATGCCGGCCATCGGCTCGTCGAGCAGCATCATTTCGGGGTCGAGCGCCAGCGTGGTGGCGATCTCCAGCGCGCGCTTGCGTCCATAGGGCATCTCGACCGCCGGCGTATTGGCGAATTCGCTCAAGCCGACGTCATTCAATAGCTCTAGCGCGCGGCCGTTGAAGCGGTCCAGCACGCTCTTGGAGCGCCAGAAATCGAACGAGGAGCCATGCTGACGCTGGAGCGCGACGCGCACGTTCTCCAGTGCGGTCAGGTGCGGAAACACCGCCGAAATCTGGAACGAGCGCACCAGCCCGAGACGGGCCACATCGGCCGGCGCCATCGCGGTGATGTCCTGCCCCTTGTACAGAATCTGACCCGCCGAGGGCCTTAGAAACTTGGTGAGCAGGTTGAAGCACGTCGTCTTGCCGGCGCCGTTAGGCCCGATCAGCGCATGAATACTGCCGCGACGCACTTTGAGGGCGACATCGCGAACGGCGAAGAAACCCGCGAATTCCTTGGTCAAACCATGGGTTTCGAGAATAAACTCATCAGCCAAACAAATTTCCCCCGTCAGCCGTCTCCGCGAAGCCATTCGCGTGCGGCTTATCTCCCTGTTCGGGCGAACTCTGTCGGACGTCTTGGAAATCGTCCCGAGCGCGCCGCCTCCGGGCCGGAATATGCCGTCAACGCGGTGGATTAGGCAAGGTCGAAAGCTGCCGCGAAAAAGCGCACCGGTTCCGGATACGCCATAAGTCGAATGCCCCCTGCCGCCCTCGACCGGCCTGACTGCCGGCTGTCAGCATGGCCCTCGCGCCGGCAAGCGATCGTTAACGGTGTTCTGCTGCAATCGGGCGATTTCACACAATATTTCCGCTCCGATCGCATCTTTGCGCGGATTTTGGGTAGCCAGGAATTTTTGCCTTGGAATTTGAGAGCGCCGGACCGTCGGTCGTCAAATCGATCAAGCAGCGCGATCTGCTGAACACCTGGCTGCGACTATACGCCCGCCACCAGTCGATACCGCGCGTATCCGAATATGAGCCGGCGCGGATCGAAGACGAACTTCCGGATCTGGTCTTCTACACCGTCGATACGCAGGTTCAGCCGCCGCGCCTGACCATCCAGAGCGACGGCACGCGGATGTCGACGGCCTATGGAAATACCGGCAAGGGGCGCTATCTCGACGAGTATCTCGGGGCAAGGCTCGCTCCGATGGTGATGCCGGTCTATCATGAATGCATCGGCCGCCGCCTTCCGGCCTACACCATCGCCGACATGACCGACGTCAACGGTCGGATCGTCGCCTATGAGCGGCTGTTGCTGCCGTTCTCAGATAGCGGCAGCGTCACTCATATTGTCGCTTCCCTGAAGACCATCAGCGAAGACGGCGGCTTCGAAATCAGGAACCTGATCGGCGGAAACGACAAGCTGCCGGTGCCGACGCTGCGCACCATCATCGACCGCGATCTCTTTCATCGCGCCCCCGGCCGTATTTCGTCCGGCGACGAACTCGAATTCAGCTAGGCCCTGGACTAGGCCTTGCGCCCGCGGGATTTCGACGACACCTCCGTGCCATAAACGTCCGGCTTGAACCCCACGAGCAATTTGCCGCCGAGATCGAGCACCGGGCGCTTGATCATGGAAGGCTGCGCCAGCATCAGCGCCAGCGCCTTGCGCTCGTTCAAGCCCTCCCTGTCGCCATCAGGAAGTTTCTTGAACGTCGTGCCCGCGCGGTTGAGCAGCGTTTCCCAGCCAACTTTGTCGGCCCACTGTTTGAGCTTGTCCTGGGTGATGCCGGCCAGCTTGTAATCGTGGAAATCATAGGCCACGCCATGATCGTCCAGCCAGGCACGGGCCTTCTTCATCGTGTCGCAGTTCTTGATGCCATAGATGGTGATGGGCATTTTCGGTGCATTCCGGAATATCAGGATCGGCCTTTGCGGACCGCATTAAGGCAGATCGGCGAATCTATCATAGACCGCGCCGCTCAAGGTCGCTTCGGAATCTCGAGCCCGCGCCGCACCGCCGGCCGGGCCAGCCCGCGTTCCAGCCATGCCGGCACTTCCTTCAGCGTATCGAAGGCGACGAGATCACGCGCACCATAGAAGCCGATCAGGTTGCGCACCCAGCCGAGCATGGAAATGTCGGCGATGGTGTATTCATCGTCCATGATCCATTGCCGCCCGGCAAGCCGCGTCTCCACCACCTCGAGGAGGCGTCTCGCCTCGGCGACGTAACGCTGCAGCGGGCGCTTGTCCTCATATTCCTTGCCGGCGAACTTGTGGAAGAAGCCGACCTGGCCGAACATCGGTCCGATCCCGCCCATCTGGAAATGCAGCCACTGGATGGTCTGATATCGTCGCGCCGGATCATCAGGCAGAAGCTTGCCGGTTTTCTCCGCGAGATATTGCAGGATCGCACCCGACTCGAACAGCGGCAGCGGCTTGCCGCCGGGGCCGTCGGGATCGAGGATCGCCGGAATCTTGCCGTTCGGATTGAGCGACAGGAACTCCGGCGTCTTCTGATCATCCTTGCCGAAATCGACCAGATGCACCTCATACGGCAAGCCGATCTCCTCGAGCATGATCGACACCTTGACGCCGTTTGGCGTTGGCAGCGAATAGAGCTGAAGGCGGTCGGGATGCTTGGCAGGCCAGCGTTTGGCAATCGGGAAAACGGAGAGATCGGACATCAAACTCGTTCTTTTGCGTGGTTTAGGGTATCGGGCTAATGTACGGCTGATGCCGCACATGACAAGACCTGACATGACAAGACCTGCCCCGATCCATGACTGACCCCCCATCGCCAGCGAAGCTCGGCCTGACGGACGCGGAACTTGCGGCTCATCCGACGGTCTTTGCGAAGGACGTGCTGAAGGACCGGGTTGTCGTCGTCTCGGGCGGCGCAGGCGGCATCGGACGCGCGATCGCCTGGCTGCTCGCACGGATCGGCGCGCACGTCGCCGTGGTCGGACGCGACGGCGGCAAGCTCGATGCGCTGGCCACTGAAATGACGGGCCGCGGTTTCAAAGCGTCAGCGCATGTCGCTGACATCAGGGAGCCCGATACGGTCAATCTGCTGTTCGATGCGATCTGGGCCACGCAGGGCCGCGTCGATGCCCTCGTCAACAGCGCGGGCGGACAGTTTCCGCAGGCTGCGATCGAGTTTTCGGTGAAGGGCTGGAATGCCGTCATCAACACCAACCTCAACGGCACCTGGTACATGATGCAAACAGCCGCGCAACGCTGGCGCGACCGCAAGCATCCCGGCAGCATCGTCAACATCGTTGTCGTGACGACGCACGGCCTCCACGGCATCGCGCATAGCGTCGCCGCGCGGAGCGGCGTGATCGGGCTGTCGCGCGCCGTGGCCGTCGAATGGGCCCCCTTGAACATCCGCGTCAACTGCGTGGCGCCTGGCACGATCGAAACCGAAGGCTGGAACGTCTATACGCCGGAAGTGCGGGCCGCCTACCCGCGCTCGAACCCGATGATGCGCGTCGGCTCGCCCTGGGATGTGGCAGAAGCGGTCGCCTTCCTTACCGCGCCATCGGCGAAATTCGTGACCGGCGAAACGCTGACCGTCGACGGCGGCAGCCAGCTCTGGGGCGAGACCTGGACCACCGGCAAGCCCGCTTATTTCGGCGGCGACGCCAAGTGACACGCTGAAAGCCGGTTGCCCATGTCATCCCCGCCTGCGACGCGCTATCGCCTCGTCATCTTCGATTTCGACGGCACCCTGGCCGATTCACTGCCCTGGTTTCGCGCGTCCTTCGACGACATGGTCGCGCGGTTCAATCTTTCGCCGGTTCCCGCCGACGAAATCGAGGGGCTGCGCGGCATGTCCGCACGCGAAATCATGGCGCGGCTCAACGTCTCCATGTGGCAACTGCCGGCCATCGTCAGCGACATGCGGAAACGCAAACTTGCCGCCGCAAGCGAGATATCGCTGTTCAAGGGCATACCCGCCATGCTGGCCAATCTGCAAGACAGAGGGATCAAGATCGCCATCGTCAGCTCGGACAGCGAAGCATCGGTGCGGCAGGTGCTCGGACCGGACACCCGCCTGATCACCCGCTTCGACTGCGGCGCCGCGATGTTCGGCAAGCACCGGAAGTTCCGCCGCGTCGCCCGGCGGCTCGGAATCAAGGCATCGCAGACGATCTGCATCGGCGACGAGCTTCGCGACCTCGAAGCCGCGAAAGCCGCCGAGATGGATTCCGGCGCGGTCGCCTGGGGCTATGCCCTGCCTTCCGCGCTGCAGGCGGCGGGACCGACGCATCTGTTCAGCTCGATTGAAGAGATGACCGAGCGGCTCGCCAAGTAAATTGCCGCGCGAAGCAGTGTGCCGCGGATGGCTGCTACGTCCGCAGCCGCCAACGCGCAACCAATCTTACAACACGCAGCCGTAATGCGCCGAAGACACCAGGCGGATGTACTTGTCGTGCACCGAGCCCGGCCGCACCGCGGCGACGGTTGCCGGCGCGCGCCAGTCGGCCATGCGGCGGGCGATCTCTTCCGCGGGCACTTTGAGACTGAGGGTGCGGGCACCGGGATCGATGACGATGGTATCGCCGTCGCGCACCGCCGCGATCGGGCCGCCGCGTGCGGCCTCCGGCGAGATATGACCGATCAGGATGCCGTGCGAGACGCCGGAGAAGCGGCCGTCGGTGATGAGCGCGACGTCTTCGCCGAGGCCCCGCCCCTGCAACTGGATGGTCAGCATCACCATCTCGGGCATGCCGGGGCCGCCGACCGGGCCGACATTGCGCACCACGATCACGGTGCCCGGCACGATTTTGCCGGCGCGGATCGCCGCCATGGTTTCGGCCTCGGATTCGAATACCCGCGCGCTGCCGCGAAACTGGCCCTTCTCGAGCGTCTTGCCCGAGAGCTTGAGCAAACAGCTTTCCGGCGCCAGATTGCCCTTGAGGACGCTGATGTGATTGTTGGCCGGCGCGATCGGCTTCGATACCGGGGCAACGATCTCCTGCGGCGGCATCTGCTCCAGCGTCGGAACCTCGGCGAGATTTTCCGCCAGCGTCCTGCCGGTCACCGTCATGACGTCGCCGTGCAGCAGCCCCGCGCGCAGCAGTTCCTTCATGACGACGGGAACGCCGCCGATCGCGTGCAAACTCCCCATCGCGAACGGACCGTGCGGCTGCAGATTGGCCAGCAGCGGCACCCGCTCACCGACCCTCTGGATCCGGTCAATCGTGATCGGCACCTGCGCCTCGCGCGCGACCGCGAGCAGATGCAGGTACATGTTGGTCGATCCTCCCATCGCATAGATGGTCGTGATCGCATTCTCGAAGGCTCGCTCGGTCATGATGTCGCGCGGCCGGAGACCGGCCTGCATCAGCCGGTACAGGGCATCGACGGAAGCGCGGGCCTGCGCGCGGACATCGGCGTGGATGTCGCTGCCGGCGTCGTAGTCGGCCGGATGCGAGGCACCGCGCGGCAGCATCATACCGATCGATTCCGCGATCGTGCTCATGGTGTTGGCCGTGAACATCGCCCCGCAGGTGCCGCTGCCGGGCATCACGTTACGCTCGACCTCCAGCAATTCCTCGCCGGACAGACGGCCGGATTCGTTGGCGGCGCGCGCCTCGGCGTAATCCATGACAGTGAGATTGTTGCCCTTGCTCGCCCATGCCCCGAACGAAACGGTGCCCGGTGTGCTGGTGCCGGGATAGAGCACGAGGCCGAACGCGTTGGTGCGCGCCAGCGGCATCAGCGCAGCGGCGCCGGTCTTGTCGCAGCCGGAGATCACGATCATGGCGTCGCCGTGATGGGCGTAGTGGCCGATCTCGAAGCAATCGGCGACGACGTCGCGGGAGACGAGGCTGTAGCCCGCCGTCGGCGTTCCCTGCGTCAGCGCATCCGACACCGCCGGCGCGCCGACGACCAGTCCCTGCCCGCCGCGCTCGGCGAGGATTTCCACCAGCAGGTCGGTGATGGCGCGGACGCGGTTGTTGCAGCGATGCGCATTGGTGTAGGCGCTGGCGATCGTCACCACCGCGTTGGTCTGCGCCGCGCGGTCCGGATCGAAGCCGGCGGCGCGCAATTCCACCCGTGCCCGCTTCCAATAGGTGCTGCTGTCTTTCGTCGTCATGACGTGCTCCAGGTCTTCTGGTTGGGTGCGCGGACGGAGGTCCGGCCTGATTGGCACTAATGATGTTGAGTGGTTAGGCCGTCTTGCCGTCGTCGAAACTGACGATCACGGCCGCGTTCGCAATCAGGATGGGATCGTTGCCGCTTTCGGAGGGGATCTCCAGCCCGCCGGCGACCGCCCTCACCTGCACGGTGCCGTACGGCAGCTCTTTCGCCACCACCGCGGTATCGACCGCTTCCGGATTCGGAACGGCGATCATGACGTCGACGAACATGTCGTTGGCGGTTCTGCCCAGCATGCGGAAGAAGCCGAGGCTGGAGTGGCGGATGGCGTCCGAGACGGCGCGCTTGGCGGCCTTGGTCGCATCGCGTCCGTGGACGTCGACGCCCATGCCCATTTCGGTGATACAGCGCACACGTGCCATCGGTTTTCCTTCGATCGTTTGAGTGAGGGATATCAGCCGCCGTGGCCGGAGCCGTCGGCCCCGATTTCTCGCTATTATGACGGTCAGCGCGAAGAAGTGAAGCCGGCGCGGAAGCGCAGATTTTCGCGCGAGAGCTGATCGAGCGACCTCACGCCCATCAGCTTCATGTCGCGTTCGATCTCGGTCCGCATCTGCTCCAGCGCGCGTTCGACGCCGGCCTGGCCCGCGGCAGCCAGCGGAAAGAGATAGTAACGGCCGAGACCGACCGCCTTAGCGCCCAGCGAGAGCGCCTTGAGCACGTGGGTACCGCGCTGCACGCCGCCGTCCATGATGACGTCGATCCTGTCGCCGACCGCGTCGACAATCTCCGCCAACTGGTCGAAGCCGCTGCGCGAACCGTCAAGCTGCCGGCCGCCATGGTTGGAGAGCACGATCCCCGTGCAACCGATCTCCACCGCGCGCCTGGCGTCTGCCGCCGACATCACACCCTTCAGGCAGAACTGGCCGCCCCAGTGCCGCACCATCTCCGCCACGTCGTCCCACGTCATCGACGGGTCGAGCATCTCGGTGAAGTAGCGGCTGATGGACATGGTGCCGCTCCCCATGTCGACATGGGTGTCGAGCTGCGGCAGCTTGAAGCTCTCATGCAGGAAATAATTGATTGCCCAGGCCGGCTTGATCGCAAACTGGGTGATGCCTGCCAGGTTGAGTTTGAACGGGATGGCGAAGCCGGTGCGCTTGTCGCGCTCCCTGTTGCCGCCGGTGATGCTGTCAACGGTCAGCATCATGACCTCCACACCGGCCTGCTTGGCGCGATTCATCATTTCGCGGTTCAGGCCGCGATCCCTGTGGAAGTAGAACTGATAGACCTGCGGCGTGTTGCTGATCTTGCGCGCCTCTTCGAGGCTTACGGTGCCGAGCGAGGAAACGCCGAACATGGTGCCGTATTTGCCGGCGGCCGCCGCAACCGCGCGCTCGCCCTGGGGATGGAACAAGCGCTGCAGCGCCGTCGGCGAGCAGTAGACCGGCATGGCGAGCTTCTGCCCCATGATCGTGACCGACATGTCGACATCGCCTACGCCGCGCAGGACGTTCGGCACCAGGTCGCAATCGTCGAATGCGCTGGTATTGCGGCGGTAGGTGACCTCGTCTTCGGCCGCGCCGTCGATGTAGTTGAAAATCGGCCCGGGCAGGCGCTGCTGCGCCATGCGGCGAAAATCGTGGAAGTTATGGCAATTTTTCAGACGCATCTTGTTTCTCGATTGGGATCGCCGAGCGCGTACCGCGGCGCTCTCGCTTGGCGTTTGGACGGTACTACTCCCAACCCTACGTCTCATACAAGCAGGCGCGCTTGCTCCCCCTGTCAGGCCTGGCGATAACCGACCATTCGTCGATCAGCAAGCAAAACGGGCCCGGGCACGCAGCCCGAGCCTCCACATAAGTCTAGCACATGACGCGTCCGGCTTTCAGCAATTCTGACGATTTCAGAGACGGCTGGCGATCAGTTTGAGCCACGGCGGCAGATGAAAGGCACTCATCAGCAGATACATCGGCACCATTCCGCTCAGCGGTGACGCGCTTGCGATCGAACACAGTGCCGATCCGTCACCAAGCACGGCCGTGAGCAGCGCCATCATCGCGAAGGTCGGCGCGGCCGCGAGATGGAGCCGGCCGGCCGACCTGAGCGCCGCGGCGTTCCGTCGGGGCGCCTTGTCGTCAAATCCGCCGGAGCAGACCGGGCTCATGGCTTTGCGCTCGCGCTCTCCTTCCTGAACGCCGCTTCGCCTGCGTCCGAAATCTCGACCCACCGCTTGTCGGGCACGGCGCCTTCGACGTAACTGTCGTGCCAATTCCACCATTTGTAGGTCGCCGTCTGCGGATAGCCTTCGGGCGAATCCTCCCACACTTCCTGGCGCCCAAGCGGCGTGATGTCGAGGTAGTTCCAGGTGCTCCCCATCTGCTCGTCGCCGCGGTTGTTGATGAAATAGGTGCGGTAGATCTTGCTGCCGTCGCGGAAGAACACGTTGGTGCCGTGCCATTCGCCGACGCCGAAATCGGCGTCAAAACTGTCCGTGACGGTATACCAGGGGATCATCTCCCATCCCATCCGGGCCTTCAGCCGCGCGATGTCGGCCTGCGGCGCGCGCGAGGTGAACACCAGCGTGGTGTCGCGGGCGTTGAGATGGGCGAGATGGGCGACCTGGTCGGCCACCATCGAGCAGCCGCGGCAGGCATGATCCGGCCAGCCGAACACGCCGGGCTCGTAGAAGGCGCGGTAGACGATCAGTTGATGACGATCTTCGAACAGGTCGCGCAGGCTCACCTTGCCGCGCGGCCCTACGAGCTCGTAGCTCTGCTCCACGGCCAGCCACGGCATCCGCCGGCGCTCGGCGGCCAGCGCGTCGCGCGCGCGGGTCATTTCCTTCTCCTTCACGAGCAACTTTTGCCGCGCGGCTTCCCACTCCTGGGCTGAAACAGCATTGACCTGCATAGCGAACCTCCTGTTGGTCGGGATGATTGTTGCGTGTCGCGCCATTCAAGCCGGCAGCCGATGGGCATATTCCTCATGCAGGCGAGCCCAGCCGTCCCAGAACGGCGCCGGCTCCCTGTCGTTGGCGCGGGCGACCAGCACGTCGAGATGCATGTGCCAGCCGGCGCTGACCTTGAGCAGCGTCGAGCGATCGGGCAGCCGCCGGTGGGTTACCGTGAGCAATACGCCCGTGCCCTTCGGTTCCAATTCGAACGTCACGTCGCCGCTGTTGTTCCAGGCGAACGAGATCTTGCGGGGCGGATCGAGTTCGGTGATTCGGCTCTGCATCCGGTTTTCTTCCGCAAAGCCTTCCGGTCGGTTGCTCGGAGGATCATTGAGTTCGTCGTTGCGCCAGACGAATTCGAAGGGCGCGCCGACCTTCATCACCATCTGTCCCGCCGCCAGCCATTTGCCGCGCAGCTTGCTGTCGGTAAGATAGGCCCAGATGCGTTCGATCGGCCCCGGCAGCAGCCGTTGAATCCGTAGCGTGGTCGGCTCGATCAACTCGCCATAGACATCGGGCTGTTCGGTTGCGTTCATCGTCTACTCCTTCGCCTTCCTTGCTTTCGCCTCGTCCTCTGCACGCAGCAGGGCTTCCAGTTGATCGAGCCTTGCGTTCCAGAATCGTTCGTAGCGGCGGAGCCACGCATCGGCGTCCGCGAGCCGCGCGGCGTCGAGTCGGCACAGACGGCTGCGGCCGCGGATCGTGCGCGTCACGAGGCCGGCCTCCTCCAGCACCCGCAGATGTTTCGACGCACCGGCGAAGCTCATCTGGAACGGGGTCGCCAGTTCCCCGATCGTGAGTTCACGTTCCGCCAGATGTCCAAGCATCGCGCGGCGGGTCGGGTCCGCCAGCGCGCGGAAAACAGCGTCGAGATGCCCTAGATATTCAACCATATGGTTTAGTATAGAGACGCAGCCGAGATAGTCAACCGATCGGTTTAACGTTTTCGTGATGGGGTCCTCCGCGAGCCTTCCGCGTCGCAGCGGCTACGGCTCCTGTTTCTTCAACACCGTCACGTGGAAGCGGCGGCGGATTTCCATGCCTTGCCGCCGGTAGAGCGCGATCGCCGAATGATTGCTGGTGAAGACGTGCAGGAACGGAATCTCGCCGCGCGATACGATCTGGCGAGAGATCGCCGACAGCAGCATCTGCCCGTAGCCGCGGCCGCGATGCGATGGGTGCACGCAGACGGCAGTGATCTCGGTATGCTCCGCGGGCTTCATGCGTTCGCCGATCATCGCGGCGAGCTGGCCATCGACGCGGATGCCGAGGAAGATACCGAGTTCGTGGGTCCGCGCGCTGAACGGACCGGGCTTGGTGAGCGCGGTCAGTTCGATCATGTCAGGGACGTCGTCGGCACCGAGGGTGACGATCTCGACGCCGTCGGTCGACGTCTCCTTCGGCGTTCCGATCATCTGCTCGCCGGTCTCTGCCAGCACGATCTTGAATTCGGCCGGCGCGCTCACGGCTTCCGGCGTGAACAGCACGGCAATGTCAGTCGGCGACATCAGCGCGCCGAGTGCTGCGAAGTTCTCAGGCGAAAGATCCGGCATGTCAGCAAACGGCGTCACCTCCGTCGGATAGCGCCGCGCGCGCCCATCGCCTTCGGCCAGCGCCCGTTGCGTGGTCGTCAGTGCGGTCCAGATCGGATGATCGAGGGGATGACTGGGTATGTCGCTAACCGGCATCAGGCCTGCTTCCTTATTGTTGTTGTGCCTCGCCTGCTGGCCGTTGCGCGATGTGAAGCCCCGCATCCATATATATCGCGTCGGATTGGATCGGAAGGCTTGAGATGACGGTTAGCGCATCGCCTGCTCCAGCGCCGGTACGGGTGCCGGCCGCGCCGCCGGCACCGGCCGGAAGGTCATGATCATCAGGAAGGCGCCGATCCCCATGACCCACGAGCCGAAATAGAGCCAGGCGTAGCTCGCAAAGCTGTCGTAGATCAGGCCGCCGGCGAGCGGTCCGGTCGCCATGCCGAGGCTGCCGGCCATCGCGGTGCCGCCGATCACCGTGCCCATCATCCGCAACGGAAAGTTTTCGCGCACCAGCACGGCGTAGAGCGGCATGGTGCCGGCATAGAGGAAGCCGAACAGCGCCGCGACCGCATAGAAAGCGGCGAGTTCGCGCACGAAGACATAGCCGAGCGCGCCGAATGCCTGCGCCAGCAGGCCGAACACGAGCACGCGCTTGGCGCCGAAGCGGTCGCCGAGCAGCCCGAAGGCGATGCGGCCGCCCATGCCGGCGAGACCTTCCACGCTGTAGATGGTGACGGCGGCGATCATCGGGATGCCGCAGCTGATGGCGTAGCTGACGGTGTGGATGATCGGGCCGGAATGCGTGGCGCAGCAAAAGAAGTTCGTCAGCACCAGCGTGATGAATTGCGGCGAGCGCAGCGCCTGCGCGAGCGACATCTCCACGCCCCCTGCTTCGCCCGACGGCGCGAGGTTTGCGTTCTCGAGCGCCGGCGGGCGGCGCACCAGCAGCGAGACCGGGATCATGATCGCGGCGACGACGAGGGCGACGATCTGCATCGAGGTCCGCCAGTCGTGATGCGAGACCAGCCAGGCGGCGAGCGGCGCCATCGTCATCGGCGCCATGCCCATGCCGGCCGAGACCAGCGAGACCGCGAGGCTGCGATGGGTATCGAACCAGCCGGTGACGGTCGCCATCATCGGCGGCAAGATGGCGGCAGCGGCGGCGCCGACCATCAGCCCGAATACGAGCTGAAACACGACGAGCGAGGTCGCGATGCTGGCTAGTCCCAGGCTCGCCGCGAGCACGATGGACCCCGTCAGCACCACCGGCAGCGGGCCGAAGCGGTCGGACAGCGTGCCCCAGATCATGCTGGTGAAGGCCATGGCAAGAAAGCCGATGGTCATGGCGCTGGAAATGCCGGTCACCGACCAGCCGGTATCCCGCGCGATCGGCTGCAGGAACACCGGCAGCGAAAACATCCCGCCGATCGCGACGCAGCCGAGCACGCCGCCGGCCGCGACGATCACCCAGCGATAATGCGAATTGGTCATTCCTGGTCTCCCCGTGGCTCTCTGGCTGGAAGACGAACGGGAACGGCCGAAAGCGACAGGCGACCCTCACTTTTTTTGCGGGAAGCGAAGCGGCGCCGGATCTCGTATCCCTGAACGGCCTTATGGGCTAAGTCACACCGGCACATGCCGATGCCATCATGACCATCCGCCCGATCGTCCGCTATCCCGATCCCCGGCTCGCGCTTGCGGCAGAGCCCGTGACCGCGCTCGACGCGGCGCTCCGCGAGCTCGCCGCCGACCTGCTGGAGACGATGCATGCCGCGCCCGGTATCGGCATCACCGCGCCGCATGTCGGCGTGCTGCTGCGCGTCGTCGTGCTCGAACTTGCTCCGGCCGAGGGCGCGCAGATCTATGTCAATCCGAAGATCGTCTGGACATCGCCCGAGACCATCCTGCACCGCGAAGGCAGCGTCTCGATGCCCGGCATCAACGACGAGGTGAGCCGCCACGCGCGTATCGGGATCAGCTATCGCGACCTCGACGGCCATCCGCAGACCGAAGAGTCGGAGGGGCTGCGTGCGGTCTGCCACCAGCATGAGATC
Source organism: Bradyrhizobium sp. (assembly GCF_036735945.1). Taxonomy (GTDB): domain Bacteria; phylum Pseudomonadota; class Alphaproteobacteria; order Rhizobiales; family Xanthobacteraceae; genus Bradyrhizobium. The sequence continues at coordinate 26,057 of NZ_DAINNI010000029.1, read as the reverse complement.
GATCAACTCGACGGCGTGTTCTGGATCCGCCGCTTGTCCCGCCTCAAGCGCGAGCGGCTGATCAAGCGGTTCGAGAAGATGTCGCGCGGTTCGGTCTAGCTCGCGGGGCGGGTAACCAGCCACTGCACCGCACCCCGCCTCACCCTGATGTGACGGGATTCCGGGCGGATTCATGCGAATGTCCCGAGATGCCCGGGCATTAAGATTACGCCTTAACCAACCATTAATTTTGTCTTTGCGGGCACGGGAGGCACGGCTTAGCGTCGGGAAAAATTGCCAAGCAACGTAACGACAGGGTTGAGTACCATGACCTACAGAACGACGTTGATCGCGTCCCTCAGCGCAGTCGCGCTTGTCCTCGCCGCGGGCGAGACATTTGCCAATCCCGTCGGCGCGCGCGGCCCCGCCGCCGCGCCGGTCGGTCCGGGCGTTGCGCCGGGGCGTCCCGCCTTCCCGGGATTCCGCTCGATGCACCACCACCATCCTCGCGCCGGCGTCGGCTTCTTTCCGGGCGGCGGCGTGTTCTATGGCCTGTCCGACGAGGTTTCGCAGCCAGTCGTCGAGGCCCCGCCGCTCAAGCAGTCGGACGATCTCCGCTTCACCTGCGTCTACGATATTCCGTGGGACTACGTGCATCGCTGCCCGCAGTTCAACACGCCGCGGTACTAGTTTTCGGAGCATCGGCCCTGCTATTCGGCGGCCTCCCGCGCAGGCACGCCCTGCTCGATGTCGCATTGCAGGATGTCGGTGAAGCGGTTGAAGGCGCCGCAGAGCGAAATGCGCCAGGTCAGCTCGACGATCTCCGCTTCGGAGAAATGCTCGCGAAGCCTTGCGAAGATCTCGTCGCGCGTCTTGCTCCAGTTGTTGTTTACGGCGATGGAAAATTCGACGACGAGCTTGTCGACGGCGTCGAGCTCCGGATGATCCTTGTAGTCGAGCAGGCGGTCGGCGCCCTCCTCCGATACGCCCTGGATCGCCAGTTTCGGCGCGTGGTGCGATACGCAATAGTCGCATTTGTTCAGCAGCGACACCGCGACCAGCGCGATCTCGAGGTGGCGTTTCGACAGGACGCCGTTGTCGGCGAGATCGACCAGCAACGACCACGTGTGCCTGAAGATCGGCGGCCGGTGCGCCATCACGCCCGCCTGGTTCTCGAACGCGCCGTAGGTCGTCATCTTGTCCCACAGCGGCTGCAGCTCGGCCGGCAGATCGTCCCTGGTCCTGATCGATACGCGCGACATGGGTGGTTCCTGATTGGAGAGGTCGAGGTTGTGGGGATGCTGGACTCTTGTGGCGGACAAATCAATGTCTCTTACCGAGAATTGCCTCACGTCATTGCGCACCAGGCTCTACCGTCATCCTCCGCGCAGGCGGAGGATCCAGTACGCCGCGGCTTCTCGGTTCGATCGTTGAACTCCCTGGACTACTGGGTCACCCGCCCCAGCGCGCAATTGTCGGGCCTTGCATCTTCTTCGCCCTCCTCTGATTCAGTGGGCGCAGGGAAGACCGGGGTCGGCCCTGGGAAGACCGGGTGAGCAATAATTCATCGCATTTGCAAATCGTCGCGTACTCCCCAATCCTAGTCCTCAAACAGCGCGCGCACGTCCTCTTCCGTGAGGGCCGAACCGATCTGTCCATCGGCATCGAACACGCTGTCGGCGAGCGCCCGTTTTCGTTCCTTGAGTTCCTCCATTTTCTCTTCGACCGTACCCGACGCGACGAGCCGGTAGACGAAGACCGGCTTGTCCTGCCCGATGCGGTGCGCCCGATCGATGGCCTGTTCCTCGACGGCGGGATTCCACCAGGGGTCGAAGATGATGACGGTATCGGCGGCCGTCAGATTGAGTCCGACACCGCCGGCTTTGAGGCTGATCAAAAACACATCGTTTGCGCCGGTCTGAAATCCGTCGATCGCGGCCTTGCGGTCCCGGGTTTCTCCGGTCAGCACGCCATAGCGAACACGCTCCGCGTCCAGGCGCGCGCGAACCAGATCGAGCATGGAGGTGAACTGCGAGAAGACGATGATCTTCCGTCCCTCGCTCAGCAATTCCAGCATCATTTCCATCAAACGGTCGAGCTTGGCCGACGGCCGCTCGATGTCGTCGAGTTTCAGGAGCGCCGGATCGCAACAAACCTGCCGCATTCGCAGCAATGCCTCGAGCACCACGATGTGGCTCCTGGCGAGGCCGCGTTGCTGGATTGCCTTGCGAACCTTCTCCGACATCGACAGCCGGATCGAGTCGTAGAGGTCGCGCTGGCCGCCTTCGAGCGCGATCCGCTCGACGATCTCGGTCTTGGCGGGCAATTCCCCCGCCACCTCCGCCTTGGTCCGGCGCAGCAGAAACGGCCTCACCCGCCGGGCGAGCGCCGCCGAGCGGACCTTGTCGGCGCGTTTCTCGATGGGCGTTCGCCACCGCCGAACGAAGCTGGCCTTGTCGCCGAGATAACCGGGGTTGGCGAAACTCATGATCGACCAGAGTTCGCCGAGATGATTTTCCATCGGCGTTCCGGTCAGGCAGAAACGGTGCCGCGCCTTTATCTCGCGCAACCACCGCGTGGTCGCCGCATCGGGGTTCTTGACCGTTTGCGCCTCGTCCAGCACCGCCATATGCCAGTCGCGCGACAGCAGGACTTCCCGGTCGCGTGCGATCAGGGGATAGGTCGTCAGCACAACATCATGCTCCGGGATGGCCGCAAAACTGCGCTTGCGATCGGGGCCATGGAGCACCAGGACCTTGAGGTCCGGCACGAATTTCTGCGTCTCGCTGAACCAGTTGCTCATCAGGCTGGTCGGTGCGACGACGATCGTCGGCTCCGCGAGATGCCCACGCGCCTTCTCGAGCGCGATCAAGGCCAGAATTTGCACGGTCTTGCCCAGCCCCATGTCATCAGCCAGTACGCCGCCCAGTCCGCTTTCGCGGAGCAGATCGAGCCAGGCTACGCCCTGCGCCTGATAGGGTCGGAGCCCGGCGCGAAAGCTCTCCGGCAGGCGCGGATCGCTCAAGCCCTGGGTGTGAAGCAGAGCGGCGAGACGACGAAAATTGTCCGTGCCCTTGAAGACGAACCCGTGACTCTCGAATCCGAGGAGCGGCACGATGTCGGCACGTGACAGCTTCAGCTTTCCCGAAACATCGAGGGAGATGCCGTGCAGGTTCAGGCCATGCAGCGCCAGTACTAGAGGCAGAAAGCGATCGGCCGCTACAGAAACATGGCGCCCGTCCGCCAGGGGCAGATAGAAGTTCCTTCCGTTCTCAGCGAACTGTTTGATCAGATCCGGCGTAAAGTCCGGCCGCGAGATCAGCGCGGCCAGCATCGGCGCAAGATCGCGCCGCTCACCGTCGATGTCGATTCCGAGAGCAAGTTCGAACCAATCGATGCCGCTGGATTCGAATTCCGCATCGAAATCGCCCGATTCCGCCAGGCGGTGAGGGAAGTTGCCGTCGATCAATATCTCGAAGCCCGACGCGCGCAGTTCGGCCGCATCCCGGTCGAGAAAATCGAGCCAGTCATGGCTCCCGTCGAGCGTCAGGTCGCGGGCATGACTGGCATCGAGAAAGGAGAACTTCCTCACCGCGTCGACGAAGCCAAGATCGATCAGGCGCTTGCGCGCCTCCTTCTCCTTCGGCCGGCGCCGGAAGACTTCGTAGACCTTTCCGGCGTGGAACGCTTCCGGTCGGTTGGCGCGTTCCGCAGAATCGATCTCGACAGGCCCATAACGGAAGCCGAGGCGAGCGACCGCGACCGATCCATCATCCGCACGCGATTGATCATAATAGTAGTAGGAGCCCTCTCTCACCCGCGCCCGCTGCAGGCGCAACACCGGCACCGGTTCCTCGTCTATCCGCACCGCCGCGGTTGGCGCCGCCGGCAGGAAGCCGTGATGGCGCTCAGGAAGACTTTGGCCAAGACGACGCGATACTTCCAGGACCTGGTCGCGCGGAATCTCCGGCGCGGACAGGATCCGGCGGGCAAGCTTCGGCGGCAGACCGAGATCCACCGGCCCGATCGTCCCGACGGACTCATCAACATAGAGCGGCGGCTCGGCATTGAGCGCAATCATTCCCGGCACGAGAAGGCACGGAGCAACGCCGCGGCGGTCGGACGCGCGCCACTCGATGCGCCCCTCGCGCTGGTCCGCCCAGCGCAGCGGCTGCCGCTTGTGATCGAGCCAATAGGCGCGTCCGGTCGCGACGATCCGTTGCACCAGTTCGGCCGGGAGCGGTCGGGGGGCGTAGTACGTTCCCCTCCAGACCGAGAGTTGACCGAGAATATCGACATCGGCGTCGCGATAGTATTTCGGTGCGCGCTCGGGCAAGAACTCGGACGGGCTGGGTCGCGCCGGATTGCTGCCGAAAGTGCCGTCTTTCAGCACTTTCACCGAGAGCAGCGATACCGCCAGAACCGGGGTCTGAACGCCCTCTCCAGAAGGATGCAGGCGATAAAGCAGCCGCTGGTTCAACCCGGCCGGATAATCGTCGCCGCGCACCGCGTTGCCGATGCTATCGAGCCATTCAGTCACCGCGTAGCCCAGAACCGGCGGCAGCGACGAGAGGGTCGGAGCAATTTTGGCTATCGTCGACGCGGACGCCGGTTGCGGCCCGTTGCTGGTGGCCTCGAGCAATGTCGCAGCCACATGCTTGCAGTTGACGGACATCGGACAACTACATTCGCCGTCGACGTCGGAGAGCCGGTTATCGCTGTAGTCAAGGTGAATATCGACGCGATACTCGTTCGATCCGCTTCCCCGCACCCTGGCACGAAGGTGCGTCAGGTCTTCGCTGACCTCCAGTCCCTTTACGCGTCCTTGCGCTTGATAGGCGTGAGCCTTCTCGAAAGCCGAACGGCTGAAGAAGCTGTATAATTCCTTGCGCTTCAAGACGTCCGAGTGCACGGGACCAAGTTCCACGACGGCAGCGGCCGGTTACATTAGAGCGTAATCAGGCTCGATCAAGGTCGCCGCCGTTGGTTTACCCACACGATATGCGGGAATGGCGGTCCCTGGACATGATGAGAGGCTCCGGCGAGGATCGTCAGACGGCCTTCCGTGCCACCGGAGAATACAGCGCCTCCTGCTCCTTGCGGATGCGAACCGCCGGCAGCGTCTCGTCGATCGCGACATCGGCCCAGGTGATGCAGGCGTCCTTGGCGACCGGCCGAATCAATCGCATATCGTGAGCGAGGCCCAACGGCAGATATCCTTTTGTCAGCGACGTGCTTGCAGGCGTCAACTTTCCGAAAACGGTGTAGCCGCCCTCGCCGTCGAGCGCATCGCCCGGCTGCAGGTTCTTTTTTGCGGTCGCGGCAACATCGGCGTTGAAGCAGGTCGCGACGCCCGTCGGTTCGCCGCGCAGCGCAATGGCGGCGACGGAAATTCCGAGCTCCAGACCGATCAGGTGCCACTTCTTGTAGGAGTTCATGTAGCGGCCTGACGGATCGGTCACGACGCTGTACTCCTGGAAGCAATTCTGGATGTACTCGCTGTCGCCTTCGAAGCAGACCCAGACGCCTTTTCTGATGTCGTTCGGGATCTGGGCGCCGTCGGCCGTGAGGCAGGACACGACCTCGACCTGCCCCTTGGCTTCGAGCACGCCGCCTTCCGCGCGGGGACGCATCAGCGTGGGAATGTCGTTCACCGATCCCGGCGGGAACGCCAGGCCCTGCGACGGCGCCTCAAGGCCGGTCGCATTGGCGATCGCAGCCGACTCGATCGCCGGCTTCGATCCGTCGAGGAAGGCATTGAACATTTTTGGGTTCATGCCGCCGCGCACGGCCTGGTCGGCCGTCAACCCCCAGTGATCCCAGACTGTCTCGGGCGTCGATTCCCGATATTGCGGCAGCCATTTGTGTCCGCGACCAGCGGCCACCACCGGGAAGCCGCACGCCCGCGCCCAATCGACGAGATCGCAGGCCAGGGCCGGTTGATCGCCATAGGCAAGGCTGTAGATCACGCCCGCCTGCCTCGCCTTATGCGCGAGGATCGGTCCGCAGAATGCATCAGCCTCGACCGTCACGTTGATGACCGGCTTGCCGGCCGCAAAGGCCGCCAGACAGTGTTCGACGGCGGCCGCCGGATTGCCGGTGCATTCGGCGATCACGTCGATGCCGTGGAATTTGACCAGCGCTTCCCAATTGTCGCTCACGAACGTCGTGCCGTGCGCGAGCGCATCATCGAGCGAAGCCGCGCCATAGCGCTCCTCGGCCCACCCGACGCGCTTCAGGTTTTCGATCGCACGTGATGGCGACAGATCGGCGATGCCGACGATATGCACGCCGGGCGTTCGCGGCGCCTGATGAAGGTACATCGCGCCGAACTTTCCGGCGCCGATCAACCCAACCCTTATGGGGCGCCGCTCTGCTTCACGCGCGAGGAGTTTTGCGTAGAGGTTCACGATTATCTCTCCTGTTCCGCGCTGGTGCGTCCGCGCACATTCGCCTACAAGCAAGTGGTCGTTCTGTCGACCAACAATAAAACGGAGGAACTGGAATGAGAAGGGTGACGGCTCTGACGCTGATGGCTTCGGCGTTCAGTCTATCGATGGCCACCTTGGCATCAGCACAGACAGACTATCCGAACCGAGCCATCACCATGGTCGTCCCGTTTGCGGCAGGCGGCGCCACCGACGTCATCGCCAGGATCGTCGCGGAAGGCATGTCGAGGCACCTGGGCAAGCCGATCATCATCGAAAACGTGGCCGGCGCCGGCGGCACCATCGGCTCGATCCGCGTCATGCGAGCCGCGCCAGACGGCTACACGCTGCTGACAGGGCATATGGGGACTCATGCGTCGTCCTACGCTCTCTATGAGAAGCGGAAATACGATCCTCGCACCGATTTCGAGCCGATCGGGCTCGCGGCCTCCGCACCCATCGTGGTGTTCGGCCGAAAGGATCTGCCCGCTGCGACATTCCAGGAATTCGTCGGGCTGATGAAAGAGAAGGGCCCTGACTTCAAGGTCGGTCATTCCGGCGTCGGATCCAACGCGCACCTGACATGCACTTTGCTGAATGCGCTGGTCGGGACCAAGCCCACCGAAATCCCCTATCGCGGCAACAGCCCGCTGATGAATGATCTGCTCAGTGGAGCCATCGACTATTCGTGCGACCAGGTGATTACGGTCGCCCCGCAGGTTGCAGCCGGCACGATCAAGGCATTCGTCGTCGCCTCGCCGCAGCGCTCGAAGGTGCTTCCGGACACGCCCACATCAGAGGAAGGAGGCCTGAAAGCCTATCAGGCCGACGCATGGACGGCGCTGTTCTCCCCGAAGGGATTGCCCGACGACGTCATGGCGAAGATCCACGCCGCCTATGCAAAGGCGCTGGCGGACCCGGATACGATCAGCCGGCTCGAGAAACTCGGCGCCGTGGCGCCCGCACCCGAGCAGCAGTCGCCGGCTTATCTCAAAAACCTTGTTGCCAGCGATGTCGATCGATGGACCAAGGTCATCACGGATGCACATATCAGCATCGCGGACTGATCGGCGCGAGCGCGGGCGATCAGCCACCCGCCATCAAATCCTTTGCCAGCGCCATGTAGGCCGGCAGCGTCACGGGATCGTTGGCGGCATTGCCGGCGGCCGGGTGCGAGGCGTAGCGGGCGATCACCATCTCGGCCTTCGGATCGATGTAGATGCCCTGCCCGTGCACGCCGCGCGCCATGAAGGCGCCGTGCGCGTTATGCGTCACCCACCACTGGTTCCGGTATGAGGCGCCGGGCAACGTGGTGTAGCCGGCCGGCTTGAACTTTTCGGGATCGCCGCCGCGCGCGATGTCCTCGACGATCTGCGACGGCACGATCTGGCGGCCGTTGAAGCGGCCGTGATTGCGGATGGTCTCGCCGAAGCGGGCGAGATCGCGCAGCGTCGTCGAAAGCCCGCCTCCGCCGCTTTCGGTGCCGATGCGGTCGACGTGATAATGCGCGTCCTCCTCCGCGCCCATCGGAATCCAGATGCGCTCCGAGAGCAGGTCGGACAGCGTCATCCCGCTCGCGCGCCGGCAGATAAAGGCCAGCACGTCCGAATTGACGGTCTTGTAGGAAAACGCCTTGCCGTGCTCGCCCTGCTTCTTCTGCCCGCACAGGAAATCGAAAATATTGGTCGCGCCTTCATAGCCCGGCTCGATCGGCGCCATGCCGTTCGCGCGCCTGAGGCCGAACACGCCTGAATTCTTGTCGGTATAGACCTCAGTGTACTCGAGGCCCGTGGTCATATCCATGGTCTCGTGCACGCGCGCGTCGCCGAATGCGCTACCCTTCAGCTCCGGCACATAGTCCGTGACCGGCGCCTGCGGATCGATCCTGCCCTCCGCGACCAGAATGCCGGCGAGCGTGCCGGTGAAGGATTTCGTCACCGACATCGCGATGTGCGGCTTGTGCGGCTTCAGCGCGCCGAAGTAGCGCTCGTAGATCAGTCTGCCCCGGTGCAGCACGGCGATGCCGTCGGCGTAAGTCTCCTCGAGCATCCGCGCGAACGTCATGGGACGCCCGTCCATCGTGATCGAAGCGGACGTGCCGATGTCGTGCTCCTCGCGCGTCAACACCGAAGCAGGCCACGCCCCACGCCAAACGTTCACGGTCGGTACCAGTTGTCGGATATTGCTCCACGCCCAGCGCAACTCGGGGAAGCTGCGAAAGGAGCAGTTCTGGAAGATGATGGTGCGGTCCGGCGGCGGCGGGAAGCCCTGCATCCAGCCGAGGGTTTCGGGGTCGGTGGAGGTGGCGGTTTGGATGGACTGGTTGGCGGCGGTTGCGACGGACATCGAGGATTACTCCAAAGACGATCCCGATATCGTACCATGCGGTCACGCACCACACATCCCGCGTTTGCGCCGGGGTGACCGTCATTGCAAGCGGTCAGGGCGCTGCCTGCAGGGCGGGTTCGCGATAGCGCAACCCGCCGATCTCGCTCCACAGCATGGTGGATTACGCCTTCTAGTCCACCCTACTCGCTAGGTGAATCGTGCAATCGAAGAACACTTTACTCAGAAGTCGCGCAGCTTAGGATAGTAACGTTAGACCACGCGCACAGCAGTGGTGACTTCAGGGGAGCGATCTGTGGCATTTGGTGTCTTCATCCATCGGTCGGACTCGATTTATGAAGATACCCCCGCTGAGCGATACCAATTTCCTAGCCAGTACCTTGCTCGCGTTCAGTCATGTATCGGCGATTGGATCGTCTACTACGAGCCCCGGAAGGCGCAGGAATCGCGCGGCTACTTCGCACTCGCAAAGGTCCAGCAAGTCATTCCCGATCCGGGTTTATCGGGGATGTACGTCGCGATAATCGAACCAAATAGCTATCTGGATTTCGTCAATCCCGTTCCGTTCCGAGATGATGAAGGGCTTCTTGAGCGGGGTCTGCTGAACGAGCAAGGCAAAATTTCAGGACGCGCCCAATCCGCCGTACGGCCCATTTCTCTCGACGATTTCAACCGAATTACTGAACGTGGACTCACCGAAGAAGCAACTTTGTTACCCCGCGTCGATGCCCCCAAAGCCTCCCAAGGCATGCAAGAAGAGGGATCGGCTTTTCGATACGAACAGGAACGGAGTCGCCTCACCTATCTGACTTCGCGAATAGTCCGCGACGGCATTTTCCGCCGCATCGTTCTTCGCGCCTATGATGCCCGTTGTGCGGTTACATCCTTAAAGCTCATCAACGGTCGCGGGCGAGCCGAAGTTGAAGCCGCACACATCAGGCCAGTCGAGGCTAATGGGCCTGATATCGTAAGCAACGGACTTGCTCTGTCAGGAACTGCGCATTGGATGTTTGACCGTGGCTTGATCAGCATTGCCGATGATCATGAAATCCTGATCTCTCGGCATGTGAACGATCCGGACGGGGTACGCGCCATCATTAACAAGACCGGGCGCATTCTGAAGCCAGCTCGCGCGATCGATCAACCCCACCCACACTTCTTGCGGTGGCATCGCGAAAACTGCTTCAAAGTCTGAGTGAGCCCCTACTCCCACTCAATCGTACCCGGCGGCTTGCTCGTCACGTCATACACCACCCGGTTCACCCCCTTCACCTCGTTGATGATCCGCGTCGCGGTTTCGCCGAGGAACTTCATGTCGAAGGGATAGAAGTCGGCGGTCATGCCGTCGGTTGACGTCACGGCGCGCAGGCCCACGACGTATTCGTAGGTGCGGCCGTCGCCCATCACGCCGACGGTCTTCACCGGCAGCAGCACGGCAAAGGCCTGCCAGATCGCGTCGTAGAGGCCGTGCTTCCTGATCTGGTCGATATAGACGGCGTCGGCATTGCGGAGGATGTCGAGCTTTTCCCTGGTGATGTCGCCGGGGCAGCGGATGGCGAGGCCGGGGCCCGGGAACGGGTGGCGGCCGACGAAGATTTCGGGCAGGCCGAGTTCGCGCCCCAGCACGCGCACCTCGTCCTTGAACAATTCGCGCAGGGGCTCGACCAGCTTCATGTTCATGCGCTCGGGAAGCCCGCCGACATTGTGGTGCGACTTGATCGTCACCGAGGGACCGCCGGTGAAGGAGACGCTCTCGATCACATCAGGGTAGAGCGTGCCTTGCGCGAGGAAGTCCGCGCCGCCGAGTTTTTTGGCTTCCGCATCGAACACGTCGATGAAAAGACGTCCGATGGTCTTGCGCTTCTTTTCGGGGTCAGTGACCCCATCGAGCTCGCCGAGGAACTGCTTCGACGCGTCCACATGCACCAGCGGGATGTTGTAGTGATGGCGGAACAGGTCGACGACGGTTTTGGCTTCATCGAGCCGCAGCATGCCGTGGTCGACGAACACGCAGGTGAGCTGGTCGCCGATCGCCTCGTGGATCAGCACCGCGGCGACGGCGGAATCGACGCCGCCGGAAAGGCCGCAGATCACCCTACCCTTGCCCACCTGGGCGCGGATCTTCTCGATCGCTTCCTCGCGGAAGGCGCGCATGGTCCAGTCGCCGGTCAGCCCCGCGACCTTGCGGACGAAATTGCGGATCAGTTTTGCGCCATCGGGCGTGTGCACCACCTCGGGGTGGAACATCAACCCGTAGTATTTGCGCTTCTCGTCCTGGATGACAGCGAACGGCGCATTCGGCGAGACGCCGGCGACCGTGAAGCCCGGCGGCATCTTGGTGATGCGGTCGCCATGGCTCATCCACACCGGGTGCTTCTCGCCCTTGCCCCAGGTGGAGTCGAACAGGCTGCTGGCCGCCTTCACCTCGACATCGGCGCGGCCGAACTCTCTGGCGTGGCCGCCCTCGACCTCGCCGCCGAGCTGAGCCGCCATGGTCATCTGGCCGTAGCAGATGCCGAGCACGGGCACGCCGGAATCGAAGATCTTTTGCGGCGCGCGGGGCGAGCCCTCTTCGTGCACCGATTCCGGACCGCCGGAGAGGATCACCGCTTTCGGTTTCATCTCGTCGAAGGCTGATTCCGCCTTCTGGAACGGCACGATCTCGGAATAGACGCCCTCCTCGCGCACGCGGCGGGCGATCAGTTGCGTCACCTGACTGCCGAAATCGACGATCAGAATCTTGTCATGCGCCGAGGCCACCGATGGCGTCGACGAATCCTGGTTTTGTTTGGGGGCTGTCATGGCAAGCAGATACGCGACAGGGGGCGGCATCGCAACCGCGCGGAACGGGCGGCCCACATCCTTCTGCGGGGATGGACAGAGGTTTGTAGGTCAGTATTATTGACCCAATTTGGGCGGTCTGCAGGTGTCAAAGCGCAGCGTGCCCCGCCTGCGCGATCACGCCTTTCTCAGCACCGACACGAAAAATCCGTCCGTGCCGGTGCGGCGCGGGGTCATCAGCCAGCCTTCCGGCAATCGGAGCGCGGCGTTCTCGAAATCTTCCGCCTTGTCCCACAGCACGTTCGCGGTCTCGTTCGATGGTTGAATCGAAAACCCGGGATGACGCGCCAGGAACGCGCGCACCTGCTCGCCGTTTTCGGCCGGCAATACCGAGCAGGTGACGTAGGCGATGCGGCCGCCGGGCTTCACCATCGCTGCCGCGCGATCCAGCACCTCGGCCTGGTCCTTCAGGCGAACCTCGAGCGCGCCGGGGCGCATGCGCCACTTGGCGTCGGGGTTGCGGCGCCAGGTGCCGGTGCCGGTGCAGGGCGCATCGATCAGCACGAGGTCAGCCGATGAGCTGATGTCGGCCAATGGGTCGGCGTCGCCCTTCGGCGGCCGGACCTCGGCATTATGGACGCCGGCGCGCGACAGCCGCTCGAAGATCGGCGCGAGCTGACGCTTGTCGCGGTCGGTCGCGATCAGCCGGCCCTTGCCGCCCATCATCGCCGCGAGCGCCAGCGTCTTGCCGCCGGCGCCGGCGCAGAGATCGATCACCTGCTCGCCGGGCCTGGCGGCCGTGAACAGCGCGGCGAGCTGCGAGCCTTCATCCTGCACCTCGATCGCGCCCTTGATGAAATCCTCCTCGGAGGAAATGCCGGGATTGCGCGCGTCGGCGCCGAGCGCGATGCGAAGGCCGATCGGCGACCACGGCGTCGGCACGGCGCCGAGATGTTTCAGCGAGGCCTGCACCTTCTCGCGCTTCGCCTTCAGCGTGTTGACGCGCAGATCGAGCGGCGCACGGCTCGCCATCGCGGTTGCCTCCGCGACGCGATCCTCGCCGAACACGGCGGCGAGATGCGGGTCGAGCCATTCCGGATAATCGCCGGCGACATGCGGCGGCGCGCCGTCAAGCGAGCGCGCGGTGAGCGCGGCGCGTTCGGCCTCCGTCAGCGGCTCCGGCGCAAAGCGCGAACCGTCGCAGAGCGCGGCGATGGCGTCGACATCCATGCCTCGCTCGAGCTTGAGCATGCCGAGCACACGGGCGCGCGGCGTGTCGGCGTCCATCAGGAACGCGCTGGATGCCCGCCGCCGCAGCACGTCCCAGATCAGGCCGGAGATCGCGGCGCGGTCGCCCGAGCCGGCATAGCGGTGCGCGGTGCCCCATTCCTTCAGCGCCTTCGCCGCCGGGACGCGCTCGGCGTCGATGGTCGCGATCAGCTCGATGGCGGCGGACAGGCGGGCGGCGGGGGTCATCAGGGGCTTTCTAAATGAGCAGCAGCATCTTCAGCGCGAAGTAGAGCCACATCGCCAAGAGCACCAGCACGCCGGCGAACCAGGCGAGGCTGCGCTGCTGGATGTTGTTGGAGGTGACGAAAATGCCGGCATGGGCAAATCGCGTCACCACGAACACCCAGGACATCAGCACGATGAAGAGATCGGCGTGGCGCAGCGGCAGCGCCAGTGCGATCAGGAAATAGAACAGGACGGGTACTTCGAACTGGTTCGCAAAGCAATTGCCGACCTGGGCCACACCTGTCGGATATTTCGGCTGCCCCGCCGCGATGTCCTTCAGGCTGGTTTCCCGGGCCTTCACCGCCTTTGTCCGGGCGGTCACCATCCACAGCAGCAAGGCGAAAGTGAGCCCGATTTGCACGAAGACCGGCAGCAAAACCATTTGAAGCGACATGAGAATCTCCCCCGATGCCCGCAAGTGGCTTTAGCATTAGCGACCCGTCCCTCACCTGACAAATCAGATGAAGAGGCTGCTTGAACCACGAATGGAACGCCAGCGACCAACTACCGAGAATTGCTTTTGTTCTGGTCGCAAACCAGCCCTGAGCTTCCGGCCGACGCGAAACAGAAGCTGGCCAGGCTTCAGGAGCGCACCCGCTAATTGAAGGCCGAAGCATCCTGCGCGCGATCCGTTACCGCGTGGCCTGACGGCTGGATATTCCGGGCGACGATATTTTCCTTCGCATTGAGGATCCCCCCGCACGCGGCGGCCCGATGCGCCCTAAGGCGAACGGACCGCGGGGCACATTTGTTTTGACGGAAGCAACCAGCGCTCTACTGTGTCTGCGATAGTCGCCTGACAAGAGCGGCAGCGGGAGGGATGCAGCTTGCGATTTCGCGATCAGGATATTGTTTTCGCCGCCGGCGCGCGGGGACAGAATTTCGACATCCCCACCGCCAATCCGGTCAATTATTTCCACGTCATCAGCAGTGCTGCCGACCTGTCGAAGCTTGCGATCGACGGCAAGCTGTTCCTGCCGGCTTCCGACCAGCGCCGGCGCAACGGCAAGCTGCCGCTGGTGATGGTGGTGCCGGGCAGCCTTGGCGTGGCGTCCTCGCATCTGGCGCATGCCGAGACGGTTGTCGGCGACGGCTTTGCCGCCTTTGTGCTCGACAGTTTTGGCGCGCGCGACGTGACGTCGACGGTCGCCAACCAGACCCAGTTCTCGTTTGCATCGAGCGCCTACGATGTGCTGGCGGCCTGGCAGGTGTTGTCGGATCATCCCGAAATCGATGCGTCGCGGATCGGCGCGCAGGGCCACAGCCGCGGCGGCTCGGCGGTGCTGACGGCTGCGACGCGGCGCTTTGCCGATGCGGTGGTCGGCGCCGGCGCCGGGTTTCGCAGCGTGCTCGCCGCCTATCCCTGGAGCGGGCATCAGTTTCTCGATCCGTCCGTCGACGAGACCGAGATCCGCGTCATCATGGGCGACGCCGATGAATGGTGCTCGCCGATGCAGGTGCAGGGCCATTGCCAGGCGATCCGCCTCTCCGGCGGAAGAGCGACGATGCGGCTGATCGGCGGCGCGCAGCACAGCTTTGATCGCGGCACCGGAATTGAGAACATTGCCGATGCATCGGTCTCCCCCGCCGCGCCCACCGCCTATATCGCCAATGACGGCGCCTTCATCCATCCACTCACCGGAATTGCCGACAGCAAGCTCACCGACCGCGATCTGATGATCTATGCGCTGAAGGCCGGCTATGGCCGCAAGGGCGCGCGGATCGGAAGCCGCGATGGCGACGCCGAGCTGTTCAAGGCGGACATGCTGGCGTTCTGGCGAAGGACGCTGGGGTGAGCGTGACTATTGCGGCAGTCAGGATTGTCGTCACCGGTGAGTGATGACGGTTATTGCGCTTTGTGACCTGTCGGCGGCGAAATTGGATGTCCTCACAGTCGTCATCGTTCTGACTTTTCCGATCGGCTATTGTTGGCTCCAAAAGGAATACCGCATGCCCGAATTTCGCCTTACCCAGATTTCCGACACTCACCTTTCCCGCGCCGGCCGCTTTGCCGGACTGATCGAAAATTTCCACCGCGTCAGCGAGCACATCGATGCGGCGCGGCCCGATCTTGTCGTCAACAGCGGCGACGTGTCCTGGGACGGGCCAACCAACCGCGGCGATCTGGAATTCGCAAGGGAGCTACACGCGGCACTGCCGGTGAAGTGCCGCTATCTGCCCGGCAATCATGATATCGGCGACAACCCGACCGCGGTCGGTGTTGCGCCTTCGCACCCGGCGAACGAGAAGGATCGCGCCGTCTTCGTCGAGGTGTTCGGCGAGGACCGCTGGCAATTCGAAGCCGTGGGCTGGCGCTTCATCGGGCTGAATTCGCTGATCATGAACACGGGAATTGTGAGCGAGGCCGAACAGGAGGATTGGCTGCAGTCCCAGCTCTCCGGCGCGAACGGCAAGCCGATCGCGCTGTTCCTGCACAAGCCACTATTCCTGCACACACCCGGCGACCTCGAGGAAGCGAGCACCGCCGTCCGCTACGTACCGCAGCCGGTGCGCGCCAGGCTCGTCGAACTGTTCGGTGCGCACGACGTTCGTCTCGTCGCCTCCGGCCATGTACATCAGCGCCGCGACTTCAGCCATGGCCGCACCCGCCACGTCTGGGCACCGTCAACCGGCTTCGTGATCCCGAACCGCATTCAGCCCGTGATCGGCGCAAAGGAAGTCGGGCTGGTGGAATTTCGCTTCCAGCCCGACGCCTTCGAGGTCCGGCATGTCAGGGTGCCGGGCCAGTCCGACATTGATCTGGATTCGCTGCTCGGCGACATCTGATGAAGCGGGTGCGACGTTCATCGTCGCCCCGCTCCACATCTTGACCTGGTCTTCCACGACCACGCTTCAGACCTCAGGGCGTATCACCACTGGCGCGCGACGAGACCATAGGAGCCGTAGGCGGAGTTAGAGCCATTGTCCGATGGGGCTGCCGCAGCCGCTCTTGCATGTGGCGCGGGACGAAACCGGTAGCCGCGATAATAGCCAGGTCCGCCGGCCGCCCGGACGCTCGTGATGTAGCGGGAGTTCGGATCGTGAAAGCCGCGCATGCCAGCTTCCCGATAGACCCCTTGAGCCATCACTGGAGTGGCCAGCATCGTGGCGGCAACCAGGCCGAACGATAGTTTCTTGCAGATCATCATTTGGCGTCTCCATCTGATGTCAGAGCCAAACAATGCTGAGGTTAGGACGTTCAGCCATCCGTCTCAAGTGACCGTGAGGATGTGTTCCCCACGATCACCGCGAGCGCGCTTCGCCTCACGCCGCGTAGTAGCCACCGTCAACGACATGCGATGCGCCGGTCATGAACGAGGCCTTGTCGGAACACATCCAGGCCACGGCCTCCGCGATCTCGTCGGGAACGCCGAAGCGCCGCATCGGCACCTTGTTCAGAATATCCGCGCCGCGCTCCTCGATGGTTTCCCTGGTCATCGGCGTCGCGATGTAGCCTGGATTGACGCAGTTCACGCGGATGCCATCCTGGGCATATTCGATCGCCGCGCTCTTGGTCAGCCCCACCACGCCGTGCTTGGCCGCCACGTAATGGGCCGAGGTCGCCAGGCCAATCAGACCGGCGATCGACGCGGTATTGACGATCGCCCCGCCACCGCCCTGCGCCAGCATCTGTGTGACTTCGTGCTTGAGGCAGAGGAACACGCCCCTCAAGTTCACTGCCAGCATGGTGTCGAACGCGTCCTGGCTGAGTTCATGTGAACGCTGGCCGGCCGGGCCGACGGCGCGGCCGGCAATGCCCGCATTGTTGAACGCGCAATCGATCCGGCCGAACGCGGCGACGGTGCGCGCGATCATCGCGGCGACATCGGCCTCGCGTGTCACGTCGCCGCCGATGGCAATCGCCTGGCCACCGGCCGCATTGATCAGCGCGACCGTCGCCGCGGCGTCTGCCTCGGCGCGATCGGCCACCGCCACCCGTGCGCCTTCCCGCGCCATCACCACCGCGGTCGCCTGCCCGATCCCGGAAGCTCCACCCGTGACCAGCGCTACCTTGCCGTCAAGAATTCCCGCCATGTTCCATCTTCTCCGAGATGTTGCAACGGCTACGCTCTGTCGGGCCCGACGCGCACCAATTGCTTGCCGAAGTTCGCCCCCTTCAGAAGGCCCATGAAGGCGTCCGGCGCGTTCTCCAGGCCTTCGGTGACGAACTCCTTGTGCTTGACCTTGCCCTCGCGCACCCAGGCCGACATGTCGCGCAGGAAATCGCCGTGGCGCGCGGCGAAATCGCTGACGATGAAACCTCGGATGGTGAGACGCTTGGTCAGCACGGCGCGCATCATCTTGCCGGCCCATTTCGGGCTGGTCTCGCCGAAATTATTGTATTCGGAGATCAGGCCGCACACCGGCATCCGCGCAAACGCATTGAGCAGCGGGAACACCGCCTCGAACACCGCGCCGCCGACGTTTTCGAAATAAACGTCGATGCCCTTCGGGCAGGCAAACTGCAGCTTCGCGGCGAAATCGGTTTCGCGGTGATCGAGGCAATCGTCGAAGCCGAGTTCATTCTTCACATAGGCGCACTTGTCCTTGCCGCCGGCGATGCCGATGGCACGTGCGCCCTTGATCTTCGCGATCTGGCCCACGGCGGAGCCGACCGCGCCGGAGGCGGCGGCGACCACTACGGTCTCGCCGGCCTGCGGCTTGCCGATGTCGAGCAGGCCCGTATACGCGGTCATGCCGGGCATGCCGAGCACCCCGACCGCGGTCGAGATCGGCGCGATCTTCGGATCGATCTTCGCAAGGCCCTTGCCGTCGGAGACCGCATGGGTCTGCCAGCCGGCGCGCGACAGCACGATGTCGCCCTTGGCAAAACCGGGATTGTTCGAGGCGATCACCTCGCTGACGGTGCCCGCCTCCATCACGCCGCCGACCGGCACCGGCTGGGCGTAGGACGGCCCGTCGCTCATGCGCCCGCGCATATAGGGATCGAGCGACAGCCAGACGGTGCGCAGCAGAACTTCGCCGGCGCCGGCTGTCGGGATCGCGCATTCCTCGAGACGGAAATCGGAAGGTTTCGGTTCGCCGACGGGGCGCGAGGCGAGGACGATGCGTTTGCCGGATGCGGACATTGGGTTCCTCCGATGTTGTTGTTCTTCGTCGAGGCGAGCGTAGCGAAGCCGTCCACGTCTCCGCAAGCGGTGAAATGGATTGCTTCGATTCGCTCGCAATGACGGTGGAGAGTGTCTCGCCCCTTCGCAAACGCTGTCATTCCGGGGCGATGCGAAGCATCGAACCCGGAATCTCGAGATTCCCCGGCACGCAATTGCGCGCCTGAGGTCTGGTCCTGCGGACCATCCCGGAATGACCGCGCTCAGGAGTCTTACACCCCGCCCGGATAATTCGGGCTTTCCCGCGTGATCGTCACGTCGTGGACGTGGCTTTCGCGCAGGCCCGCGCCGGTGATGCGGACGAACTGCGCCTTGTCGTGGAATTCGGCGAGATTGCGCGCGCCGACATAGCCCATCGCCGCGCGCAGGCCGCCGGCGAGCTGGTGCATGACGTTGCCGACCGGCCCCTTGTACGGCACCTGGCCCTCGATGCCCTCGGGCACCAGCTTGAGCGTATCCTTGATGTCCTGCTGGAAGTAGCGGTCGGCCGAGCCGCGCGCCATCGCGCCGACCGAACCCATGCCGCGATAGGCCTTGTAGGAACGGCCCTGCCACAAAAACACTTCGCCGGGCGTCTCGTCGGTGCCGGCCAGCAGCGAGCCGACCATGGCGATATCGGCGCCGGCGGCGAGCGCCTTGGCGAGATCGCCGGAATATTTGATGCCGCCGTCCGCGATCACGGGCACGTCGGCCTTCTTCGCCGCCTCCACCGCATCCATGATGGCGGTGAGCTGCGGCACGCCGACGCCGGCGACGATACGCGTGGTGCAGATCGAGCCGGGGCCGATGCCTACCTTGACCGCATCTGCGCCCGCATCGATCAGCGCCTGCGCGCCCTCTTTCGTCGCGATGTTGCCGGCGATCACCTGCACCGCGTTGGAGAGCCGCTTGATGCGGTTGACGGCTTCGAGCACGCGCGAGGAATGGCCGTGGGCGGTGTCGACCACGACCAGATCGACGCCGGCGTCGATCAGCCGCTCGGTGCGCTCAAAGCCGCCCTCGCCGACCGTCGTCGCGGCGGCCACGCGGAGCCGGCCCTGCTGGTCCTTGCAGGCCAGCGGATGGGCGACCGCCTTCTCCATGTCCTTCACGGTGATCAGGCCGACGCAGCGATACTGGTCGTCGACCACCAGCAGCTTCTCGATGCGGTGCTTGTGCAGCATCCGCTTGGCCTCGTCCTGGCTGACGCCCTCCCGCACCGTGACGAGGTTCTCGTGCGTCATCAGTTCCGAAATCTTCTGCTTCGGATCGGTGGCGAAGCGGACGTCGCGGTTGGTGAGAATGCCGACCAGCTTGCCGGGCGAGTTCTTGCCGGCGCCGGTGACGACGGGAATGCCGGAGAAGCCGTGATCGTTCATCAGCGCCAGCGCATCCGACAGCATCGCATCGGGACCGATGGTCAGCGGATTGACCACCATGCCGGATTCATACTTCTTGACCTGCCGCACCTGGGCGGCCTGTCCCTCGGGATCGAAATTGCGGTGAATGACGCCGATGCCGCCGGCCTGCGCCATCGCGATCGCCATGCGCGCTTCGGTGACCGTGTCCATGGCGGAGGCGACGATCGGGATGTTCAGGTGGATCGCGCGGGTCACGCGGGAGCGGATATCGGCCTCCGAGGGCAGGATATCCGAGAGACCGGGCTTCAGAAGCACATCGTCGAACGTGAAGGCTTCGCGGATAGCCTGAAGTCCCTGCGCCATTGCCAACTCCTTTCGGCGGCTCGCCGCCGCGGTATCTTAGAGATGAACGCCGCCTACGGCGCCGCTAGCGGCGTCGCCGTCGAATCGAAGCCCATCGGTGGGGTTGACGGTGGTCGATAGCATGGCACGACGCCGAATCAAAGCGTTTGCCGGCCATGCACAGGCTTTTCGGGAAATGTCACGATACCAAGGGGTTAACGCCAGGGGTTGGATCACCCCTTACGGCCGGTAGCCCGGCGGCGGCCCGTGCTGGCGGATCGCCTCCACCACCTCGCGGTGCCGGCGGTCCTCCCGCTTCATGTGGACCGCAATCAGCGCATGCGCCGAGGGCACCAGCAGCAGGACGTGGAAGATCAGCCCGAAAACCAGGCAGAACACGATCAGGACCAGGTTGAAGATCGCCGAAAACGGCTGCCCGTTCAGGAGCAGCCCGAGCGGCGGCAACAAGGCAGCGAGAACGTAGATCATCCAGGACCCTCCACGGCTGGCGCGGTGCATACCAGCGTCACGCAGGATTTAGGTGGTTTGCGCGCTTCCGCAATGGCTGAGGCCCGTCAGAGAACCGACGACCTGCTCCAACACGGAATCTAATCAATCAGCAGGTCTATCGGCACGCCAAGGGCGCGAGCGAACTTCTTCTGCAATTCGGCGGGCCCTTTGCGCCGACCGGTTTCGATTTCGGAGAGGTAGTTTTGGCTGATGCCTGCCGCCGCCGCCAACTCGCCTTGAATCATGTCGCGCCATTCACGAAGGACGCGCACGGCATTCTCGCCATTTGCGAGTCGATCGGCGACGGCTTTGGGCAGCGCAACTTCCCGTCCTTCGCGGAGCGCACGTGTGGAATTGCGAACGATTCGGCTCGCGGCAGCATCCTCCTGAGCCTCGGCGGCCAGAGCGACCAGCCGATCATATTCGCTCCGCGGCAGCACGGCGAGATCGTCGCCACCCGGCGTATGAATGAACTGCACGTTGCTTTTTGCGGTACCGGCCTTTGCCATAGTATGTCCTCACTCGTAAACTTCGCGGCGGTGCCCGACAGCGTGAATCGTGATGGTATTGCCCTTGATCGTAAACAAGACGCGCCAGTCACCAGACCGCAACCGCATACCCGGCGCGCCCTTTAGCGCCTTCACGTCGCCGATCCCCGATTCTGCGAACGTTCTTAGTTTGAGATCAATCTGCGCGCGCGTAGCGGCAGTGAGCTTGCGCCATTGGCGGACAGCCGCAGAGGTGAACTCAATTTCTCTCACATCTCATTAATCGCGCAATGCGATATTAAAGTCAAGAAACTTTCGCATAGTGCGATACAGCCTTCGTTTGCCCATGGTTCGTCGGCCGGAGAGGATATCGCGCAGGATTTAGCTGGTATGCGCGCTTCCGCAATGGCTTGTGGGACGGCGGGATGATACAGGCGCGTCACCTGCCTCTTTCTCCGATCTCCCCGATACGATGGACAAGCAACGCATTATCCCGCTGATCGTCGCGACCGCCCTGTTCATGGAGAACATGGACTCGACTGTCATCGCGACGTCGCTGCCGGCGATCGCGGCTGACATCGGCACCAGCCCGCTGACGCTGAAGCTTGCCATCACCTCCTATCTGCTGTCGCTCGCCGTGTTCATTCCGGCCAGCGGCTGGACCGCCGACCGCTTCGGCGCGCGCATGGTGTTCTCGATCGCGATCGGCGTCTTCATGATCGGCTCGATCGGCTGCGCGCTGTCGCAGAACGTCACTCATTTCGTGATCGCCCGCATCCTGCAGGGCATGGGCGGGGCGATGATGACGCCGGTCGGGCGGCTGGTGCTGCTGCGCTCGATCGACAAGAGCGCGCTGGTCAATGCGATGACCTGGGTAACGGTGCCGGCGCTGATCGGGCCGGTGATCGGCCCGCCGCTCGGCGGCTTCATCACCACCTATTTCTCCTGGCACTGGATCTTCCTGATCAACATCCCGATCGGGCTGCTCGGCATCTTCATGGCGATGAAGTACATCGATCCGATCAAGAGCACGGATCCCGAACGCTTCGATCTCTATGGTCTCGTGCTGGCCGGCATCGGCCTCGCCGGCATCGCCTTCGGCCTCTCGGTCGCCGGCCTCAACCTGCTGCCCTGGCCGATCATGGCCGGCCTCGTCGCGCTCGGGTCGATCTCGATGACGCTCTACGTGATGCATGCGCGGCGGACCGGCTCGCCGGTGCTGGACTTTTCGCTGCTGCGTCTTTCCACCATGCGCGCGGCCATCATCGGCGGCTTCCTGTTCCGCCTCGGCATCGGCGCATTGCCGTTCCTGCTGCCGCTGTTGATGCAGGAAGGTTTCGGGCTCACCCCGTTCCAGTCCGGCCTCGTGACGTTCGCCTCGGCGGTCGGCGCCATGGGCATGAAGACGCTGGCCGCGCGCATCATCCGCGCCTTCGGCTTCCGCAACATGATGACGGTCAACGCCGTCATCAGTGCGGTCTTCCTCGCCGCCTGCGCGCTGTTCACGGTGACGACGCCGTTGATGTTGATCTTCATCATCCTGGTCGTCGGCGGCTTCTTCCGCTCGCTACAGTTCACCGCGATCAACACTGTTGCGTACGCGGAAGTCGAGCCGGCGCAGATGAGCCGCGCCACCACGCTCGTCAGCGTCAACCAGCAGCTGGCGATTTCCGCCGGCGTCGCCATCGGCGCCGCCTCGGTGGAATCGACGATGGTCTACCAGCACGTCACCGAGCTGAGCGCCCAGGTGTTCCCGCCCGCCTTTCTCGTGGTCGCGTTCATCTCGGCCATATCGGCCTGGTGGTTCTGGCAGATGCCCGACGATGCCGGCCACGAAATCTCCGGGCGCAAGGTCGCCGAGATTGCCAGCCGCAAGGGTGCGGCGAAGGCGGCGACCAAGGCCGCGGTCCAAGGCACCCAGGACGCGCGCGACCAGAGGCTGGGGTGAAGGGCGCGCGCTCGCTCTGTCGGCGGCTAGTTTGCCGGCTTCGCCCCGCCCCGGAATCCCATCGCCAGCACGTAGCGCTCCGAGGAATCCTGCCGGCTGGAGGCCGGCTTGACGTGGCGCACGCTGGCATAGTCGCGCTTCAATTGCGCGACGAGTTCGGCGTCGGCGCCGCTTTGAAATACCTTGGCCAGGAACGTCCCGCCGGGATTGAGCACCTCGGCGGCAAAGGCGGCGGCCGTCTCGACGAGGCCGATGATACGGAGCTGATCGGTCTTGCGGTGACCCGTCGTGTTGGCCGCCATGTCAGACATCACGACGTCGACGCGGCCGCCCATCATCGCCATCAGTTTTTCGGGCGCGTCATCGGCCAGGAAATCGAGCTGCGCGAAGGTGACGCCGAGAATTTCGCTCATTTCCAGGAGATCGATCGCCACCACCTTGCCCTTGCCGTCGACGGCGCCGACGCGCTTGGCCGCGATCTGGCTCCAGC
Organism: Bradyrhizobium sp.; assembly: GCF_036735945.1. Classification (GTDB taxonomy): domain Bacteria; phylum Pseudomonadota; class Alphaproteobacteria; order Rhizobiales; family Xanthobacteraceae; genus Bradyrhizobium. The sequence goes on along the minus strand of NZ_DAINNI010000029.1, from coordinate 2,761 downwards.
CGCCGGGCGCGGCGCCGAGATCGACGACCGAGAGGCCAGACTTGAGCAGGCGATACTTGTCGTCGATCTCGATCAGCTTGTAGGCCGCGCGCGAGCGGTAGCCGTCCCGCCTGGCCTTCGCCACGTAGGGATCGTTGAGCTGTCGCTCCAGCCAGAGTTTTGATGACAGCTTGCGCTTGCCGGCGCTCTTGACCGTGACGTGGAGCCGTCCGGTGGTGTCTTTTGCCATGTCGATGGTGCCTTGAGTGTTGGACGCGATCTAGCACATCACGCGATCAGGCGCATCAGCAGGCCCGAAGCGCGCCGTCCTCGCGCATCATCTCGACCAGCATGCCTTCGCGCAGGCCCCGGTCGGCGACCCGCAGCCGCGGCAGCGGGAAGGCATTCCTGATCGCGTCGAAGATGGCGCAGCCGGCCAGCACCAGATCTGCGCGCTCGATGCTGATGCAATTGTTGTTGGCACGTTCCTGATAGCTCATGCCGAGCAGCCGCTGAATGACGGCGGTGACGTCGGAACCGTCCATCCAGATGCCGTCGATGCGGCGGCGATCGTAGCGCGACAAATTGAGGTGAACGCCGGCCAGCGTCGTCACGGTGCCCGACGTGCCGAGCATGTGCATGTCGCGCAGATCGCTGCCGTGCTCGGCCGCGAACGGCGCCACATGCTGCGCGACCTCGCGCACCATGTTCTCGTAGGATTCGGCCGTCACGTCGCGGCCGCCGAAATGCTCGGCCAGGGTGACGACGCCGAGCGGGATCGACATCCACGCCTTGATCCGGGGCGCAGCATTCTGCTCGGCGGGATCGCGCTCGATCCGCACCAGCTCGGTCGAGCCGCCGCCGATGTCGAACAGGATCGCGCCGCGCCCCTTGGCATCGAGCAGCGGCGAGCAGCCGATCACGGCCAGTGCCGCCTCGGTCTCGCGATCGATCACCTCGAGCCGGATACCGGTCTCCGCCGCGACGCGGTCGCGAAAGAAGTCGGCGTTGGCGGCGGCGCGGCAGGCTTCGGTCGCGATCAGCCGCAGACGCTTGGCCTTGCGGTAGCGGATCTTGTCGCTGCAGATGCTGAGCGCCGAAATCGCGCGCTCGATCGCCGCCTCGCTGATGGAACCGGTGGCGGAGATGCCTTCGCCGAGCCGGATGATCCGCGAAAACGAATCCACCACGCGAAAGCCGTCGCCGACCGGGCTGGCGATCAAAAGCCGGCAATTGTTGGTGCCAAGGTCGAGCGCGGCATAGACGCCATTGGCCGCGGCCGACCCTGACGGGCTTGCGCAGGCCAAGGGACCTTCGCGCAGCCGCGTATCGTCATTCATCAAAACTGTCTTTCCACAGGCCGCTTTCCGACCCGCCGAAGAAAATTACCGTTCACGGAAACTTTAGCAGCGCCAAAGGGGTAAGCAACAACCCATCACATAGGACTATGCCCAATCAGGCGTTGTCCGGCATGACGCGCTGCGTTATCTCAACGGGAACCGCGGAACCCGAAAATCAGGCGGATTCCCACGAATTTCAGGTGTTTACATGCAAGATCAGACGCCGGCCTCCGCCCTCGACAACGCTATTGCACTGCAAAAATACGGGGTGGGGCAGCCCGTGCGCCGCAAGGAAGACGACACGCTGGTCCGCGGCAAAGGCAAATATACCGACGATTTCACCCTGCCCGGCCAGGCCTATTGCTGGATGGTGCGCTCCAGCCACGCCCACGGAATCATCAAGGGGATCAACACCGCCGCCGCCAGGACGATGCCGGGCGTGCTCGGCGTCTGGACCGGCAAGGACCTCGCTGCGGCCGGTTACAACCCCTTCACCTGCGGCCTGCCGCTGAAGAGCCGCGACGGTTCGCCGCTGCTGCAGACCAACCGTCCGGCGCTGGCTGTCGACAAGGTGCGCTTCGTCGGCGACCCCATCGCTTTCGTGGTGGCGGAAACCCTGGCGCAGGCGCGCGATGCGGCAGAAGCCGTCGGTCTCGACATCGAGCCGCTCCCGGCCGTGACCGACGCCGCGGAGGCTACCAAGCCCGGAGCGCCCCAGCTTTACGATCACATCCCGAACAACGTTGCGCTCGACTATCACTATGGCGACAGCGCCAGGATCGACGCGGCGTTCGCGTCGGCCGCGCATGTCACCAGGCTCGATATCGTCAACACCCGCGTTGCCGTGGTGTCGATGGAGCCGCGCGTCGCGCTCGCAGCGTATGACAAGGCGGCCGAGCGCTTCACGCTGCAGGTGCCGACGCAGGGCGTCTCCGGCAACAAGGTGACACTGGCGAAGATCCTCAATGTGCCGAACGACAAGGTGCGCATCCTGACCGCCAATGTCGGCGGCTCCTTTGGCATGAAGAATGTCAGCTACCCCGAATATACCTGCATCCTGCATGCAGCGAAGGCGCTGGGCCGCCCGGTGAAATGGACCGACGAGCGCTCGACCAGTTTCCTGTCCGACAGCCACGGCCGCGCGCAGCTGATCCATGCGGAGCTGGCGCTGGATGCCGAAGGCAAGTTTCTCGCGGTACGCCTGCAGGGCTACGGCAATCTCGGCGCCTACATCACCGGCGTCGCGCCGGGGCCGCTGTCGCTCAACACCGGCAAGAATCTCGCCAGCGTCTACCGCACGCCGCTGCTCGGCGTCGACATCAAGACGGTCTTGACCAACACCACACTGATGGGCGCCTATCGCGGCGCCGGCCGGCCCGAGGCCAATTACTACATGGAGCGGCTGATCGACCGCGCCGCCGACGAGATGGGCATCAATCGCC
>NZ_DAINNI010000028.1:0-60220 GCF_036735945.1 Bradyrhizobium sp. | reverse complement strand
ACTTCCACACCGAGGCCGTCCACAGGCCGAGCAGCTCGCCGAACATCTGGCTGACCTCGGGCGCGGTGGTGAAATCGCCTTCGCGGCCCAGCGGATCGCGCGAGACGTAGTAGCCGTGCTGCGGATGCATCAGGCACAGCTCCATGTATCGCCAGACCGGCATCGGGCCTGACGATCTGATCAGCTTGTGGATATCCGACTGCAACGGCGAGTATTCGGTCACGGCCTGCCCTGGATCGACTTTTCTTGCTGCTGCTGCGCCTCGCGGCGCGATGCCATCGCGATGAGGATCGCTCCGGCAATGATCATGGGCACCGACAAGAGCATACCCATGGTGAGCCCGCCCCACAAAAATCCGAGCTGCGGGTCCGGTTCGCGGAAGAATTCGCTGGTGATGCGCGCGAGGGCATAGATGGCGATGAAGCTGCCGAGGATCAGGCCCGGCCGTTTCAGCGCGCCCATGCGGATCATGATGGCCAGGATCGCAAACAGCAAAATGCCTTCGAGCCCGGCCTCGTAGAGCTGGCTCGGATGCCGCGGCAGCGGGCCGCCGTCCGGGAAAACCATGGCCCAGGGCACGCTGGCATCCGCCGGCCGGCCCCACAACTCGCCCCGGATGAAATTGGCGATCCGCCCGAGAAATATCCCGATCGGCGCAACGGCGGTCGTGATGTCGCCGAGCGACAGGATGGAGATGTTGTTCCTGAGCGCGAACAGCATGACCGCCGCGACGCAGCCGAGGAAGCCGCCATGGAAGGACATGCCGCCCTCCCATAGTTTGAGGATGGCGGCCGGGTGCTGCATGAAGAAAGCAGGATTGTAGAACAGCACGTAGCCGGTGCGGCCGCCGATGATGATGCCCAGCGTGACCCAGAGGATGAAGTCGTCGAGTTGTAGCGTCGTAATCGGCGCCGGCCCACCCCACGGTTTCTCGCTCTTGATCAAGGCGCGCGCATAGACCCATCCGAGCACGATGCCCGCGATATAGGCCAGCGCATACCATCGGATCGCCAGCGGTCCGATCGAGATGGCAACGGGATCGATGTCGGGAAACGCGATGGTGAGAAGCGGCATCGGTGACAGTGGTCAGGACTTGAGATTGCGGCGATAGAGCGCCAGTAGCCGCTCCCAGTGCCGCTCGGCGGCGTCGCGGTGATAGACCGGACGCTTGGGAAAGGCGAAGCCGTGATGAGTGCCGGGATAGGTCTCGACTTCGTTGTTCGATCCCTTCATGCTGGCAGCCACCTTGTCGATGATCTCCTGCGGCGCATAGATGTCGGTCTCGGCGCAGGCGAAATAGAGCTCGGCCTTGGTCTTGCTTGCGGCGAGATGCGGGCTGTCGGGCTGGTCGGTCGCGAGATGCGTGCCATAGACCGACGCGGCCGCCTTCACGCGATCCGGGAAATGCGTCGCCGCGTTGACCGCGTAACGGCCGCTCATGCAATAGCCGACGGTGCCGACGATCTTCGTGTTCGCGGCGGGTTGGGTCTCGGCAAACGCCAGCAGCGCCTTGGTGTCTTCCATCACCATCGGAATGTTGATGGAGTTCATGAAGCCGAACATCCGCTTGCGCTCGGGCGCTTCGGGATCCGGCGGGATCGGTCCCAGCTCCATGACGCCGGAGCGGTAGTACATGTTGGGCAGCATCACGTAATAGCCCGACGTGCCGAGCCGCCGCGCCATGTCGCGCAGTTCCTCGCGAATCGCCGGTGCGTCCATGTAGAAGATGATGACCGGGAACGGGCCACCGCGCTCGGGATGGGTGATGAAAGTCGTGGTCTTGCCGTCCTTGGTCGCAATATCGATCTGCTGGTCGATCATGGGGCGCTTCTTCTTGCCTGGTGATTCCGGGGTCTGGCGGGTTGCACGATACGATTGCAAGGAAAGACTGACATGACAAGGCAAAGGGCCGTTACGACATCCCTGAACCGCGCCCTTGAACGTTTCCCTCGGGATTGCCATTGTTGTGTCGTGACGATCAATTGGCGAGCGGAGCGTTCCAGATGACCCAGACCAGCAACCGGTTTTTCGACGAGATCGGCCGTTTGATGAACGACGCCGCCGGGGCCGCGCAGGGCGTCAAGCGCGAGGTCGACACGGTCATGCGCAACCAGGCCGAACGCATCCTGCGCGACCTCGATATCGTCAAGCGCGAGGAGTTCGACGCGGTCAAGGACATGGCCCGCCTGGCGCGCGAGGAAAACGAGGCCCTCAAGAGCCGGATCGCGGCTCTCGAGGCCAAACTCGGGATTTCCGCGCCCGCGGCGGACGGCTAGGGATTTACCGATCGTCATGGCCGGGCTGCGCGTCCTCGCGCAGATGCCCAGCCGTTCATGTCCTTCGTCGCGGCGGCAAGGACGTGGACGCCCGGTCCAAGACCGGGCATGACGGCTTTCGGGCGACAGGCCCAAACCACAGAAAGATCCCTTCATTTCCTTGTCATTTCGCCCCTTTGGGGCTAAAAGCCCGCCACGTCCGCAGCCCCCGCACCCCTGGAGGCTTGCTGTAGGACGCCAACGGGCCGCGATGCGGCCTTTAACTTTTTAGAAAACAAGGACTTAGCACGATGGCGACCGTCAAGGAATTGAAGGCGACCGCGCGTCCGAACGGCGGCAAGGGGGCCGCACGGGCAGAGCGTCGCGCCGGGAGAGTTCCCGGAGTGATCTACGGCAACAACCAGCCCCCCGTAACCATTTCGGTCGACGACCGGGAACTGCGCCAGCGCATTCTGGCCGGCCGGTTCCTGACCACGCTGTTCGACGTTGAACTCGACGGCAAGAAGCACCGCGTGATTCCGCGCGACTTCCAGCTCGATCCGGTGAAGGATTTTCCGCTCCATGTCGACTTCCTGCGGCTCGGCGAAGGCGCGACCATCCGCGTCAGCGTGCCGCTGCATGTCGTGAACGGCGAAACCTCGCCCGGCGTCAAGCGCGGCGGCACCATCAACATCGTCACTCACACCATCGACCTCGAATGCTCGGTCGACAATATTCCGCAGTACATCGAGGCCGATGCCGGGGCGCTGGAAATCAGCCACTCGCTGCATCTGTCCGAGATCAAGCTGCCGGCCGGCGTGAAGTCGCTGTCGCGCGAGGACGCCACCCTCGTCACCATCGTGCCGCCGTCCGGTTACGCGGAAGAGCAGAAGGCTGCCGCTGCTGCGGCTGCCGGTGGTGCGGCTGCCCCGGCTGCGGGTGCCGCGGCTCCGGCTGCTGCCGCGCCTGCGGCGGGTGCTGCCCCGGCGGCTGCCGCCAAGGCGCCGGCGGGCGGCGACAAGAAGAAGTAAGCGAACGCGGGATGCCGCGTCATGCGCTTGTTTGTTGGCCTCGGTAACCCCGGTTCGAAATACGCGAACAACCGGCACAACATCGGGTTCATGGCCGTCGATGAGATTGCGCGACGCCACGGTTTCGCACCGTGGCGTCGCCGTTTTCAGGGCGAGACATCCGAGGGCATGCTCGATCGCGAGAAGGTCGTTCTGCTTCGGCCGACCACCTACATGAACGAGTCAGGGCGCGCGGTTCAGGAAGCTGCGAACTTCTTCAAGCTTGGCGTCGGTGACGTCACCGTGTTCCAGGACGAGCTCGAGCTGCCGCCGGCCAAGGTCCGCGTCAAGATCGGCGGCGGCATTGCCGGTCACAACGGGCTGCGCTCGATCTCCTCGCATATCGGCAACGACTATCGCCGGGTGCGGCTCGGGATCGGTCATCCCGGCATCAAGGAACTGGTGCATAGCCACGTGCTGTCGGACTTTGCGAAGAGCGACAGGCCGTGGGTGGAAGCGCTGTGCCAGGCCGTTGCCGACAATGCCGGGCTGCTGGCAACCGGCAAGGACTCGACGTTCCAGAACAAGGTTCACCTGGTTCTGCAGGCCAAGGGAATTTTCGACAAGGGCGATGGTGACGCCAACGGCGGCAACTGACATCGCGAACGGACTTCAGGACACGCTATGGGATTCAAATGCGGTATCGTCGGCCTGCCCAATGTCGGCAAGTCGACGCTGTTCAACGCGCTGACCGAGACGGCGGCGGCGCAGGCGGCGAATTATCCGTTCTGCACCATCGAGCCGAATGTCGGCGAGGTCGCGGTGCCCGATCCCCGGCTCGACAAGCTGTCTGATATCGCGGGCTCGGCGCAGATCATTCCGACGCGGTTGACCTTCGTCGATATCGCCGGCCTGGTGCGCGGCGCCTCGAAGGGTGAGGGCCTCGGCAACCAGTTTCTCGCCACCATCCGGGAAGTCGACGCGGTCGCGCATGTGGTGCGGTGCTTCGAGGATTCCGACATCACCCATGTCGAAGGCAAGATCGCGCCGCTCGCCGATATCGAGACCATCGAAACCGAGCTGATGCTGGCCGACCTCGACAGCCTCGAGAAGCGCGTCGACAATCTCGCCAAGAAAGCCAAGGGCAACGACAAGGACGCCAAGGAGCAGCTCGACCTCGTCAACCGCGCGCTGGTGCTGCTGCGCGAGGGCAAGCCGGCGCGGGCGCTCGAGCGCAAGGCGGAGGAAGAGCGCGCTTTCGGCATGCTCGGCCTCCTGACCTCGAAGCCGGTGCTTTATGTCTGCAACGTCGAGGAAGGCTCGGCCAAGGAGGGCAACAGCTTTTCGAAGCAGGTGTTCGAGCACGCCAGGAAGGAAGGCGCGGTCGCGGTGGTGATCTCGGCCAAGATCGAATCGGAGATCGCGACCCTGTCGCGCGAGGAACGGACCGAATTCCTCGAGACGCTCGGCCTGGAAGAGGCCGGCCTCGACCGCCTGATCCGCGCCGGCTACCAGCTGCTCGACCTCATCACCTATTTCACCGTCGGTCCGAAGGAAGCCCGCGCCTGGACCATCCACCGCGGCACCAAGGCGCCGGCGGCGGCCGGCGTCATCCATACCGATTTCGAAAAGGGTTTTATCCGGGCCGAAACCATCGCCTATGCCGACTACGTCGCGCTGAACGGCGAAGCCGGCGCCCGCGATGCCGGCAAGCTCCGGCTGGAAGGCAAGGAATATGTCGTCGCCGACGGCGACGTGATGCACTTCCGGTTCAATACCTGACGTGTGCCTCCGTCGCTTCGCTCGGACTGGGTAGAAAGCCTACCGCATCTGGCCCTGATCGCGGATCGCGCCGAGATGCTCGTTGATGCGGAAGACGATCAGAACGAATTCCGCGGCAATGCGTGAAAACACCACGCCGACCACGATGGAGGCGATCGAGGATAGCAGCAGGATGAAGCCGCCGAACGGGCTGATCGCCATCGCGGCGAGCGCCGAAAAGATGCCGGACAAACCGAACAGCACGATCAGGCCGATGACCAGCCAATAGAAGGTCTTGATGATCGTGGGGGTGATAAAGCGGTCCCACTGAAACAGATCCTGAAAGTCGAACATCGATCGTTCTCCGGCGAGTCAAAAAACCTGAATCCAGACCGCACACCGCTAGCCCCGAAAACTGTTTCGGGCAAGCCGGGAGCGAGCGCCACGTGGGTTACTCGCCCGGGGCGAACGAGCCATGCGAGTGGGCGGGTTGAGATTGCCACAAATAACGGCCACATTCGGGCTTCACCGCAGCAAATCCCCAATCCTGATCCTCAATCCATGACGCCGCTGACCTTTGAAGACTTTACGCCCGGCCATTTTGGCACGTTCGGGCCGCGCCACGTCACCCGCGAAGACATCCTGGCGTTCGCCGCCGAATACGACCCGCAGCCGATGCATCTCGACGAGGCCGCCGCCAACGCCTCGATGCTCAAGGGGCTGTCCGGCTCGGGCTGGCACCTCGGCTCGCTCATGATGCGGATGCTGTTCGACGGCTTCATCGGCCGTACCGCCTCGCTCGGCTCGCCCGGCGTCAACGAGATGCGCTGGCTGTCGCCGCTGCGTCCGGGTGACGACCTGACGCTGGATGTCGAGGTCGCCGAGGCCAGGGTCTCGAAGAGCCGTCCCGAGACCGGCATCGTCACCTTCAAGGGCACGATCCGCAACGCGGCCGGCATGGTGCTGTGCGAGATGGAATCGCCGATCATCGTGCAGCGGCGCGCCGGGGCGGGGACGGGCTAGCGATGCGTTTCTTCGAGGATATCGAGATCGGTGCCGAGCGCCACTTTGGCTCGTTCACCTTCACCGCCGACGACATCAAGCGGTTTGCCGCGCAGTTCGATCCGCAGCGCTTTCACCTCGATGAGGAGGAGGGGCGCAACTCGCTGTTCGGGGGATTGGCGGCATCGGGCTGGCACGTCGCCGCGGTCTGCATGAAGTTGCTGGTCGCCGACGGCAAGCGGCTGACGGCCGAGGCCACCGCACGCGGCGAGAAGGTTGCGATATGGGGACCGTCGCCGGGCTTTCGCGAACTGCGCTGGATCAAGCCGGTGCGGGCGGGCGACACCATCAGCTTTTCCAACCGGGTCGAAACCAAGCGGACCTCGGAGAAGCGTCCCCAGTGGGGGATATTGCAGGCCCGCAATACCGGGACCAACCAGCGCGGCGAGGTGGTGTTTTCGTTTCTCGCCACCGCCTTCGTGCCGCGGCGGAACGTGGGCTAGGATCTCTCCAATGAGACATGGTTAACGAATCGTTTCGTTAGAGTTTCGTAATCCATGCCGCCGCGAAACCGAATATTTGCTAACACATTTTGAACGTTCTACCTGCCATAAGCGTCTCAGGGGAAGTACCGAGGGGATGAACATGGCAGATCGCGGCAGCCTGAAATTCGTCGGCTTTGTCTTCGCAACCGTCACGCTGGCGGTGATGCTGACCGCCGGAATGGTGGTGAAGTCCTACGCGGACGGTGTCTATACGATCGAAGACACCGCGTTCGTGCGCTAACAGATTCCGGATTGCAAACGCAGCCGCCGAATCGGAAAAATTTCAGCGGCTCCAGATCAGCGCCATCGCCACGACTGCAACCGTCAGGAGGCTGACGAAGCGGATCGCGATCGTGCCCACGCCGTGTGACGATTGCCGAAGCGGCACCGTATCCAGATTTTCTGGCTGAACGTTCTGAACGTTTTGCATCGCCGGTAAGTCCTTGAAAAAGGTGACTGCCCCCGCGTCACGACGTCGTCTTTGGACGTTAATCCGCTTATAGGATTCAGATCGCGCACAGCCAAACAAAACCGCCGCGCTCCATGCGGAACGCGGCGGAGTGTCAGATTTTTGCAACGATCGAGTTAGCTGTTGCGCAGGCCGTCGGCAGCGCGCTTCCACTGCGTAACGTTGTCGGCGATCATGCGCGTCGACTTCATCGCGGCCTGGCTGAGCTGCGCGTAGCCCGAGATCTCGCGCTGGACGCGCTGGCCTTCGGCATGCAGGAGGTCGCGGAGGCTTTCCAGTTCCGAAATCAGCTTCTCGATTTCCGCCAGCGAGGTTCCGGCGACGCGCTGGATCAGCGAGTTGACGTTGTTGACGGTGGCTTCCGCGTTGGTATCGAGCGGGGCGGTGTCCGTCGCGACGGCGGGCCGGCGCAGATAGGCGATATCGTTGCGAACGAAATCGCGGATGCCGGCCTCGACCTCGGAGACGGCGGCGAGATCGGTCTCGACCTCGGTGTTCGATTCAACCTGCTCGGGTCGATTGGTGGCGTTCATCGGCTATTCCTCTGTTTCGCTTTCAGGCGAGCGCGGAGTCCCCCCGCACGACGAAATGGATCGGGCCGCATCTGTCCTGCCGATTTTGGCTGCATCTGGGCCAATCTGCGGCAATGGTCGTTCATTCTCGGCCGCCGACGCTTTTGCGCCCGAAAAGCGTTTCAAATCAAGACAGTTCGGCCCCTACCAGCTCCGCTTGAAGCCGGCGCTGAGGCTCTTGTTGGCCGCGCCCGAGGGCGTCTCGCCGATCGAGCCGGAGATGGTGATGCCATCGAGCAGCCTCTGTTCGGCGCCGACCTTGCGCAGCCATCTGTCCTCAGACCCCGATAGCGTCTGGCCGGCCGTGAAGCTGGTGCCGGTGTCTGCGATGCTGAGCCGCGCCGACTGGTCGGTCTCGGAACTGCGCGAGGGATGGCTGACGATGCCCGGCACCGGCACGAGGCCCTGCTGGATCAAATTGTAGTCGTTCTTCAGCGTCAGCGAATATTGCTCGCCGATCGGCAGCGATTTGCTCAGGGAGGTGCCGAGCTTGCTTTGCTCCGAGTTGGGGTCGATGCGGGCTTCGACCGACGTCGTATCCCAGATCGAGGCGACGCCCGGGGCGGTGACCGCCGCCCAGGCGGTGCCGGACGATTGCGGCAGGCTGCCGCCATTGGCGAGCTTTTCCGAAAGCTGCTCCGACGTCGTCGCGGCGCCTTGCCGCGCGACCGTCATGTCGGCGCCGATGCGGGTGTCCCAGAACGGCGAGATCGATTGCCTGACCGACACCGCCGAGGTGCCGTTAGCTCTTTCATTGGCGGACCATATGGTTTCCGTTCCGCTCGGGCCTTTTGATCCGCCGCCGCGCTTCGCGGCGAGGTCAGCGAGGACCGAGGCGTCGACATTGAGCAGGCTCCAGTCGAGCTTGCTGACGTCGACGTCCTTCATGATGTCGTCGTCGCTGGCACCGGGCGCCGCCTCGGCGGGAGCCGCACCAGCGTCCTCCGTCTCCTGCATCTCGGGCTCGTCGCTCGCCGGCGGCGTTTGCGCCGCGGCCGACAGCATCCACGCCAAACTCACGCCGGCCACCAGCATTGGCAGCCGCGCCGAGCCACGTCGCATGTTCGAAATCATTGCCCCGCCCGCATTCCAGGTCGCGTCCAGATTGCGTTTGTTTTAGCGCAAAATTATGACCGCGCGTCAGTTTGGTGCGCGGGCCGTCATGGCCGGGACTTAAATCCCGGCCATCCACGCTCTACTCGGGGCTGGCGGAGCAGGGGACGTGGATGCCCGACACTGTATCGCGAAGACGGCTTCGCGCTCTTGTCCGGGCATGACGATAACGCAAGACAGAACGGAAACGGCTACACCGCGATCCGCTGCAGGTGGATCGGATAGCCCACGGTCTGCTCGACGAGATCGAAGGTGTCGACCAGCACGCGCAGATTGGTCAGCCGGCCGGCCTTGAACTGCGCGAAATGGGCGATGCGCAGGCTGATCGGCTTGTTCGAATCCAGCGCCGTCAGCGAGTAGCGCATCATCGAGGACGCCGAGTCGACGCCCAGCATGATCGATTCGCGGTCGAAGCGGTGGACGCGGAAATTGTCGGCGATCTGCCTGATCACATCCATCACCGCCGCCTTGCCGCGGCGTGCGCCGAAGAACGGATAGAGGTCGACCGGGCCATAGATCGACCATTCGACGTCCTCGTCGAGCAGGGCTTCGATATCCTCGGGCTGGCGTTCGTTGACGGCGCGATGCAACGCGCGCGAGAAACGCCAGAGACTGTGCTCTGTCATTTGATGCGGTCCTTGGAAGCTGGAATACAAAACGGCAATCAAGCCCGGCCGGGCGTCTTCATCGACGCCGGGCGGCCATGCCGACATTCACTGTTGCGGCCAGAAATAGTGGAGTTCGGCCGAAATACAATTGTCATTTTTTGCATTGCACAAATGCAGCGATTTCGGGCGGAATCAGCGCTCCCGGTGGTGGACCGGCTCGCGCTCGATGGCGATCTCGGCGTCGCGAATGGAAAGGATGCCGAACAGCAGGGCGCCGCCGATACCGCCGATCGCGGCGCCGGCCGGCATGAAGGTGAAGAACACCAGCATCCCGCTATAGCCTTCAAAACTCGAGGTTTTAAAGATTTCCACCCAGGCCAGCCCGGCCCCGATGCCAAGCGCCGCGCCCCCCAATGTCCCCAACGCCAAACCGAGCAAAGCCAGCAGCGCGATCTTCATACGTTCTTCTTGTCCGGAAACGGCCTTGTGGTGTGTCACGGACGGAACGATTGGGTTCAACGGCTGTGGGAAAAACAGGCAACGCGCAGGCTTGCCGCGCGGATGTACAAATGGAACGACAGGTGGATAACAACGCTACATCGGGGTGGACCGTCGGCCGGTCAGGATCGCGGCGACGTCGCGTTCGAGCAACTGCTGGACCAGATCGAAGGTATCGATGACTTCCCTGATATGGCTGATCTTGCCGTCGCGCAGCGAGTAGAAGCCGGCGATATCGAACTGCACCATGCGCTGATTGATGCTCTTGCGGAAGTATACGCGGATGAAGGCGGCGGCCCTGTCGTCCTCGGTGATCAGGAACGGCACTTCGCAGCGCAGCTCGGAATAGCGGGCGCTCACCGCTTCCCACATCTCGCGCAGTTCGGCCTTGCCGCGGCGGTGGCCCATATGCGGCAGGATGTCGATCGGGGCATTGGCGAGGGATTCGACGTCGTCGGTGCAGCGGTCCAGCGCGGCGTCGATGTCGCCGGAATACAGGACGTTGAGGAAATCCAGCACGCGCTGGCGGTTCGATCCCTCGGTCATTCGCCCTTCCCACCTGCATTCGGGCCGGCTCTCGCGGTCGCGGCCCATTGTGAACGGATCGATAAGACGATCAATCAGCAAAAGGATTTAAAGTTTCTGAAAGTATTACGCGCTCGGCCAAAAGCTTTTTGCGCCGCGCCCTTTGGCGGTAGGCCATCACCGCCGTGGGCGCTATGCGCGCGAAGCACACCAGAAGCAAACTCGCCGCGCTCAACTGGTGACGAGCGAGATGAGGCTGGCAATACCGGCGGTGGGGGTAACGGGCATGAAATGGAATGTGCCGCTCGGTTACGAGCGGCAGGCGAATTTGCACTCATTCCGTCCTTCAATGGGACGTTGCGAGCACCGTGATGGACTTGGTCCCGCTGCCAGGCGTCTGAAACGCGATGCGTTGTCCCACCGACAAGCCGATGAGGGCGGCCCCAACCGGCGTCAGGACCGAGATGCGGCCGAGTTCGATGTTTGCTTCATGCGGATAGACCAGCACGACATCCCGGGCGGCGCCCGTCTCATCGTCCCGGTACGTCACCTTCGATCCCATCCTGACCACGCCTTGCAGGTCGCCATCGTCGGTCACGACCGACGCACGCTCCATTTCCCGGGCGAGAAAGTGAGCAACGCGCGGGAAGCGTTCCATGCCCGAGTTGGCGAGGGAACTGAGCCGGCGTAACTCGTCCTCGGTAACCCTGATGTCGGGGAGCGTCGGTTCTCGCCTGCGGGGCAGGCTGGCATCGATGTTGGTCACGTGATTTTTCCTTCTTCTCAGGCTGCAGGTGGTCCGGGGTCGTCGTCGAATTGCGTTCTTCTTCTTCGCGCCGCCCCATGAGGAAGCTGGCATTCCCGATCTCCCCGTTGAACTGCGACGCGCACGAACTGTTCGAGGCGCGGGTACTGCGATGCAATCAACGAGATTCTTGGAAGAGGCCGCACGGCACCGTCCTTTCTGTGTTCCAGGGCTGACCGCCCAGAGGTCAGCAAGACGAATGGAAGCTGATGAAAGAGTCCGGACGGCGCGGCAAGCCGTCCGGCTAACCGCCTGCGTGGAGGCGACCGGCGTGCAGACCAAAGCGCGCAATGCGCGGATCGATGACGATGACGTAGGTCATGATAGGATAACTATAGTCATCCGTTCGCTCCACAACATTGCGACGAAACCGCGCAGGAGCGGATGCGAAGCAGAAGCTTCAGATGGCGCTCTTGCGCAGGCGCTTCACGCGCTTGGCGTTGATCTGGTTGCTCAACCGCAGGGATCGAAGGCGGCGTAAGAGAGAACTGTTTCCGTATCTTTTCCGGTGCGCAAGTTTGCAATTTCACCGGTGTATGCTAGCTACGCCGCGCGGCAATGGGCCGCTTATCGAACCTATGGAGGTGTGTCATGCGCAAGCATCGTGATCTCGAAAACCTCCCCAGCTTTCAGCATCACGCGTAAGCGGCGGAAGTCCTTCCCTTCGGAAACCCATGTCAAGCGCGGACAGCGCGTCGTCCACGGCAGCGTCGAGCTGATGGAAAAGCTCGGCCGCAACGATCTATGTCCGTGCGGCTCAAGGCGCAGGTTTCAAAGCCTGTTGCATGAAGTCCGGCGACCATGATGGGTCAAACCGGCATTATTACTTTTAGGGAGTAGCCGCCGATAGGCGATAACAAGTCATCATTCCGGCGTCGCGAAGTGGCAGTCCCGGAATGATACTTTCTCGTCGCGATGGACCGCAGTCGGCCAGGCCTAACTAATTGCTCCAGCCGAGGCTCTGCAGGAACGACGGTGGCTGCGGAGGCTGGACAGGCTCGACCTGTTCCGGTGCCCGGGCATCTGCCGGAGGGGCCGCTACCCGCCTGACCTTTCGGCGATCGTGCGCGGGTCGCAATTCCGCGCGTGCCTCGCGGGTGGCGCGAACGTGCCGGCGCTTTTGGCTGGGCCGGCGCGCTGCCGGTTCATCCTTCGCAACCTCTGCTTCCTGCGCGACCCGTGTCGGGGTCTCTCGAACGGATGCCGGCCTGTCCTGAACGGGCTGTGCGTCTTCCAGCTTGCCTCGCGCTTCTCTCTCGGCCGCCCAGGCCTCGAACTGGCTGATCAGGCTGTCGCGTGACTCCGCAAGTTCAGGCCCGGCGGCAACTTGTTCGGGGGCCGGCGCGTCGCTGGTCCTCGGCGGCAAAGCCTGGACATCGGGGGTATCCCGGATAGCGGCGGTATCCTGGATAATGGCGGTATCTTGAATCGCCGGCGGCGTTGATTGGTCGGGGCCAGGCTGAAGCGACGTTTTGCTGGTCAGCGAAGCCGTGACATCGGCGATCGAAGCCGTGAGGTATGCAGACACGCGCGCTGGAACTCCTGCCGATAGCAGCGCGACAACCAGCGCCGATGCCGCAATAAGCCAGACGCCCGCACCGAGGACGGCGAACGAAAGAACAGATCTATTCCAGGTTTTCCTGGTACCCCGCTGCGCCGGTTCATCGGCCAGGAAGAGGGGCAAATTCTGGTCCGGATTTAAGCCGTCTTCGGTCGGCATTGAAGGATGCCTCCTTGTGATGTCCTCGCACGCGTTACGCTCCATCGAGGCCCAAAAGGGGGAGAAATCTTGACATCTCTTGGACCAGGGAACCGCGAGCCTTCGCAAGGCAGGAATGCGCGCTGGAAGTTCCACGCATCAGATTGGACATGCCAGACCGGCGCATATCGCGGCAGGCGAGCGGTGCGCGGGTAGCCTGATTGATGTATGCTGGCATCGTTTCTGCATTGCAGCCTGTGTGGAGGCAGCGATGACGAAGGACTTCATTATCATCTGGGCCGCGATGCTGGCGGTTGGCGTGGCGGCGTGGAGCTTCTCGGGTGACCGGCAAAGTACGAAGCCGATGCGGACAGAAGCGGCGGCGCGCATCATTGCAGATGATCCGGCGCTGAAGCTTTATTCCGAGAAGAGCCCTTACATGCGAAACGAGCGATAGACGCCGGCGGTGCCGCGCTATCGCTTCTTCCATCCTCCCCGCCGTCCCGGCGCGCCGCCGGTCGACCGTGGCGACGGCCCGAACTCCGGGCCCGACTCGCGCGAATTGGTCGGCTGGAAGATCTTGCTGCCGGAGCCGAATTCGGGCTTGCGCGGCTTTGCCGCGTCGGGGCGGTAGGGCAGGGATTCCGGGCCGTGCATTTCGTCGAGATGGGGCTTGTGGACTTTGGTTGAGGCACCGCCTTGTGGAGAGAGCCCCTCACCCCGACCCTCTCCCCGTAAAGAACGAGGAGAGGGGGAGCCACCGCGGCTGGATTTCAGGGCGGCCTGTACACCTTTCTTCTTCATGGCGCTCACCGGCAGGTTGGCGGCGTCGCCGTATTTTCTGGTGCCGGCATAGGCGCCGGCCTGCTTCTGCACGCTGCGCTGCTTGGCGGTGGGATCGTCGACGACGGCCATCTCGGTCGCGCGCAGGCGTTTGACTTCGTCGCGGAGTCTCGCGGCTTCCTCGAAGTTCAGGTCGGCGGCGGCTTCGCGCATTCTGGTTTCGAGGTCGGACAGCACCGCCTCGAAATTATGGCCGATCGAGATCACGTCATCGGCCATGCCGCCGTCGCCGATCTCGACCAGCACGTGGTCGCGCTCGTAGACGGAGTTGAGGATGTCGCCGATCGATTTCTTCACGCTCTCCGGCGTGATCCCGTTGGCCTCGTTGTACTCGACCTGCTTCTCGCGACGGCGGTTGGTTTCGGCGATGGCCCGTTCCATCGATCCGGTCATCTGATCAGCGTACAGGATCACCTTGCCGTCGACATTGCGCGCGGCGCGGCCGATGGTCTGGATCAGCGAGGTCTCGCTGCGCAGAAAACCTTCCTTGTCGGCGTCGAGGATCGCGACCAGCGCGCACTCGGGAATGTCGAGGCCCTCGCGCAACAGGTTGATGCCGACCAGCGCGTCGAATGCGCCGAGCCGCAAGTCTCTGATAATCTCGATGCGCTCGATCGTGTCGATATCGCTGTGCATGTAGCGGACGCGAATGCCCTGCTCGTGCAGATACTCGGTGAGGTCCTCCGCCATGCGCTTGGTCAGCACGGTGATCAGCGAGCGATAGCCGGCCGCGGCGGTGGCGCGAACCTCGCCGACGAGGTCGTCGACCTGCGTCCGCGCGGGCCTGATGTCGACGGGCGGATCGATCAGGCCGGTCGGACGGATGACCTGCTCGACGAACACGCCGCCGCTTTCGTTCAGCTCCCATCCGCTCGGCGTCGCCGAGACCGCGACCGATTGCGGGCGCATCATGTCCCATTCCTCGAACCGCAGCGGACGGTTGTCCATGCAGGAGGGCAGGCGGAAACCATATTCGGCCAGCGTCGCCTTGCGGCGGAAGTCGCCGCGGAACATGCCGCCGATCTGCGGCACCGTGACGTGGCTCTCGTCGGCGAAGACAAGCGCATTGTCCGGGACATATTCGAACAGCGTCGGCGGCGGCTCGCCGGGGCGGCGCCCGGTGAGATAGCGCGAATAGTTCTCGATGCCGGCGCAGCTTCCCGTCGCCTCCATCATTTCGAGGTCGAAGGTGGTGCGCTGCTCCAGCCGCTGCGCTTCGAGCAGGCGGCCATGATTGTTCAGCTCGTCGAGCCGCATTTTCAGCTCTGATTTGATCGACTTGATCGCCTGCACCAGCGTCGGGCGCGGCGTCACATAGTGCGAGTTGGCGTAGATCTTGATGAATTCGAGATCGTCCTGCTTGTGGCCGGTGAGCGGATCGAACTCCTCGATATTCTCGACGGTGTCGCCGAACAAATTCACGCGCCAGGCGCGGTCCTCATAGTGCGCCGGGAAGATGTCGATGACGTCGCCGCGCACCCGGAAGGTGCCGCGGGTAAAGTCGTCCTGGGTGCGCTTGTACTGAAGCGCGACCAGGTCGGCGATCAGCTGGCGCTGGTCGATGCGCTCGCCCTTCTTCAGCGCGAAGGTCATCGCGGTGTAGGTCTCGACCGAGCCGATACCGTAGATGCAGGACACCGAGGCGACGATGATGACGTCGTCGCGCTCCAGCAGCGCGCGCGTCGCCGAGTGGCGCATGCGGTCGATCTGCTCGTTGATCGAGGAGTCTTTTTCGATGTAGGTGTCCGTACGCGGCACATACGCTTCGGGCTGGTAGTAGTCGTAATAGCTGACGAAATACTCGACGGCGTTGTCGGGAAAAAAGTTCTTGAACTCGCCGTAAAGCTGCGCGGCGAGCGTCTTGTTCGGCGCGAGGATCAGCGCCGGGCGCTGCGTCGCCTCGATCACCTTGGCCATGGTGTAGGTCTTGCCCGAGCCGGTGACGCCGAGCAGCACCTGGGTGCGGTCGTTGCGGTTGATGCCCTCGACCAGTTCGGCAATCGCGGTCGGCTGGTCGCCTCTCGGCTGGTATTCGGATTTGATCTCGAAGCGCACGCCGCCTTCGGATTTTTCCGGGCGCGGCGGCCGGTGCGGCGTCCACACCCTCATCGAGCCGTCGTCCTTGCGGAATTCCGGGCGGCCGTCGCGGATCAGGTTCTCCAGCGCGTCGGCGGTCGCCTTGACGCCAAGCGATTCCATCTTGCTGCGCGGCGGGCGGGCGAGCGCTTCGTCGTCGTCCTCGGCCGTCGGCAGACCGAGCTGGCGCGCGAGCTCAGGGTCGAGGGTCGGGATGGTGGCCGAGGTGCCGTAGTTGGCTTGCGGGGCTTCCTCGAGGCCGTGTCCGGCATCGCGTTTGGCGACGTCGTCGCCCATGCCTTTGGTCGAGGCGCGCGCACGATGCGCGGCCGCCTCGCCGCCGGCGCGGCGGTCCCAGGAGTTGTCCGGCGGCGGCTGCAGGCCGGTGCCGGAGCCCATGCCGGCATCGCCGCGGTTGAGAGCGGGATTGAGCAGTTCCGCCAGCGCAGGCCCGATCGGCTGAACGTCGGGCCGGTGTGCCTTGGATTTCGGAGTCTTGCCTGATTTTTTGGGAGGGTCGGGTTTCTTCGCCATGCCCGCAATATGGGACTGCCGCAGGCCGCTGAAAAGGCCGAACTCGCCGTCCCGTGTTGTCGATCCGCAGGTCGTGCGGCGGCGCCGGAACTGCTGCCAACCACTGACATTGCGAGGGCGCCCTTCACCGAACAGAGGATGTGCAGGATGCCTTGATAGTGTGAGGAGACGTGTTGACCGCAAGACAGCCTGTGATTGAATGCGGCGAGATAATCAGAGGGGGAGTCAATGCAGCTCATCGAAGCCGCACTGGCGTTCGCGATCACGATGCTCGCGCTGTCGCTGGTGGTCTCGTCATTTGTCGAAATCATTCACCGCGTGTTCTCGATGCGCGAAGCCGGGCTCAAATACGTGCTCGGGCAGATGTTCGATCAGGTGCTGGCCAAATATGTCGTCCCGGCGATCACGCGCGCCGTGGCGGCCGATCCTGGAATTGCCGTCGCCGCGCGCAACGATCGCGTCGTGGAATTGCTGGCGGGTGTGCGCACCGCCTTCGTCGAGCGCATGAGCGCCAACCGCGCACCGATGGGCGTGACGCCCAAGGCCACGCCGACCGATGCGCCGCAGCAGGTGGCGGCCAATCCGCCGCGAGCGTTCGGATTGTGGAGCGGCCGCGACCTTGCAGCGATGACGCCCGCCGAGTTCATGGAGCGGCTCGGCAGCATCGATGTCGGGCAGGCGATTGCGGCGGCGAATATCGCGGCCAACAATGCCGCGCGGGGTGCCGGCGGCGCGGCCGCGGATGCCGTCGATACCGTGCTGAAGGACGTCGCGCAGAAGTTCGAGGCGTTCGGCAAGGAAGCCAGCGTCTATTTCGAGGGCCGGGCGCGGCTGTTGTCGGTTGGGGTGGCGATGGCGCTGGCGCTCCTCGCCCACGTCGATGCGGTCGATCTGTTCAAGACCTATCTGCGCGATCCCAACGCCCGCGCCAAGGTGATCGAGCAGAGCGAGGCGATTACCGCGCAACACAAGGCGGCCGCCGAGGCCGCCAAGGCGCTGAAAGACATCGATCCGAACGCGAGCTTGACGCCCGAGGAGGTCAAGAAGCAGATCGAAACCCTGAAGAACGACTGGAAGGAAGCGATCGCCAAGGCGAATTCGACGGTCGAGCAATATGCCGATCTCGGCCTGCCGCTCGGCTGGAACGAGGAACGCATCGACCGGGCGAAGATGTCCCAGTGGGCGTGGACCTGCAAGGACCCGAACAAGAAGGAAGGCGAAGGGCTCGAATCGCTCTGGAAGGATTGCGGCAAGAATCGCTGGCAGCGGGAAGTATGGGTGCAGGTGCCGACCTCACCACCTGTCTGGTTCTACCTCTTCCTCGGCGGACTGCTGGTCGGGCTCGGCGCGCCGTTCTGGTACAACGCCGTGACCGGGCTGACCAATATCCGCAACGCGGCACGCGGGACCAGCGCCGATGCGCAGACGCACGCCGCCGTGGCCGTCGCAGCGCAGGCCAGCACGACACAGCCGGCGACGCCGGTCGACACCTTCAGGGTGTCGAGCGCGGCGCTACGCTGAACGGCGGGGCCGCGACTTACGCTGTCAGCGGGGACGGCGAGGGCTTGATGATGTCCAGATGAATCCCGCCGCAGCGCGTGCAGCGCATGGTCCAGTATTCGGCGCCGGCACGGCCGGGGATGACGCGCAGCACCGACAGCGCGGCGCTGCAATCCGGGCAACTCGAAAGCACCGGCGTAGCCTGCAGGGTCTGTTCGGCCGAAGGCAGTGCGATGCGGCCGGGCAGCGCGCCGGTATTTATGGATTCACAAACCGCGGGCTGAAACGATCGATATGGGCTTTCGCGTCTGCGATCGCCGCTTCCGGATCCGACCACGCGAAGCCGACTTCGAGGGTCGGGAACGCCATGCCATCGATCACGACCGGCGCATGGTCGGTCCGTTGAATTCTCGCGTGCCACAGCCCTCTCCCCGCTTCGAACGACTGAATTTCAAAGCCGCCGTAAATCATGGCGCATCCCCCGGAATTGCCCGTATCGCCCACAACAGCACGGCGGGGACAGCGCAGATGTGAACGGGTTCACATGCGACGGATTTTTTGCGGTTCCGCGGATGCGGCGGTTCGCGTCACGTCCTACGGACTGCGCGCCGCGATATGGTCGGCGAGCACGGCGGCGTCGTCGCCGACGCCTGATAGGAACGAGGAGTTCATCTTCGACAGCCATTGCAGGCCGAGGAAGTAGAGCCCGGGCACATCAGAGACGCCCTTGTGGTGAACCGCCTCGCCGCGTTCATCGATCACGGGAACATCGATCCAGCCGAAATCGACGCCGTAGCCGGTCGACCAGATCACCGACGAGATGCCCGTGGCGGCGAGGTCGAGATGCGTCAGCGGCGCAGTGACGCATGGCGGGTCGGCGACCCTCGTGTGGGCGTCGGCATCCTCGGGTAGCTCGAGCTGGCGCCGCTTCGCATAGGCATCGACCGTACCGAGAAAGGTGCTGTAGACGAGGTCGCCGTCGAACAGGCTGTCGGCAAGGCCCGGCGCGATCTCGATCACGCCGTCTTGCGCCGCCGCCAGGCGCCCGACCAAGGTCATGCCGTCGGCGGCGAAATTGCGGAAGTCGATGGTGCGGCCGCCATAGGCGCCGGAGATGACGGGGCCAAGTCGCGCCGATCCGCGCTCCTCCGGCGTCATCTGGTCGAGCCGCATTTCGGCGAGCCACCAGACCAGGTCGCGGCCGCGATAGCGACGGGGCAGGCGGCGGTGCCGTGCGATGGACAGATAGACGTGGCGACCGGCGCGCTGCAATTCCTCCGCGATCTGCGCGCCCGACGCGCCGGCGCCGGCGACCAGCACCGCGCCCGGCGGAAGCTGTTCGGGATTCCGGTAGTCGGCGGCATGGACCTGGAACACGGGATGATCGCGCAGGATGTCCGGGATGATATTGCGCTGATAGGGGCCGGTAGCGACGACGACGTTACTGGCTGTGATCGCGCCGTCCGTGGTCTCGGCGAGAAATCCTCCGCCGTCGCGCTGCGACAGCCGCGTCACTGCAACGCCGCATCGGATCGGCGGCGCGACGAAGTCGGCGTAGGCCTCGATGTATCTGATGATGGTGTCGGTGTCCGAAAACGCATCGGGATCGTCGTGCGGAAACGGAAACTCCGGCAGCCGTATCGACCAGTTCGGAAACTGGAATTTCAACCCGTCCCAGCGCTCGCTGCGCCAGCGTTCGGCGATGCGGCGGCGCTCCAGCACGAGATGGGGCCGGCTGCGCTGCTTCAGCCGGTGGCTCATGGTGAGGCCGGCCTGGCCCCCGCCGATCACGAGCGTTTCGATGGTCTCATCCGGCATGGCGTTGACTCTTGCGGCGCAGGGCAGGTTCCGCCGCCGCACGGATGATCCAGCGGCGGAAGGCAGTGAAGTCGCGTTGGGCAGTGCTGAAACCCCGATATACGAGGTACCAGCGCATGCCCTTCGGAACGCTTAACGCGAAGGGTGCAACCAATCGCCCGGCGGCGAGGTCGTCGTCAATATAGGGGCGGATACCCATGGCGATGCCGAGGCCGTCGACCGCGGCCTGCAGCGCCTGGCCGTAGAATTCGAATTCCGTCCCGCGGGCGGTGATGCGGGCGGTGCCGGCGGCCTCCAGCCATGCCGGCCAGTCGTCGGGCGAATGCGCCACCCGCAGCAAGGTCGGCCCCTTCAGATCGGCGGGACGCCTGAGCTGGTTGGCGAGCCGTGCCGCGCAGACCGGCAGCAGATCGGCGGCGAACAAGGGTTCGGCGATCAGGCCGGGCCATTCGCCGTCGCCGAGCTTGATGCCGCAGCTCCAGTCCTCGCCGAACGGCACCGCCGCGCCGCCGGTGGTGATGCGGACGTCGATATCAGGCTCTTCCTTCCGGAAATCGGCGAGCCGCGGGATCAGCCATTTCATCGCAAAGGTCGGCCCGACGCCGATGGTCAGCACCCGGACGCTTGATGGCGCGGTGACCTGGGCGGTCAGGCTCGCCAGCGCGTCGAAGATCGGGGTCAGCCCGCCCTGATAGGAACGGCCGGCCGCCGTGGTGACGAGGCGGTTGGCTTTGCGCTCGAACAGCGCCACCCCGAGCCGCTCCTCCAGCAGGTGCACCATCCGGCTGACCGCGGCGGCAGACACATTGAGCTCCGAGCCCGCGGCGGCGAAGCTGCCGGTGCGCGCGGCCGCCTCGAACGCCTTGATGCCATTGAGAAAGAGCAGTCGCCGCACCTAACCCTCAGGAAAACTTATGCCAGAGCAAGATAACTCAGTTTGCGCCTGACTCACAAGCAAGGCACAAGAATAGCTGTGGTTTCTTTTGGTTGAATCGGTCAGGCGCAGTTCAACCGCGGGCCTATGCAGGAGACTTTTCGTGACGCCGTTGATGATCGCAGCGCTGGGTGTCCTGATGGTCGCGACGGCGTTTCTGTCGGGGCTGTTCGGCATGGCCGGCGGCATGATCCTGATCGGCGTGCTGTTGATGCTGATGCCGCTGCCGACCGCGATGGTGCTGCACGCGATCACGCAGATGGCCTCGAACGGCTGGCGCGCCTTTCTGTGGCGGGCGCATATCCGCTGGCGGCCGGTGTTCGTCTATCTGATCGGCTGCGCGCTGGCGCTCGGCATGTGGTCGGTGACCCGCTACGTGCCGGACAAGCCGATCGCCCTGCTGCTGCTCGGCGTGACGCCGTTCATGGCGCGGATGATGCCGAAGAACATCAAGCCGAATCCCGACAGTATTTATCAGGGCTCGTTCTACGGCTTCATCTGCATGGGACTGATGCTGATGACCGGCGTCTCCGGTCCGTTGATGGACACGTTCTTCCTCGGCGGCAATTTCGGCCGCCGCGAGGTGGTCGCCACCAAGGCGACCTGCCAGGTCGCGAGCCATTTCACCAAGCTGATCTATTTCGGCGGCATCATCGACCAGGCCTCGACGCTCGACCCGGTGCTGGCGGCGGTGGCGGTCGCGGCCTCGATGCTCGGCACCACGCTGGCGCGGCGCATTCTTGAGGCGATGAGCGACGCGCAGTTTCGCACCTGGGCGAACCGGATCATCACGACGGTTGCCGGCTACTACATCCTCTACGGCGGCTGGCTGCTGTTCTCGCGCACCAGCGCGATGGCGTTCTGACGTCCGACTTCGACGGGAGGCACTCGATGACTGAGGCGACCGATCCCCTGGTGCTCGATCTCGTCGAATGGATCGGCCGCGAGCCGCGGCTTTATTCCGACGTGATCGAGACGTGGCGCACCTCATGCCCGCGCCTCACCATCTGGGAGGACGCCGTCGACCGCGGCTATGTCACGCGGGAGCCTTCGGCCGGCCGCGGCCTGCGCGTCGCGATCACCGAGAGCGGCGCGAAATTCCTCCGCGACAACCGGCGCGGTCACTGATCCCCACGGATGACAATTACAAGTTTCCGTGAATGTGGGCGCGGCAATATTTCGCCGCGATGCCATCACCTATTCAGGTTGGCGTGCCCTTATCAGGGGTTCATTGCGCGACATGAGGCGGGGGAATATTGCCATGCCGAACATTGCCGATATGAAATGGTTCAAGGAAAATTTCCACGCTGAAGTCGAAGCGGCGATCGCGGGCACGCCGTTCACGCTGGATCTCATGGTCGCGCTGGCCTGTCAGGAGACCGGTGACGTCTGGCCGATCCTGCGCAAGAAGCCGCAGTTGACGCTGGACCGCATCCTCGCGCTTTGCGTCGGAGACACCATCGATTTCAAGCCACCGAGCGGCGGCCGCAAGGCATTTCCGAAGAACAAGGCTCAATTGCTGACGGCTCCGAGAGGCGATGAAATGTTTGCCATCGCGCGCCAGGCGCTGGTGGACATGGCACGGTTCATTCCGGGATTTCCGGTGTCGAACGCAAGCAAGTTCTGCCGCGGCTTCGGTATGTTCCAGCTCGACCTGCAATTCTTCAAGGACGATCCGGACTATTTTCTCGAGAGGCGCTACGAGAAGTTCAGCGAGACGCTCGGCAGGGCCATCGGCGAGTTGACCGACAAGGCAAAGAAGATCGGTCTCTTCAACAAGCCACAGCTCACCGACATGCAATTGACGGCGGTCGCGATCGCCTACAACACCGGCAGTTTCAACCCGAGCAAGGGCCTGAAGCAGGGCCATTTCGACGGCCACAAATTCTACGGCGAGCAGATTTTCGACTTCATCCGCATGGCGCACACGGTGCCGGTGCCGGGTGGTTCGCCGGCAATGCCGCCACCGCCGCCTGGCCAGGCGATCATCCCGCCGCCGACGCCGGTCGAGGCGACCGGGCCGTTCATGGTCGTCAAGACGCAGCTCAGCCCCCTACGTGTGCGCAGCGCGCCGAAGGTCAGTTCGCCGGCTACCGGCAACGTGATCGCGCAATTGCCTGACGGTCATCCGGTGCGCGCCGTTACGGGCACGCCGGTGAAGAAGTTCATCGAAATCGAAACCAGCCTGTCCGGTGCGCATATTCGCGGCTTCGCCTCGGCTGAGTTCCTTGTGCCGGCGCCGGCCGACGTCAGCGACATTCCCGTGGTGCAGATGATGAGCGACGCGCCCACCAGCGGCATCGTCGAGGTCTTCATGCCGCGCCGGCCGGGCCTGATCACGAGACGAACCGAGATCGCGGGCGCCCATTCGCTCAACGAGCCCGATATGCCCAAGCGCAAGGGCGAGACGCCGGAGGAACTGCGGAGCGGCCTTGACGCGATCATCGACTATCTCGCTTCCGACAAGGCGGCGCACAAGCGCTACAAGCCGCGCAGTGGCCTGACCTTCTGCAACATCTACGCGCACGACTATTGTTTCCTGGCCGGCGTGTACCTGCCGCGGGTGTGGTGGACTCCGGGCGCCATCGAGCGCCTGGCGCAAGGCGAGGCGGTCCAGCCGCTGATCGAGAACACCATCACGGAGGTGCGCGCCAACGATCTGTTCCGCTGGCTGCGCGACTTCGGACCGCGCTTCGGCTGGCGCCAGACCAGCACGCTGACCAAGCTGCAGCAGGAGGCTGATGTCGGCGCGGTCGGCTTGATCGTGGCGCGACGGAAGCAGGACGGCAAGTCGGGCCATATCGTTGCGGTAGTGCCGGAAACCAATGACCATCGCGCGGTGCGCAACGCCGCGGGCGAAGTCACCAGGCCGCTGCAAAGCCAGGCCGGCGCCGTGAACTTCCGCCGCGGCACCGGCAGCCTCAATTGGTGGAAAGGCGATCAGTTCGCCGAAAGCGCATTCTGGCTGCACGCCTGATCCGGAGGGAGAGCGCCTCGTGCTGCGGGCAGCACGGGGCAGCCGATCAACTCGCCTTGAGGCACAACTCCAGGCATTGACTTGGGTATCGTTCTGCGATGATTTTCATGCAATCGCATGTTCTTCGCGATAGCATGACAATGAGCAGGATGGGACGCCCCATGATCGATCTCTACTACTGGACCACGCCGAACGGCCACAAGATCACGATGTTCCTCGAGGAGACCGGGCTGCCCTACAAGATCTTCCCGGTGCAGATCGGCAAGGGCGAGCAGTTCAAGCCGGAGTTTCTGACGATCGCGCCGAACAACCGCATTCCCGCGATGGTCGATCATGAACCGAAGGGCGGCGGAAAGCCGATCTCGATCTTCGAATCCGGCGCAATGCTGCTCTATCTCGCCGAGAAGACCGTAAAATTCCTTCCCGCCGATCTCCACGGCCGCTACGACGCGATCCAGTGGACGTTCTGGCAGATGGGTGGGCTCGGGCCGATGGCCGGGCAGAACCATCACTTCAATGTCTACGCGCAGGAAAAGATCAAATACGCCATCGACCGCTATGTGAACGAGACCAACCGGCTCTACGGCGTGCTCAACAAGCGCCTCGCCGATCGCGAATTCATCGCCGGCGACTATTCGATCGCCGACATGGCTTCCTATCCATGGGTGGTGCCGTGGAAGAACCAGAGCCAGAACATCGACGATTTTCCGCATCTGAAGCGCTGGCTGGAGACGATCCGCGCCCGGCCCGCCACCGAGCGCGCCTATGCCAGGGCGAAAGAGGTCAATCCGAATTTCGGCCAGCCGGTCAACCGCACCGAGGAGGAGCGCAGGGTTTTGTTCGGGCAGACCGCCGCGGTGGTGCGGTAGAGGGACGGTCGCGCCACCGTCACTGCGAGGAGCCAACGGGTCGCGCGAATGCGCGCCCGATGGCGCGAAGATCACCTGGATACCACGACTGACCTGTGAGCCTCGATCTTCGCCGGCGCAAGCCGGCAGGCAATGATTGCGCGTCTGTCGGCGCAATCGCCGAGGCTGTAAATTAGTTCTATCCGATAACGATGTTAGCTGTGACGCAATATCGAGGCGTAAGCTGCTCTCCCAAGTGGCCGTTCAGGGGAGACGCGTCATGACCCACTTTGAAGCCAAACTGGAGCGGTTCGAGACCCTCGCCGCAGAATGCGATCTGATCAGCAAGCTGACGGGGGATACGAAGAAGCGCGAGCTGTATCTGCGCCTCGGCCTGCATTACCGCGAACTGGCCGACGACATGCGGACGGTGATCGCGGCGAGTGTCGCACACGATGTCAGCAGCCGCGATAGCACGGCGTCCGGCGCTCCATCCACGCATTGATACCTTCGCCAAGGTCGGCGGTCGGCGCCAGCGCCGCAAACTGCTCGCTCTCGACCTGCAGCCCTTCGGCAATCGTCATGTTCAGCCCGCGGGTCACCGCGGTGATGATGCCGCCGATCGCGAGCGGCGAATGCCTGACAATCCGGTTTGCCAACTCGTGCGCGGCGGGCAGCAGCGCCTGGTGCGGCACGACGCTGTTGACCAAACCGATCTCGTGCGCCCGCTGCGGCGAGAACGGATCGCCGGTCAATAACAGTTCAAGCGCGCGCTTGCGGCCGGCGAGCCGCGGCAGCCGCTGCGTTCCCCCGAAGGTCGGCGGCATGCCGAGATTGATTTCCGGTTTTGCAAATCGCGCGCGCTCGCTGGCAATGGCGAGATGGACCGCCTCGGTGATCTCGCAGCCGCCGCCGAAGGCGAGGCCGTTCACGGCCGCGATGACAGGTTTGCGGAACGCTTCCAGCCGCGCGGTCATGGCCTGGCCGCGGCGGACAAAGTCGCGGATCGCGGTATCGCGACCCCGGCGGATGCTGCCGGAGAATTCGTGGATGTCGGCGCCGGCGGAAAACGCACGTTCACCCGCGCCGGTCAGGATCACGGCACGCACGGCGTCGTCGGTTTCGATCGCATCCAGCACCGCCATCAGGCGGTCGATCAGCGCGTAGTTCAGTGCGTTGAGCTTGTCGGGACGGTTGAGCCTGACCAGCGCAATGCCGTCGCTGATTTCGAGCAGGATGGGATCGGACATCGGAAGGCTCCGCAAAGGTTTTGATTGAGTGAGCCTAGAAGTCCAGCGGCGTTGAGTATATTCACTGGTTGGTATACATGGCTGCGATGGCACGATCCGGTATACCGACGCGCGAACGCATCATCTCGGCGGCCAACGCGCTGTTCTACAATGACGGCATCCGCGGCGTCAGCGTCGATGCCGTGGCCGCGAAGGCCGGCGTCACCAAGCGGACGCTGTATTATCACTTCAGGAGCAAGGACGATCTCGTCGCGGCCTATCTTGCCGGGCGCGATCAGCCCAACCTCGCGCTGTTCAGGCAATGGTTTTCGGACGCGGAAGGCGGCCTGCCGGCGAAGGTCGAGGCGATCTTTCGCAATCTGGCGCGATCGGCGCGGCATCCGAAGTGGAAAGGCTGCGGCTTCCTGCGCACCTCGGCCGAGCTCGCCAACATGCCAGGCCACCCTGCGATCAGGATCGGCGCCGCGCACAAGAAGAAGTTCGAGGAATGGCTGCGCGCGACCTTCGCCGCGGAAGGTATCGCTCAGCCCTTGCGGCTCGCACGGCAAATCCTCTTGCTGCTCGACGGCTCCTTTGCCGTCGTGCTGCTGCATCGCGATCCCAGCTACATGGAAACGGCGGGCGAGGCGGCGCACGCGTTGATCGACGCCGCGCTTCCGGCGCGGGAGAAGCGGAGGCGGCCAGGGCGGTAGTCCTCCGTCATTGAGAGGAGCTCGCGACAAAATGGCAAAGCAATTTTGCGCTGAAGCGACGAAGCAATCCATTTCTCCGCTTGCGGCACGATGGATTGCTTCGCTTCGCTCGCAATGACGGCTAGGGCGAATGACGACTAAACGCGCCGCGCGCTTGCAGCATGGCCAGCACCGCATTCAGATCCGGCAGCACGGCGGCGCATCTGGCGCGCGTCTCGTCAGTCGGCGGCGCCATATCAGGCACCATGATGGTGATCGCGCCGGCGGCGTGGGAAGCGGCGACGCCGTGGTTGGAATCTTCCACGGCGACGCAGAGCTGCGGCGCAAATCCGAGGCGCGCGGCGGCGAGCAGGTAGAGGTCCGGGCTGGGCTTGCCGTTGACGACGTCGTCGAGCGTCAGGATGGTGTCGAAGCGTGGGCGGATTCCGGCGAGCGATAGATTGCGCTCGGCGTTGCGCCGCGACGACGAGGTCACGATTGCCGTCGGGCAATTGGCGGCGGCCAATCCATCGAGCAGATCTAACGTCCCCGGCTTGAGCGGCAGGCCGGCCTCGATCAAGCGGTCGCGATTGACGAGGAAGGCGCGGTTGATCTCGGCGAGCGGAAAGTCTGCGCCATAGCGATCGAGCAGCATCGCCTCGCAGGTCGGTCCGGGCAGGCCAACCATGGCGTGGCACAGCGCGACGGAATCATCGGCATAGCCGGCCGCGTCGAGCGCCGCGACGAGACTGTTGAAATAGACTTTTTCGGTGTCGAGCAGGGTGCCGTCCATGTCGAGCAGCACGGCGCTGACGTTCCATTTTCCACTCACGCCGCACCTGCGTCCGCGAGTCGCCCGGCGAGTTTGCGCAGGCAGTCCGGGCAGAGGCAATCGCCGCCGTCCACCGGCATCGGCATCCGGAACGCTTCGTCATTGCACCAGCATGGGCCGGACAAGTTGCAGCCGAATTCGGTTCCGCAGTCCTCGCAGGCGAGGCGGCGCGCGGGCTGATCTTCCAAAGGATTCGTCATCAACGAGGCCATATCCTGACGCGGAATTAATCCCGGGTTCATGTCGAAGCACGCTATATTGGCGGGCCACTATACGCCCCGAGAAACCGCAAGGGAAACAAGGGAAGCCCGATGGCCCGCGATTCGCAAGCAGCTCTCGTTGCGCTGCATCGCTTCGGTTTCGGCGCGCGCGGCGGCGCGTCCGGCGATTTTCTCAATGCGGCATCCGATCCGCGCGGCTTCGTCAAGGCGGAGCTTGGCCGCCCCAGCGCCGGCTTGCTCGAAGTGCCGGGATTGCAATCGACGCCGGCGCTCGGCAAGGCGGTATTCGACTATCAGTTCGAGATCCAGCAGGCGCGCGACGCGGCGGCCAAGTCGGCGCCGCCGCCGGCCCCCGAAGGTCAACCGCCGCCGGATGCGAAAGGGCAGCGGCGAAACCTCTCGCTCAACAGCATCGCCATGGACATGGCGCCAAGAGAACCGCCAACAGAACCGTCGAGGGAGCAGCCGGCCAAGCCGCCGGAAAATCCCGATGCGACCATGGTTCCGGCCGAGGCGATGCGACCGAATGCGCCGAAGCCGCCGCCGCCACCACTCAACATCATCCAGAAGACCTTTCGCGCCGAGGCACTCGCCCGGCTGCAACGCGCCGTCATCGCCGATTGCGGCTTCGTCGAACGTCTCGTGGTGTTCTGGTCCAATCATTTCTGCATTTCCGCCAACAAGGGCGGGCCGGCGCGGATGTGGGCCGGCTCGTTCGAACGCGAGGCGATCCGGCCGCACGTGCTCGGCCGTTTCGGCGACATGCTGAAGGCGGTCGAGCAGCATCCGGCGATGCTGTTCTTCCTCGACAACCAGCAATCGCTGGGTCCGGATTCGCGGGCCGGTAAAAACCGCAACCGCGGACTGAACGAAAATCTCGCGCGCGAGATCCTCGAATTGCATACGCTCGGCGTCGGCGGCGGCTACTCGCAGGACGACGTGACGGCGCTGGCCAACATCATCACCGGCTGGACCTATGCGGGCAGGCTCGGACAATTGGGCGCGCCGGGCAGCTTCGTGTTCAACGCCAATGCGCATCAGCCCGGCGCGCAGCGCGTGATGGGAAAAATCTACGACGCCGCCGGCGTGGCGCAGGGCGAGGCGGTGCTGTCAGATATCGCGCGTCATCCGTCAACCGCCAAATTCATCGCCGGCAAGTTCGTTCGCCACTTCGTCGCCGACGATCCGCCGCCCGCACTGGTGGCGCAACTGGCCGAAGTCTTTGCGAAAGCCGACGGCGACCTCAAGGCGCTGGCGCTGGCGCTGGTGGATTCCGAGGAGGCCTGGAAGGCGCCGCTGTCCAAGATGCGAACGCCCTACGAATTCCTGGTGGCGGCGGGCCGGCTGCTGGCGCGGATCCCGAATGATCCCGGCCGCTATCTCGGCGGTCTCAACACGCTGGGCCAGCCACTATGGTCGCCCGCCGGGCCGAACGGTTTTCCCGATACCAGTGCGGCCTGGGCGTCGCCGGAGGGCGTCAAGCTGCGGCTCGACATATCAGCGCAGATTGCCTCGCGGCTCGCCGACGGCATCGATCCGCGTGACCTGCTCGAACTGGTCGCCGCGGATGCGGCATCGGTCGAAACGCGACGGGCGATTGAACGCGCGGAATCGCGCCAGCAGGCGCTGGCGCTGCTGTTGATGTCGCCGGAATTCCAGAGGAGATGATTTCGATGGCACCGACACTGGATTGTTGCGAAGGCCTGCGATCGCCGGCGATTTCGCGGCGTGGCGTGCTGCTCGGCGGCGCCTCCTTTGCGGCGTGGGCCTATTTGCCGAAATTCGCACGCGCCGCCGATGGTCGCGATCCGCGGCTGGTGGTCGTCATTCTGCGCGGCGCGCTCGACGGGCTCGCCACCGTCGCACCGATCGGCGATCCCGATTACGCGGGGCTGCATGGCGCGATCGCGCTCGCGTTGAGTGGTCCGAACGCGGCGCTGCCGCTGGATTCGTTTTTCGCGCTGCATCCGGCGATGCCGGAACTCGCGCGGATGTACCGCGAAAAGAAAGCCGCGGTGATTCACGCGGCGGCTACGTCGTATCGCGACCGTTCGCATTTCGACGGGCAGGACGTGCTCGAAAGCGGCTTTGCCGGTCCCGGCCGCGTGCAGTCAGGCTGGCTCAACCGCGCGCTGGAAGGGTTGCCTAGGGCTGAGCGGGTGACGAGCGCGCTTGCGGTCGGGCCGACCACGCCGCTGGTGTTGCGCGGCGCGGCGCCGACGGTCGGCTGGGCGCCGGTTGCGCTGCCGCAGGCCGCCGAGGATACTGCGATGCGGCTCGTCGAACTCTATCAGCACCGCGACCCCGCGCTGGCCGGCGCGTTGAAGCAGGGCATCGCGCTCGACAAGACCGCGCAGGGCGACGACATGAAGCCGAAGCCGGGCACCAACGGCGCCGGCGCGATGCGGCTGGTGGCGCGCGGCGCGGCCAAGCTGATGGCCGCCGACGACGGTCCGCGGATCGGCGCGCTCGCCTTCGACGGCTGGGACACCCATGCCAATGAAGGCGGCCCGGTCGGCCGGCTCGCGCAACTGCTCGGCGGGCTCGACGGCGCGCTCGCTGAATTCGAGACCGGGATGGGGCCGCGCTGGCGCGACACCGCGATCGTGGTCGCCACCGAATTCGGTCGCACCGCGCGCATCAACGGCACGCAAGGCACCGACCACGGGACGGGCACGCTCGCGCTGCTCGCCGGCGGCGCCGTGAAGGGCGGGCGGGTGATCGCAGACTGGCCCGGGCTGAAGCCCGCCAATCTCTACCAGGGCCGCGACCTCGCGCCGACCACCGACCTGCGCGCGGTGATGAAGGGCGTGCTGAAGGACCAGTTCGGCCTCGCCGACCGGGTGCTGGCGGAGACGGTGTTCCCGGACAGTAGCGCCGCGAAGCCGATGCAGGGGTTGGTGGGATAACCTCTGCCCGCATTTTGCGGGGAGAGGTCGGATCGCTCTTGCGATCCGGGTGAGGGGGTACCGGTCTCACCTCATTCACGGCTCGTGGAGAGAGCCCCTCACCCCGACCCTCTCCCCGTGAAGAACGGGGCGAGGGAGCGAGAGCGCGCCGCATGTCATGTCGTCATCCCATCCACCTCCGCCATCTCGTCCGCGCTCAGTGTCCAGCCAACAGCTTTCACGTTCTGCTCGACCTGTTCGACGCGGGTGGCGCCGGCGATGACGCTTGCGACCTGCGGGCGCTGGGCGAGCCAGGAGAAGGCAAGTTCGAGCATGCTGTGGCCGCGCGCTTGCGCGAACGCCTGCAGCTTTTCGACGATGTCCTCGTTGCGTGCGGTGACGTAGCGGTCCTTCAGCGCGGGGGCCTTGGCGAAGCGGGTGTCGGCGGGGGCCGCCGAGCCGCGCTGGTATTTGCCGGTGAGAAGTCCGCTGGCCAGCGGGAAGAACGGCAACAGGCCGAGCCTGTATTCCGCTGCGGCCGGCAAGAGATCCTTCTCGATGCCGCGGACCACGAGGCTGTATTCGTCCTGGCAGGAGATGAAGCGACCAACGTTCATCTGCCGCGCCAGCATTTCGGCTTCGGCGATGCGCCACGCCGGGAAGTTCGAATTGCCGATATAGCGGACCTTGCCCTGGCGCATGAGATCGTCGAGCGCGCGCAGCGTCTCTTCCATCGGCGTCAGGGGATCGTAGTCGTGCTGCTGGTAGAGATCGATGTAATCGGTCTTCAGCCGCCTGAGACTGGCTTCCACCGCTTCCATGATGTAGCGGCGCGAGGCGCCCTGTTTGGTGCCGTCATTGCTCATCGGCTTGGAGTATTTCGTCGCCAGCACGATGTCCTTGCGGCGGTCGCCGAGGACGGCGCCGAGGACGGTCTCGGAGCCGCCCATGCCGGCATAGATGTCGGCGGTGTCGAACAGGGTGATGCCGAGGTCGATCGCCTTGTGAATGACCTTGCGCGAGGTCTCGAGGTCGGTGCGCTGGCCAAAATTGTTGCAGCCGAGGCCGACGGCGGAAACGCGCAGGCCGGAGCCGCCGAGGTTGCGAATTTGCATGGAATCGATCCTGTGGGGAGGGGCGGTGAAAAGGCCCGGCATCTTGGCCCGCACGGCATCGACCCGCAAGCAGCGCGGCCATCGGCGGCCGGCTGGGCAGCCATGCGGCACAAAAAGGGGCGGCCCCGGTCAGACGCGGCGACTGACGGGGACCGCTGGGGGGCGTGTGATCCGAGGACGGGGGGCTGATCAGACGCGGCTGCAACCTAGCCGTGCTTTGTTACGCCGGCGTGACGACAGCGACTTATCCACAGGGCGGCGGCCGGCGCGTCACAGCATCTTGCGATAGACGACGAACCCCGAGCGCTTCGCGACCTTGTCGTAGAGCTGCATCGCGGTGTGGTTGGTCTCATGGGTCTGCCAATAGACGCGAGAACAGCCGGCGCGCTTCGCCTGATCATACACGCCGTTGATCAGCGCGCGGCCGACGCCTCTGACGCGCGCCGCCGGATCGGTGAAGAGGTCCTGCAAATAGCAGTTCGGCTCGATCATGGTGGTCGAGCGGTGCAGCAGATAATGCGTCAGTCCCAGCAACTTGCCGCCGCGCTCGGCGACCAGCGCATGCACCGGCTCGTAGGCGTCGAAGAAGCGCGCCCACGTCATCGCGGTGATCTCGGACGCCAGCGCGGTCGGACCCGAGCGGCCGTAGAAGGCGTTGTAGCC
Source organism: Bradyrhizobium sp. (assembly GCF_036735945.1). Taxonomy (GTDB): domain Bacteria; phylum Pseudomonadota; class Alphaproteobacteria; order Rhizobiales; family Xanthobacteraceae; genus Bradyrhizobium. The sequence continues at coordinate 28,188 of NZ_DAINNI010000028.1, read as the reverse complement.
GTCCCACAGCGGCAGCCATTGCGCATGGTCCTCGCGGCTGATGAAGCGGATGGTGAGGTCGCCGGGCATTGCGGGATATTCCGTTATGAGAGGACGCACCGGGAGACGCGCGTAGCTATCCAATACAGACGCAGCAGTGCGGGATCAATGTCGCAAGAGCGCCCCGCGCTATTCCGCGGCGCCGAGTTGGTGGGCGAGACCGTGGGGGCCGCGCAGCGCGCGATAATAGTCGGCGCTGCCGGGATCGTCGGAGTGACGGACGAGGTCGGTGACCGGCGTGTAGCTCAGCATGCGTCCGCCGTCGGGCAGTGCGGTGCAGATGAAGCGCAGCACCTGGCCGTCGGCGAGGTTGATGATGACCGGCGTGGAATCGCCGGCGCGGATCATTTCGGTGCGTTTGGCGATGAAGGCGCTGCGCTCTTCCTTCGGCAGTTGCCAGGCGCCGGTGTCGCGGCCATGATACATCAGCGCGATCACCGGCGGCTTGCTGTCGGCCTGCTCGTCGGGCAGCTTGAAGTAGTCGCGGAAGGCGCGGTTGATGAATTCGGCGCGGGTATCGGCGTCGAGCAGCACAATGCCGATGTCGACCTGGTCGAGCGCGGCCGACAGCCGGGCGGCGGTCGCGTGATGCGTTTCCTGCCGGGCCAGCGTATCGATCCATTTCTGCCGTAGAAGCCCGGTGATCAGCGCAGTGGCCCCGGCGGTCGCCGCCAGCAGCAGCAGGCGCGCCAGATCCGACATGTCGTAGCCGGGCGCGGCGCGGTGGTTGAGAAAGAACATCGCGGACGAGCCGACCGCAATGGCGGCGCTCACCATGCCGGAGGCGATGCCGCCGACGGACGCGACAAGCGCGACGATGCAGACGAACAATGGCGCGGGATTGGGGACGGGAATGACGAGCCGGTCGAGCAGGAAGGCGGCCAGCGCCGTCGCTGTCGTGAGAGCCGGACCGGAGATTGCCTGCCAGTTGAGCTGCATGCCCGTTCTCGCCACTTGCCGGGAATAAGGCTCAAGCATGCCCGATTGTTGCAATCGTGCACGCATTTCTGCCGCCAGTCTTAAGGGAGCGTTGCGCCGTCACAGTGGGCTTTCGCATTATTCGCATCAAATGATATCGAAGTGGCGGAACGGGAACCGCCCCCGCCGATTGAGCTCACGACAAGGTTTCAAAGAGGACATCGATGCCCACTGTTTCGCCCGCGCTGCTGCCGGTCCTGATGCTGTTCGCCTCCAACGTTTTCATGACCTTTGCCTGGTACGGCCATCTGAAATTCAAGGAAAGCCCATTGCCGACGGTGGTGCTGGTAAGCTGGGGCATCGCCTTCGTCGAATACTGGCTGGCGGTGCCGGCCAACCGCTGGGGCAGCGCGGTCTATTCGGCGGCGCAGCTCAAGACCATGCAGGAGGTGATCACGCTCGTCGTGTTCGCCGCCTTCTCGGTGCTCTATCTCAAGGAGCCGCTGGGCTGGAATCACGCGCTCGGCTTTCTCTGCATCGCGATCGGCGCGTTCCTGATCTTCCACAAATGGGGCTGAGCGGACGGCGGGCCAGCCCTCCCGCAACGTCTTTGATTTCGCGAAGGGACGTTGATAGCTTTCTGTTTTTCTCACCCTTTGCAGGCAGCCGCGTCATGCACCCATTGCATTCTGCTCCGCGCCGGATCCGCGCCCTCTTTGTTTCGTTCGCGCTGGCGCTTGCAGCAACGGCGGCGCGCGCCGCGCCGCTCGTTGATGTCCATGCGCTGGCGCAACAGGAGCAGCAGCCGCTGCTCGACACGCTGCGCGATCTCGTCAATATCGAATCCGGCAGCAAGGACATCGAGGGGCTGAACCGGATCGCCGAGCGGATCGCGAGCCAGCTCAAGGGGTTCGGCGGCGCCGTGGAAATCCTGCAGCCCACCGACGTCTATCGCCTGGACGATACGCCTGAAAGGGTCGGGCCTGCCGTGCAGGCCGTGTTCAAGGGCACCGGCAGCGCCAGCATCATGCTGATCGCGCATATGGATACGGTCTACCTCAAGGGCATGCTGAAGGATCAGCCGTTCCACATCGACGGCGACAAGGCCTACGGGCTCGGCATTGCCGACGACAAGCAGGGCATCGCCGTCATCCTCCACAGCGTCGCGCTGCTGCAGAAGCTGAACTTCCGGCAATACGGCACGCTCACGGTGCTGATCAACGGCGACGAGGAAATCTCCTCGCCCGGCTGGCGCAGCACCATCACCCGCCTCGCCGCGGAGCAGGACGCGGTGTTCTCGTTCGAGGGCAGTGGCCTCGACGGCACGCTGCGGCTGGCCACCAGCGGCATCGGCTCGGCCTATCTCAGCGTGCACGGCAAGGCGTCGCATGCGGGCGCGCGGCCCGAGGGCGGCGTCAACGCGCTCTACGAGCTGTCGCACCAGTTGTTGCAGATGAAGGACCTGTCAAAGGCGGAGGAGGGGCTGAAGCTGAACTGGACGGTCGCCACCGCCGGCACCAACCGCAATGTGATCCCCGCCGAGGCGGCCGCGCAGGCCGATGCGCGCGCGCTCAGGATTTCGGATTTCGACGCGCTCGAAAAGGCGCTGCAGGACAAGATCAAGAACCGGCTGCTGCCCGATTCCAGGGTGGAGCTGAAATTCGAGGTGCGCCGTCCGCCGCTCGAGCCGAGCGATGCCGCGCGCCGTCTCACCGGCCACGGCAAGGCGATCTATGGGGAACTCGGCATGACGCTCAACGTGGCCGAGAAGGCCACCGGCGGCGGCACCGACGCCGCGTTCGCCGCCCTCAAGGCGAGGGGCGCCGTGGTCGAAGGCATGGGCCTCTCGGGCTTTGGCGCGCACTCCAACGATGCCGAATATGTCAGGACCGACAGCATCGTGCCGCGGCTCTATCTGACGGCGCGGCTGATCATGGATTTGTCGAGCGGCAAGCTGAAATAGGTTCGAAACAACGCGCCCGCGCGATCGATGGCGCGCACGGCGCCACGGTCATTTCGCGGCGGGCGCCACCCGCAACAGCCGGCCGTTGGAATTGTCCGTGAGCAGCCACAGCGCGCCATCCGGCCCCTGGCGCACATCCCTGATCCGCTCGCGCAGGTTCTGCAGCAGACGCTCCTCCGAGGTGACGGTGTTTCCGTTTAGCGTCAGCCGCACCAGCATCGCGCCGCGCAGCGCGCCCAGGAACAGGCTGCCGTCCCATTTCGGAAACAGTTTTCCGGTGTAGAAGGCCATGCCCGACGGCGCGATCGACGGCACCCAGTATTTCAGCGGCTGCTCCATGCCGTCCTTGGCCGTGGCGTCGTGGATTTTCGCGCCGGAATAGTCGATGCCGTAGCCGATCACCGGCCAGCCGTAGTTCTTGCCCTTGCCGATCAGGTTGACCTCGTCGCCGCCGCGCGGGCCGTGCTCGATCTCCCAGAGTTCGCCTGACGTCGGATGGATCGCGAGCGCCTGCGGGTTGCGATGGCCGTAGCTCCAGATCTCGGCCTTTGCGTCGGCACGGCCGACGAACGGATTGTCTGGAGGTACCGAGCCGTCGGGCGCGATGCGGATCACCTTGCCGAGATGATTGTCGAGGTTTTGCGCCTGGTCGCGATAGGCAAAATGCTCGCCGAGCGTGACGAACAGGTTTCCGTCATCGGCCTGCGCGATGCGGCAGCCGTAGTGATTGCCCGTCGACAGTGGCCCCTCCTGGCGGAAGAGAGCCTTGACCTTGTCCAGCCGGTCCGCGCCGTCGGCGAGCCTGGCGCGCGCGACCGCGGTGCGTCCGCCGCCTTCGCCTCGCTCGGCGTAACAGAAATAGATCGTCCTGTTCTGTGCGAAGGATTTGTCGGTGACGATGTCGAGCAGGCCGCCCTGGCCGGACGCGAAGACCTTGGGCACGCCGTTGAGCGGAGGCGAAATCTGTCCGTCCACTGAGACGATGCGCAAGCGGCCCGGACGCTCGGTCACCAGCATCGTTCCGTCAGGCAGGAAGGCCAGCGCCCAGGGATAGAGCAGGCCTCGCGCGACGGTCTTGACCTCGAGTTCGCCCGCCGACGAGTCGAATGCCGGCTGCTCGCCGCGGCTGCCGGTCGCGATCAGGAATGAGAGGGCAACCAGGATCGCTACCGTCAGCGTAACGCTCACGAGGCCGACTTGTGCCTTCATCCTGATCCACATCGCGATGCTACCCATCGCGCGTTCGCTAGTGATGCAAACAAACGGTCGTTGACGTCACGGGAAGGGCATGGCGACGGTGGCCTTGATCGACAATACCGTCAGGGTGACCATGAGGCAAAGCGACAGCGTGCCGAACGCGAGCGAGGTGGCGATGGCACCGAGCAACCGGGAAGATGCAACGGGCGCGCGGCTGCCTTCGAAGCCGACCGCGCCGGGTGACCGTATCATTGGTCCGATCCTTGTTGCGCGGGCGAATCACCCGCGATGTCACAAAGACTTCGCAGTCAGGATCGGCAACAATGCGGCGGCGAACCGGCTCAAGATGGCGGAATTGCGACAAAGGTTAATGTTTTGCCCACTATTGTTAACCTTTGAAGGTCGGCTCGCGGGAATGTGAGCCCGCTGGCCCTATGCGTGGGCGGCGATGCCGGGCTGGTCGTCGACCACGGTCTGCGGCCGCCAGTCCATCGTGACGAAGCCCGGGGTCTGCTCCACCCGCCGCAGCCAGGCGCGGATGGCGGGGAAGGTGGCGAGATCGTAATCGCAGTGGTCGGCGACGTGGGTGTAGCCGTACAGCGCAATGTCGGCGACAGTCAGTTGCCCCGCAGCGAAATAGGCGCGGGTCTTGAGATGGTTCTCCATCACCTGAAGCGCTGCATAGCCGCGCTCCATCCAGTCTTCCAGCGCATGCGTCTGCAGGTCGCGGCCGCCCTTGACCAGCGACAGCCAGAAGTAGGCGGCGCCGATATTCGGCTCCAAAGCGTGCTGCTCGAAGAACATCCATTGCAGCGCTTCTGCGCGTTCGACCCGCGATTCCGGCGCCAGCGACGTGCCGCCGCAGACATACCAGAGAATGGCGTTGGACTCGGCGAGATAGCGTCCTTCGGCGACTTCCAGCAGCGGCACCTGGCCGCTCGGGTTCTTCTCCAGAAACTCCGGCGTGCGGCTTTCGCCGCGCAGGATGTCGACTTCGATCGCCTCATAGGGCGCGTTGAGCAGCGACAGCGCAAGGCGGACCTTGTAGCTGTTGCCGGAGCGCTGCATCGAATAGAGCTTGTACATCGTGTTGGCTTCACTCCGGTCGAGGGCGCACGCGGTGGTCGAACGATCCAGACGCTCTCGCGCCGCAACGCGACTAAACAATGATGCCGATACGAATGCGTCGCAAGGCCCGCACAATGGAAAAAGTCGAAAACCTCTACTGCACTGCACGCGTGCAGCATGATGTGCCACGGCGTGGCATTCACGCGGCCGAGAGCAGATCAGCGGATCGATGCAATCCTGCGCGACGCTGCTCCGTTGCACGCCGGCCGCAGATGCGAATCGCGGTCAGACATCCTGACGTTGAGCTGGTGCCGCCGAGGCAATGACAGCCTCCTCGAACCGTCGGCCGCTCCGGGGATCCGGGGAACATGGCCTGCTCTCTGCATGTGAGTTGCGACTTGCCGGATATGAGTCAATCCGCCACGGAACTTTGCGAATATTGCGCTGGCATTGCTCCGATCGTACCGAGCCCGCGCCACATCGGCCAAAGTTTGACCCGTATTCGGCCAAGCTTCTTGCGGTGCAGCGCCCAGCGCCTTAGGGTGCGGCGTTCCCATCAAAAAGAGTCGTGAATTTAAGAGTTCACGACGTTTGCCAGGAGATGATGATGCCCTTCCTGTCTGCCTCGCTCGCCCGCGTGAAGCCGTCCGCGACGATCGCGGTCACGGACAAAGCGCGCGCGCTGAAAGCGGCGGGCCGCAACGTCATCGGCCTCGGCGCCGGCGAGCCGGATTTCGACACGCCGGCCAACATCAAGCTGGCGGCGATTCATGCGATCGAGGCCGGCAAGACCAAGTACACCGATGTCGGCGGCATTCCCGAGCTGAAGGAAGCGATCATCGGCAAGTTCCAGCGCGAGAACGGCCTGACCTACAAGCCGAACCAGATCATCGTCGGCACCGGCGGCAAGCAGGTGCTCTACAACGCGCTGATGGCCACCCTCAATCCCGGCGACGAGGTGATCATCCCCGCGCCCTACTGGGTGAGCTATCCCGAAATGGTGGCGCTCGCCGGCGGCGAGTCGGTGCCGGTGGTGTGCCCGGCGTCGAACGGCTTCAAGCTGCGCCCCGACGATCTTGAAAAGGCGATCACGCCCAAGACCAAGTGGATCATCCTGTGCTCGCCGTCGAACCCGACCGGCGCCGCCTATTCACGCACCGAGCTGAAGGCGATCACCGATGTGCTGGTCAAGCATCCGCATGTCTGGGTGATGACCGACGACATGTACGAGCATCTCGTCTACGACGATTTCGAATTCGTGACGCCGGCGCAGATCGAGCCGAAACTCTACGAACGCACGCTCACGGTGAACGGCGTGTCGAAGGCGTATTGCATGACCGGCTGGCGCATCGGCTACGCCGGCGGCCCGGCCGAACTGATCAAGGCGATGGCGACGATCCAGTCGCAGTCGACCTCGAACCCGTCGTCGATCGCGCAGTGGGCGTCGGTCGAGGCGCTGAACGGGCCGCAGGACTTCATCCCCGTCCACAACAAGGTGTTCAAGGAGCGTCGCGACCTCGTGGTCTCCATGCTCAACCAGGCCAAGGGCATCGAATGCCCGCGGCCCGAGGGCGCGTTCTACGTCTACCCGTCCTGCGCCGGCACCATCGGCAAGACCTCGCCATCCGGCAAGGTGATCGCCAATGACGAGGACTTCGTCACCGAGTTGCTCGAGAGTGAAGGCGTCGCCGTCGTGCAGGGCTCCGCGTTCGGTCTCGGCCCGGCGTTCCGGATCTCCTATGCGACCAAGACCTCCGATCTCGAAGATGCCTGCAAGCGCATCCAGCGCTTCTGCGGCAATCTGAGATAAGAAGCGCTTTGCGACCCGAGCCGTCCCGCAATGCGGGACGGCTTCGATCGTTGACAAACCCCACCGAAAATCGACGGGGTTCGTCAGCGCTCTGAGGCCCGCGCGAGCGGGCCTTTTTGTTGGATTGATTGAATTGTGGCATAGAACGTCCAACGCTGTGGGCTCAGTCTTGTTCGAGCTTCTCTGCTCGCATCACTTTTCCTTCCGGAGATTACTTCATGCGTCGTTCCCTCATCCTTGCCGCGGCCGCGATCGCCGCACTGGCTTCCTCGATCGGTGACGCCAGCGCGCAGCAGGTGCAGCGCGTGCAAGTCGGCGTGCTGGAGTGCCGTGGCGGCGCCAGCGTCGGATTCATCGTCGGTTCGGTCACCAATCTCGGCTGCGTGCTGCGTGCCGGCGGAATGCCGGAGGACCGCTACATCGCCACCATCCGTAAAGTCGGTCTCGATCTCGGCATCACGCAGGAATCGGCGCTGGCCTGGGCCGTGTTCGCACCGGTCGCGCAGCTCGGGCCCGGCGGCTTGTCGGGCGACTATGTCGGCGCGCAGGGCAGCGCGACGCTCGGCGTCGGCGTCGGCGGCAATGTGCTGGTCGGCGGCTCCGCCAATTCGATCGCGCTGCAGCCCCTCAGCCTGCAGGGCCAGGTTGGCGTCAGCATTGCTGCCGGACTGGAGGCGCTGGAGCTGCGGCCGGGGCGTTGAGCGGAGTTCGTTCCGCGTCGTTGCGCGGAGCGATGGCAACGCATCGATCCGTGTCGCCGCTGTCGGCCGGCGCTACGTTCGCTTCATCGAGCGGATGTCTCAGCAGGGGCAGGAAACCGGCAAGCCAGATCGCGAAGGCCAACGACCAAAGAGAACCGCTGAAGGTATAATGCCCGCCCAGCAGGAAGCTGGCGATCCCGATTTCGGGCAACACCCTGACGAGGCCGGCCGCGATCATGACGACGACGGCGGCATGCGCCTGCCAGGGCAGATCGAGCGTCCGGCCGGTGTGGCGAAGCCCCGCGATGATGAACACGCTCAGCACGGCGAGGCCGAGGCTCGCCACCGACAGCACGTGGAATCCTGTCGCCATGGCGAACGGAGCCCCCAATCCCGCCAGACCGATGAACAGGAATCCGGCACCCGCGAACAGATTGGCGGCAGCCAGCGCCAGCACGTGGGTTCGGAATACCGCGACGCCGATGAACCATTCGGCGAGGCGGTCGAAAAAAGCCGCTGCGGCCGCCAGCGCGAGATAGGCCGGTACGGTCGAATCCGGTGCGGCCAACGCCGCTCCTGCATAGAGAGCGACCAGCCCGGCCGTCAGGTTCTGGCGGCCGGGATGCGGACGGTACGGCGTGGTTTCGCCGCTCGGGTCGAGCGCAAGATTGATGATCGCGACATTGATGCGGGCGACGGCAAGGGAGAAAAACACCACGAAGACCATCAGGGCCGCATGGAGCAGCCGCGCCGCCACATCCGTCATGCCGGCCATCCAGGCGACGCGCACCGCCAGCTCGATCAACCAGAACAGGCCCACCCAGACGGCGAAGGACGCATGCCGCGTGCTGCCACGGTCGACCAGCGCCTTGAGGACGTACCAGAACAGCAATCCGAGAAAAGCGAGATCGGTCAGCGCCGCCACGCCAACGAGCGTGTCGAGCCCGACCATTCCGATCATCCGCCCCGGAAGAAAAAGCGCCAGCAGGATGAGCAGCGCACGGCCGCGGCGCGGCGGCGTGTCGGTCCATTCGGGCACCGCAGAGGTGAGGAAGCCGGCGAGCGCCGCGCCATAGGTGCCGAAGATCATTTCATGCGCGTGCCACTGGCTTGCGGGAATGTCGCGGGCAAACGGCAGCGCAAACACGAACACCGCAACCCATATCAGCGGCGAGAGCAACGCATGGCAGGCGGCGACGGGAAAGAATAGCCGCAGACCTTCGACGAGCCACGGGCTCGATGTGGAAAGTCCGTGCTCGGTGCGACACTGGACGGTCATCGGACACGCTCCCGCTCGCCGTCGAACAGCACGCGAAACGCCGGATCGCGCGACCACGTCTCCACCATCTCGAAGACCATGCGGTCGTTGCGCTCGCCCGGCCTGCCTTCGATGCGGCGGCTTGCGGACCGACCCTCGATGTTGCCGGACAGCACGACGAGCCGATGCGCGACACGAATGGCCTCGGCGAGATCATGCGTTACGAACAGCGCCGAGAAATGCTCGCGCGCCGCAGCTTCGATCACCAGGTCCTGGAGCGTGCGCTTGAGGCCGACATCGACGGCGGTGAACGGCTCATCGAACAGCACGAGGTCAGGATCGACGGCGAGTGCGCGGGCGACGGCGACGCGCTGGCGCATGCCGCCAGAAAGTTCCACGGGAAACTTGTCGAGGTCGGCCGCGTGCAGGCCGACTTCGCGCGCCCGTCGCTCCACGGCCGCCATCCGGGTGAGCGCCGCGGCGCCGAGCGCGCGCAAGCCGTAGCCGATGTTGTCGCGCGCCGTCATCCACGGCAGCAGCCGCGGCTCCTGGAACACCACGGCATGGCGTCGATAGGCGCGCCGCACCCGGCCGCGCAACGGATCGATCAGCCCGGCCGCGATCTGCAGCACCGTGGTCTTGCCGCAACCCGATGGTCCGATCAGCGCGACCACCTCGCCTTCGTCGAGCGACAGGTCGAATTTCTCGAACACGGGACGGCCGAGAAACGCATGGCCGACGCCTTCGAGCGCGAGCTTCATCGCTTGACCCCCCAGGGCAGCCCGGCCTCGCGCCAGCGTTCGAGCCGGTCGCGCAGCGGATGCAGAAACCCATATTCCGTGATCAGGGCGAAGGCGACGACGGCGAGGATCAGGGCCATCACTCTTGGAATGTCGAACAGCGCTCGCGCCGTCGCCAGTTCGCCGCCGATTCCGCCGGAATTGGACAGCAACTCGGCCATCACGGTCACTTTCCACGCCGTCCCCGCCGTCGTGGTCCATGCCGGAAAAAGATAGGAGATCAGATGCGGCGCGGTCACGGTGCGAAACCGCATCCAGATTCCCGCACCGAACGAGCGGGCCATGGCGTCGAGCGCGCGGTCGCGCGTCGCGACGCCTTCGAGGCCTCCGGCAAACGAAATCGGAAGCGAGGCGACGACGACGGTCACGACGGCGGAAGCGCCGGTCGATCCGAACCAGATCAGCGCCAGCACGATCCAGGCGATCGGCGGCACGCCGAGGATCACGGTGACGACCGGCCGTAGCAGCCGCATCGCGGCGAACGAATAGCCCGCGATTGCGCCGGCCGTCGTCCCGATGCCGACCGCCAGCACGAAGCCCGCGAGCGAACGCTCGGCCGTTTCCCGGGCCGCTTTGGAAAAGGCGGGTTCGTGAACGATCGCGACCAGCGCCTGCGCGGTTTCCAGCGGCGAGGGCAACACGAAGGAGCCGTAGAATTCATGGCCGGCCTGCCATGCCGCGGCAAGGCAGAACAGCCCTGCCAGCCCGGCCCAGGCCGACCAGACGTAGCGGCCCATCCATCCTGCCAGCGCAAGGCCATGCATCGCCGGCTTCACAATGCGTAGAAGGCGTCATTCGGCTGCTTGCCTCCGATGATGCGGGGATCATCCTGGGCAAGAAGGTCGAACAGGCTGGTGAGGTCGGCCCGCGCCTCGGAGGCCGCGCGCACGACCAGCCTGCTGTGGGGGATCGATTTTTCGACCATGGCCGCCGGCAGGTCGAGTGCTGCCGCAGCCTTCGCCGCGACCGCCGGATTCTTGATCGCCGCCTGCAATGCCTGGTCCAGCGCGGCGTGCAGCTTCGCAACACCGGAGGGACCGATCTCGGCTGCAAACCGGTCGGTGATCGCCAGTCCCGCCTGAGGGATCCGCGTGATGCCGGCAACTTTCTGCCATGCCTGCTGGCAATCGACGGCGCGCTCCAGGTTCTTCCAGAACGTCGCGGCCTTGGCGATCACTGCGCTGCTGGCGGGCTCGCTCAGCAGCGCGGCGTCGACGCGCCCGACCATCAACATTTGAACCGCTTCCAGCGGGGTGCCGGAATATTCGATCGTCAGGTCGGACGGCTTGACGTCGGCTGTAGCAAGCAGGCGGCGTAAGATGTAGTCCGGCATGTCGTTCCGGAACGGCACGGCGATCCGCTTGCCTTTGAGACCGGCGATGCCGGTGACGGTGCCGGCAGGCGCCACGACAAACAGCAGACCATCGGTCAACACGTTGACGAGGCGCAGGCCGAGGCCGCGATTGTACAGGTTGGCGGCGACATAGGTCGGAACGACGGTCGCCGCCATCGATCCCGAACTGATCCCCGCGCGCATCTCGTCCGGCGTTTTCCAGACCTTGAACGTCGCTTCCGGCGCGATCGGTTTCAGCAGGCCGCTGTCGATGGCTTGCGCCAGAATGACGGAAGGGGTCGCCGGAGGTCCCCAGAACGTCACCGGGCCTGCTGCGCGCCCAATCCGCGGTGCGGCAAGCACCGCCAATGGCAGGCCGGCGATCAATGTTCGACGGTTGAGCATGATGGTCTCCTCAATGATGCAAGGGCATGCTCTCGCCATGCCCGCACTAGAATCTCGCTTTCACGCCGGCGTAGAATCCGCGGCCGTCGCCGGGCAGGAAGGCTGCCTGATCCGGACGCGCCTGGTCGACGATCAGGGTCGACGACGCGTAGGTTTCATTGAACAGGTTGGTGATCTCGCCGAATACCGAGAAGGTCTTGTCGATCTTGTATTCGGTGCGCAGGTCGACCACGACGTAGGGATCGGCGTAGAGCGTGTTCATGTTGTCGACCGGGGTCCGTTCGGGACTCCAGCGGACGGCTCCCTGCAACCGCCAGTCTTCCGTCGCCTGAAACTGCAGCAGCGCATTGACGAGGTGACGGGGCGCGCCGGCAAGGCGATTATTGCCGCGCAGTGGATCGTCGTCGAAGCGGAAATCCTGGTAGGTGTAGGCAAGGCGGACCGAAAGCCGTTCGGCCAATCTGGCGCCGAACCCAAGTTCGATGCCGAAATGCGTGGTCCTGTCGGCATTGATCGCGCCTAGAGGCGCGCCGGTGGAATCGCGCAGGCTGAGCAATTCGTTGTCGACCCAGGAATAGTAGGTCACCGCGTCCCAGGAGAACCGGTCCGTTCGCCCTCTCCAGCCGGCCTCGACGGTGGTTGCGGTCTGGGCCTTGAGATCGGGCGTCGTGAAGGCTGCCGCTGCCAGTAATGGGCTGCCGGGCGCGGGCCTGCCCGGACTGGAATTGGGCGTACCGTTCACGGTGGCGAGAAGATCGTCATGCGTGGGCGGCTCGAAACTGCGGCTCAGTGCGGCAAAAACGGTATTGATGTTGTCGGGCCGGTACGACAGGGCGAGACTGGGACTCCATCCCTCATAGGAGCGCGAGTAGCTCGTGCTTTGCGTCGGCACCGCGCCGTTCGGCAACAGCATCGTGGGATTGGCGGGGTTGTAGGCGATGGTCGGTCGCGTCGGCAGCCGGTAGGTATCGTCATTGTCGCGCGTTGCGTGGGCGTAGGAGATGGCCGGTGAAAGCGTGAAGGCGGGCGCAATCGGGATGTTGAATCCGGAGTACAGCGCGAGCGTGGTGGCGTCGAGTTCGCTTTCTCCGAACTTTGCGCCGGTCTGGCCGGCCTGGTTGATGTAATTCTGGCGGCTCGCCGAGCCGGAGGTGAACTGGGCCGTGGTCTCGAACAGCGGCAGGACGGCAGCGCCGGGATTGTACGCGTAGCGCAGCAGCCCGGTGAGATCGCCACCCTGCGTCGCCCGGATGCCTGACGAGATCGGGAAGCGGAACGTGTCGTCGGTATGGGTGTATCCGATCGCTGCGTCGATCAGGTGGGCGTCGAACGTCGCCGTGGTTCTCGAACCCACCAGGAACTGGCTGGCATCGCGCCGCGGCTTGTCGCGCAGCACGTTGGGACCGGGATTGATGGCGACGCCGCCGACCACGCTTGGTCCGCCATGCACCTGGCGCGGATCGGCATACATCGCGCTCTTGGTCAGCGGTCCCGGCACGTCGAAGCCGATGTCGGTATAGCCGGCAAAGAAGCGCGTGCTGACATTCTCCGAATGCCTGACGCCGACATTGCCGCTGATGCTGACACGCTCGGAACCGTTGTAGGTGCGAAAGCCGTCGCGATGGCTGGCATCGAACTGGATGAGGCCGTCGACATTGTCCTTCTTGAAACCGGTCTGGCCGGCGATCCGGATCTGGCCGAAACTGCCGCCGCTCACCGCGATCTGCGTTCCCGGTTGGGTCGAGCCGGTCGGCGAGACGAAGTTGAGCGCGCCGCCGAGCACGGTCGCTCCGAGGCGGTTGGCCATGTAGCCGCGATAGACTTCGATCGCTTCGGCGAGTTGCGGGTTCGCAAAGCCGACGATGTAGGAGCCGTCGGCTCGGTTGATCGGCAGGCCGTTCTGCAGCACCAGAATGCCGCGCTCGACCGGATTTTGCTGCAGGCCGGAGCCTCGAATTTGAATCCGGGGCTGATCGTTGCCGCCGAAGAAGTCCTGGACCACGACGCCCGGGACGCCGCTCAACGCCTTCGATACGGTCAGATTCGCCGTGGTCGGGAAATCCTGCCGGGTAACGAGCGCGACGCCGCCGGCGAGAGCATTGAAGCGCGCGCGGACGATGGCCTCCGCGGCGGCGTCTGCAGCGACCGGGCTCGCGCGCATCGGCACGGGAGCGACGCGACGCGAACCCGCCGTTCGTCCGCGCGCGGCCGGCGGCGCGGCGGCGCGCCGCGGGGCCTCCACCGTGACCGGATCCAGCGCGACCGTGGCGCCCGGGCTGGCCGACTGTGCAAGACAGGTCTGCGCCAATCCGACCTGACCGGCACCCATCGACAGCAGCAGCGCCGACGCCCGTGCAAGCAATCCTGTACCTCGTGTGCCGCGCACGGATCCATCGCCCTGCGCCGCCCCGATCACCGTCTTCCCCGTCACAAACAACTCCCTTTGCCCAAGCGACATCGCCACGTCTGCCCAAGCCGTCGCCGAAGCGACGTCCTGGGCAGCGCATTCACTTCCAAGTTTGATCTGGATGGCGATCGGGCTGTCTTGATCGGCCGGCAAGTTGGATGCTCACGATGCCGTGCTCTTTGTGCTGGCGCAAAGAACGCCGGATCGACATTACTTTCGTTCTAAAGTTCGCTTCACCGTCGCTCTGCGGATCGTGCTTGATCCGTGTTCGAACGGGCCGAGCGCGGCGATCGGCTGAGCGGAATCAAGTTTGAGTTCCAGGCCGGGAAGGCGGAGGTAGAGGGCGGACGTCAACATGGACGACTGGATGCACCGCAGCGAAATTTTTCCCGCTTGCCAAAACGTCCCGACGGGCGGAGCATCCGAGGTCGCCGACCCAATCATGGGCCGAGCTCCAAAGGTAAGGAGGCGGCAATGGGACAAGACGTCAGAAGTCCCCGTGGTCCACGGTGCATCGCGCTGGTGGGCCCTTTCCAAAGCGGTAAAACCACACTTCTAGAAGCCATCCTGGCGCGAACGGGCGCCATTAAAAATGCCGGCAGCGTCGATGCCGGAACTTCCGTCGGCGATGCCAGCCCGGAGGCGCGCCACCACAAGATGGGGGTGGGCCTGAGCGCCGCCACCACCACCTTCATGGGCGACAGTTACACCTTTATCGATTGTCCCGGCTCGGTCGAGTTCGTGCACGACATGCGCGCCGCGTTGCCCGCGGTCGATGCCGCGGTCGTGGTCTGCGAGGCGGACGAGAAGAAGCTGCCGCAACTGCAGATCATCCTGCGCGAGTTGGAGGATCTCGGCATTCCGCGTTTTCTGTTCCTGAACAAGATCGACCGCGCCAACAAGCGCATCCGCGAGACGCTGGCGACGCTGCAGCCGGCCTCGCGCGTGCCGCTGGTGCTGCGCCAGATTCCGATCTGGAATGGCGATCTGATCGAGGGCTTTGTCGATCTCGCGCTCGAGCGCGCCTTCGTCTATCGCGAGCACAAGCCGTCCGAGGTCATTGCGCTGGAAGGCGGCAATCTCGACCGCGAGAAGGAAGCGCGCTTCTCGATGCTGGAAAAGCTCGCCGACCATGACGACGCGCTGATGGAGCAACTGCTGGAGGATATCCAGCCGCCGCGCGATGCGGTGTTCGACGACCTCGCCCGCGAACTGCGCGAAGGGGTGATCTGCCCGGTGCTGCTGGGCTCAGCCGCGCGCGAGAACGGCGTGCTGCGGCTGATGAAGGCGCTGCGGCATGAAGCGCCCGCTATTGCCGAGACGGCAAAACGCCTCGGCGCATCGTCGCAGAAGGATGCGCTGGCCTATGTGTTCAAGACGGTGCATCTGCAGCATGGCGGCAAGCTGTCGCTGGTGCGGATGCTCGCCGGCCATCTCGACGACGGCGCGACGCTGCAGTCCGCCTCCGGCGAAGCCGGGCGAGTGTCCGGCATCCTCGCCGTCAACGGTGCGCATGACAGCAAGCGGCCATCGGCGGAGGCCGGCGACACCGTGGCGCTCGGCAAGCTCGACGCGATCAAGACCGGCGACACCGTGTCCAGCGGCAAGACCGCGCCGCAGGCCCTGGTGCAGGTCACGCCCGCGGCGCCGGTGCTGGCGATGTCCCTCTCGGCGACCGATCGCAAGGACGACGTCAAGCTCGGCCAGGCGCTGTTGCGGCTGAACGAGGAGGACCAGTCACTGACGATGATCCAGAACCCGCGCACCCACGACATCGTGCTGTGGGGGCAGGGCGAGATGCATCTGCGCGTCGCGCTCGAACGCCTGCGCGACCGCTTCGGCGTCAATGTCAAATCGCATCCGCCGGCGATCGGCTATCAGGAGACGATCCGGAAATCGATCACCCAGCGCGGCCGCCACAAGAAGCAGTCCGGCGGCCATGGCCAGTTCGGCGACGTGGTGCTCGACATCAAGCCGATGCCGCGCGGCACCGGCTTCGAATTCCACGAAAAGGTGGTCGGTGGCGCGGTGCCGCGCAACTATATCGGTGCGGTGGAGGAGGGCGTCGTCGACAGCCTGGCCAAGGGGCCGCTCGGCTTCCCCGTCATCGACGTGCAGGTGACGCTGACGGACGGCTCCTATCACAGCGTCGACTCCTCCGATCTGGCCTTCCGCACCGCCGCGCGGATCGGCATGAGCGAGGGGTTGCCGCAGTGCCAGCCGGTGCTGCTTGAGCCGATCCATACGGTGGAGATCGTCTGTCCGAACGAGGCGACCGCGAAGATCAACGCCATCCTGTCGGCGCGGCGCGGCCAGATCCTCGGCTTCGACACCCGCGAGGGCTGGTCGGGCTGGGACTGCGTGCGCGCCACCATGCCGGAGGCGGAGATCGGCGACCTCATCGTCGAGTTGCGCTCGGCCACCGCCGGCGCCGGCAGCTTTACGCGCACCTTCGACCGCATGGCCGAAGTTACGGGCCGAGCCGCCGACCAGATCATCGCCGCGCACCGCGTCGCGGCGTAGCTCCTGACGGGGATCATCGCGGCGCGACAGCCGCGGTGATTCCCGTTCGGCTTGACACGCCTCAAGAGAAGATAAATTGATCGTTGTGGCCGGGTTCATCCCGGCCATCGACGTCTTCGAGGAGGTTGTTGTCGTGACTAAACCCCCCGCCGCCTGCCTGATCGGCTGGCCGGCCGCGCATTCGCGCTCGCCGCTGATCCATCATTACTGGCTGCGGACGCTCGGCATCGAGGGGGGGTACGTCATCGAGGCGGTGCCGCCGGACGAGTTCAAGGATTTCATCTTCCGCCTGTCGCTGCGCGGCTTCGTCGGCGCCAACGTCACCATCCCGCACAAGGAGCGCGCGCTGGCGCTGTCGAAGCCGGATGCGCGCGCCCGCGCGGTCGGCGCTGCCAATACGCTCTGGTTCGCCGACGGCGAACTGTGCTCGACCAACACCGACGTCGAAGGCTTCATCAACAATCTCGACGCCTGTGCCAGGGGATGGGACAGTTGCGACGAAGCGCTGGTGCTGGGCGCCGGCGGCTCCTCGCGCGCCGTGCTGTTCGGCCTGCTCGAGCGCGGCGTCAAGCGCGTGCATCTCGCCAACCGCACGGTGGCGCGCGCGCAGGCGCTGGCCGGTCAGTTCGGCGAGCGCGTCGTGCCCGTGGCGTGGGATGCGGTCGGCGATCTTCTGCCCCGCACAGGCATTCTGGTGAATACGACCTCGCTCGGCATGAAGGGCCAGCCGCCGCTGCAAATCGACGTCGCCCTGTTGCCGCGCGAGGCCGTCGTTGCCGATCTCGTTTACGTGCCGCTCGACACGCCGCTGTTTCAGGCTGCACGCGCGCGCGGCCTGAAGACGGCCGATGGGCTCGGCATGCTGCTGCACCAGGCGGTCCGCGGCTTCGAATTGTGGTTCGGCCGGCACCCCGAGGTGACGGCGGAGCTTCGCGCGCTGGTCGAAGCCGATCTCACGAATAGCTGACCGGCCGTTCGCGCGGCACCGGCGAGGGCTCGCGGCCGCATGATCTGCGTCCCAACTCGACCATGACCAATGCCACGGTGGCGGATTCGGTGGTCGGCAATGACGGCCATACCCTGACGATCAAGTATCTCCGCCGACAAGTCCGACCTCAAGGTCGGCGCCAAGATGATCGCCGCCATGAAGAAGCTGCAGCGTCGGCCGCGACGGGATGACCCCGCCGATGTGACGCGGCTGATCTTCTGAGGCGTCGGAACGCGCAACTCTTTGCGAAGAGTGACTAGCCGCTCGCTGCCCTCTTCGCCCAGTCCAGCGAACTGGCCGTTATCTGCACTGCCTCGCCAACATCGACGACAGGAATGACATCAATGTCGTTCCAGTAATTGTACTTCGATACGAAGGCGGTGATGACCTTCGGGTCGTTGGCCTCCGCCAGGACATAGCCGCCCCTTCCGGTGAGATCGGAGACGAACGCGTGGATCGTCAGACCATTCTCTTCCTCCGGCTTCCATTTGCTGAACGCCGTCAGCAGCGATTGCGACCCCGCAAAATTCTGGTCGAAGGAAAGGCCTGCTGTGCGAACGGTGTACTCGATCACGTATTTCATGATCCCTCCAAAGGCTTGGAACAATAGACCTGGGACACCAGACTTGGGACAATAGACTTGAGACAATAGGCTTGGGACAATACCCAGCACTTTGCCAAAGACATGCAGCGGCATGTTCGGCCATTGATTCAGATCAATGGAATGTCGCACGCACGGCCATTCGCCGGGCATTCCGATGCCGGGTTCTTGCGCACCTTCAAGGAGGCAGACGGGATATTATTCCACCACAAGGGGAGGCGGAAACGAGGAGCCGGGCGGCCCGGAATACCTGCTCGCTTCCGGTGTTTGCGAAGAGTTGGGCGCCAAACACAAGCCGGGAGGATCATCATGCAAAAATCATCGTCATGGCCGCGCCTGTTCGCGGCAACGCTCGGCCTTGCCGCGCTGTTTGCGGTCGAGGCCGCGGCGCAGCAGCCGCCGACCGTCCGCATCCGCGGCACCATCGAAGCCGTCGACGGTCCCCTGCTGTCGATCAAGTCGCGCGAGGGTGCCGACATGAAGGTGAAGACCACCGATAACGTCGTGGTGTTCGCCGTCGTCAGGACCGAGTTGTCGGAAGTCAGGGAAGGCTCCTATATCGGCGTCACCGGCATGCCCGAGCCTGACGGCACGCAGCGGGCGGTCGCGGTGCACATCTTCCCCGAGAACCAGCGCGGCGCGGCCGAAGGTTTTCGCCCCTGGGACGCGCGGCCGAACTCGACCATGACCAACGCCACCGTGGCGCAGACGGTGAAAGGCACCGACGGCCAGATCATCCTGGTCAAATACAAGGACGGCGAGAAGAAAGTTGTGGTGCCACCGGATACGCCGGTCGTTACCTTCGTCGCCGGCGACAGGTCCGAACTGAAGCCGGGCGCCAAGATCATCATCTTCGGCGCAGCGAAGAAGGACGACGGTACGCTGGAGGCCAATCGCGTCAATGTCGGCCGCGACGGCGTTACGCCGCCGATGTGACCCGACGCTCTATCCTCATGTCGTCCCGGATCGCGCTTCGCTTGTCCGGGACGACGGGGATGGAGCTTGCCTCAAACCGCCAGCAGATTGTCGTCGATCTCGGCGACCCTGTTGACGCCGCACAGGCCCATGGTGGTGAGCATTTCCTTGCCGAGGATGTCGATCGCCTTGGCGACGCCGGCCTCGCCGCCAGCACCGAGGCCATGGCAGTAGGCGCGGCCGATCATGCAGGACTTGGCGCCGAGCGCGATCGCCCGCACCATGTCCATGCCGGTGCGGATGCCGCCGTCGAACATGATCTCCACCTGCGAGCCGACGCTGTCGGCGATCTCGGGCAGCACCTCGATCGACGACGGCGCGCCGTCGAGCTGGCGGCCGCCATGGTTGGAGACCACGATCGCCTGCGCGCCGGTCTTGGCAGCGAGCTCGGCGTCTTCGACGTCGAGGATGCCCTTGAGGATCAGCTTGCCCGGCCAGATCGAGCGGATCCAGTCGATGTCCTTCCAGTTCAGCGTGGTGTCGAACTGCGACGCGGTCCATTCCGCCAGTTTGGTGAGATCCTCGGTGCCTTTGACGTGGCCGACGATGTTGCCGAAGCTGCGGCGCTTGCCACGCAGCACGCCCGCGACCCATGACGGCTTGCTGGCAAAGTCGACGAGCTTCGAGAGCGACCATTCCGGCGGCACCGTCATGCCGTTCTTGATGTCCTGGTGGCGCTGGCCGATCACCTGCAGGTCGACGGTCAGTACCAGCGCCGAGCATTTCGCCGCGATCGCGCGTTCGATCAGCGCCTTGATGAAGCCGCGGTCCTTCATCACGTAAAGCTGGAACCAGAACGGCTTGTCGACGGCGGCTGCAATCTCCTCGATCGAGCAGATCGACATCGTGCTTTGCGTGAAGGGGATGCCGGCCGCCTGCGCCGCGCGGCAGGCATGGATCTCGCCGTCGCCATGCTGCATGCCGAGCAGGCCGACCGGCGCCAGCACCAGCGGCATCGCGGCGGGCTCGCCGAGGATCGTGGTGGAGAGGTCGCGTTTGGAGACATCGACCAGGATGCGCTGGCGGAACTTGATCTGCTGCAAATCCTCGATATTGGCGCGCAGCGTGTCCTCGGTGTAGGAGCCGCGGTCGGCGTAATCGAAAAACGCCCTGGGAACCCTGCGTTTGTGCAACAGGCGCAGATCCTCAATGCAGGTGATGTGCTTCATGGACGTCCCGGCCCTTCTTGATTTTCGTAACCCCGGCGTCATCTAGCATGGTTGGATGGCCAGCCAAATCGCATCTCGTGAGGCGCCATCCCTTTTGAGAGGCATGCCATGACCGGACCGCGCACCGCTCCATCCGACGAGGCGAACTCGGACGCACGGGACGAGAAGCGCCGGCTCGATGACGCCCTGGAAGTGGGCCTGGAGGAGACCTTTCCGGCATCCGACTCGGTCAGCGTCACCCAGCCACCGCCCTCGAAGGCCGACCGCCGGGTCAAGCGTCGTTCCTCAAGGACGGCGCGATGAATCTGATAAAAACTAAGTAATATCAACGTTATATGCCGGAATGCGGTCGCGCCGCGCCGTAATGATTCATCATATTTTTTGAAGCCATTTTAGCGAGCGAGGAGGTATAACCCCTGCACGCTTCGATCGGGGGCGTTCGGCGAATAGTGGCCTGACGGTCCACATCCCGACATGGCTGGGGGTTTCATGAGCCGCAAATATTTCGGTACCGACGGCATTCGGGGCCGCGCCAATGGTTTGATCACGCCGGAGCTCGCGCTCAAGGTGGGGCAGGCGGCGGGCCTGGTGTTTCAGCGCGGCGACCATCGCCACCGCGTCGTCATCGGCAAGGACACGCGGCTCTCCGGCTACATGATCGAATACGCGATGGTGGCCGGCTTCACCTCGGTCGGCATGGACGTGCTGCTGCTCGGCCCGATGCCGACGCCGGCGGTCGCGATGCTGACCAAGTCGATGCGCGCCGATCTCGGCGTGATGATCTCGGCCTCGCACAATCTGTTCGAGGACAACGGCATCAAGCTGTTCGGTCCGCAGGGCTTCAAGCTGTCCGACGACGTCGAGAAGCAGATCGAGCAACTGCTCGACGAGCCGATCGACCGCCGCCTGGCGCAGAGCGCGAGCCTCGGGCGCGCCCGCCGCATCGACGGCGTCCATGACCGCTATATCGAATTCGCCAAGCGCACGCTGCCGCGCGAGCTGTCGCTCGACGGGCTGCGCGTCGTGATCGATTGCGCGCACGGCGCCGCCTACAAGGTGGTGCCGGAAGCGCTATGGGAACTGGGCGCCGACGTCATCGCGATCGGCGTCGATCCCGACGGTTTCAACATCAACAAGGAATGCGGCTCCACTTCGCCGGAGACGCTGGCCAGGAAGGTGCGCGAGATGCGCGCCGATATCGGGATCGCGCTCGATGGCGATGCCGACCGTGTCATCCTGGTCGATGAGCGCGGCCATGTCGTCGACGGCGACCAGCTGCTCGCGGTGATCGCGCAAAGCTGGAAGGAAGACGGCCGGCTCGCCAAGCCCGGCATCGTCGCCACCGTGATGTCGAATCTCGGGCTCGAGCGCTTCCTCGAAGGGCAGGGCCTCGGCATGGTGCGTACGCCGGTCGGCGACCGCTACGTGCTCGAGCAGATGCTGAGCCAGGGCTACAATCTCGGCGGCGAGCCCTCCGGCCACATCATCCTCTCCGACTATGCCACGACCGGCGACGGTTTCGTCGCTGCGCTGCAGGTGCTCGCCGTGGTGCAGAAGCTGCGCCGCCCGGTGTCGGAGGTCTGCCACCGCTTCGATCCGCTGCCGCAGATCCTGAAGAATGTGCGCTATCGCTCCGGCAAGCCGCTCGACAATGCCGAGGTGAAATCGGCGATCTCGGACGGCGAGAACCGCCTCAACGGCCACGGCCGCCTGCTGGTCCGCTCGTCCGGCACCGAGCCGGTGATCCGCGTGATGGGCGAGGGCGACGACCGCGACCTGGTCGAGGACGTCGTCGACCAGATCGTCAACGCGCTGGGCGACGCCGCCGCGGCATAAGCGCGTTTTATCGGGCGCGCCTATAGTGACTGATCGGTGGTGCGCAGCAGCGCATCGCAGCTATCGGCTAATGATGCTGGTCGCGCCAGCGCGTGGGGCGTAACAACATGTGCCCGCCCCGCAAATCCTGTCCGGGAATGCGCCGTTGAACAAGCCCGTCATCGTTTCGCAGGAGACCTCGACCGCGCCGGTCGTGGTGACGGATATTTCGCCCGGCCTTGCCGCCAAGGCGGCGGCAGCGGGGCCGGCCTATGTCGTGCTCGCCGGCATAAGCTTCTCCCATTTCCTCAATGACACCATGCAGTCGTTGATCGCCTCGGTCTATCCGATCCTGAAGGACGCCTACGCGCTCGACTTTGCGCAGATCGGCATGATCACGCTGGCGTTCCAGTTCACGGCGTCGCTGCTGCAGCCTTTGGTCGGACATTTCACCGACAAGAAGGCGCAGCCGTTCTCGCTGGCGATCGGCATGGGCTCCACCTTCTTCGGCCTGCTGCTGCTCAGCGTCGCGCATCTCTATCCGATCATCCTGATCGCGGCGGCGCTGGTCGGACTTGGCTCGGCGGTGTTTCATCCGGAGTCGGCGCGGATCGCGCGGCTCGCCTCGGGCGGCCGCTACGGCATGGCGCAATCGGTATTTCAGCTCGGCGGCAGCTTCGGCACCTCGATGGGGCCGGTGCTGGCGGCGCTGATCGTGGTGCCGTTCGGTCAGCCGTCGATCGCCTGGTTCTCGTCGATCGCGTTTCTGGCGATCGTGATCCTGTGGCGGATCGGCGTCTGGTACAAGCCGCAGATCGCGACGAAGAAGTCGGCAGTGATGGAGCGCCATCCGGACCATCCGGATTCGCGGCGCGTCAGGATCGCGCTTGCGGTGCTGGTCGCGCTGCTGTTCTCGAAACAGCTCTACGTCTCGAGCCTGTCGAGCTATTACATCTTCTATCTGATCGACAGGTTTCAGGTGTCGACGCAGGCCGCCCAGCTCTATCTCTTCCTGTTCCTCGCTTCGAATGCCGCGGGCGCGTATTTCGGCGGCCCGCTTGGCGATCGCTTTGGGCGCAAATACGTCATCTGGTTCTCGATCCTCGGCGCACTGCCGTTCACGCTGGCACTGCCCTATGCGGGTCTCGCCGCCAGCGCGGTGCTGACGGTGTTCATCGGCCTGATCCTTTCCTCGGCCACCTCGTCGATCATCGTGTTCGCCCAGGAACTGATGCCGCATCGCTTCGGCATGATCTCGGGCGTGTTCTTCGGCGTTGCCTTCGGCATCGGCGGACTTGGCGCGGCCGTGCTCGGCAGGGTGGCCGATCACACCGGGATCGCCTTCGTCTATCACCTCTGCGCATTCCTTCCGGCGCTCGGTTTGCTTGCGGTGTTCCTGCGGAAGATGCCGCAGCACGTGCGCTGAAGGATTCTCGCGCGGTGAGGGTGAAAGCCCGCCATATCCGAAAATTCATAACAGGGACGGCGGGCGGATCTTCTCAATACATCGTTAGGGTGTGTGGCGCTTGCGCTCGCTGCATCGAACCGCAAACAGCGTGAAGCAGTCAGAAATTGTCAACCTTAATAATTAGGGTTAAGCGCCGCTTAAACATTTAATGCCATCGTCCGTCCGTGGGTTTTTGAAGTGGGGCCGTTCGTAGTCAGCCTCATCCGACAAGAGGACGAGCCAATGCGTTGCGTTAAGTCGTTCATTGCCGCCGGTGCGGCAACTTTGTTATCCCAGGCGGCGTTCGCCGCCGACATGGCCATTGCGCCTCCGCCCTATGCGCCGCCGGTGATCGAGGATTTCGGCGGCTGGTATCTGCGCGGCGATATCGGTTTCTCCAATCAGCGCGTGAAGGATGTTCACTACACGCGTGAATCCGCCTACACGCCGCTCACCTCGTTCCAGCAGCAGTCCGCGTTCGATGCCGCCGGAATCTTCGGTCTCGGCGTCGGTTATCGGGTCAACAACTGGTTCCGAGCGGACCTGGTTGGGCAGTATCGTGGCAACTCCAATTTCAAGGCTACCGATCGCTTCACCGGTACGGCCGGCGGCGCCCCCTATAATGGGATCGACAACTACGGTGGCAGCAAGTCCGAGTGGCTGGTGATGGCCAACGCCTATGTCGATCTCGGCACCTGGTGGTGCATTACCCCGTTCATCGGTGCAGGCGTCGGTGGCGCGCGGGTCGCGATCTCGAACTTTACCGATACCGGGACGAACAACCTGCCATTCACCACGACGAGTTTCGCGAGCGCGCCGACCGGCTCGAAGTGGAATTTCGCATGGGCGGCCCACGCCGGCCTTGCATATCGGGTCAATCCGAATCTCGTGCTCGAACTTGCCTACAGCTATGTCAATCTTGGTGAAGGACGGACCGGTATTCTTTCGGATTTCACCGGTGTGACCACCAACAATTATTTCAGGTTCAAGGACATCACCTCGCATGACCTGAAGCTCGGCGTACGCTGGGATCTCAACAGCCCGCAGGTCTACGCACCGCCGCCGCTGGTAACCAAAGGTTAATCGCGGCCTCCATTCGTTAACGGCTGCCTGATGGCGCGGGATGTTTCCCGCGCCATTTTCCTTTGTGCTTCGCGGTGGGGCGAGGGCGGACCGAGAAAATACGCGTCAGCTTTCCGACAAGATTGCGCCATTCGACGTCCACGAAAACGATTGGTTAAGGTTAACAGGCGATGATCACGCCAAGTCAGGTTTGTCGGATGGAGCGTTGCAATGCGTCGATTCTTGCTGGTGGCGATGGTGTGCGGAGCGGTAACGGGGGCGCAAGCCGCAGACATGCCGGACCTGCCGTTTCTCCGCGGCAGCGTCACCGAGGGCCTGAGCAGTGCCCGGGTCAACTGGCAGGGCTTCTACGTCGGCGGCCAGGTGAGCTACGGCTCGGTCACCTCGAAAGTCGCGCCCGGCGCCAACAGCGACATGCAGGCACAATCGAATTACCCTCCGCCGCCCGGTGTCGGCTACCTTTGGCTGCCGCTGCCCAGCGCGCACGACAGCCGCACCGGCTTCGGCGGCTACTTCGGATACAACGGGCAATGGGAGGACGTCGTCCTCGGCGTCGAAGGCAATTACATCCACGACGGCTTCCGCTCGTCGTCCAGTTCGACGGGGATCTTTCGTAACCCGGATCTCTCGATCAACAGCATCACCAATTCCAACGCAGTGGTGAAACTGTCCGACTTCGGTTCGCTGCGCCTCCGCGGCGGCTACGTGATGGGCTGTTTCCTGCCTTACGCGTTTGCCGGCGGCGGTTTCGGCAACCAGACCGTCGATCGCGTCATTTCGGCTTCGCCTGGTTCGCTGCTGCCGGGGATCACCGCCGCCAGCAAGACCAAGCTGGTCTATGGCTACAGCGTGGGCGCGGGTGTCGACGTGATGCTGGTCGCCGGCCTGTTCATGCGCGCCGAATACGAGTACCGCCGGGTGACGTCGGATATCGAATCCAACATCAACACCGTGCGGCTCGGCCTCGGCTACAAGTTCTGATCCGGTCACGGCGCGGCAATGCCGCGCCGTTGACAGAGTTGCCGCCGCCTGTTGCACTGTCGCCCTCGCAGGGGCGGCACATGAAGATCTACGGCGACACCAACTCCGGAAATTGTCTCAAGGTGAAGTGGGTGTGCGATCATCTCGCGCTGCCCTACGGCTGGATCGCCGTCGATACGCTGAAAGGCGAGACGCGGACCGCGGCGTTTCTCAAGCTCAACGGCGCCGCCCAGGTGCCGGCGATCGAGCTCGATGACGGCCGCACGCTGGCGCAGTCCAACGCCATCATCCGGTATCTCGCCCGCGGCTCCAGCCTGATCCCCGCCGATGCGTTCGCGCAGGCGAAGATGGACGAGTGGCTGTTCTGGGAACAGTACAGCCACGAGCCTTATGTGGCGGTGTGCCGCTTCCAGATGTTCTATCTGAACAAGCAGGCCTCCGAGCTCGATCCCGAGAAGGTCAAGCGCGGCTATGCGGCGCTGGCGCGGATGGAGCAGCAACTCGCCGTCACGCCATTCCTGGTCGGCGAGACCCTCACGCTGGCCGATGTCTCGCTGCTTGCCTATACCCGCGTGGCGCATGAAGGCGGCTTTGATCTCGACGGCTATGCAGCGTTGCGCCGCTGGATCGGTGAGAGCGAGAAGGTTCTCAAGCTGCCGCCCGCGCGCTGACGTTGCGACGTCCATGGAACCTACGGCAGATCGCCGTGTTGCTCGAACGGTTGAAGCTACTACTCCGCGGTGAAAACCCCATGTCGTTGTCGCTGTGCGATCGGGTTAACAACCGATAAACTACGCAGGCGTCCCTGATTTTACCGACAGGGAACAGCAGGAGCCGGCGCCGGCCGTGGCTGAGGCCTCATCAATCGAGCGTGATACGCCCGAAGTTCCTTGACGATCGGACGCGATTCCCTTAATCACCGCCGCGGGACACCTCCCCCCAACGGGAGGCTTACTATCTGGAAGGATAGATCATGACCGCAGCGAAGCCCGCTTCGCGGCCGAACGTGCCGCATTTTTCCTCCGGCCCCTGTGCCAAGCGCCCCGGCTGGAATCCCCAAAATCTCAAGGACGCCGCCCTCGGCCGCTCGCACCGCGCGAAGGTCGGTAAAGCCAAGCTCAAGCTCGCGATCGAACTGACGCGCGAGGTGCTGGAAGTCCCTGCCGACCACAAGATCGGCATCGTGCCGGCGTCCGACACCGGCGCGGTCGAGATGGCGCTGTGGTCGCTGCTCGGTGCCCGCCCGGTCACCACGATCGCCTGGGAATCCTTCGGCGAAGGCTGGGTCAGCGACATCGTCAAGGAATTGAAGCTCAAGGACCTCACCAAGCTGCACGCCGGCTATGGCGAGCTTCCCGATCTCTCCAGGGTCGATCCGGCTTCCGACATCGTGTTCACCTGGAACGGCACCACGTCAGGCGTGCGCGTGCCGAACGCCGACTGGATCAAGGCTGATCGGCAGGGCCTCACGATCTGCGATGCGACGTCCGCCGCCTTTGCGCAGCCGCTCGACTTTGCAAAACTCGATGTGGTGACTTTCTCCTGGCAGAAGGCGCTGGGCGGCGAAGCCGCGCACGGCATGCTGATCCTCTCGCCGCGCGCGGTGGAGCGGCTCGAGACTTACAAGCCGGCCTGGCCGCTGCCGAAGATCTTCCGCCTGACCAAGGGCGGCAAGCTCAACCAGGGCATCTTCGAGGGCGAGACCATCAACACGCCGTCGATGCTGTGCGTCGAGGATTATCTCGATGCGCTGAACTGGGCGAAATCGATCGGCGGCCTCAAGGCCCTGATCGCGCGCGCCGACGCCAACACCCGGGTGCTGTCGGACTGGAAGGCGAAGACGCCGTGGATCGACTTCCTGGCGAAGGATCCCGCGATTCGCTCCAACACCTCGGTGTGCCTGAAGTTCACCGATCCCGCGATTACCTCGCTGACGGCGGATGCGCAGGCCGAGTTCTCCAAGAAGCTCGTTGCGCTGGTCGAGAAGGAAGCCGCCGGCTACGACTTCGCCTATTACCGCGATGCGCCGGCGGGCCTGCGGATCTGGTGCGGCGCCACCGTCGAAGCGTCCGACGTCGCGCTGCTGACGCAGTGGATCGACTGGGCGTTCGCCGAGACCAAGGCCGCGCTGCCGAAGGCGGCTTAACTCGTTCTCCTGTTAGCCGTCGTCCCGGCCAAGCGAAGCGCGAGCCGGGACCCATAGCCACAGCACGGAGTATGGGTCCCGGCTCTACGCGCCAAGAGGCGCTTCGGCCGGGACGACAGCGATTTCCCAAAGGATCACTCCAATGTCCAAACCCAGGGTTCTCATTTCCGACGCGCTCTCTCCCGCCGCCGTCCAGATCTTCAGAGATCGCGGCATCGAGGTCGACTTCCAGCCCAATCTCGGCAAGGACAAGGACAAGCTTGCCGAGATCATCGGCGACTATGACGGCCTCGCGATCCGCTCCGCGACGAAGGCGACCGCCAAGATCATCGACAAGGCCAGCAAGCTGAAGGTGATCGGGCGCGCCGGCATCGGCGTCGACAATGTCGAGATCCCCGCGGCGACCGCCAAGGGCATCATCGTGATGAACACGCCGTTCGGCAATTCGATCACCACCGCCGAGCATGCCATCACGCTGATGCTGGCGCTGGCGCGTGAAATTCCGCAGGCCGACGCCTCGACCCAGGCCGGCAAGTGGGAGAAGAACCGCTTCATGGGCGT
>NZ_DAINNI010000027.1:22456-60422 GCF_036735945.1 Bradyrhizobium sp. | reverse complement strand
TGAAGATCAAGGCGATCACCTCGGCGGTGCTGTCGGGCCTGCTGCGGCCGATGCTCGGCGAAGTCAACGTGGTCTCCGCGCCTGTCGTCGCCAAGGAGCGCGGCATGGTGGTCGACGAGATCGTGCGCGCTTCGCAGAGCGATTATGAAAGCCTGATCACCGTCACCGTCGTCACCGAGCGGCAGGAACGTTCGGTGTCGGGCACCGTCTATCACGACGGCAAGCCGCGGCTGGTCGACATCAAGGGCATCCGCGTCGATGCCGAGTTCGGCAAGTCGATGATCTACGTCACCAACGAAGACAAGCCCGGTTTCATCGGCAGCTTCGCCGGCCTGCTCGGCGACGCCAAAATCAACATCGCCACCTTCCATCTCGGCCGCGTCAAGCAGGGCGGCGACGCCATCGCGCTGGTCGAGATCGACGGCCCGGTGCCGGCCGACGTGGTCAGCAAGGTGCGGGCGCTGCCGCAGGTGAAGCAGGCCAAGGCGCTGGTGTTCTAAATAGGCCGCTGGTGTCGTAAAGCCGGCAAGAAGCTTGAGCAAGCCTCGACGGAGTCGAGGCTTGCTCAAGCTTCTTGCCGCGATCTTGCCGCAAATTCCGGTCGAACCCGTTTCTCCCTCGCTGCGTCTCATGACCTGGGATGGTCGGCCGTTTTCGCGCGCCGCCATCAGGCGAACAGTTCAGGAGAAGCCCATGCGATTGATTGCGAACAGTTTTTGGACGGCGAGCCTTCTCGTGCTGACGGCGCTGGCCGGCGGGGCGCGGGCGGCCGAACTGCCGGCCAGTTCGGCGGTCGATGCCGTCACCGTCTATCCCGACGGCGCCAGTGTCACGCGCCTCGTCACGCTCGACCTGCCGGCCGGCGAGAATTCAGCGGTGCTGAAGGATTTTCCGCTGACGCTCGATCCATCCTCGCTCCGCGTCGAAGGCGAGGCGGGCGCCAGGCTGACGATCGGCGCGATCGATGCCAGGCCGCCGCGCGCGGCGCCGCCGTTCAACCTGCCTGAACTCGACAAGCGCATCGAGGCGCTGAAGGACGAGCGGACCAACCTGCAGGGCGCGATCGATGCGGCCAACGCACGGCGCAAATTCGCCGAGCGGTTTGCCGATGCTTCTCCCGCGGGCATCGGAGACAAGGGTGAGGCGCGACCGATCGCGGAATGGCGTGCGGCGTTTGCCGCGGTCGGCGAGGAAATCGCCAGCGCCGATGCCGCGATCCGTGATGCGCAGCGCAAGCAGCGCGAAATCGACCGCGAGATCGCCCGCCTCGAGCAGGACCGGGCGCAGAAGCCGCCGAGCAAGCTGGAAGTGCGGATCGAGCTGGCAGCCGTTGCCGCGACCAAGGCGACGCTGCGCGTGACCTACGCGGTGCGCAACGCGCGCTGGACTCCGCTTTATGACGCCCGGCTCGACACCGGCGCCCGGGATCGCAAGCCAGCGCTCGAACTGGTGCGCCGCGCCGAGATCACGCAGTCGACCGGCGAAGACTGGTCCGACGTCGCGCTCAGCGTCTCCACCGTGCGCACCGCGCGCGGCGGCAGCGCGCCGGAGTTGAAGTCGCTCGTCGTTCAATATCCGCAACTACCGCGTCCGATGGCGGCGGGGGCCGCCTCCGATAGTGCAATGCCTGCTGCAGCACCGCCTCCGGACAGGCTAAGGCAGTTTCGCTTCACTGGAGGAAGGAGCGATGAGCCCGTGATGGAGAAGGCGGCCGAGCAGCAGGCCGCGGTTGATGTCAGCGGCTTCCAGGTCGTGTTCAAGATTCCCGGCCGCGTCAGCCTTGGCGCCAGCGAAGGGGCCAAGAGCCTGCGTGTCTCCAGTGCGGCCATCGCGCCGGATCTCGCCGTCCGCGCGGCGCCCGTGCTGGATCCGACCACGTTCCTCGAAGCGAGCTTCAAGCAGAGCGAGGACGCGCCGCTATTGCCGGGCCGGGTCTCGATCTATCGCGACGGCGTCTTCGTCGGACGCGGCCAGATGGCGGCTGCCGCCAAGGACGAGACGGTGCGGCTCGGCTTCGGCGCCGACGACAAGATCAAGGTCGAACGCACCGTGCTCAAGCGCAACGAGGGATCGGCCGGCCTGCTCGTGACGACGTCGAAGACCGACGAGCGCGCGTTCAAGACCACCGTGCGCAACGGCCACGACTTCCCGATTCGGGTCGCGATCGAGGACCAGTTGCCGGTCAGCGAGAACGAGGAGATCCAGGTCGAAATGCTGCCGTCGACGACGCCGCCGAGCACCAGCAACATCCGCGACAGGCGCGGCGTGCTGGAATGGGCGTTCGAGGCCAAGGCCGGCGAGGTCAGGGACATCAGCTTCGCCTGGCGCATCCGCTGGCCCAAGGACAAGGGCGTCGTGATGGTGCCGGCGGGCTGAGCCCGCGAGGAGGATGATGGCGGCAGCCGGAATAGCAATCCGGCTTCCGCCGACCTCTAGGCCCAGCCTGCGCTCCGGTACACGACCATGTTGTCATGGACAGCGGTGACACCGGGCGTGGATTCTGCCGCAACCTTTATCGCCTTTCGCTCAGTCTCCGATTCCGCGAGGCCCCAGAGATCGACGATACCGTTGGAGACCGTGACGTTCAGCAGCCCCGTGTGGGCCCACGCTTCCCGCTTCAGGTTGGCGAGGATGCGGTCGCGGATCGCCTTGTCCGTGGGGGCTACGTCGAGCAACTGGCGTGCGCTAGCCACGGCCTGAAGCAGATTGGCCCTGCTGACGATGCCGACCAGTTGGCCGTTCTCCAGAATCGGCAATCTCCTGATCGCGTTCTTCTCCATCAGGGCGGCGACCTCGTGGAGCGGCATGCCTGGAGAGGCTGTGATGACATCCCGGGTCATGACGTCCGAGACCTTGCGGCTGTGAGATTTGATGTATTCGTCCGCCAGGACCTGATCGTGGACCAATGCCCGAAGCCACCACGAGCGGTGACGCTCCGTGCCTGCCTCGACGCGGTGCAGCAGATCGCCTTCGCTGACAATGCCGACAAGCTTGCCCTTGCCGTCCAGCACCGGAACTGCGCTGATCTGTTTTTCCAGGAAGAGCTTTGCAACCTCCTGCACGGAGGCGGAGGGCTCGACGGTAATGACCGGGGCAACCATGACGTCGCGGACCAGCATGGCACTTCTCCTTATCAACGGATCTTCATCGAAGACCCGGGTAGGGCCCCTGTCGTTGATTCAGGTCAAGGTTGCCGCGGCTGAGCGCCCGGCGGCCGGCACCGCAATGGCGGGCTCCCCTTCGCCCTCTCCCAGCGAAAGAGCGGGGAGAGGGAGTGGAGCAGGGAGAGCAGACGCAACGAGCGTCACTTTGCCTTCAGGAATTCGCCCACTTCCAGCAGCACGAACTCGTTGTCGTCGGCCTTGTTGGGATCGCGGCTCGACGAGAACGGCAGGTTGTTGTCGTTGCCGACGATGATGTGGGTCGCGTCGACGCGATCGACGTTCTCGATGGTGAAGAACGGGAAGGTCAGCACGCCGTCATTGAGCGGCTTCCTCGCCTTCTTGTCGGGGTCGCTGATCTTCATCAGGTCGATATAGGCGATCTTGCGCACCGGCTTGCCGACATTGGCGTCGGAGAGTTCGATCTTGTAGACGCGCTTAAATTTGGCGAGGTCAGGGAAGCAGTTCTCGCCGCGCTGGCCGGCCGGGCAGGCCTTGTCGGCGGTGCCCTCGCCATTGTCGCGCTCGATGATCAGGCCGCTCGTCGGGTCGATCATGTTGAAATCGCCGATCGCATTGCCGTTCTGCTCGAACACGTAGTTCCAGTAGCGGCCGGTGAATTTTTCAGCCGCGACGTCGAATTCGAGGATGCGCGAGGCTTCCTTGCCGTCGACCTTTTCCCAGTCCTTCTTCTCGCCGTCCCACAGCGGGCCCTCGAGCAGGCCGTACAGGAACTTGCCGTCCTTGGAGGCGGCAAAGCCTTCATAGCCCTTGGAGCGGCGCAGATTGACCGTGGTGTAGCTCGCGCCCGGCGCCGCCGGCGACTGCACCGACCAGTGGTCCGGCGAGCGCACCGGCTTGCCGTCGGCGGTGGTTTCGATCACCGCGAGGATCTTGCCTGATTTGTCGGCCTTCAGCACATAGGGGCCGAACTCGTCGCCGATCCAGAAGGTGTCGCCGATGATCTGAAAACCTTCGGTGTCGAAATCGGCGCCGGTGAGATAGCGCCTGGCCGTATCCTCATGCACGATGCGGAACGGCACCTTCTTGTCGGGGTCGTGCAGGAACACGGTTTCCTGCCGCTCGATCTTGCCGCTGGCCCAGTCGATCTTGTGCCGGTTGAGATAGAGCATCGAGTCGGCCGAGTTGTAGCGCGAGCCCATGCCGTTGTCGGTGAGCACCCAGAACGAACCGTCCGCCATCACCTTGATGCCGGAATGGCCCTGCAGCGGCTGGCCCTTGAACGGCAGCGACACGCCGGTCGGGCGCTCATAGGATTTGCCCATCACGCTGCCTGTAGCGTCGACGCGCTTGCCGCTGGTGTATTTTCCCGCGGTCTTGAGATCGGCGGGCGCATCGGCGGGCGCCTCGATGAAGCTCTCGGCCGGCAGCACGGCATGGCCCTTCAGCGTGGCGGGAAATTCGCCTTCCCCTTGAGCGAAGGCGGCGCCTGCCAGAAAGATGGACGCGACAGAACAGAGCAACGAAACGCGCATGGCGGATCTCCTTAAGTAGTGACGATGCGCCTGTCTTGCGGAGCGGCTGTTACAGTCGGCTGACAGTTCTGTGAAGGACCGATGACGCCGTGGGATAAGGGTTGCGGCGTTATGCCGTCGGCGCGCTGGCCGGCCGCATGGTCTGCGGCAGCAGGAACGGCACGCCCTGGTCGGTGTAGTCGATCCGTACATCCACTTCGAAGATCCGGCGGATGGTCTCGGCGGTAACAGCCTCGGCGCGGCCCCCGTCGACGGCGAGCCGTCCCCGGTGCAGGAGCACGATGCGATCGGCGAAACGCATCGCGAGATTGAGATCGTGCAGCACGGCGATCACGGCCGTGCCGTTCTGCGCGCGCCGCTTCGCCGTTTCGACGAGATCGATCTGATGGCGCATGTCGAGGCTGGAAGTCGGCTCGTCGAGCAGGAGCAGTCCCGGGCCGTGCTGCGCCTCGCCGCAGGCAAGCTGAACCAGCACGCGGGCGAAATGCGCGCGCTGCTGCTCGCCGCCGGAGAGCGTCGGCAACTGCCGCTGGCCGAAATGCGTCAGGTCGACCTCGATGAGCGCGGCATCGACCAGCCGTTGCGCCGATGCGCGGCCGCTGTCGCCAGCGCCCATATGGACGATTTCCTCGACCGTGAACGGGAAGGTGACGTTGACATGCTGCGACAGCATCGCGCGGTGATGGGCGAGAAGCCGCGGCGGATAGGCATCGATATCGCGCTGCTTCAGCGCGACGCGGCCCTTGGTCGGGCGGAGATCGCCCGACAGCATTCGCAGCAGCGTCGATTTGCCGGCGCCGTTGGGGCCGACGATCGCGACCATTTCGCCGGGCTGGACGCTGAGATCGACATCGTCGACCAGCGTGGCGCCGCCGATCGTCATCGAGGCCGACCGCGCTTCGAGCAGCGCGGTCACAGCGACACCAGGCCGCGCTGGCGGAGCAGCATGACGAGGAAGAACGGCGCGCCGACCGCCGCCGTCAGGATGCCGATCGGCATGTCGGCGGGCGCGACGATGGTGCGCGCCAGCGTATCGGCTCCTGTCAGCAGCACCGCGCCGAGCAGCATGGAGGAGGGCAGCAGCAGCCGGTGCGCCGGTCCGATCACCAGCCGCAGCAGGTGCGGCACCACGATGCCGACAAAGCCGACGACGCCGCAGACCGAAACCGCCACGCCCGTCATCGCCGACACCAGCACGATCGAGATGCGCTTGAGCCGCTCGACGTCGACGCCGCTGTGAAATGCTTCGGCCTCGCCAAGGACGAGAACATCGAGGCCGCGCGCGATCAGGACGCAGGCGATCGCAGCCACGCCCAGCACCGGCGCCAGCGTGACGAGCTTCGCTCCGGTCGCGCCGCTGAGCGAGCCGAGCATCCAGAACGTGATGTCGCGGAGCTGGCGGTCGTCGGCGATGAACACGAGCAGCCCGATGCCGGCATTGGCGATGGCGGCAATGGCAATGCCGGCCAGCAGGAAGATCGCAATCGAGGTCCGCCCGCCGCGGCTCGCGATCGAATAGAGGAGGATCGTCGTCAGCAGCGATCCGGCGAAGGCCGCGATCGGCAATAGCTGATGCTGCATGAAGCGGACGCTCTGGCCGATCTGGCTGTCGGTGAAGACGATGGCGGCTGCCGCCGCCAGTGCGCCGCCGGAGGAGACACCAACCAGCG
The DNA here is from genome assembly GCF_036735945.1 of Bradyrhizobium sp. Lineage (GTDB taxonomy): Bacteria > Pseudomonadota > Alphaproteobacteria > Rhizobiales > Xanthobacteraceae > Bradyrhizobium. The sequence continues at coordinate 54,095 of NZ_DAINNI010000027.1, read as the reverse complement.
CGGGGTCGGCGAGGGGATTACGGAACAGCCCCTGCATGATGGCGCCCGACGCCGCGAGCAGGGCGCCGACCATCGCCGCTGCGCCGATCCGTGGAATCCGGATCGACCACAGCACGAGCTGGTCGCGCACAAGGCTCGGTCCTGCCGACACATCGCTCCACAGGCCGAGCGCGGCCGGCAACCGGCCAAGCGGAATTCCCGCCGCGCCCACCGTGAGCGCGACCAGGGCCGCGCCGGCAAGCGCGGCGAAAAGGCACAGCAGGGTCAGCGTAGCGGGCGGCCGCAATGCATAGCCGCCGCGGCGCCTTGCGCCGGCCCCGGCGAGTGCGGTCATCGCCGGCAATCGGCGGCCAGGACCGCCGGCTTGAACTTCTCCGCCTGCGGCGCCAGCGCCGGATAGAGCTTGACCGAAAGATCGCGCGCGGCAGCCGCCGTGCGCGGGCCGAAGCCAAGCAGATAAAGGCCGTCCATGGAGATGAAGGCCTTGTTGGCCGCGGCGGGGGTCAGCGCGAAGGCGGGATGGAGGTAGACGGCTTCCGCATCCACCGATTCGTTGCCACGCTGGATCGACAGCACCACGTCGGGCTTCGCCGCGACGATCGCCTCGTCGTTGATGAATTTGTAGCCCTCATAGCCGTCGATCGCATTGGCGCCGCCGGCAAGCGCGATGATTTCGTTCGCGGCGGTGTTCCTGCCCGCGGCCATTGCGCGGCCGTTCAACAGCGAGATCACGAACATGACGCGCACCGGCCTGGTTACCCTGGCGCGCAGCTCGCGCAGTTGAGCGAGATCATCGGTGACTGCGGCAGTCAGGCATTCGGCGCGCTTGTCCGCCCCCATCGCGTGGCCAACCAGCTTGATCTTCTCGACGAGGCCCGCTTCCGAAAAGATTTCGGGCACCAGCACCAACGGCACCTTGGCAGCCTCCAGCACGTCCATGGTTTCCTTCGGCCCCGATCCCTGCGCCGCGAGCACCAGCGAGGGATTGAGCCCGAGCACGCCCTCGGCCGAAAGCTGGCGCATGTAGCCGACATTCGGCTTGTCGCGCAGCGCCGCGGCCGGATAGAGGCTCGTCGAGTCCACGCCGGCGAGGCGATCCTCGAATCCCAGCGCGTAGAGAATTTCGGTGATCGCGCCGCCGATCGAGACGATGCGCGCCGGATCGCCAATGGCGACGTCGCGGTTGCGCGCATCATGCACGGTGATGCCCGCAGCCAGCGCTGCGCCGCCGAGCAGCAAGCAACATGCGGCGGCCGACCATGCGGGCGTGCGACAAATTGTCATTGCAGGTCTCATCCGATCGATCACTTGGTCAGGATCAGCTTGTTCTGCGACGTCAGCCGCAGGCGATAAGTATCCTCGCCATGCGCGATGATAATCTCGCGCTCGGTCGCGAACAGCTCGCGGCTATCGATCCGATTCCCCTTGACCACAAGCGATCTGGCTGCAGAAGCGGCAGCGCCGGCCGGTGTCCGGGCGTTGTCTCCAGTTGTTGCGGACATCTCGTTGGTGGCGCCCCGAAAGCATGTGTGATGGGCCATATTTGTACAGTTGCGATGCGCCGCAATCCAACCGTGGCAATTTACAATAGCTGTAAAGTACCATGTGCGCTTCTTGACCGCCCGGAACCTGCCACGTAACCAAGCATGAGATGATGCCGGCGAAATGCCCGCATCCGGAATGTGGTAGCCAGCAAGCAGCTCGCGAATTGCGCGCAGCGCCCGCCAGCCAAACCCAAGAGCAGATATCAGGGTCGGGGTTGTATGGCTGACGGGGCTAGGATTTCGTGCGCCCTCCTGTTGGGCGCGTCGGTGTTTTCAATTGCGTTGCTGGCCGGGGAAGCCGGCAACGCGCAGACGGCGGATACGCAGAGCGCAAGCGGCGCGTCGGAGCGGCAGAAGCAGTCGCGGCGCAAGCCGGCGAAGCCGCCGCAGGATCGAGAGGCAAGCGCGCCGGTGATGAATGCGCGGGCGCAGATCGGAGCTGCGCCGGTGCAGTCGCTCGATACGATCACGGTGGCGGCTTCGAGGACCGAAGAGCGTGCGATCGACGCGCTGGCGCCGGTCAGCGTGGTGACGCTCGAGCAGATCCAGGGCCGTCAGGCCAGCACGCTCGGCGGACTTCTCTACAATATTCCCGGCGTCTGGGTGCAGGATCGTGGCGACGAGCCGTCGACCTCGATCAACATTCGCGGCCTGCAGGATTTCGGTCGCGTCGCCGTGGTGGTCGATGGCGCCCGGCAGAACTATCAGCGCACCGGCCATTTCGCGAACGGTTCATTCTTCCTCAACCCCGAACTGGTCTCCAGCATCGACATCGTGCGCGGCCCCACCGCCAACATCTATGGTTCGGGCGCGATCGGCGGCGTCGCATCGTTCCGCACCAAGGACATCGATGACGTCGTTCGTCCGGGCGAGCGTTGGGGTGTCGACGCCAAGACCATACTTGGCACCAATCAGGGACGCGCCCTCGGATCGGTGTTCGGCGGTGTCCATGTCACACCGAATGTGGATTTCTTTGCCGGCGGCACCTACAGCACGCAGGAGAGCTACAAGGACGGCACCGGCTTCGAAGTCGCCAACACCGGGAACCGGCTCAGTGCCGGCATCGCCAAGGTGACGGTGCGTCCCGCGGACGGACATGAAGTCAAGCTCGGCACCGTATTCCAGGAAGACATCTACAATGTGGGCCAGCCGCCGCGCCGCGCCGGCGATCCCAATTCGACCAACCCGAACGGGACCAATAACCTCAACGGCACGTCGATCTATCATAGCAACGTGAAGAACTACACGACGACGCTCGGCTGGAAATATTCGCAGCCGGACGACAAGGTGTTCGACTGGGATGCGAAGGTCTACTGGAATCGCACCGAGAACGATCAGATCAAGACGTTCCACACCAGCACGACGCCATCCGCGTTCTGTGGCGGCGTGCCGGGCAATGCGGTCTCCGGCTGTATCGGCGACAATCGCGGTTATCTGCTCGACACCGTCGGTGTCGACGTGCACAACACCTCGCGCTTCGAATATGCGGACTGGCGCCACGCGGTCACCTACGGGGTCGATGCGTTCCAGGACAGCGTGAAGACCGCCGACCTGCGCGGCACGTCGGATGTCACGACGCCGGGCGGAAAGCGCACGGTCTCCGGCGGGTTTGTGCAGTGGAAGGCGACCTACGGCACCCTGCTCGAGACCATCAGCGCGCTGCGTTACGACAATTACAGCCTCGAATCGGGTGCCACGTCTTCGGGCGGCGACCGGCTGTCGCCGAAGATCACGGTCGCCCTGATGCCGGTGGCTGTGGTGACGCCCTATGCCAGCTATGCCGAGGGCTACCGCGCGCCGTCGATCACGGAGACGCTGGTCAGCGGCCCGCACGCCGGCGCCACGGCCTTCGATTCATTCTTCCGCTGCCCGTCGGGCACGCCAGGCCCCGGCGCGGACTCGACCTTCTGCTTCCTGCCCAATCCGAACCTGCGTCCGGAGGTCGGCAAGAACAAGGAAATCGGATTCAACATCAGGAAGAACGACCTGTTCATCGGCGGCGACAGCTTCCGCGGCAAGATCAACTTCTTCCGCAATGACATCTCCGATTTCATCGACCAGGTGGCCTTCGGCACGCCACACCCGGTGTTCGGCGCGCTGCCCTTCCTGCAGTATCAGAACGTCGCCGAGGCGCGAATCCAGGGTTTTGAGGCCGAGACGATGTATGACGCCGGCCTGTGGTACGCGGGCATCTCCGGCTCCTTCCAGGACGGCAAGAACCTGAAGACGGGGTTTGGGCTATACAGCGTGCCGCCGCAGAAGATCACGACGACGGCCGGCGTCCGGCTGCTCGATCGAACGCTGATTCTTTCCATGATGTGGACGTCGGCGATCGCCAACAATAACCTTCCTCCGAACTACACGCCGGCAACGTCGTACGATCTCGTCAATCTCTATCTGCAGTACCAGCCGACGCGGGATCTCACGTTCAATTTCTCGGTCGAGAACCTTCTCAATCAGTATTATCGGCCCTACGCTATTCCGGTCGGGAGCACCGGCGACACCCAGAACGACGTCAAATGGGCCAGCGCCGCCGCTGGAATCGTCTTCAAGGGCGGCCTCAGATATCACTTCGGAGGAACCTGACACGACGAAGCGCGGTCTCGCGCGAGACCTTCACCTCCAGGCACCGGGCCGCGCTGATGCTCCAGCGCGGCTTCGGTGCATCCATGTTTTCAACCAACTCGAGCGGTACGCCAGGCGCACCCCAGCCACCAAGCCAAAGGAGATTTCAGATGTTTATCGCGATGAACCGGTTCCAGGTGAAGATTGGCTCCGAGGCGGCCTTCGAGCATGTCTGGCGCTCGCGCGAATCCTATCTCGGCAGCATGGCGGGCTTCGTCGAGTTTCATCTGCTCAAGGGCCCCGTCGCCGAGGATCACACGCTGTACTCCTCGCACACGGTCTGGGTGGACAAGGCGGCGTTCGAAGCCTGGACCCGTTCGGAAGAATTCCGCCGCGCGCATGCCCGCGCCGACAACAAGACCGGCGAGAGCCTCTATCTCGGCCATCCCAAGTTCGAGGGCTTTGAGGTGATCCTGAGCGAGCGCAAGTCCAGCGCCGCCGCCTGAGGAGGGCTGTCATGTTGAGTACGGATCTCGCCGATCTCAAGGCGCATATGGCTGAGAATCCCGGCGCCGTCATCGAGGACGTCGCGCGCGAGCGAAAGGTCACGCCGCGCGCCGTGCTGGAGGCGCTGCCGGAGACGATGGTGCGTTTCGGCGCCGGCACCGAGTTCGGCGCCGCGATGAACGAAGTCGCGCAATGGGGCGAGGTGACGCTGATCGTGCACACCGACGATGCGATCTTCGAGTTCACCGGCAGCGTGCCGGCCGGCGAGGTCGGCCGCGGCTATTTCAACCTGATGCAGCCGAAGGGCTTGCACGGCCATCTGCGTCATGAGCGCTGCGCGGCGATCGCCCTTGTCGAGCGTCCCTTCATGGGCAAATCGTCGGCCTTCATCGCCTTCATCAATGTCGACGGCGGCATCATGTTCAAGGTGTTCGTCGGCCGCGACGAGCAGCGCGCACTGCGCAGCGATCAGTTGCAGCGCTTTCATGCGTTGGGCGAAAGGATCGCGGCCGCCCGTGCGGCGTAGTGCGATCAGTAAGTCAGCCCGGGAGACGACCATGCAGCCAAGAGTGCTGGACGTTATGATCCGCTGGTGCGGCGCGGCCGGCCTGGCCCTCCTGCCGGGAGCCGCGTTCGCCGCCACCGACACGGCGCTGCTGCCGCGCAACCTGTCGCCCTGGAACATGTTCGTGAATGCGGACCTTGTGGTGCAGGCGGTGATGGTGGGGCTCGCCTTCGCCTCGCTGGTGACGTGGACGATCTGGCTCGCCAAGACGATCGAGATCCGCCGCAAGACGACGACTGCCAGGCGCCGCCTCGGCATGCTGGAAGCCGATACGGTGCTCGCCAGGGCCGAGCAGGAAACCCGCGGCGGCCACGATGCCGTGGCGCAGATCATCCAGTCGGCGGCGCGCGAGGCCAGCCTTTCCGGCGGCCATTTCGACGATGGGCTGAAGGAGCGGGTCGCGCTGCGGCTGGAGCGGGTGGAGGCGGCGATGTCGCGGCAGATCGCGCGCGGCACCGGCGTGCTCGCAACCATCGGCGCCACCGCGCCGTTCGTCGGCCTGTTCGGCACGGTCTGGGGCATCATGAATTCGTTCATCGGCATTTCCGAAGCCAAGACCACCAATCTTGCGGTCGTCGCGCCCGGTATCGCCGAGGCCCTGCTCGCGACCGCGCTCGGTCTGGTCGCGGCGATCCCGGCGGTCGTGATCTATAACCATCTGACCCGCACCATTGCAGCGCATCGCGCGCTGCTCGGCGACGCCTCGGCGCTGGTGCTGCTCCTGATCAGCCGTGAGGGCGACCGCGGCGCATTCCGCCTGGCGCGCGCTGCGGAGTAGGGCGATGGGCGCAAAGCTCGGGCAAACCATCGGCGGACGGGGGCGCGGCGGGGGTGACAACCTTGTCGAGGCGCACGAGATCAACGTCACGCCGTTCATCGACGTGATGCTGGTGCTGCTGATCATCTTCATGGTCGCCGCCCCGCTCGCAACCGTTGATCTCGGCGTCGATCTGCCCGCCAGCGCGGTCGAGCCGTCGCCGCGTCCGGACCAGCCGGTCTTCGTCACCGTGAAGCCGGATCTCTCGGTCGCGGTCGGCGAGGACGTGATCGCGCGCGATGTGCTGACCTCGACGCTCGACAGCGCCACGCACGGCAAGAAGGACGAGCGGATCTTTCTGCGCGCCGACAAGGCCGTCAGCTACGGCGACCTGATGGAGGTGATGAACCTCTTGCGCAATGCCGGCTATCTCAAGATCGCGCTGGTCGGCCTCGACGGCCGTAGCTGATCCCATGAATGCGTTCGCGCTCCATGATGTCTCCGATCACGCCACCATCCGGCGCTGGGGCGTGTCGGCGGTCGCGATCCTGGCAGCGCACGCCGCGTTGATCGCGTTCGGGATCAACTGGGTGACGCAACGGCCGCTGCCCGGCGTCTCGCTGCCGGTCATCATGGTCGACATGGCGCCGGTCTCGGCCGCACCGCAGCCGACGCAGATGGACCTCGCGCCGGGACCCGTCATGCAGCAGGCCGATGCCTCGCCGCCGCCCGAGGCGGCGCAGCAGGAGGTCGTGCAGGAAGAGATCGCGCCGACACCGCCGCAGGAAGAGCCCGAGGTCGTCGCGCCGCCGGAGCAGAAGAGCGAGCCGACGCCGCCGAAGCCGGAGCCGGTCAAGGTCGAGCCCGAGAAGAAGCCCGCGCCGGTAAAGCCCAAAGTGGTGCGCGCGGAAGCGAAGAAGCCGACCGACGCGCCGCCGGCGCCACGCACCACGGCTTCCCCGAAGGCCGAGCGCCGGGCCCCCGCCGCATCGGCCGCCAGCGCCGGCGCGTTGGCCGCGGCGCTCGCTTCCTACCGGCAGATGGTCGCCGCCCATCTGCAGCGCTTCAAGCAGTACCCGCCCGCCGCCAAGGCGGCCGGCCAGCAGGGCACCGCGCGGGTGAGTTTTACGCTGAGCCGGAGCGGCGGCGTGATGTCGGTCAGCCTCGGCGGCTCATCCGGCCATGCGGCGCTGGACGCCGAAACGGTCGCGATGGTGCGCCGCGCCCAGCCGTTTCCCGCGTTTCCGGCCGACGTGAAGCAGTCCTCGATGCCGTTCAGCGCGCCGGTGGCGTTTTATATCAGGTAGGTTGCAGCGGAGCCTCCGCGGCGCAGCTGCACTCCCTCTCCCGCAAGCGGGAGAGGTGACTCCGAGCCCTACTCCTTCACCGCGCCGGTCAGCGACGACACGTAGTAATCCACGAACAGCGAGTAGAACAGCGCGACCGGCAGCGAGCCGAGCAGCGAGCCGGCCATCAGCGCGCCCCACTGGTAGACGTCGCCGGTGACGAGCTCGGTGAGGATCGCTACCGGCACCGTCTTGTTGGCACCGCTCTGGATGAAGGCGAGCGCGTAGATGAACTCGTTCCACGACAGCGTGAAGGAGAAAATGCCGGCCGAGATCAGGCCGGGCACCGCGAGCGGCAGCGTGATCCGCCACAGGATCTGCAGCCGCGTCGCGCCGTCGACCAGCGCGCATTCCTCGAGCTCATAGGGGATCGACTTGAAATAGCCGATCAGGAGCCAGGTGCAGAACGGCACCAGGAAGGTCGGGTAGACCAGGATCAGCGCCAACGGCGAGTCGAACAGGCCGAACTGCACGATCACGGTGGCGAGCGGAATGAACAGGATCGAGGGCGGCACCAGATAGGCGAGATAGATGCCGAGCCCGACATAGGGGCTGCCGCGGAAGCGCAGCCGTTCGATCGCGTAGGCGGCGAGCGTCGAGGCGAACAGCGAAAGGAAGGTCGAGCAGACCGCCACGATCATCGTGGTCTTCAGCCAGGTCGGATAGGCCGTGTTGAACAGCAGGTGCTTGATGTGCGCCAGCGTCGGCGAGGTGATCCAGAACGGATTGTGATCCTTGAAGTTCAGCAGTTCCGCGTTCGGTTTGAACGAGGTGATCGCCATCCAGTAGAACGGGAACAGCAGGATCAGCACGAAGCAGGACAGCGGCAGGTAGATCATCATGACCCGCCGCGCGCGCGAATCCCACGACATGGTGTCCGGCGTGGCGCTGGCAACGTTGCTGTTGCCCGGTGAGGCGGCGACGTCAGTCATTGGCTTCTCCCTGCTGCCATTTGCGGCGCGCGAGGCCGAAGTAGCTGAACAACGTCGCGAACACGAGGAACGGGATCATCGACACCGCGATCGCCGCGCCTTCGCCGAGCTCGCCGCCGGCGATGCCGCGCTGGAAGGCGAGCGTCGCCAGCAGGTGGGTGGAGTTGACAGGGCCGCCGCGGGTGATGGCGTAGACGAGCTGGAAGTCGGTGAAGGTGAAGATGATCGAGAACGTCATCACGATCGCCAGGATCGGCATCATCATCGGCAGGGTGATGTAGCGGAAGCGCTGCCAGGCGGTGGCGCCGTCGAGCATCGCGGCCTCATAGAGCGAAGGCGAGATGGTCTGCAGGCCCGCGAGCAGCGAGATCGCGACAAAGGGAATGCCGCGCCAGATATTGGCGACAATCAGCGAGAAGCGCGCCGCCCAGGGCGTGCCGAGGAAATCGACGTTGGTGGTCCGGACATGCAGCACGTCGACCAGCAGATAGGAGATGATCGAGAACTGCGGATCGTAGATCCACCAGAATGCCAGCGCGGACAGCACCGTCGGAACGATCCAGGGCAGGAGCACGATGGCGCGAAGCAGGCTCTTGAGCGGAAAATGGTTGTTGAGCAGCAGCGCCAGCCAGAAGCCAAGCGCGAATTTCCCGAAGGTCGCGACCGCGGTGTAGAAGACGCTGTAGAACACTGCGCCCCACCACAGGGGGTCAGTAAACAGATACTGGAAATTCTCAAAGCCGACGAAAACGCCGCTCCGGCCGATCGTGGTGTCGGTGAAGGCGAGCCAGACGCCGAGACCGAGCGGATAGGTGAGGAACACCGCGAGCAGCCCGATCGCGGGCGTCAGGCACATCACGATCAGGAACGGCTTGTAGTCGAGCAGGCGTGCGATCCAGCTTGGTTGCCGGGTCGCCACGACGCGCGATGGTAGTGTGGTTACAGACATTGAATGCTTGCCATGCTCAGGACTTTCAGGTCATTCCGGGGCGATGCGAGGCATCGAACCCGGAATCTCGAGATTCCGGGTCTGGTGCTTACGCACCATCCCGGAATGACGACATATCGATAGACGGCCGCTCTTACCGGTTCTGCCGCCGGAAGTACCGCTTGCAGCGCTGCTCTGCTTCCGCGGCTGCGGCTTCGGGCGTCGCCGCACCCGTCGCGACCGAGGCGAACATCTGCACCGTCACGTAGTCCGCGTTCACGGCCCCGGTCGCAGTCGAGATCGGACCCTTATAGCCGTTGTAATAGGGACTGTTCATGCTGTTCTTGAAGATCTTGACCTTGGGATCTTCGGACCAGACCTTGGCCTCGGCATAGGCCGCCAGCGGTTGGGCCCAGTAGCCCGAGTTGGCATTGAGCCACGGCTCGTACTGGTCTTTTTCCAGCATGTATTGCAGGAACGCCTTGGCGGCGTTGGGATACTGGCTGTGCTTGAACACCATGGCGTTCAGCGTAAGTCCGGCCATTGGCGAGGTCTTAGCCAGGCCCTTCGGCAGCAACTGATGCTCGCTGTCGTCGGCGATTGCCTTGGTGGCGGGGTCGTTCTTCAGCGAGAAGTACAGCGAGACGCCGTTGGCGGTCAGCGAGATTTCCTGCGCGGAGTAGGCGCGGTTGTTGCTGACGTCGTTCCAGGACGGCGTGCCGGCGATGAAGGTTGGGTACAGTTCCTTGACCCAGTTCAGCGCGGCGATCGTTTCCTTGCTGTTGATGGTGACGTTGCCATCCTCGTCAAGCAGGGATGCGTTATGCGACCACAGCGCCCAGTTGGCGAAGCCGTTGCCGTCGCCGACGGCATTGCCGAGCGCGAAGCCGGCCGGCTTGCCGGCCTTCTGCAGCTTGCGGCACAGGTCCACAATGCCGGCATGGTCCTCTGGCACCTTGTCGAAACCGACCGATTGCAGAACCGACTTGCGGTAGATCAGGGGGCCCGCGGTGGCGCCGAACGGCAAACCAATCCAGGCGTCGCTCTTGTTCTTCTTGCCGTATTTCTGCGCCAGCGGCAGCCAGCCACCATAGCGCTTGCCGAGATAGTCGGCCACATCGGTCAGTTCGATCAGCTTGTCGATATAGATATGCGGCGCGTCGGAGAAGCCGATGATGATGTCGGGGCCGGCGCCGGAGTTCGAGGTCACCGCGGTCTGCTGGTTGATGTCTTCCCAGCCGACGAAGTCGACCTTGACCTCGACGCCGGTTTCCTTGGTGAACTTGGCGGCGTTGGCGCGGAACACGTCCTCGTCGGCCTGCACGAAGCGCACCGGGCGCAGCATGCGCAAGCTGGCGCCTTTCTCGATCGCGAATTTGGGAGCCGGAACGTCGGCAGCCTTGATGGTGGATGCGGTCTGGGCCGAAGCGCCGGTCGCCGCCAGCGCGGCGGCGGAAACGCCCAGAGCCAACGCGTCACGGCGGGTGATGTTGGTCGTCATAGTGAGACTTCCCCCTTTTTTCTTGTTCCCGACGTTTCACCGCCGGTGAACCCATAGCCTTCGATTCCAGCGGGAACCGCGGGCTTTTCGCCTCTGTTCTTGTTTACGTCATGCGGACGCGGACCGTTTTCCGCTTCGTCCGAAGGCGCGTTCTTGCCGTCCTAGCTGTTCGGACCGCGATCCATGCTGACAGGCTGCCAGCGGCGGAGCGCGGTGCCTTGCAGCACCGACGGATTGACACAGCTTACCGGCCACATGCCCGACAGGACCAGTGACAATTCGTAGCCTACGCGGCGCTTGCGCGCTTCGTCAAAACGTGCCGATGCAGAGGCCACATGCGCCGTCAGCGTGACGTTCTCCATCGACAGTATCGGGTTGTTGTGGGACGGCGGCTCCTTTTCGAGCACGTCGAGCGCGGCGTGCGCGATCCAGCCCTCCTGCAGCGCCTTGACCAGCGATTCCTCGTCCACGGTGGCGCCGCGGCCGGTATTGATGAAGACGGCGGACTTTTTCATCTGCCGGAAATGCTTCTCGGTCAGCATGTGATGCACCTCGGGCCGCGCCGGGGCGTGCATCGAGACGAAGTCCGACTGCTGCAGCACCTCGTTCAGCGTCGAGGGGATCACGCCGTGGTCGTACATCAGCGTTTCCTGGATGAAGGGGTCGTAGGCCATCATGCGCAGCCCGAACGGCGCGGCGCGCTTGGCGACCGCGCGCGCCACCCGGCCGAACGAGATGAAGCCGAGCGTCTGGCCCATCAGCCGCGGGATTTTCAACAGCGCAGGGCGGCCTTCCGACCAGCGCCCGGTGCGCACCATCTTGTCCTGCTCGACGAGGCGCCGGAAGCCCGCCAGCAGCAGCATCATGGCGTGGTCGGCGACCTCCTCGATGAAGGTGTCGGGGATGTTGGTGACGGGAATGCCGCGCGCGGTGGCGGCCTTGACGTCGACGCTGTCGACGCCGACGCTACCGAGCGTGATCACCTTGCAGTTTTCCAGCGCGTCGATGACCGTCTTGGTGATCGGCATGCCCTTGGCGTAGATGGCGTCCGCGGTCCTGGCGGCGGCGATGAATTCGGCCTCGTTGGCCGGCGCCTCGATGATTTCGGCCCCGATCGGGTCGAGCGCCTCCTTCTCGTAATCGTAACCGCCGCCGGCGACCGTGAAACTCGCGCCCTTCGGCGTGACGATCCTGAATTTCGGCATTTCCTGCTCTCCCGATTAATCTTCGGTGTTGGTTGCAGGGCGGCGGGCGCCGCCCGTTTTCTTTGACGTGACTTCCCCTTTTACGCGACCCGATCGACATTCGCTACAATCATCGGTTGCTTTATTGAACAAAAACACGGGCTTACAGGGCTGTTCGTAACAAAGCGCTAAAGGGTCTCACGATACCGTCAGCCAAATCAATCGGCCAAATCGCGTGCCAAGTGCCCAATTGCGGAGACCTCCCGTGAAGCTGACCAATCTCAAGATCACCCCCAAGCTCGGCATACTCGTGGGCATGACCCTGATCGGCCTGTGCCTGGCCGGCGCGCTTGCGGGCTATCTGATGCAGCGGGAGATGCTCAATGCGCGGATCGAGCAGACCAGGGCGATCGTCGACATGGCGCGCAACATGGCGCTCGGGCTGCAGAAGCAGGTTGCCGCGGGGCAGATGACCAAGGATCAGGCGATCGCCGAGTTCAGCAAGCGCGGCAATACGCTGACCTTCGACAACGGCAATGGCTACGTGTTCGCCTACACCATGGACGGCGTCGCCGTGCTGGCCCCGGTTCCGAGCCAGATCGGCCAGAACCGCATGGACGTCGACACCGGCGGGCGCAAGCTGGTGCGCGAGCTGCGCGACGGCATCGCGGCCAACGGCGAAATCATGCTGCGCTATGAATTCCGCAAACCCGGACAGGACGACCTGATTCGCAAATTCTCCTATGCGGTTCCGATACCGGGCTGGAACATGTTCGTCGGCACCGGCGCCTATCTCGACGACCTCGACGCCAAGATGAAACCGATCGCGGCGCTGCTCGGCCTGGCCGTGCTCGGCATTGGCCTGGTCGCCGGCAGCATCGCCTGGATGATCGGCCGCAGCATTTCCAGGCCGCTCGGCCAGCTCGGCGCCCGCATGCAGGATCTTGCCGAGGGCCGGCTCGACGGCGAAATCCCCGGCCTTGGCCGCGGCGACGAGATCGGAGCGATGGCCGCGACTGTCCAGATCTTCAAGGACAACGCGGTGCGCATGCGCGGACTCGAGACGAAGGAAGCCGAGGTGCAGGCGCGGGCCGAGGCCGAACGGCGGGCGGCGATGGAAAGCATCGCCGGCGATTTCGAACGCAGCGTCACCGGCATCGTCCGCTCGGTGTCGACGGCGGCGGCCGGCATGCAGACCACCGCGCAGTCGATGACCGCGACCGCCAGCGACGCCACCGCGCGCGCCGCAACCGTCGGCGCGGCGTCGCAGCGTTCCACGGATAATGTCGGCACGGTGGCCTCCGCCGCGGAGGAGCTTTCCAGCTCGGTGACGGAAATCTCGCGTCAGGTGACGCGCTCCGCCGAGATCGCCGCCAAGGCAGTCAGCGATGCCGAGCGCACCAACGCCACGGTCGGCGCGCTCTCGACCGGCGCCGAGAAGATAGGTGAAGTCGTCAAGCTGATCCATTCGATCGCCGCACAGACCAATCTGCTCGCGCTCAACGCCACCATCGAGGCGGCGCGCGCCGGCGATTCCGGCCGCGGCTTTGCGGTCGTCGCTTCCGAAGTGAAGGCGCTGGCCAACCAGACCGCCAAGGCGACCGAGGAGATTTCCTCGCAGGTCGCCGCCATGCAGGCTTCCACCAGCGAGGCGGTCGCCTCGATTGGCGGCATCACCGAAACCATCGCGCAGATGAGCGAGATCACGGTCTCGATCTCGACCGCGGTGGAGCAGCAGGGCGGCGCGACGCGGGAAATCGCCAGGAACATCCAGTCGGTGGCGGCGGGGTCGAACGAGATCTCCGCCCATATCGGCGGCGTCACCACCGCCGCCGAGGCGACCGGCCTGGCGGCCTCCGACGTGCTGGCAAGCGCCCGCGAACTCGACACCCAGTCCGGCATGCTGCGCAGCGCGGTCGACGATTTCCTGGTCAAGGTGAGGGCGGCATAGTCGCAAGCGGCAGTGGGGCGGAGCAGAGCAACGTGAAATGGTGGGCTGGCTGCGCGTTGCCCGTCTCCCACACTATCCGTCCGAGAGGCATTGTCGGCTATTCACAGTGGCAATCTGGCAACGCCAGATCTTCCACATCAAATCACAGTCCAATAGCTTTATTTTATAGGAGATTTTTCTTTCTACAATAATTGCAGCACCCTGCTTGACAATGGGACCAAACACTGGGCGCGAATAGCGACAAGCTTCAGCCGGAACTCTGTCGGCGTGATAATCGGGTAGTGACGCTGTCGCAAATCGTGCATCTCACCTTGCGTAGCGGGTTTGAACCGGACGCTAATTTTGCCAAGCAGCGCGCCGGCTGTTTGCCTGCGAATCGATCCCCTTCTCTCGACGCGAATGATCGTCGCGAAGCGCGTTGCGAAACGGAATGGGAAGAGAAGATGAAGTACAAAGATCGCATTAGCGAACGCGAGTATCACGACCGTCTCGAAGGTTTGCTGAAGAGCACTCTCAACGTGAATCTGCAGCCGCTGAGATCGCTCGATACGGCAACCAAAAAGCGGCGAGCTCAGAAGAAGGCGGTAACCGATTCCGGACTCTCGAAATCGACGAAGACGATTTCCGGCTAGCAAGCGGTAGGGCGGGCTCTTCGATTTGCCCGTCCTACAAACATTCCATCCATCATTGCGAGAAGCTCGCGACAAGATTGCGAAGCAATTTTGCGCTGAGGCGACGAAAAAATCCGCGCCTCACTGCGGAGATCGCAGCTCGATGCCGTAGCGGGCATAGATCCGTGCGATGGTGCCGTCCGCCAGCAGCGCCTCGATCGCCGCATCGACACGCTGCTGCAGCCTGTCGTCGGGGCGGAGCAGCCCCGCCGCAATATTCCAGTTCAGGTCCTGATCGCTTTCGAACGCCGGAATCACGCGCAACGGCTTGTCGGCGTGTTGCAGGTTGAACCAGCCGACCGTCATCGGCGTGACGGCGGCCGCCTCGATTTCGCGGTTGGCCAAGGCGGCGACAATATCGTCCTCGAACACGAATGGAGACGTGGCGGCGCCGCCCTTGGCGAGCGTCATGGAGACCAGCGAGCCGACCGGCACGCCCACCCGCTGATCGGAACCGAGATTGGCCAGCGATGACGCCTTTGAATCGCCGCGCACCGCGAGCACGACGCCGCTGCGATGATAAGGGCGTGAAGCGCGCACGCCGCCTGGGGGCGGCGTATCCTTGCGCGAGATGACGTCGAGCACGAGGTCACAATCCGCGCGGCGATACTGGATGGCGCTGACCACCCATTCCCGGGTCAGCTTGACGCCGAGTTGCTCGGCAATTTTCTCGCCGAGTTCGATCTGAAATCCGGGGACCGGCCCGTTCTTGCTCGCGAACGGCAGCGCGTTTGGGCTGGCGCAGAGCGTCAGCGCGCCGCGCTCGACGACGGTTTCCAGCGAGCGGCCGTCGGCCGCCGCATTCCAGAGCATCGATAGCGAGAGGCCTGCCGCATGCCACGCGAGCCGATGTCGCGGTCTTCGTGCCGCGGAAATCGCTCTAGTCATCGAGCCCTCGAATGTAAGCCAGGATCGCAATGATCTGGCCGTCCGTGAACACCGAACCATAGGCGGGCATGGCGCCGACCTTGCCCTTCTTGATACGCTCGATGATGTACTCGTCGCTGCGCTCGGACTTCGACAGTTTGGGACCCCTGCCCGCGTGGCGCCCGCCCTCCTGGTGACAAAAGCCGCAGGTGGTTGCGAACATCTGCCCGCCTTCGATGTCGTTCGGCGAGGCTTCGGCTTGCGGCTGCGGATTTCCGGCACCCGGCGAGGCGGACTGTTGGGCAAACGAGGGGACTGACAGCCAAGGCCAGGCGATGGCCAGGGTCGCGACGGCTAGAGACACTATTCGCATTCCGGCATCCGCATTCACCGCGACGTATTGACCGCCAGAGCGGCAATTTGGGGACCGGCAAGGGCGGCGGGGACAGATCGATCCCCGCCGCCCACGCCATCGTCATTGCCTGAGCGCGAAGACAACCAGCGCTCCGGTATTCTTCGGCATGCTCTTGAAGGGCTCGCCATAGAGCGCGACGAACTCGTCGGACACCAGGCTGCCCCAACCCGCCGGTACGGCAACGTACTGCTTGCCACCAGCCATGTAGCTGATGATGCCGGCGTTATGTCCCATGCCGTTGTTGCGCGACCACAGCTCTTCGCCGGTGTCCGCATTGTAGGCGTGCACGATGCCCTCGGAATCAGGCACGAATACCAGGTTGCCCGCGGTGGCGAGCACGCTGGCGAGCGGCGGCTGCTTGTAGGTCACTTCCCACTTCTTGGCGCCGGTCACGGGATCGCGGGCGCTGAGATGACCGCGGGCCGGCCCGTCCGGAGGCGGGATGAGCTTGAACGTGGCGCCGATGTTGAGCTGTGCCATCGGCTCCAGGATCGGCGTGGTCTTCTCGACGGTCAGCTCCATGCACCACTCCTGCCCGATCCGGTAGAACAGCCCGTTCTTGGGGCTGTAGGCGCCGGAGTTCCAGCTGATGCCTCCGGCGATCGCCGGGCACAATGGCGGATCAACCTTGCCTTCCGAGAGGTCGCGGCGACCGACCAGTTCGCCGGTCTTCGGATCGATGCTCTTGACGAAGTTGATGTTCTTCACGAGCGGCCAGACGTTCTCGATCTTGGCGTTGGAACGGTCGTAGACGAAGATGTATCCGCTCTTGTTGGCGTGCACGACGAGCTTCTTGCCGCCGCGGTCGATCATGACGAATTCGCCGACCGAAGAGTCGAAGTCCCAGGCATCGTGCGGCAGCTCCTGATGGTAGAATTTGAGTTTGCCGTTATCGGGGTCGAGCGCGATGACCGACGTGGTGTAGAGATTCTCGCCCGGCCGCGGTCCGCTCTTCTTCCAGTCCGTGCCGCCCCAATCGTAGAGTGGCGCCGGGTTGGCCGTGCCCCACCACAGCGTATTGGTTTCCGGGTCATAGGTTCCGGGCATCCAGCCGCCGCCGCCGCCGGTTCGCCAGGAGTCGCCGCCCCAGGTCGCCTTGGCCTCTTCGGTCCCGGCGACCGTGAAGAACTCCCATTTCTTTTGTCCGGTCTTGCTGTCGACGCCGAAAATCGGTCCGCGATGGGGCCATTCGCCGCCCTGCGCGCCGATGATCACCATGTCCTTCACCATCAGCGGCGCGCCGGTGAAGCCGACGGTCATTCGCTTGGAATCCAGCAGCTTGGTGTCCCAAGCCTGCTTGCCGGTCTTCAGATCGAGCGCGATCAGGCGCCCGTCGACCGTGCCGATATAGAGATTGCCGTTTCCGATCGCGATGCCGCGGTTGTACGGCGAGTGCGTCTGCTTGGCGACCAACTCCTCATCGAGTTCCGGCGCAAAGGACCAGATTGTCCTGCCGGTCGCGCCGTCCAGCGCCCAGACGCGACTGTAGGAGCCCGAATAATACAGCACGCCGTCAAGCGCGAGGGGCGTCGACTGAATGCCGCGGGTGGCGCGTTCCGGAAAATGCATCCACGCGATTTCGAGATTCTTGACGTTGCCGGTATTGATCTGGTCGAGGCCGCTGTAGTGGTAGGACTTGTAGGTGCCGTGGTGCGTCGGCCAGTCTTTCTGGGCCGCCTCGGCATTCAGCGCCGCGGCGTCCTGGGCGCGCGTCGGCGAGACAGTGACCAGGGCGGCGACCGCCAGCGCGGCGCAGCCGACCAGATATCGTTCTTGGAAAGCCATCTGTATCCTCCCCTTGTCGTTTGTTTGGTGGGCCGAATTTTTCGTCGCGACCCTTGCAGGATGTTCTGGCGTCAAGTCCTCAGGGGTCGGGAGTTCGAGATAGGTGGCATGGACCGGTAGGACTGCCGTCGTGAAACGGCAGCATGTCCTGTCGCCCGAGCGAGAAGCGGACGGAGGTTCGGGCGAAGGATTTCTTGTCGAGGAGGGCGCCATTCACGGCGTGGCGGCACATGCGGTCGCTATCAGGGCTTGCCTGCCCCGTGCTGCCCCCGGCAATGTCGGTGCAGTGCACCATGACACGTCCCTCGATGCCGCATCCATTTAGTGACCGGATTGTTGTTTTTTTATGGAGTGCCGGCCGGCGGTGGCAACCTTGGGCTGAGGTTACGGTCGAAGCCGACACGCTGCGCGGTCGGCGCGGCGCGAGCTTCGCGCGGCCTTAACGGTCGTCATGCCCGGGCAAAAGCGCGAAGGACAAGCCCGGGCCATGACGGGGAGAGAGCTGTGGCTCCCCCTTACTGCTTCTCGATTCCGGCGTCCGCGATCAGCTTCTCCCACAGCACCAGCTGCTCTTTCAGGAATGCATCAAATTCTTCCGGCGTGCCCGAGAACGCTTCCATGCCGCGCTCGGCGAGTTGGTTCTTGATATCGGGACGCTCGATGATCTTGCGGATCTCCGCGTTCAATCTGACGACGATGTCCTTCGGCATGTTGGCCGGGCCGAGATAGCCCTGCCACGACGTGATGTCGAAACCCTTCACCGTGTCGTCCATGGTAGGCAAGTGCGGCAACAGGGCCGAAGGCTTCCTGGTGGTGACCGCCAGCGCCTTCAGCGCCTTGGCGTTGACATGCGGCAGGCCGGTCGGGACGTCGATGAACATCATCGAGACGCGGCCGGCGATGACGTCGGTCAACGCCGGCGGCGAGCTCTTGTAGGGGACGTGAAGCAGATCGATGCCGGCGAGACGGGCGAAGGTTGCGCCCGAGACGATCGCCGAGGAGCTGCCGCTGGCGTAGGAGTATTTGCCGGGCTCCTTCTTGGCGAGCGCGATCAACTCGGCCACGGAATTCGCCGGAATGTCCGGATGGATCACCAGCATGAAGGGCAGGTCGCCGGTCCGCGCGATCGGCGTGAAGTCCTTGACCGGATCGTAGGTCATGTTCTTCAGGAGATACGGATTGGCCGAATGCGTCGTGTTGGTGGTCACGAACAGCGTGTAGCCGTCCGCCGGCGAGCGCGCGACATAGCTGGCGGCGATCGAGCCGTTGGCGCCGGCCTTGTTCTCGATCACGGTGCTGACGCCGAGCGCGGTGCCGAGTTCTTTGCCGATCAGGCGCGTGGTGGTGTCGGTGCCGCTGCCGGCGGCAAACGGCAGCACCAGCGTGATGTTGCGGTTCGGGTAGGGCGCCTGCGCGGCCGCCGTGGCGATCATCGCCAGCATCAGGGGGGCCGCAGCAGTGACGTGCCGGTACCGTTTCCATAACGCGAACATGTAGTCGTTTCCTCGTTGTTCTTATGTTGAAATCGCCGGCAAGCTAGCCTGCCGGGGGACAAAGTGGAAGCCGGTAAGACGCTACGCCGCAGGCTTGCCGGCCGATGCCCGCCGCGAGGCGATCACCACGCCGGCCAGCACCAGCGCATAGCCCACCAGATGGAATGGCCGCAACTGCTCGCCGAGCAGAAGGATCGCCATCGCCGAGCCGAACACCGGCACCAGGTGAAAGAACGGCGCGGCGCGGTTCGGCCCGATCAGTGCCAGCCCGCGGTTGAAGAACAGGTAGGCCAGCGTCGAGGGAAAGATCACGGAATAGGCCAGCGTCGCCATCGAGATCAGGTCGAACTTCAAGGTGGCGCCGGTGGAGAATTCCCAGATCGAGAACGGCACCAGCATCAAGGCGCCGCAGCAGGTGGTGAACGAGATCAGCGACAGCGCATGCGTCACCGGCCGGCGCGGGATCAGTGCCGAGTAAAGCCCGAACGACACCAGCGAGCTTGCGAACATCAGGTCGCCGCGGTTGAGGCTGATGCCGGCCAGCGCGCTGAAATCGCCGCGCAGGATGATGGTGAGCACGCCCAGGAGCGAGATGGTGATGCCGGCGAGCTGCGCGGGCGTCAGGCGGATGCCGAACAGCGCCAGCGACCACAGCGCGACGAACAGCGGTCCTGCCGACTGGATCAGCAGCGCGTTCAGTGCCTCGGTATATTGCATGGCCCAGTAGGAGATCGCGTTGTTGTAGGCGAAGCCGACGAACGACAGGAACAGCATCATCGGCAGATGCGCGCGCAGCACCGGCCAGTCCTTTTTCAGGTGCGGCCAGGCAAAGGGCAGCAGGATCAGGAAGGTGCCGATCCAGCGCACGCAGGACAGCGTCACCGGCGGCACGTGGCCGGCGACATGGCGCGCCAGCACGATGTTGCCGGCCCAGAACAGCGAGGTCAGGCTCAGCAGCAGATAGGGCTGGTGGGTCAGCCAACGGACCGGATGGAGGGCAGCGGGCGCTGGTGCGGGCTTGGTCATGTCGCGAGCCCGGATAGGGCCGGATTTTCCGCCACGCGACAAGCCCTGCGCGTGCAATGCTACAATGCTCTGTGCATTATCGTTCAAGCTTTGACTGACATCGCGAGGGCCGTTCATGGGCGTGGAGTTGTTGAATGTCAGGGGCCTTGCCGAACTGGACCAGCAGGTGCCGGTCGTGATGGTGAACCTGATGCGGTTCCGCGAGCGTTCGCTCGACGGCGATGGCTCGGGCTGGGATGCCTATTTGCGCTACAGCGCGCTGACCGTGCCGATGATCAAGGCGCGCGGCGGCACGCTGCTCTGGACCGGTGATGCCAGGACGGTGGCGCTCGGCGCCGAGGCCGGCCATCGATGGGACTATCTGGCGCTGGTGTATTATCCGTCGGTTGCCGCCTTCATCGACATGATGACATCAGAGGACTACGAGCAGCGCTGCGACCCGCATCGCACCAATGGCTGCGCCGAGCACGTGATCATCGCGACCAGGGAAGCCTACAGCAAGTTCAAGGTGCCGTAGCCCGGATGGAGCGCAGCGCAATCCGAGACCGCTCCGTCTTTGCACAAAGGTCCCCGGATTACGCTGCGCTCCATCCGGGCTACGCGACGGCGCTAGAATTTCCGCACCAGATCCGGCGTGATTTCGCCGAGACTGCGGATGCCGAGCAGCGCGAGGTCGCGGTCGATCTCGGCTTTCAAAAGCGATATCGCGCGCTGCACGCCGGCTTGCCCGCCGGCGATGGCGGCATAGAGGAAGGGGCGGCCGATCCAGACGAAATGCGCGCCGAGCGCCAGCGCCTTGATCACGTCGGTGCCGCGGCGGACGCCGCCGTCGATCATGATGGTCATGCCCTTGGCTTCGGCCGCGATCTCCGGCAGCGTGCGCAGGCCCGACATCGTGTAGTCGAGCTGGCGGCCGCCATGGTTGGACAGCATCACGCCGTCGACGCCGCTCTCGCGCGCGATGCGGGCATCCGCCGGCGAGACCAGGCCCTTGACCACGAGCTTGCCTTTCCACCTCTTGCGGATCAGTTCGACATGCTTCCAGGCGAGCTGGTCGCGGGCGCCGATGTTGCGCATCAGGTTCTTCGCCAGCACCGGCGGGCCGCGCTTGGCGTCCATGTTCTCGAAATGCGGCATGCCGTGGTTCTTCACGGTGCGCGCCCAGGTGCCGAACAGCCAGTGCGGATGGCTGACCGTGTCCCAGAACACCTGCGGGGTGATCGCGAGCGGCACCTGAAAGCCGTTGCGGATGTTGTTCTCGCGGTTCGGCGGCACCGGCACGTCGGCGGTGACGACGAAGGTGTCGTAGCCCGCCGCCGCCACGCGATCGACCAGCGGCTCGATTCGCTCGGGCAGGCCTGCGAGATAGGCCTGATACCACGCGGCCTGGTTGGCGGCGCGGACGTCCTCCAGCGTGATCAGCGAGGAGGCGCTCAGGATCATCGGCACGTTCTCGGCCTTGGCGGCCTCCGTCAGCACGATGTCGCCGCGATAGGCGACCAGCGCCGACGAGCCCATCGGCGGGATGCCGAACGGCGCGTCGTACGTCTTGCCGAACAGCGTCGTGGTCTGGTCGCGGCCGGAGACGTCGTTGAGCACGCGCGGCACAAAGCCGTATTCGTCGAACGCCGCGCGGTTGTCGCGCACCGCAGCGTCGGTCTCGGCGCCGCCGGAGACATAGCCGTAGAGGAATTTTGGAATCCGCCGCCGCGCGGTCGCCTCGAAATCGTCGAGCGTGAGATATTTTTGCAGATGCCGCGGTACCGCGATTTCGGGCCGGGTGACGGTGGCGGGCGGTGCGGTCAGGCCGGCGGATTTGTCGAGCACGTCGGGCGTTCCATTCTTGTTGTTATGCTTGTTGTGATTCGGTGGGCTCAGCGGCGGGGCGGGGATGCGGCGGGTTTCGGGTCCGACTTGTTGATGGCAGAGGAGAGCTCGCCGAGCATCTTTCGCGCGTCGGCCAGCACCTGTCCGGACTTCTTGTCAAAACTCTCGATCAGTTCGCGCATCGAGATCACGGTCGGCAACAGTTCGCCGCCATATTTGTCGCTGGCGAGGCCGCGGAGGAAATCCCTGGTCTTGTCCATCGCGCCGTCGACGGCGGCAATGCCGGATTCGGCTGATGCGATGATCGAGGTGATCTTCTCGCCATTGCCCGACAGCGAGGCGGTGAAGCTCTCGAAATTGCGCAAGGTGTCCTTGATCGCCACCTCGTTGTCGGCGATCACGCGGTCGACGTTGCGCAGCGCCGCGCGGATCTTTTCCTGGGTGTTGAGCGTGCCTTCGCGGTCGGCCGTCAGTTCGGGGATGCCGTCGGCGCCCCGGGGCGGGGCCGGCGCCGCGTCCGAACCGCCGGTGAAGGAGATAGCGGCGATCCCAGTGAGGCCCTGAAATTCGAGGCCGACCTGGGTGTCGCTCCTGACAGGCGTGTTGCCGTCGATCATCGTGAGCGCGACCACGCGGCGCGGATGGTCGAGCTTCAGCGACACCACTTCGCCGACACGGATGCCGGCAAAATTCACGCTGCCGCCGTTGCGCAGGCCCGAGGCGGAGCCCTCGAAGATGACGCGGAACGGCACCTTCTGCTTGATGCCGGAGAGCCTCTGATAGCCCAGCCACGCGCCGAGCGACCCGGCGATCAGAGCCAGGGTCAGCGTGCCGATCATCAGATTGCTGGCGCGAACCTTCATCGAGACCTTCCGAAGCAGGCTCCGGAGATAGCGGATTTGCCGCGGCAAGTCACCGGACCCGGTGGAGCAGGACAACCCGAATTTCCGCCCCAAGCCTCCCCGTGGCTACGATGCGCCACGCCGGGAGCGGTGTCGGCGAACCCCTGACCCGACTGAGCCTAGGGGCCCCGTTCGGCTCGCCCGACCGGTTCGGGGGCGTGTTTCACCTTGTCGCCGCCGCTTTTGCCAAACCGCCGATAAGTCCACTCGCGCATACTCTCGAACACGACGTAGAGCATGGGGATGAGAAAGAGGCCGATCACTGTCGCCGCGATCATGCCGGTGAAGACGGGCGTGCTTACCGCGTGTCGCGCGATCTGGGATGCACCTTTCGCCCAGACCAGCGGCACAAGTCCGAGAATGAACGCGAAAGACGTCATCAGCACTGCGCGGAAGCGCATTTCGGCGCCCTGGGCTGCCGCATCGACGATGCCCAGTCCCTGCTCGCGCTGCTCCTTGGCGAACTCGACGATCAGAATGGCGTTCTTGGCGGCCAGCGCGATCAACACCACAAGGCCAATTTGCGCGTAGAGATCGAGCGTAAGTCTGGCGACCAGGACGCCGCCAATGGCGCCCAGAACGCCGACGACCACGGAAAGCAGCACTGGAACCGGAATAACCCAGCTTTCATACAGAGCGACGAGGAAGAGGAACGCAAACAACAGCGCCATGCCGAGCACGATTACGGTCTGGCCCGCCGCGCCCTGCTCCTGATAGGCCGTGCCGGTCCACTCGAAGGCGTAACCGGGGGGCAGTGTCTTGGCCGATACGTCAGCCATGGCGGAAAGCGCCGTGCCGGATGCGACGCCCGGAGCCGGGCCGCCGTTGATCGTAACCGAGCGGTAGTTATTGTAACGCGTGATGACCTGCGGCCCGGTGACGGTCCGGGCAGTTGCAATCGACTGGAGCGGCACCATCGTGCCCTTCGAATTGCGAATATAGATCTTCCAAAGCGCGGAAACGTCGCGGCGGTCTGCCGCCTCGCCCTGCAGGTTCACTTGCCATGTACGACCGAATAAATTGAAGTTGTTTATGAAGTAGCCGCCGAGCGTGGACTGCAGGGTGGTGAAGACATCGCTGAGGGTAATGCCCAGCGCCTGCGCCTTTTCGCGATCGATGTTGAGGAAGATCGACGGCGCGTTGGCCCCGTATGTCGAGAAGACGCGCGACAGGCGCGGATCCTGATTGGCTGCGGCTACCAGCCCCTGCACCACGCTGCCCATGGCCTTGGGATCGGCGCCTTCCAGGTTTTCCAGCTGATACTCGAAGCCGCCGGTGGTTGACAGGCCGACCACCGGCGGGAGATTGAACGGCAGCACGTTTGCCGTGCGGATCTGCTGCGACGCGTCGAACACCTTCGCGATCAGCGCCTGTGCGGAATCTGCCGCTGCCGTGCGGTCCTCGAAGGGCTTTAGCTTGACGATCAGAAAGGCATTGTTGCTCGCCGAATAGCCGTCAAGCAGCGAGAAGCCGATAATCGCCACCGTGTCCTGCACCTGCGGCGTGGATTTCAGGATGGTTTCGACCTGGCGAACGGTTTCGCTGGTCCGGTTGACCGATGCGCCGTCCGGCAATTGAACGTTGATGAAGAATGCACCCTGATCCTCCTCGGGCAGGAACCCGGTCGGGGTGACCTTCATGAGGCCGAAGATGCCGAGCCCGAATGCCGCAACGAGCACGATGGAAACGATGGACAGCCGCAAGATCTTTCGCACGATGGTCGCATAGCCGCCGCGCACACTGTTAATTCCCCGGCCGATGCGCCCCATGATGCCGCGCCTCGGGGAGTGACGGAGGAACACCGCGCAGAGAGCTGGCGACAATGTGAGCGCGTTGACGGCGGAAATCAGCACCGCTGCGCTGATCGTCACCGCAAACTGGCGAAACAGTTCGCCCGAGATGCCTGATATGAAGGCGATGGGAACGAATACGGCCAGCAGAACCAGCGTGATGCCGACGATTGGCCCGGTCACCTGCGCCATGGCCTTCTTGGCCGCATCTGCCGGCGATAGCTCCGGCTCCTCTTCCATGACGCGCTCGACGTTCTCGACAACGACGATCGCATCGTCCACCACGATGCCGACCGCGAGCACCAGCGCCAGCAGCGAGACCGTATTGGCTGAATAGCCCAATGCCAGAAGGATGACAAAACTGCCCACGAGACTGACGGGGATCGCAAGGATCGGAATAATCGTCGCGCGGAAATTTCCGAGGAACACGAACACGACGATTGCGACGAGCACGAACGCCTCGACCAAGGCGCTCACGACCGCGCTGATCGTGTCCGTGACGAAGATCGTGGAATCATGAACCACACGCGCCTTCAGTCCTTCCGGGAAGCGTGCGCGCAGCTTGTCGAGCGTTGCATTGACGGCCTTGGACACGGTGATGGCATTCGCGCCGGGAGCCAGATACATGCCGATCGCGACCGACGGATTGCCGTTCAGACGACTGAACGTATCCTCGTTCTGTGCACCCAGCTCGACCCGCGCGACATCTCTCAACTGCAATACCGAGCCATCCTGGTTGGCGCGGATGACGATCGCGCCGAACTCCTCCGGCGTGGTCAGGCGGCCCTGGGTCTGCAGGTTGAACTGGAATTGCTGGTCGTCCGGCACCGGGCGGGCGCCAAGACGTCCGACCGGCGCCTGAACGTTCTGGGCCCGTATTGCCGCGATCACATCGGATGGCGCAAGACCGAGGCTCGTGAGTTTCGACGTATCGAACCAGATGCGCATCGAATAGTCTTCGCGTCCGAAGAGGCTGGCCTGGCCGACCCCGGGCGTGCGCGACAGTTCGTCCATCACGCTGATGATGGCGTAGTTGGTGATGAACAGCGGATCGAGTTTGCCGTCCTCGCTGTACAGCGCGATGAACTGCAGGATCGACGACGACCGCTTCTGAACAGTCAGCCCCTGAACCTGAACTTCGGTCGGCAGGTTGGCCATGGCCGTCTGGACGCGGTTGTTGACGTTGACGGTGTTGATGTCCGGATCGGTGCCCAGCGCGAAGCTGACGGTGAGATTGTAGCTTCCATCGGCGCCGCTGCTGCTCTTCATGTAGAGCATCTTGTCGACGCCGATGACCTTGGATTCCAGCGGCTGCGCCACGGTCGTTTCCAGAACCGAGGCGGACGCGCCCGGATAGGCCGCCGATACCTGAACCTGCGGCGGCACGATATCGGGAAGTTGCGCGACCGGAATGCGCGAGAGGGCAAGCAAGCCGGCAAGGGATATCACGATCGCAATGACGATCGCCATTCTGGGACGGTCGATGAAGGTCGAAGCAATCATGCCCTCACCTCGCGCGGGGCGTTGTTTGCGAAGCCGGTCCCGGCGCCACGACGAGGTTCGGACGCACCCGCTGGATGCCCTCCACCACGACCTGCTCGCCGGGCTTCAGACCTTCGGTGACGGCCGCGATATCCGGTGTCGACTGGCCGAGCTTGACGCGACGCTGTTCGGCCACGTTCTTGTCGTTGACGACATAGAGATAATCGCCCTGTTGATCGGAAAGCAGCGCGGCGCGCGGGACGGCCAACACTTTGAGCGGCTCAACTGCTTCCAGCGAAACGGTGACGAACTCGGCGTCGGACAATTCGTAAAGGTTGCTGTCTCCCACCTTCTGGATGACCGGATTGGGAATCGTGCCGCGCAGGGTCATGGTGTCGGTATCCTGCGCAACGCCGATATCGACGAAATCCAGCTTTCCGATCTGGCCGTAGAGTTCGCCTGTCGGCAGGCGCAGACGAATTTTGACGGCGTCGAAGCCGCCTTTGTCGGCATAGCGTTCCCGTAGTTCGATAACGCGGCGCACCGATACCGGAAATGTGACGTACATGGGATCGGCACTGACGACGGTTGCCAGCGCGCCGCTTGTCGGGCCGACCACGTTGCCGACGGTGACGGAGGTGCGGCCAATGATCCCGTCGATGGGAGATTTTATCTCGGTGTAGCCGAGATTGATCCGCGACTGGTGAAGCTGCGCCTCGGCCGCTTTGACCTGGGCTGCGGCCACCCGCTGCGACGCCAGCGCGCTGTCGACCGCAACCTGGGTGCCGGAATTCTTGTCCAGCAATTCCTGCGCGCGCTTGAGCGTCAGGTCGGCGTTTTCCAGCTGGGCTCGTGCCTGCGCGACCGCTGCTTCCTTGACTTCAACGTCGGCCTCGAATGGCGCCCTTTCCAGCCGGTACAGCAACTGGCCCTTCTTGACTTCCGCACCTTCGGTGAACAGGCGCTCGTTCATGAACGCGGTGACGCGCGCAATCAGATCGACGCGCTCGCGCGCCTGGATGCGACCGTTGATTTCCGTGCTTTCCGTCATCGGCCGGGACTCGGCCTTGACGACCCCCACGGCTGGCGGCCCGCCGGGGACCACTTGCGCCATCGCCGGCGTCACCAACAGGAGTGCTCCCGTGGCTGAAATCGTTCGGAGCGACGGGAACGTCCGCATGGCGAGTTTTCTCCAATCGGCGACGAATAAGTCGCAGAGACTAGCAAGGTTCCGCGCATTGAGAATAACCCGGGAACTGTTCTTCTGACAGCGCGCGTCATGGAATCTATCTTGAGCTACCTTGATACCCATCCGCGAATAGAAAGTCCCGGAAAAGGCAATCGCGCGCCTAGCCGGTCCTGGGCTTTCGCGACGCGACGAACACTCCCGTCAGCACCAGCGCAAACCCGATGAAGTGGAACGCCTGCGGATTTTCGCCGAGGAAGGCGATCGACATGATGGTGCCGAACACCGGCACGACGTGAAAGAACGGCGCGGCGCGGTTGGCGCCGATCAGCTGGATGCCGCGGTTGAAGCAGAGATAGGCGAGCGTGGAGGGAAACAGCGCGACATAGGCGAGGGTGAGCAGGTTAGCGGTGTCGATCCGCATCACCGGCCGCGCGAACAATTCCCAGATGAACAGCGGGATCAGGCAGGCCGCGCCGGCGCCGAAGGTGAAGGCGACGAACGACAGCGCATGGATCGCCGGCCGCTTCAGCGACAGCACCGAATAGAGCCCGAAGATCGCGAGCGCGACCAGGAAGATCAGGTCGCCGCGGTTGAACTCGATGTTGGACAGTTTGGTGAGGTCGCCATGCATCAGGATGATCACCACGCCGGCCATCGACAGCAGGACGCCCGCCGCCTGCGCCAGCGTCAGCCGCACGCCGAGCAGCAGCAGCGACCATACCGCGACCACCAGCGGACCGGCCGATTGCAGGAGCAGCGTGTTCAGCGCCTGGGTATGCTCCAGCGCCCAGTATTGCAGGGTGTTGAAGGCGCCGATGCCGGTGATCGAGAGCACGATCATGACGCCGAGATGGCTTCGGATTGCGCCCCAGTCGTGCTTCAGGTGCTTCCAGGCGAACGGCAGGATGATCAGGAACGCGAACGACCAGCGCAGGAACGACAGCGTCACCGGCGGGATGTGGCCGGCCGCCAGCCGCCCGACGATGGCGTTGCCGGCCCAGCACAGTGCGGTGATGCTGAGCAGCAGGTAGGGCTGGTTGGCGATCCAGCTCCCTGATGCTGGCGAAGTCTGTTCGGAAGCCGACATTCGAGGATAGGGCCCGGTTCCATGGCGCCGCGGCCCGCCCGGCGGTATCGCCGAGCCGGAATGTGGCCCGGCCTCCGTCACAGACACGGATTTGCCGCGCGCATCAATGGTGCAGGACGCATCGCGACCATGCAGTGCGCCTTACATCGTCTTGCCCGTTGTTTGGGGTTGCCAGCTACCGGGTGAATATGCAATCAAGGGGCGATTGATTCATGTGGCCCAACCTTTGTTTGTTTTTCGGGACCGCGTGAGATTATTCCGGGACATTTCACAAGCAAGCGTTCGTTCGATCGTTGGGACCACGGCTTCGAGGGGGCTGCGCAAGGCGCGGCGTCACAGGGCCGTGAGGTCGAATTTCCAAGAAGATGATGGGTCTTCCGTTGAAAAATCAGACACCGGCCGAAGAAGCCGAAGCCGAAACACGTCACCAGTTTGCCATTCGCGCCAATTCCATTCTGGCGTTCATCGAATGCGATGAGGAGCAGCGCCCGAAGCTGCGCAAGGCCATCATCGAGGCGATGCTATGGGCGCAGACGCAGCCGAGGCTTTCCAAGTAGAGGCGCGCCTGGATAGAGGCCCGCAGTAGCGCGCGCACGGCCGCTCACGCCACCAGCGGGCGCGCGATGGCGCCTGCGGCCTTCATCGCGTCGTTGGGATCGAGTTCGACCTGCAGGCCGCGCTGGCCGCCGTTGAGGAACACCGTCGCATGACCGAGCGCCGCTTCCTCGATCGCAACCGGCACGCGCCTCTTCTGCCCAAACGGCGAGATGCCGCCGACATGATAGCCGGTCAGTCGTTCGGCATCCGCCGGCCGCATCATCCTGGCCGCCTTGGCGCCGAAGGCGCCTGCGAGTTTCTTCATGCTGACTTCGCAATCCGACGGTACCACGGCGCAGACCGGCTTGCCGTCGGCCTCGGCCATCAGCGTCTTGAGCACGCGGGCGGGCGGCACGCCGAGCGCATCGGCCGCCTGCAGCCCGATGCTCGCCGCATCCGGATCGTAATCGTAGGCATGGACGGAGAATTTCACCCCCAGTCTTTCCAGCGCCTGGGTCGCACGGGTGGTTTTCGACATGGTCCCTTCCGTGATTGCGCGAAGTTAATGCAACAGGGGCTGGGAGCCCTCAAATTTTACGGGTATATCAATGGCTTGGACCTGTTCTAAGGCCCCCACAAAGCCGCCTTCTTGCTTGCCTAGATCAACCGCTTCCTTTATCCGGTGGGGCGCCCTGCATGCGAACGGCCCCGGCCGTGATTTTGGCTGGGTGAGCAGGAGCATGGTCCGGACAGTTGGAGTGCCGGTTTTCCGGTGAAATCATGCTGGAACCAAGAGATTTGCAGGGAACACCTTAAAAATGGCCAATGTTGTCGTCGTCGGCGCCCAGTGGGGCGACGAAGGGAAGGGCAAGATCGTCGACTGGTTGTCGGAGCAGGCCGACATCGTCGTGCGCTTCCAGGGCGGTCACAATGCGGGCCATACGCTCGTCATCAATGGCGAGACCTACAAGCTGGCGCTGTTGCCGTCGGGCGTGCTGCGTCCGTCCAAGCTGGCCGTGATCGGCAACGGCGTGGTGTTCGACCCGCAGGCCTTCCTCGATGAGGTCGCGAAACTGAAGGGCCAGGGCGTCGCCATCAGCCCGGACAATCTGCGCATCGCCGAGAACGTCACGCTGATCCTGCCGCTGCATCGCGAGCTCGATGCGCTGCGCGAATCATCCAACACGGCGACCGCGATCGGCACCACCCGCCGCGGCATCGGCCCGGCCTACGAGGACAAGGTCGGCCGCCGCGCCATCCGCCTGATGGACCTCGCCGACCTCGACACCCTGCCGCACAAGATCGACCGCCTGCTGGCGCACCACAACGCGCTGCGCCGCGGGCTTAACCTCGAAGAGATCGACGGTAACGGCATTCTGAAGGAACTGACCGCGCTGGCGCCGAAGCTGCTGCCCTATACCGAGACGGTGTGGCGGCTCCTCGACCTCAAGCGCCGCGAGGGCAAGCGCATCCTGTTCGAGGGCGCGCAGGGCGCGCTGCTCGATGTCGATCACGGCACCTATCCCTACGTCACCTCGTCCAACACGGTGGCGGCGCAGGCGGCGACCGGCACCGGTCTCGGCCCGGGCGCCGTCGGCTATGTGCTCGGCATCTGCAAGGCCTATACGACCCGCGTCGGCCAGGGCCCGTTCCCGACCGAACTCGACAACGAGATCGGCGAAGAGATCGGCCGCCGCGGCAGGGAGTTCGGCGTCAACACCGGGCGCAAGCGCCGCTGCGGCTGGTTCGATGCCGTGCTGGTCCGCCAGACCGTCCGCACCTGCGGCATCACCGGTCTCGCACTCACGAAACTCGACATTCTCGACGGCTTCGACACCATCGAGGTCTGCACCGGCTACATGCTGGACGGCAAGGAAATCGACCATCTGCCGGCGGGCGAGGGCGCCCAGGCCCGGGTGGTGCCGGTTTACGAGACGATCGAGGGATGGAAGGAGCCGACGGCCAACGCCCGCTCCTGGGCGGATCTGCCGGCCCAGGCCATTAAATATGTTCGCAGGGTCGAGGAACTCGTGGGTTGCCCCATTGCATTGCTTTCCACCAGCCCCGAACGCGAGGATACTATCCTGGTTCAGAATCCGTTCGAGGCTTAACGAGATATTACGGTCCGGCCAGCAGCAGTATTGAAAACAAATGGCTGATTATTACCCGCTGATCGCACGCGCTATTGCCGGCCTGGACCCCAATGCTCCGGGCGAGAGCCGCCGTGCGCTCTATGAGCGGGCCCGCACCGCGCTGATCGCGCAGTTGCGCAGCGTTCAGCCACCGCTGTCCGAATCGGAAATCACCCGCGAGCGGCTGTCGCTGGAAGAGGCCGTGCGCAAGGTCGAATCGGAAGCTGCCCAGCGCGCCCGCGACGCGACGCGACCGGGCGGTGGCCCGCGGCCACCAGGCGAAAACTTCCGTCGCGCCAATGTCCGGCCGCCGGAGGACGGAGCTGCGTCCGCCCCGCCGCCGCCCCCGGGCGCGCCGCGACCGCGTCCGCCCCAAGGCCCGGCGCGCGAGGACCGTCCGCCGCTCGGCCAGGAGGGCCCGCGTCCGCCGCGCAATTTGCGCCCCGATGCGCCGTCGAACGGTGCGCCGCGCCCGCAGGCGCCGCCGATTCCGATGCAGGATGCCGGCCTGCCGCCACCGCCGCCGCGCAATGGCGGCCCCCGCCGCGGACCGGACAATGGCGGTCCTCCGCAACCGCCCCAGCCCCGGCAAGCCCGGACTCCGCGCCATCGCCACCGACCCCGCCGATCTCCGCCGCGCCGCCGCGCAAGCCCAC
>NZ_DAINNI010000027.1:0-22446 GCF_036735945.1 Bradyrhizobium sp. | reverse complement strand
GGACAATGGCGGTCCGCCGCAGCCTCCGGGCATGCGCGGCTTCCGCGACATCGCCGCCGACGCCGACGATCTCGGCCGCGCCGCCGCGCAGGCCAACCGTGCCGCGCGAAAGACCTATGCCAACGTGCCGTCGCCCTCGCCGGAATTCGACCGGCTCGAGCCGAGCATGGAAAACCGCGGCGCCGATCCCGAGGTGCCGTATTCGTATGAGGAATCGCTGGCGGAGGCCGACCGCTACGCGCCGCCACCGCCGCTGCGCGACCGGCCGCGGCTGTCGCAGGATCGCGATCGCGAGCCGCCGAAGAAGCCCGCCCGCGCCGGCGCGGCGTTTCCGTTCAAGAGCGCGATCGCCATCGGCATCGTGCTGGTCCTGGTCGGCGCCGGCATTCTCTGGGGCAAGCAGGTGGCGACCGCCGTGAGCGGCCTGTTCAAATCCTCGCCCGTCGCGGAAGCGCCGAAGGATCCGGCCGCGCCGCAGTCGCGCCCGAAGATTCCGGATCGGGTCGGCCAGCCCTCGTCGAGCGAGAACGTGGCGCCGGTGGCGCAGCGCGTCGTGCTCTATGACGAGGACCCGTCCGATCCCAAGGGCAAGCAGTATGTCGGCTCGGTGATCTGGCGCACCGAACCGATCAAGGCGAGCGGCAACCAGAAGCCCGACATCGCCGTGCGCGCCGACATCGAGATTCCCGACCGCAAGTTCAAGATGACGATGTCGTTCCGCCGCAACACCGACTCCTCGCTGCCGGCGAGCCACACCGCGGAGTTGACCTTCATCCTGCCGCAGGATTTCTCCGGCGGCGGCGTCGGCAACGTGCCGGGCATCCTGATGAAGTCGAACGAGCAGGCGCGCGGCACGCCGCTGGCAGGCCTTGCGGTGAAGGTGACCGACGGCTTCTTCCTCGTCGGCCTCTCCAACGTCGATTCCGACCGCTCGCGCAACCTGCAGCTCCTCAAGGAGCGCTCCTGGTTCGACGTGCCGCTGGTCTATGTCAACCAGCGCCGCGCCATCATCGCGATCGAAAAGGGCTCGCCCGGCGAGCGCGCGTTCAACGACGCCTTTGCGGCGTGGGGCGAGTAGCGGTCCGCGGCGTCCTGCAGACAGCCTGACAAGAAACGGCCCCGGCAGCGCTCATCCCGCCGCCGGGGCCGTTCTGCGTTCGTGATCGTGTGACCCCGTCAATCCTCGGCGGCAGCGGCGGCGCGCCGGCGGGCGATGTGCTCGCGTTCCATCACGGCGCGGCAGCCCGGGCTCACATTGGCGCGGTTCCTGGCCATGCAGGCGGTGATTCGCTGGATGTTGGGGACCTCATGGCCGCACAGCCGCATCGCGTCGCCGGTGCACATCTGCTGCGCCTCAGATGAGAAGGCAAGGCTCGGGCTTGCATAAAGCGCCGTCGCCGCGACGGCGATAGCGAAGAAAGTTGCGATCTTGCTTGCAGGACAGGAAGTCATGGACCGTTTCCCCAAAAAGTTGCGCGCGGCGCCTGGGCCGCTGTTCATTAGGGGCGCTGCCGGCGACTTGCACCGCCGCGCGCGTCATCCTTCACGCGGAATGTCCTCCGCGTGTGGTTGCTCGATTTCCGCCGATGTCCGAATCAAAAAGTGCTGCGCCGCCCCGCGCGAATTATGCGCCAATGTTGCTAGGCTGCAATGCTCACGCCAACACTTCCCTGGACTGTTGCGAGCGCGCCACGAATGCGTGTGCAACCGCGAGTCGGCGCACGAGTCGCGAAGAGGGCCGCGGCGGAAGCCATGACCCCTCGGCCTCCGGATGGCAGCCACAGGCTCTCGCGAAAACTACGTATTAATGCGGAAAGTCCGGGGTCCGGGACAACCAGCTGTTAGGGAAGACGGGCTAGCATCGGCGGCTAACCCGCCTGTTGCTTTCGTCGAAGTGAAAGGCTGCCGAAACCGGCCTTCCGAATGGCACTCAAATGCGCGTTCACGCCGCCGCAGATGGATCGATGAGGAAGCCGGCCATCCCTGCGGTGGCGCGGGCGGCGCTGCGATGCGCCGGCACGGTCCGGTCGGAGGCGGCATAGCCATGACCGCCGCGACGCAAAGCCTGCGCCAGGAACTGAACGGCGCCGAGAGGGGCGGGCCCGAGCACGACGCCCAGGTGTTCGGCGAGGTGACGGACCTGTTCCTGTCCAGTTTCGACCGGCTCAGCGAATCCCAGATCGCGGCGGTCGACGGCGTCCTGGCGCAACTGATCGCGCGGGTGGCGGCGGCAAGCCTGGTCGAGCTCAGCGAGGAATTGTCGGCGATCGAGCAGGCGCCGCGCCAGACGGTGCGGAACCTGGCATTCCACGACGAAATCGCGGTCGCCGGACCGGTCCTCAGGCATTCCGTCTGCCTGTCGGACAACGACCTGGTCGAAATCGCCCGCAGCCGCAGCCAGCAGCATCTGCTCGCGATCTCCGACCGCAAGGTGCTCACCGAAGCGCTGACCGACGCCTTGATGCGATTTGGCGACGTCAACGTTTCCAACGCACTCGCTCATAACGCGGGCGCGCGCTTCTCCGAATGCGGATATGCCACGCTGGTCGGTCGTGCCGAGCGCGACGAAGCCCTCGCCGAAAAGCTCGGCGTTCGCCTCGATATTCCCGGCAACCTGCTGCGCGAGCTGATCGGCAAGGTCGCCGACGTGGTTCGCGCCCGCTTCCTGACGGCGTCGCGGCCCGTCGCGCGGAAGAAAATCCCGGGCGCCGCGGGGGCCGTGCCTGCAGTCGCGCCGCGCAAGACGATCGACTACACCAGGGCGAATAACGAGGTCGTCACGCTCAATCGCACCGGCAAGCTCAACGACTCCATCGTCAACCGGTTTGCGGTGCGCGGAGAATACGATCTCGTGGTCGCCGCCCTTGCCTTGAAGGCCGACGTCAAGGCCGAGGCGATCGAGCCTTTCCTCGAACCCGAGCGGGTGTACGGCCTGATCGTCGCCTGCAAGGCGGCGCGGCTGAGCTGGTCGACGACGACGATGATCGTCCGCAACCGGCCGAACTGTCCGCCGGCCACGGATCGCGAGCTCGAACAATGCGTGGCGATCTATGAATCGCTGCTGCTGTCGGTCGCGCAGTGGACCGTCCGCTTCGGCTCGGACCGGATGCTCGGAAAGAAGAGCGAGCCGGCCGCGGCCGCCATGGCGGGCAGGAAATAACGCCCCTCGCCATCGGCGATAAGTGCGCGACCGCGCACCCCGGGCAAATTTACTTGGCCTCTGCGCTGCTGTATTGGAATTGCAACCGCCAGGAGGCAGTTCCATGAAGCGCTATCTGATCTTCGGAGCGATCGGTCCGTTCGTCGGCGGCTTCCTGATGCTGCTGGCGACCACGCTGACCTCCGGCTACTGGATCGACACCAACTGGGGCGAGATCGGGAAATTCCTCCGCGCGTTCTTCATGACGCTGCAATACAGCTATCTGTTCGGCATCGTACCGATGTTGATGTTCGGCGCCATCGACGACATTCTCTGTCACGTCAAGCGCATATCGCCTGTCGTGCGGCTCCTGATCGTCGCCGCGATCGGCTTTGCCGCCACCGCGCTGCTCTACGGCTCGCGCGGACCGGATACCGGCGCCATGCAGTTCGTGCTCTACGGCCTCGTCGGCATGGTGCCTGCGGTGATCTCGTCGTGGCTGGCGCACAGATATGTCGACGAGCCGCAGGCGGTGCATTCGGCCTGAGCGTCCGTCGGGAAACGGCCCGGCGCTTGCGCGAGACCTGTTTGTGATTGGAACCGCAGGGCAACGTGAGCGTCAGGCATTTCCTGACCGCAGTGCTCCGATATGATGATTGGCAGAACAGGAGCGAACTGATCCCATCGGGGAATCGAGCTAAAGGGAGCACATTGCGTTGTCTGTCATTGCCGGCAAGAAAGAAGTGGGCACGGCCGTGACCGCGGAACCGGGGAACAGACTGTTCCCCGGGGCAAGCCGGCCAAAGGAGGGGTTCTGGCTTTTCACGGCCCTCGTTCTCACAGCCGCCATCCCTGTTCTGCTTCTCGGCGGGTGGATGGCCTATATCACCGCCGATCAGGAGCGCAGCTACGCGCGCGAGGCCGCTACGCAGGCGCTGACGCAGGTCGCGCACCGCATCGAGGCCGAGATCTCCCGTGAGATGCAGGTGGCCGAAACGCTTGCAAGTTCGGCGTCGCTCGACCGGGACAGCCTGCAGGATTTTTATCTCGAAGCCACGCGGATCGTGGCTGCCCGTCCGCTGTGGGAGACCGCCGCGCTGACCAAGCCGAACAAGGAGCAGGTCCTCAATGTGCTGCGGCCGCTTGGCGCGCCGCTCGGGCCGGTGACCGACACCGACAGTTTCAACGCCGTCGTTCGTACACGAAAGCCGGTTCTCGGCGGGCTCGGTCCCTACCAGGCGGCAATCGGCAAGCAACTCGTGTCGCTGCGCGTCCCGGTCCTCCGGGATGACGAACTCCGCTACGTCCTGACGATCGGCCTGTTGCCCGACCAGCTCGGCACCATTCTGGCGCAGGCAGGCTTGCCGGCCGGATGGGCCGGCACCGTCGTCGACGCCAGGGAAAAGATCGTTGCGCGTACGCCGGATACCAAGATGGCCAAGGCCGGCGCGCCGACACCCGCGGTCCAGGAGGCCATGGCACGCGGCGGCTCGAACTCGCCCCGGACGCAGACGCGCGAGGGCGTCGATGTCGAAACCGTTCACCGCATGCTTGCCGGAACCGAGGGATGGTCCGTCCATGTCGGCGTACCCGTATCGGAATTGAACGCGCCCGTATCGCGCTCGTTGCGGCTGCTGATCGGCGGTACCGCGGCGAGCGTCGGTCTTGCCATCGCGCTCGGCCTGGTGATCGCCCGGGAAATTGCCCAGCGGCGGCGCCTGGAGGCCTTGCAGTCGGCGGCGGCGCTGCTCGACAGCGAGAAGCGCGGCGCGCTCGCGATCGATGCGGCCGAACTCGGCACATGGCGCTGGGATCTGTCTGCAAACGAATTCAGCGGCTGCGGCCGGTTCTGTGCGCTACTCGGGCTGGCAGGCCCGCGATCGGGCGAAGCGCGATGGTCGGCAGACAGGATTTTCGCGCTGCTCGAACCGCCGCACCGTGCGGCGCTGGCGTCGTTCGCAACCGACTGCATCGAGAGCGGCCGATCGGGCAGCGTCGAGTTTCCGGTTCAGTCGGATGACCGCGGCGAACATTGGTTGCGCGCGGCGGGGCGGGCCGAAGGGCCGCCCAGCCGGCGGCATGTCATACACGGCGTACTCGCCGACATCGATATCCTCAAGCGCGCGGAGGCGGAGCGGCATCATTTGCTGCGACGCCTCGCGTCGGCCCAGGAGGAGGAGCAGCGCCGGATTTCGCGGGAGCTGCATGACCAGATCGGGCAGACGGTAACCGGGCTGTCGCTCGGCCTGAAAGCTCTGGAGCAGGGATTGGCCAAGGGCAGCCATGGCGAGGCGGCGACGGAGCAGGTGCGCTGGCTCGAACAACTCGCCGCGGAGATCGGCCGCGACATTCATCGCACCGCGTCGGACCTGCGTCCCACCGCCATCGACGATCTCGGTATCTTCAAGGCCATCGAAGCCTATGTCGCGGACTGGCAGGAGCGTTATGGCGTTCGCGTCGATATCCAGACCTTTGGTCGTGACGACAAGCTGCCTGCGGACGTGGCGGCCGTGCTGTACCGGCTGGTTCAGGAGGGATTGACCAACGTCCTGAAGCACGCGAGCGCCAGCAAGGTGAGCATCGTGCTCGAGAAGAAAACGGAAGGGCTCGCCCTGGTCATCGAGGACGATGGCGTCGGCTTCGATCCCGAGACCGTGGGCCGGCTCGCCGCAGGCAGCGGACGGACGCCGGGCCTGGGTCTCTCCGGCATGAGAGAGCGGGTCGCCCTTCTCGGCGGCACGATCGTCATCGAATCCTCGCAAGGAAAGGGAAGCACTATTTTTGTCCAGGTGCCGCTGGAAGCGTCGGAGGCGGTCGCATGAGTCCCGTTCGCATCGCGCTTGTCGACGACCATCCCGTCGTGCTCGCAGGGATCCGTGCGCTGCTGCAGGGCGTGCCGGAAGTCGAACTCGTGGGCGACGCCAATACCGGGGCCACGGGTTTGAAGGCCATTTGCGATTCCTCGCCCGATATCGCCGTCATCGATCTTTCGCTGCCCGACATCAGCGGGATGGAGCTGGCGCGCCAGGTCAGCCGGCAATGCCCCGATGTGAAGATCATCGTCCTCACCGTCCATGAGGATCGTGCCTATGTTCACCCGGTGCTTGAAGCCGGAGCCAGGGGATATCTGCTGAAGCGATCGGCCGCGGACGAACTGCTTCGCGCGATTCGCGCCGTCAATCGGGGCGATGTCTACCTCGATCCGGCGATCGCCGAGAAGGCTGCGGTGAATGCGCCGGCACAGCTTGCGTCCGACGAGAGCGAGGGCGGCGAACTCAGCCGGCGCGAGGAGGACGTGCTCCGGCTCGTGGCGCAGGGGTTCAGCAACAAGCAGATCGCAGGCCAGCTCGAAGTGAGCGTCAAGAGCGTGGAGACGTACAAGGCGCGCGCGGCCGAAAAGAAGGGGCTTCGCAGCCGTGCGGATATCGTCCGCTACGGCATCAGGCGGGGCTGGCTCGCCGCGCCGAACTGACACGCGCGAAGCGGAATCGCCGCGTCAGGATTAACCTGTCAGAACGATCCATCGAATCAGGCGTTGTCGGTCGAGTTCGCAGCGGCCGCATGGTGCGCCGTGTCGCGCCATGCCTTCCTGCGTGCGCGCGAGCAACAGGAGTATTTCGATGAAGCCACGGAAAATGATCGCAGCCGCCGTCGCGTTCGGGACGTTGTTTTCGATCTCTCTTCCGCCCGCCGTTGCCGCGCCGCTGATGCCGGCGGGCGCCTCGACGGGTATGGCGGCCTCAGCGCAGCCACTGACGAACGTGCAGTATCGCAGAGGTTATGGGCACCATGGATATCATGGGTATCATGGCTGGCGCCATCGTCACGGCGGTACGGGCGCGGCGGTGCTTGGTGGGCTGGCCGCAGGCGCCATCATCGGCGGGGCGATCGCCAATAGCCAGGCGCGCGCGAACGAGGCGGCCGCCTATTGTGCGCAACGCTTTCGCTCCTACGATCCCGCATCCGGCACCTATCTCGGAAATGACGGGTACCGGCATGCCTGCCCATAAATAGGCGCGCCGGTCCACCGATGGATGCATTACCGGGCGCCGCTATCTGGCGGCGCCCGGGCTCGGAACGCTCTTCAGGTCGCTCATCGGCACGCAGCTTTTCTTTCGTCGCTGATTCTTCGTCGCGCCTTGAACCCTCAGGACCTTGCCGGTGGAACACGAGCCGTCGTCGACATAGATGGTCGAGTACGGGTCCATCATCAAAGGCTCGTACGAATAGATCTTCTGGGCAAGCGACGGTTGCGACATGAACAAGACCGCCAGAACGGCGGTGAGGCCAGTCCCCAGAACGATCGCGGTGCCTGAGCGGCTGTCACGGTCAGGGCGGGATTTGATCGCAGCCATGTCAGCTATCCCTTCGAAGCCCGCGCGTTTCGGACGCCGGTTGGCCTAGCGATCTGCTGTGGATGACATCCGTCACCGCGATGAGGTGGCGGGCATACGCCTGCTTCAATCTTCCGATCATCTCGACGTTTTCTCCCGATGCGTTCAGGCCGAACGCCTCGTCCTTGCGGATCAGCAAGCCGTGGGCGCAAAGTCCCTCGAGCGCTTCGGCGGCTTCGGTCTGGCCGACATAGATGCGGGCAGCTACCTTCGACACGCCCCAGCGCTTCTCCGGGTTCGACCAGATCAGAAGCAGCGCTTCGATCTGGGCCACCGAAGCAATATGCTTCAATATGAAGTCCCTGATCTCGCCGGGGACGTCTTGCGTTGCCATGTCGTCGGCTGATGTTGTTGGTCCTGGCAATGCCGGATGCTCGAAATCGCGATTCTCCGGGTCTTGGAGCAGCCGCGGTGCGCTACGGTCGCTGCGAGCCTTCACCCTGTACGATGCTCCGGCGTGACGCGGCTGGCTGCGCCTTCTCGCGGCGTTGCGGGTTCCTCCAATTCGAGCATGGCTCGCGCCGCCTCGCCTTCATATTCGTCGACCAGTGGCTTGAGCTTTGCCGCGAAGTTCGGGTCGGCTGCGCCGATCGCCAGTCGCTTGAAGAAGAAGGCCCGTTCGTACAGTTGTTTGCTCCGCTGCTGCTTGAGCGAATTGTCGTTCGTTTGGCTCACCGCGCGCCCCCTGGAACCTGCTTCGTTCATTCGATCATCCTAGAGCCCAGCCGAATGGCGGCCCGTCAGGAAAAACCTGTCATTTGTCCCGCCGGCATGACGGGCCTGGGTGGCATCCACGCTGCCTACGAGGATGAGCCGGCGGCGTTTTTGTCCGTCGTGTTCCGGCGCGAGTCGTTGTTGCAGACCAGACAGATGGCTCTGGACGTAAGCCGGCCGTTGATCCCCAGCCTTTCGTAACGGTGCGGCGTCCGATCCGAACACGGCGCGCAATAGGCCACAGGTTGCTTGCTGACAGCCTTGCTGATGAGCATTTCGATCCCCAATGTTACCATTCGATCGTTGCTGACGGCATGCCTGGCTATTTCCTGCCGGCTCACCGTCACTCCTTGCTGACGAGAAATTCGATCGTGACGAGGCCGGAGATCAGGGCCGCGCTGATCAGCGCCTGTTCCCGAAGCGCAAAGGCGGGAACGCCGAGATCGTAATGGGCGATATGCGCCAGCACGTACGCCACGACAGCCGCACTTACCGTCGCGAAAAGGAACGTCACCGCGAGATGGGAGAGTCTTTTCACCTGTCGTCACCCCGTGCCAGGCCAGCACGCGCGATCATAGAATGACGCTCGATTCGGAAACGTCAGGAAATCCCCGTCAGGGGCGCGTTATCCAATCTACCGCCTGATGCAATTGCCCGACGGGCAAATCACTTCTGATTTTCGGAAGTTGAGTCTTCCCTGCGCCCTCAGATTGGGAGGGCGGGAGTTGTCGGACAAACCTCGGACAGAACATGTCGCGAGAATGCCGCTCCACATTCACCTGTCATCGTCCGGCTTGACCGGACGACTCAGTATTCCAGAGACGCTAATGATTGATTGATGGGCTGCGGCGTACTGGATCCTCCGCATGCGCGGAGGATGTGCATTCGCGCGTCCTGGTAGCGGAGGACGACAGTAGTGTTTGCGGCACGACGGTAGCTAACACCAGGAATTTGCAAATGACCAAAAGCATCAAGCAAGGCGGCGGACCTTTCGATCCGCCGCCTTTGATGCACGATTGTCAGGGAATGAAACTTCACCGCCCGTTGGCGCGGCAGCGGCCGTAGGGGCCGGGGTACCAGCCGCGCGGGCAGGCGTGCAGCCAGGGCCTCGCATAGTTGCGGCGGCAGCCGCCATAGGGGCCGCGGTGCCAGCCGGGGCCGCAGCCGCCGGCGACTTCGATCACGTCGCTGCCCGATGCCGGCGCCGGCGGCGCCATCGGCATCGCGTTAGAGCCGCCGATCATCATGCCGAAAACGAAAATTGTGGCGATCAGTCTGTTCATGAACCTCTCCCGATTCGCTCAGCCGCCGGCAAACGCGATGCCGGCGCGGACTTCGCCGATCGCCTGGTCGATCAGTTGCATGGCGCGCTCGCGGTGGCCGCCCTTGTTCGGCGTCGCCGCGTTGAGCTCGCCGCGGGCCGATCGCAACAGGTCGATGCTGGCGGTCATGTGCGGCTGGGCGCCGATGGCGTAGCCGATGCCCATGCTGGCGGCGATCGCAGCGCCGAGCAGCGCCTTGCGGGCGAAAGATGTCGTCATCTCCTGGTCTCCTCGTTGATTTCCATGCGCGGGCCATTCCTTCGGGGAATGGTGGCTGCCGGCCCCGGCGGCCGCTGCCGCCGCACGCATAAGCGCAACCAGTGGTTATGTCTTGGACTGGCAAGCGCCGGGGATTCCTCGATTTGGACTGGCCGGCGCTGTTTCCTTCACAAGGGCGTATTGCTAGGTTGCGGCGCCTTCAGCCGGCATTCATCCGGCCGTGGCCAGACTGTACCGCGCTGCCACGAGACCTTCCCGCCGATGCCCGTCCTCAAGAAGAGGCTGTCGACCGACATGCTGCCGCCGGGCCTGAGCGAGCGGCAGCGTTTCATGTTTTTCGCCGAGCTGTTCGAGCATTTTTCCAACACCGGCGAGCTCGACCCGGCCAAGGACGTGCCGTTTCGCGCCGCGATGAATTCGATCCATGTCGGCACCACCATGCTCGGCCGCTGCGACGGCACCTTCACCACGGTGCGGCGCGAAAAGCGCCAGGTGCTCGCCACCAATGACGACCGCTACTGCCTGGTGCGCAACACCGGCGCCAGCGAATCCCGCGTCACCCACCGTGGGCTGGAATTCGTGCTGCGCCCGGGATCGATGGCGCTGCTCAAGCTCGACGAGCCGTTCTTCGCCGCCGACGGCCTGAACCAGAAGCGCTTCACCAACGTGCATCTGCCGATGGCCACGCTGAAGGCCATGGTGGCCGACGTCGATGATCTCGTAGCCCGCGAGCTGGCGCCCGGCGGGGCGCTGTCGCTGGCGATGGATTACAGCGACCTGCTGCTGCGCCACGCCAGTGCCGTCGACGAGGCGGGCTTTGCCATCGCGAGCCATCTGATGGATCTGGCGGCGCTCGGGCTTGGCGCCCGCAGCGATGTAGCGGTGAACGCCCGGCGCGGCGGGGTGCGCGCGGTGCGGCTGAAGGCCGTGCTCACGATCCTGGAGCAACGCTTTGCGGAGCCGGACTTTTCCGCCCAGAAACTTGCCGCCGCCGGCGGCCTGTCGGAGCGCTATGTCAACGAACTGCTCTATGAAGCCGGCGCCAGCTTCACCATGCGCCTGCTGGAATTGCGGCTGCGCAAGGCGGCGGATTTGCTGGCGCGCGCCGGCGAGCGGCGGATCAGCGACATCGCCTTCGAGTGCGGCTTCAACGACCTGTCCTATTTCAACCGCTGCTTCCGCCGCCGCTACGGCCTGACGCCGACGGCGGCGCGGGGCAGATGAAGTGGTGCTTCATCAGCGATATCAATGGCTCGCCGCTGCCTCGTGATAATTTGACGCAACTTGCACCCTGCTTCCGCGTTACCATGTGATGGCCATGTCAAACGACGATATCTACACGCCGCCACGACCGCGTACCGAACAGCCCTTCCGGAAACGCTCGCCCGGACGCGGCCCGGTGATCGACCAGGAGGGGCGGGAGATTCCGGATCAGAACCCGCATGCCCGGTTCGAGGAGCTGCGGTTCGATTTCGGCCAGTCCGCCGCCGATCCGTTCGGCGAGTTGACCCGCGAGCAGCGGCTGGCGCGGCTCGACGCCATCGCAAGACTTCTGGACGTCGCCTTCATCGTGCCCGGCACCAAATTCCGCTACGGCATCGACGGGCTGATCGGCCTGATCCCCGTGGTCGGCGACATCATCACGACGGCGATCTCGTTGTGGATCGTGCGCGAGGCGCGTGCGCTCGGGGCGCCCTGGCACATCACGGCGCGGATGCTCGCCAATGTCGCGGTTGACGGCGCGGTCGGCCTGGTGCCGGTGGCGGGTGACGCCTTCGACGTCATGTTCCGCGCCAATGTGCGCAATGTGCGGATGCTCAGGCGCTGGCTCGACCGCCAGCCGCGCCTGTAGGAAGCCCAAAGAAAACGCCCCCGGAACACTTCCGGAGGCGTGCTGTTTGAAAAGGAGAGAAAGTCCTTAAGCCGCGTCGGCCTTGTCGTCGCTGCTGGCTTCCGGGCGCGGGCGGCGCGGCAGCGGGAAGGCTTCGCTCTCATAGAGCGAGCGGATGCCGCTCTGGTCGAAGCGGGCTTCCTCGACCTGGAGGTAGGCGCCGTTCAGCGAATCCGCCGGCAACTCCTCGATCGCGAAGCGAACCGCTTCCGCCGCGGTGCCGAAACGCCGATAGGCAAACCCGGCACGCTTCTTCTTGCGAATGGCGGCGGGAAACAGTTCGGCGGCGGTGTTGTAGCTGAATGGACGCATGGTCGGTGACCTCAATCTTTTTGGCTCTTGGAGGCGAGCAATGGGGATTGGATGACGGTGGGCCACATACGCGGCGCGCCGTACGTCATTTCGATCTCTAATATAGGCTTATCTGGCAGAAATGCGACCCCTGAAGGTGGACATCGGGGGGGATGATGAATCCGTGCATGGCTGCCCGGAACCAAGATTTAATCAATTTTTTTCAATGGCTTAATGGCTCAAATCTTGCCCAGCAGGAGCAGGATCAGGAGCACGATTAAAATCACGCCGAGCAGGCCCATGCCGGAATGGCCATAGCCGTAGCCATAGCCGCGGACGCGGCCGGAGAAGCCGCCCAGTAGGATTATAATCAGGATGATGACGAGTATCGTGCCAAGCGTCATGACGCGGTCCCCCGAGGGTTCGCGGGATGCGTGGCCCGGATCGCTCCCGCAACCCGGATCAAAGCACATTCCGCGCCGCGAGTCCTTGGCTGACCTGGCGGAAAAGGTGGAAATAGCCGTCATCGCGAGCGAAGCGACGCGACGCGACGCGACGCATAAGGTCGCGAACGCTGTCGCTGGCGATCAGAACTACTTCGGTTGCAGCTTCAGCGCCGCCGAATTGATGCAGTAGCGCAGCCCGGTCGGGCCGGGGCCGTCGTTGAAGACGTGGCCGAGATGCCCGTCGCATTTCGAGCACAGCACCTCGGTGCGGATCATGCCGTGGCTGACATCGCGCTCCTCGTCGATATGGCTCTCCACGGCGGGCGTGCTGAAGCTCGGCCAGCCGCAACCGGAGTCGAACTTGGCATCGGACTCGAACAGCGTCTGGCCGCAGCCGGCGCAGGTATAGGTGCCCTTGCGGTGGTCATGCTCATATTCGCCGGTGAAGGGCCGCTCGGTCGCCTTCTCGCGCAGCACGGCATACTGCATCGGCGTCAGCTCGCGGCGCCACTCCGCCTCGCTCTTGACGACCTTGCTGGATGTTTTGGTGTCGGACATTTAGCCTCCTTAATTCGTAGCCTTCGCGTTGCTCACCAGCGTCGGTTTCTCGATGTAATTATCCGCGAAGATCTTTTTCAGATTCTCGATCTTCGGAATGTCGTTGAAGGCAATATAGGGCTGGTTCGGGTGCAGCGTCAGGTAGTCCTGGTGATAGT
The DNA here is from genome assembly GCF_036735945.1 of Bradyrhizobium sp. Lineage (GTDB taxonomy): Bacteria > Pseudomonadota > Alphaproteobacteria > Rhizobiales > Xanthobacteraceae > Bradyrhizobium. The sequence continues at coordinate 9,314 of NZ_DAINNI010000027.1, read as the reverse complement.
CTTCCGCCGGAAAGAACGCCTGCAGCGGGCCGACCTTGGTGACGATCGGCTTCCTGTAGACCTTGGCGGCGTTGAGCTGGGCGATGTAGGCCTCCGCGACCTTCTTCTGCTCGTCATTGGTCGTGAAGATCGCCGAGCGATATTGAGTGCCGGTGTCGGGGCCCTGGCGGTTCAATTGCGTCGGATCATGTACGACGGAGAAAAAGATCTGCAGGATCTTGCCATAGCTGATCTTCTTCGGGTCGTACTTGATCTCGACCGACTCGGCGTGGCCGGTCGAGCCGGTGCCGATCATGGTGTAGTTGGCGGTCATCTTGCTGCCGCCGGAATAGCCTGAGACCGCGTTGAGCACGCCGGCGGTGTGCTGATAGACGCCCTGCACGCCCCAGAAGCAGCCGCCGGCGATCACCGCGGTCTGGACGCCGTCGGCGGCCTGGACGTCGACGGCCGGCGGCGGAATGATCACCGCTTCCTCGGAAGCGCGCGACGGGCTGATGGCGACGGCGGCAAGGGCCAGCGCGCCGAGGGCGGCGGCGCCGAACGACAGACGGCTGAGGTGGCGAGGGGACATGGTTTCCTCTTTCGGCGTTGGTTGGGGGCAGTCTAGAGCGGGAGCGGCGTTTCGCAATCGGTGCAAATACTCTCCGATGCCCAAGATACGGCGGTACTTGCGAATTGTTACGGACCGCGCCACACGAATTCGTGAATAAAGTGGTGCCTGCACAAGGCCTTAAGGGGAGGACGACCGGCGAGGATTTTTATTCCGTGGCGGAGAGGAAATAGATCTCACGTCATTACGGGTTCGCTTCGCGCCCGGAACGACCCGGATCACACCACCACGCTCAGCCGCTTCGCCGCACGGGTGATGCCGGTGTAGAGCCACCGTGCCCGGCTGTCCTGAAACGCAAAGCTCTCGTCGAACAGCACGACGTCGTCCCATTGCGAGCCCTGCGACTTGTGCACGGTGAGCACGTAGCCATAGTCGAACTCGTCATAGGGCTTGCGCTGCTCCCACGGGATCGCCTCGATGCCGCCTTCGAAGCAGTCCTGGCGCACCGAGACCTTGGTGACCTTGTGGCCGAATTCCTCGTCGGGCGACAGCCGCATGCTCAGGATCTGCGACTTCGATCGCGGCTGGGTGCGCGACTTCACCCGCCACAGCCCGCCATTGAACAGGCCCTTCTTGCGGTTGTTGCGGAGGCAGACCAGCTTGTCGCCGGCGACCGGCAGCAGGTCCTCGATGTGCTGCTTCTGGCGAATGCGCATGTTGTAGGCGCGGCGGGTGTTGTTGCGGCCGACCAGCACCTGGTCAGCGCTCATCACGCGATCCGGATCGAGTTCGCCGCGCGGCACCACCTCGCTCTCGCCATGGCGGCCGATTTCGAGCTCGCGGCCCTCGCGGATGTCCATCGACATCCGCACGATCGGATCGTCCTGGGCCTGGCGATGCACTTCCGTCAGCATCGCGTCGGGCTCGCAATTGGTGAAGTAGCCGCCGCCCTGGATCGGCGGCAATTGCGCGGGATCGCCGAGCACGAGCAGCGGGCAGTCGAACGACATCAGGTCGCGGCCGAGCTCGGCGTCGACCATCGAGCATTCGTCGATCACGATCAGTTTGGCCTTCGAGGCCGGCGCATCGTCCCACAGCTCGAAGCTCGGCTGCTCGACGCCGGATTCCTTGGCGCGGTAGATCATCGAGTGGATGGTGGAGGCGTTGTCGCATCCCTTGTTGCGCATGACCAGCGCCGCCTTGCCGGTGAAGGCCGCATACTTCACCTCGCCGTCGACGCCCTCGGCGATGTGCCGCGCCAGCGTGGTCTTGCCGGTGCCGGCATAACCGAACAGGCGGAAGACCGGCGGCGTGCCGTTCCGGCCGGGCCTGGCCTTGAGCCAGTCGGCAACGGCCTTCAGCGCGGAATCCTGGTGCGGCGTAAATGTAGTCATGAGATCCGGATTGGGAGAGGAGCGGGCGAGGCGCCGCGACTCAACTGAAGCGTAAAGCTAACCATTCGCGCGCTCCATGCAAGGCTGCTTCCGCGTCACGGAATTGCTCTCGCGCGAACGACGCTGGACTTGGCGCGCACCCGGAATACACTGGACAAAAATAACAAGCGATCCTTGGGAGTAGTCGCCATGAAGTTCGGTATCTTCTACGAGCTGCAACTGCCGCGCCCGTGGCAGGAGGGCGACGAACTCCGGCTCTACCAGAACGCGCTGACGCAGCTCGAGACGGCCGACCGGCTCGGCTACGACTACGCCTGGGTTGTAGAGCACCATTTCCTCGAGGAATACTCGCACTCGCCCTCGCCGGAATCCTTCCTCGCCGCCGCCAGCCAGCGGACCAAGCAGATCCGGCTCGGCCACGGCATTTTCCAGCTCACCACCAACCATCCGTCGCGCGTCGCCGAGCGCGTCGCGGTGCTCGATCTCCTCTCCAACGGTCGCTGCGAATTCGGCATGGGCGAGAGCGCATCCATCACCGAACTGACCCCGTTTGGCCGCGACATGGAAACCAAGCGCGAGGTGTTCGAGGAAGCGGTGCAGGCGATCTTCCCGATGTTCACCAAGGTCGGCACCGAACATCACGGCAAGTATTTCGACATTCCCTTGCGCAACATGGTGCCGAAGCCGGTGCAGAAGCCGCACCCGCCGCTGTGGATGGCGTGCTCGCAACTGCAGACCATCGCGCGCGCCGGCGAGAACGGCTTTGGCGCGCTGGGCTTCCAGTTCGTCAGCGCGGACGCCGCGCATGCCTGGGTGCACGCCTATTACAACGCGATCACCAAGCGGCTGAAGAAGCTCGCCGACTACCAGATCAATCCGAACATGGCGCTGGTGTCGTTCTTCATGTGCGCCGAGACCGACGAGGAGGCGCGCCGCCGCGCCGACGGCGCCACCTTCTTCCAGTTCGCGCTGCGTTTTTACGGGCAGTCGCAGAACCGCCAGCGTCCCGATCCCGGCACCGTCAACATGTGGGATGAGTACAACAAGTGGAAGCGCGAGAACCCGGAGGCGCAGGAGGCGGCGCTGCGCGGCGGCCTGATCGGCTCGCCGGAAACCATTCGCAAGAAACTGCGGCGCTTCCGCACCTCGCATATCGACCAGGTGATCCTGCTCAACCAGGCCGGCAAGAACACCCACGAACATATCTGCGAGTCGCTCGAACTGTTCTCCAGGGAAGTGATGCCGGAATTCAGGCACGATCCCGAGCACGAGGCCTGGAAGAAGGGCGTGCTCGACGGCTCGATCAAGCTGGAAGAAATCGACACCGAGGCCTTCAAGGATCGCTACGGCAAGCTGGCGGTCAGTGTCGCGCCGGCGAAAGTGGCGGCGGGCTAGGTAGCCGACGGAGTGACCGGCGCCAGGCTGATTTTCTCGGCGATGCGGAACCTCACGGCCGCGTGCTGGAAAGAAAATCGCTGCATGCGCGCTGCTCGTTGAAACAAACGCTGCGCTTCGCGTTGCCACGGCAGGGCGCGCATCGTTATTTTTCGCAGCCGCTCGACAGCCTCATCGCATCGCACCATCATCCTGACATCGCTTGATCGCGCATGCCGCGATCGTCAGGAGAAAACAATGAAGCGTCGGGACTTTCTCAAGCTGTCTGTGAGCGCCGCGGCCGCGGGTGCTCTTGTGCCACAGGTGCGCGCAAGCACACCGCTGAAGGAAATTCGTATCGGCTATCAGAAGACGGGCGTGCTGGTCATCGCGCGCCAGCAGGCGGTTCTGGAAAAAACGTTTGCCGCCAGGCAGATCGGAATCAAATGGATCGAGTTCACGTCAGGGCCGCCGTTGCTGGAGGCCATGAGTGCCGGCAGCGTGGACCTTGGTTCGGTCGGCGACACGCCGCCGATCTTCGCGCAGGCTGCAAACGCCAATGTTGTCTATGTTGCGGGATCGTCGATTACCAACGGGCAGGGCATTCTGGTTCCCGCCAATTCCACCATTCAGACGATTGCCGATTTGAAGGGCAAGCGCGTCGGCTTCACCAAGGGCAGTAGCGCGCACAATGTGGTGATTGCGACGCTGGAAAAGGCCGGGCTGACCTGGAGCGACATCACTCCCGTCTATCTGACTCCGCCCGACGCGGTGCCTGCCTTCGCCAACGGCAGCATCGAGGCATGGGCGGTTTGGGATCCCTATTTTGCGATCGGGGAAAAGCGCCAGAATGGCCGCATCCTCGTCAATGCGCACGAGGTGGCCAAGACCAATTCGTTCTATCTCGCGAACAGGGATTTTGCGAACAGCCATGGACGCGAAACGCGCGACGTGATCGACGGCCTTGCGGAAGCGGCGCGCTGGGCCGAGGCCAACCGGGTTGAAGTCGCTGCCGCGCTCGCCGCCGTCACCGGCGTACCGCTTGAAGTCCAGACGGTCGCAGCCAATCGTGCGTCCTTTCTGATCGGACCGGTCACCGACGAGATCATAACGACGCAGCAGGCCGTTGCGGACCGGTTTCACAAGCTTGGTCTGATCCCCAAAACTGTCGTGGTGCGGGATGCGGTCTGGAGGCCGGTACAAACCTGACCTGACCGCCGTCACTTCATATTATTTTCAGGAGAACTGCATGCGTTGGTTTCGACGAATGATGGCGGCTGCCATCCTGTCTGCGGTCGCGGTCGCCTCGACTGTCGGCACCTCCTACGGCCAGGACAAGGTTGTCCGCATCGGCTTCCAGAAGTACGGCAAGCTGGTGCTGCTCAAGAGCAAGGGGACGCTCGAGGAGAAGCTGAAGACTGCCGGTTACAAGGTGATATGGACGGAGTTTCCGTCCGGCCCGCCGCTGCTCGAGGCCCTCAATGTCGGCGCGATCGATTTCGGCAATACCGGCGAGGCGCCGCCGATCTTCGCACAGGCCGCCGGCGCGCCGATTCAATACGTCGCCTATGAGCCGCCGGCGCCGCAAGGCGAGGCGATCCTGGTGCCGAAGGGCAGCAAGTTGAACGCGGTCGCTGACCTCAGGGGCAAGAAGGTCGCGCTGAACAAGGGCTCCAACGTTCATTATCTCCTGGTGAAGGCGCTGGAGAAGGCCGGCGTGAAATATTCGGAGATCGAGCCGGTGTTTCTTGCACCGGCCGATGCCCGCGCGGCCTTCGAGCGCGGCGCGGTCGACGCCTGGGTGATCTGGGATCCGTTCCAGGCGGCGGCGGAGGCCGCGACGGGCGCACGCACGCTCGCTGACGGCACCGGCATCGTTTCGAACTACCAGTTCTATTTCTCGTCGAAGAAATTCCTGGAGAGCGATCCCGGGATCGTCGACCTCGTGCTGGCGCAACTGAGCGAAGTCGACGACTGGGCCAGGGGCGATATCCATGCCGTCGCCGAGCAACTCGCGCCGGCGACCGGGCTTTCCGTTCCGGTCGTCGAAGTTGCGCTGAGGCGGCAGTCCTACGGCATCAAGCCGATCACCGAGGCCGTGATTGCTGACCAGCAGCAGGTTGCCGACACGTTCTTCGGCCTCGGTCTCATCCCCAAGCAAATCAGGATTTCTGACGTAGCCCGGAGGTCCGGATCGTGAATACGCAACCCAACGCCAATATCCTCTGGTTCCTGCCGACGCATGGCGACGGCCGCTATCTCGGCACCACCACCGGCGGACGCGAGGTGAACTTCAACTATCTGCGCCAGATCGCGCAGGCTGCCGATCAGCTCGGCTATTTCGGTGTGTTGCTACCGACGGGGCGAAGCTGCGAAGATTCCTGGGTGGTCGCCTCCGCGGCGGCGCCATGGACCGAACGGCTGCGCTATCTCGTGGCGGTCCGGCCCGGCCTGCAAACCCCGAGCGTTGCCGCGCGCATGACCGCGACGCTTGACCGGTTTTCCAACGGGCGGTTGCTGGTCAATGTCGTGACGGGCGGCGACCCCACGGAGAACAAGGGCGACGGCATCTTCCTGCCGCATGACGAGCGTTACGCGGTGACGCGCGAGTTCCTCAACGTCTATGGCGACCTGCTCGCCGGCAAGACCGTCAATGTCGAGGGCAAGCATATTCGCATCGAGGATGGACGATTGCTGTTCCGGCCCGTGCAGTCGCCGCGTCCGCCGCTCTATTTCGGTGGATCGTCCGATGCCGGCATCGATGTCGCCGTCGATACCGTGGACAAATATCTGACCTGGGGCGAGCCGCCGGCGCAAGTCGCCGAAAAGGTCAACCGCGTGAGAGCGGTTGCGGCCGCGCGCGGCAAAAAGCTGTCGTTCGGCATACGCCTGCACGTGATCGTGCGCGAGACCAATGCGGAAGCCTGGAAGGCTGCCGATGAATTGATCCAGCACGTCACCGATGAGACGATCGCCTCGGCGCAGAAGATATTCTCGCGGATGGATTCGGTCGGTCAGCAGCGCATGGCGCAACTCCATGGTGGCCGCCGCGACAAACTTGAGATCAGCCCGAACCTCTGGGCCGGCGTCGGCCTGGTGCGTGGCGGAGCAGGCACCGCTCTGGTCGGCGATCCCCAGACGGTGGCGGCGCGCATCCGTGAATATCAGGACATCGGCATCGATACCTTCATCATGTCGGGCTACCCGCATCTGGAGGAAGCCTATCGCTTTGCCGAACTGGTGTTCCCGCTGCTGTCGCTGGCTCGGCACAACAATGTCACGCCGATCCGCGTCAACACCGGCCCGTTCGGCGAAACCATCGGCAATGAGTACCGGCCAGACAAGCAGGCATCGCAATCATGAGCTTGATCGACAGTCTTCCGCGCACAGCCGCACCGAAATTGCCCGGGATCGACGGCCTGGTCCCGTGGATCGTGCCGCTGGCCATCATCCTGATCTGGCAGGTCGCGTGCGTCACGGGCTTCGTCTCGGCGCGGGTTCTGCCGGCGCCGAGCGACGTGGCGCTGGCGGGATGGAAACTCCTGCAGTCAGGCGAGCTCGTTCGCAACATCTGGGTCAGCTTCTGGCGCGCCAGCGTCGGCTTCCTGATCGGTGGCGGCATCGGCTTCGCTTTCGGCCTCGCCAATGGCCTCTCGCAGCTCTCCAGCAAGCTGACGGATACGACACTGCAGATGGTGCGTAACATTCCGCATCTGGCGCTGATCCCGCTGGTCATCCTGTGGTTCGGCATCGATGAATCCGCAAAGCTGTTTCTGGTCGCGCTCGGCGTGTTCTTCCCGATCTATCTCAACACGCTGCACGGTATCCGCACCGTCGATCCGCAATTGATCGAGATGGGACGCATCTATGGCATGACCGACGGCGAACTGTTCCGCCGTGTGATCTTCCCGGGCGCGTTGCCGTCGATCTTCGTCGGCCTGCGCTTCGCACTCGGCATCATGTGGCTGACCCTGATCGTGGCTGAAACCATCGCTGCGTCGTCCGGCCTCGGCTACATGGCGATGCAGGCGCGTGAGTTCATGCTGATCGATGTCGTGGTGCTCTCGATCCTGATCTACGCGCTGCTCGGCAAGCTGGCCGACAGCGCTTCGCGTGCGCTGGAGCGGCTGACGCTGACCTGGCATCCAGCGTTCCAGAAACACTAAGGACAAGAAATGCAGGAAGCTCTTCGTTTTCGTTCCCTCGACGCCGAACCGGTCAAGCGCGCCGACTATACCGAACAGGTGCGTCAGCTCCGGCCCGTTACGGATGCGCCGCGGCGCGGCCTGTCGCTGACCATTCGCGGCTTGCGCAAATCCTTCGGTGACAACGAAGTGCTGCGCGGCATTGATCTGCACATTCCCGCCGGCCAGTCGGTCGCGATCGTCGGCCGCAGCGGCTGCGGCAAGAGCACGCTGCTGCGGCTGATCGCGGGGCTGGAGACCGCGACGGCCGGCACCATCAGCCTTGGCGAAGATGCGCGCCCGGAAGACGTGCGGGTGATGTTCCAGGAGCCGCGGCTGCTGCCATGGGCGCGGGTGCTGTCGAATGTCGAGGTCGGCCTCGGACGCGAGCGGCATTCGCCGGACGCGCAGGCTCGCGCCGAACGTGCGCTCGGCGAGGTTGGTCTTGCCGACAAGCGGACGCAATGGCCGGCCGTGCTGTCAGGCGGACAGAAGCAGCGCGTGGCGCTGGCCCGCGCGCTGGTCAGCCAGCCGCGCGTGCTCGCCTTCGACGAGCCGCTCGGCGCGCTCGACGCATTGACACGGATTTCGATGCAGCGCCTGCTCGAGCGGGTCTGGCATGACCAGGGCTTTACCGCGATCCTGGTGACGCACGATGTCGCTGAAGCGGTGGCGTTGGCCGACCGCGTGTTGGTGATCGAGGATGGCCGCATCGCGCAGGACTACAATGTCGATGTTCCGCGCCCGCGGCAGCGCGGCTCGGCCGAGCTGGCGGCGCTGGAAGGCGCGATCCTGAAGAACCTGCTGGAAGGCACGGAAGATACTTCCGATCTGTGAGGCGCCCATGAACTCCATTTTCCGTTCCGTGTCGATCGAGACCGTCGTCGCATCGGATGACTTTCGAAACGCGATGCGTCAGTTGACGGGCGGCGTCAGCATCATCACGGCGGGGCGGGGCAGGGAGCTCTCGGGCATGACCGTGACCTCGGTCTCTTCGCTGTCGGTCGATCCGCCTGCGCTGATCGTCAGCATCAACCGCGAAGCCTCGTCATGGCCGCTGGTGAAGCGTTACGGCTTCTTCGGCGTCAACATCCTGACGGCGGACCAGGTCGATATCGCCGAGCGATTTACCGGTAAGGGCGGATTGAAGGGCGCCGATCGCTTCATCGGCGGCCAATGGACAACCGGGCCGTCCGGCGTGCCCTTGCTGGCAAACGCGCTCGCGGCGATCGATTGCGAGGTCGAGGAAACCGTCGAGCGGCATTCCCATGCGATCGTCGTCGGCCGCGTGCTCGACGTGACGGTGTCGCCGCGCACGGCGGCGTTGGCCTATTGGCAGGGGCAGTATGTCGCCATCGACCGCGACGAGGATGCGCTCAGGCTCGCGGAGGTCAGCGTGCCCAGGCCGCGGGCCAGGCGAAAGACCTGACGATCCCGGCTGAAGTCCCGGTTTCACCGGGGGCGGGCTGGCCATTTGCCATCAGGCATTCTAGATATCCGCCAATGAAACGGATGGCAGTTTGGGCATTCTATGGCGTGGGCGCGATCGCGATCGCCTATCTCGCGCTGTACGCCTACGCCCTCTTTACCCAGCCCGATCTCAAGCCGGGCGATCCGATCCGCATTTTCCGCAAGCCGGATGCGCCGAGTTATTCCGCTCTCTCGACGTCATTGCGAGCGTAGCGAAGCAATCCATAGCGCCGCAGGTGGAGACGTGGATTGCTTCGCTTCGCTCGCAATGACGGCGGAGGACTGCGCTAACCCGTCTTCGCGGATTGGCGGGTTTTGAAGACACCCGGTCGTTATAAATCA
>NZ_DAINNI010000026.1:0-60769 GCF_036735945.1 Bradyrhizobium sp. | reverse complement strand
GATTCTCACACTCTGAGGAGCCGCGAAGCGGCGTCTCGAAGGATGAACGGCACCATGGTGGCCTCATGGTTCGAGACGGCGCAAGAGCGCCTCCTCACCATGAGGGTCGAGACTGATCTATTCCAGCACCCGACAAAAAGAAGGCCCGCATCAGCGGGCCTTCGAAACGGCAGTGGTCAGGTGGATCGCGATCAGGCGGTCTTGGAATAGACCTTGGAGAAGTTGTCCTGCGCGGTCTTGGCGCTGTCGGCGACGAGCTTGCCGAGATATTCGCTGGAGGCCTTCGCCCGCGAGACGAACGCTTCGCCACGCGCACGGACCAGCTCCGACTGGATCTGGGCGGCTTCGCTCAGCGACTTGGCCGAGGCGAGCTTGTCGATGCCGGCGAAGAACGCTTCCGCGTCCTGGTAGAGCGCCTGCTGGATGTTGCGGCTGATCTTGGCGGCCTCGGTGACCGAACCGGCAACGGCGGTCTCGATCGCGGCGGTGACCTTCTCGGAGCCGGCATGGAAGTCGGCGGCGCGAACCTTGGCGGTCTCGGCCTGCTTCTTCACGAACTCACGGGCGGCTTCCGGAACTTCCATGTTCTGGAGCTTGGTGAACGCCTCGGTGACGGGCGCGAAGGCTTCCTTGACGCTGTTCAGCACGGAATTGGTTTCGGTGGTCATTGGGGTTTCTCCATCCTCAGGTTTGAGCTATGGGCTCACCCCGTCCGGATTGGCCCGGGGCAAAGGTGTTGTGTCATAATTAATGGTGCATCGCAACATCAATGTTGCATCGCGGTATCACGAATTTGTGAATATTACGATGGGCGAGCACTTTGTCCGAAAAATCGGCAAAAAATTATACTTTAGTCTAATGATGGCACCGCGCCCTGCTACTTTGCATGGGGTTGTTCCGCGAGTTTTTGTCTGAGCTGCGGTCGAGCGCGTTGGTCCAACTAGTTCCGGACAGCCCCCGGCAACCCGTAGGCTTCCATCTGGGCCCTGACCTGCGCCACATTGTGCCCGAGCACGACGATGTCGTGCTTCTTGCCATCGACGTCCCGGACGTGATCCCGCAGCAGCGCCTCGGCCTTGAAGCCGAGGCTCTCGAACAGGGCGATTGCCGCCTGCTGGTCGACCGTCATCTGCACCGTCAACTTTTCCAGCCCGGCGCCCAGGGCAATCGCAAAAGTCTCCTGCGACAGCGCCCGGCCGACGCCCTGCCCGCGGACGTCCTGCGACACCACCATCCTGATGCCACCAACATGCGGCGACCAGGAATGCGGATCGCACACCAGCGTGCCGCAACCGACCACGGTCCCGCCCTTCACCGCCAGGAGGCTGACGATGGCGCCGCGCTCGATCTCGTTGATCCAGGCCGACAGCACCTTTGGCTGGCTGATGTTGCGCGGCAGGAACAGCAGATCATGGGTCGGAAGCTTCCGCGCAAACGCCAGCACCCCGGCTTCGTCGGCGCGGGTCATCAGGCGGAATTCGATGTCGCCGGCGTCGGTTCGGACGTGGCGGGGATAGGAACGTTGCTCGCTCATGTTGATCTCTTGCCTAGCCAGGAATCCAGTTTCGGCCACAGCCGCTTGATCGCGTTGCCGCCGGCGACGACGCTGACGTGACCGCCTTTCAGCATCACCTCCTCCTTGTCGGTCGAGCCGATCTTGGCGATCAGATGCTTTGCCGCATCGTATGGTACGATGTGATCGTGCTCGGCGACTGCATGCAGGATCGGCACCTTGATATTCGCAAGCTTCGCCTCGCGCCCGCCGACCGACATGGTGTCGTTGTAAAGCCTGTTGTCCCACATCAGGTTCTTGGTGATGTCGCGGAAATACTCGCCGGCCAGCGGCAGGGTGTCCGTGCCCCAGCGATCCATCATCCGGTAGGCCTTGACGTATTCGTCGTTCCAGATGTTCTCCCAGAGCTGCACCTGGCTCGCCACGCGCGATGCCGGCCGCAGCATCTCGAACGACTGCAGGATCAGTTCGGGCGGCATGTTGCCGGTGGTGTCGATCAGGCGGTCGACATCGAAATAGCGACGGTCGGCGAAGTTCGAGAACAGCTTCATCTCGCGGAAATCGATCGGGGTGGTGAAGCAGATCAGGTTCTTCATCGGCCCGTCATTGAAGATCGAGCCGTACAGCAGCGACAGCACGCCGCCGAAGCAATAGCCGATGATGCTGACGTCCTTTTCGCCGGAATCCTGCTGCACGCGGCGGACGCAATCCGGGATGAAGTCGAGGACGTAGTCCTCCATCCGCAGGCTCTTTTCTTCCGGCTTCGGCGCGGTCCAGTCCAGCATGTAGACGTCGTAGCCGCGCTTAAGGAGGAATTCGATGAAGCTCTGGCCCGGCACCATGTCGAGGATGTAGCCGCGGTTGGTGGTGGCCATCACGATCAGGATCGGCACGCGGTAGATTTCATCCGCCATCGGCCGGTAGTGATAGAGGTTCATGGTGCCACGGACCGCCAGGATATCCTTCGGCGTCGAGCCGAGCGAGGGACCTGAGGAGGAAATATATTCGACGCCTTTGATACTGCGCTGGATCGCGCGCTGCACTTCGGACTGGACCCGCTCGGCGACGGAGGCAAAATCGAGACCCGTGGGCGCATTCATTTTTGCTCTCCCTCCGAGGGCGGGCGCTTGGTGCGCGGTGGGCGCGGCGTCGCGCCATGGCCGCCATCCGGCGCCAGCGAGTTGTGGTGCACCTGCATCAGCAGCGCCTTGATCTCGTTGAGCTGGCCCTCGATCGCCTGGATGCGCTCGGCCATGCCGACCATCTGCGCCCGGCTCGGCAGATTCATCGCCAGCAGATATTTCTCCATCAGTTCGCCGAGCTGCTTCTGCGCGCCCGCGCTGGCGCCGCCGAACTGATTCATCGCCTTGGAAAATTCCGGCGACGTCATCGTCTGGTTGGCGAAGGAGTTGAACCCCTTCTCCATCTCCCCGATCATGGTCCGCCAGATTTCGGCAGGATCGTTGCCCTTGTCGGCCATTGCGCGCTCTCCCTCACGCTGACGAGCGCTTGCCACGCTTCGCTTCTATTGCCGCCATACCACACCGTTGCGGCGGGCCGGTCTACCCCCCCCGAGCCCTCTCTGCTGCGGGAAACCCTGCCATAGTGGCCCCAAGCCGGACCACCGAAGGAAGACGCGATTCTCACCCATCACCCGCCACAAATCGCCCGCGCCAACGGCATCGACATCTGCTACGAAATCTTCGGCGATCCGGCTGCGGAACCGCTGCTGCTGATCATGGGGCTCGGCGCCCAGATGATCCACTGGGATGACGATTTCTGCCGCCAGCTTGCCGCGCGCGGGTTTCGTGTCATCCGCTTCGACAACCGCGACATCGGCAAATCCTCCCATCTCTCCGGCGGCAAGCGCCTGACGGCGTTCGAACTGCTGAAGCTGAAGTTCCTGAAGATGCCGGTCGCATCGACCTACCGACTGATCGACATGGCCAAGGATACCATCGGCCTGATGGACGTGCTCGGCATCAAGTCCGCGCACCTCGTCGGCGCCTCGATGGGCGGCATGATCGCGCAGGAAGTCGCGCTCTCGTTCCCGCAGCGGGTGCGCTCGCTGACCTCGATCATGTCGACGACAGGCAACCCCAAAATACCGCCGCCGACGCGGGAGGCCGCCGCCATGCTGATGGCGCCGCCGCCGCGGACCAGGGAAGAGTATTTCGAGCGGTTCGCCAGGACCTGGAAGGTGCTGCGCGTCGGCTCGTTCCCCGAGGACGAAGCGCTCGACCCGGCGCGCGCCGCCCGCACCTTCGAGCGCGGCCTCAATCCGGCCGGCGTCGGCCGCCAGTTGCGGGCGGTGCTGGCATCCGGCAGCCGCAAGGAACGGCTGCATCACCTGAAAATCCCGACGCTGGTCATCCACGGCACCGTCGATCCGCTGGTGCGCCCCGAAGGCGGCAAGGACACCGCGGCCTCGATCCCCGGCGCGAAGCTTTTGATGGTCGAAGGCATGGGCCATGCGCTACCGATCCCGATGTGGCCACAGATCATCGATGCGATCGACAAGCACGCGCATGGCGCGGCGGCGAAGGCGGCGTGAATTACGAGTGGCCCGGATGGAGCGCAGCGCACTCCGGGATCATCATCAGCCCGCGCAACTGCCCCGGATTGCGCTGCGCTCCATCCGGGCTACGGTTTCTTCGCCATCCAGATGACGTGACGCACGCCGCTGCCTTTGCCGGTGGCGCGGATGTTGATCTCGTTGGCGTCGAAGCCCGCGCTGCGCAGGCGTTTTGTGAACGCGGGATTCGGTCCCGAAGACCACACCGCCAGCACCCCGCCCGGCCGCAGCGCGGCGCGCGCGGCATTCAAGCCGGTCAGGCTATAGAGCGCGTCGTTGCCCTTGCGCGTCAATCCTTCCGGACCGTTGTCGACGTCGAGCAGGATCGCGTCGAATTTCGCACGCTGCGAGCGGATGGTGTCGGCGACATCGGCCTCGCGAATGGTCACGCGTGGATCATTCAGGCTGTCGCCAAAGATGTCCGCCATCGGGCCGCGAGCCCAGGCCACCACCGCCGGTACCAGTTCCACGACCACGATCCTGGCCTTGTTGCCGAGAACCGCGAGCGCCGCGCGCAAGGTGAAGCCCATGCCGAGGCCGCCAATCAGCATGTGCGGGCCTGCGACCTTCTCGAGGCGCTTCGCCGCAAGCGTCGCCAAGGCTTCTTCTGAGCCCGAGAGACGGCTGTTCATCAGCTCGTTGCTGCCGAGCTTGATCGAGAACTCCTTGCCACGGCGCATCAGGCGGAGTTCATCGCCGGTGCCGGGAATGCGGGCGGTGTCGATCTTTTCCCAGGGAATCATGCAGGGCTTTTAGCATGCCGTCATGGTCGCTGTGGTCATCTGCGTTCGCAGAGACGACAAAATTACCCACCCGCCCACACATCGAGCACATAGCGGTTCTTCGTGCCCAGATCGTCGATCCAACGCAATCCGGCATCGGCATCCGCCCCCGACTTCTCGCGGTAGATCGCAACCAGCGCCGCCTTGACGTCAGGCTCCATCTTGCCGCCGTCGCCGCAGACGTAAACGATCGCACCCTGCTCGATCAGGCTCCAGACGCGATCCTTCTGCGCGGCGACCAGATGCTGCACATAGGTCTTCGGCCCGTCGGCGCGCGAGAACGCGATATGCAGCTCGGTGATCCCGTCGGCGGCGAAGGCCTTCAGTTCGTCGGCGTAGAGGAAATCCTGATCGGGATGGCGGCAGCCGAAGAACAGCATCGCGGGACCGAGCTTCGCGCCTTGCGCCTTGCGGTGCGCGCGTTCCTGCAGGAAGCCGCGGAACGGCGCCAGCCCGGTGCCGGGGCCGATCATGATCACGGGCACTGAAGGGCCGTCCGGCAGGCGGAAGCCGGCCTTGGTCTCGCGCACCGTCGCATGCACGCTGTCGCCGACCCGGCGGCCGGCGAGATAATTGGAGCAGACGCCCCTGTAGACGCCGCGGCCCGAGTTGGCGGGCGCCTCGACCACGCCGACGGTGACGCTGCAGCGCGCTGGATCGAGCGAGGGCGACGAGGAAATCGAGTAATAGCGCGGCGCCAGCAGCGACAGCATTTCCAGATAGGCGTGGAACGGCAGCTCGCAGGCCGGATGTTCCTCCAGGAGATCGAACACCGATTTGCGCTTCGCCAGCACGTCCGATCGATACAGCTCGGTGGACGCGGCATCGTCGCCGACATAGGCGAGCAGCTTCGGCTTGGTGACGGGGCAGCGGGTGTGCTCCGACATGATCTGGATCTGCTTGCGGGTCGCGATCTGCTGCAACTCGACGAACTCGGTCAGCAGACGCCCGACCGAGACGGCATCGCCGACCGGCAATTGCGCGCGTCGGCCTTCCGCGACCTGCAGCCGGATCTGGTCGGCCGGCAGGAAGCCGAAACGCCGCGCGACGGAATCGACCAGCGCCGGATCGTTGCGTGGGACGACACTGAGATGGTCGCCGACGCGGTAGGTCACCCCGGGCGGCAATTGCACCTCGATATGCCGGGTCGAGCGGTCGGACGGATGGCCGCCGGCCTTGCTCTGCAATTCGGAATTAACCAGCACCTTCATCGGCGCGACGCCGCCCTGCGCCACGATGGCGTGAACCGTCGATGCCGCGACCGGCTCGATCGAATAAAGCGGTGCGTCCTCGGCGCTGCGGGCGAAGCCGGTATCGACACCGAGTTCCTTCATCGCCGCGGGCGCGGCCGCCGCGAACCACTTCTCGAACTGGCCGTCGAGATCGCTGCGGGCGTCGCCCTCGCCGCGGCCATGGAGGCTGCGCGCGCCATGCGCCGCCAACTGCTCGTCGATCAGCCGCGGCACGGATTGATAGGTCGCGGCCCAGTCGCTGTTGCCGCAGCCGAACACGGCATAGCGCACCTTGGCGAGCGCATCCTTCGCCAGGCCGCTGTCCAGCCATCTAACGAACTGCGTGGCGTTGTCGGGAGGCGCGCCATTGTAGGAGGCGCAGAAGATCAGGAGCGCGCCCTGCTCCGGCAGCTTGCCGACATAATCGTCGAGCGCGCCGAGCCGGGTCGAAAAGCCGTTGACCTCGGCGAGATCGGCGACCCGAGTCGCCAGCTCTTCGGCGCTGCCGAGATTGGAGCCGTAGAGCACCAGTAGCGGCGTGTTGTGTCCGGGTCGTGTGCGGGCCTGCGGCGCGGCCGCATTCGAGGCGGCCGCCGCCACTGCGGCGCGACCGGCAAAGGCGCCGCGGTCCTTCTCGGCGCGCGGCCGCACCTTGATCTTGAAGCCGTCGGGCTTGACGGTCAGCGTTTCCTTCAGGTGCATCTGGTAGCGGTGAATGTCCAGCAGCTTGAAGCGCTGCAGGATCATGCCGACCGCCAGCGCCGCCTCGTGCATCGCAAAGCCGCGGCCGATGCAGGCGCGCTGGCCGTTGCCGAACGGCTTCCACGCATTGATCGGACGCCTGGCCTCGGCCTCGCGGCTGAAATTCTCGGGATCGAAGACGTCCGGGTTCGGGCCCCAGACGCTGGGGTCGCGGTGCAGCGCCATCACCAGCACCGTGATGAACGTGTTCTTCCGCAGCTTGTACTTGCCGCCGGCGAGGGTCTCGTCGCTGAGCGGCGTGATCCCGTAGGCCGGCGCCGGCGGCCACATCCGCAGCGCTTCCTTCAGGATCTGCGTGATGTAGGTAAGCTGCGTGACCTGCTGGTAGGTTGGCCTCGCATTGACGTCGGGCCCGAGCACCCGGTCGACTTCCTCATACGCCTTCTTCAGCACCTCTGGGTGCTTGAGCAGCGCGTAGAGGGTGCACGAGAGCAGCCCGCTGGTGGTTTCGTGCCCGGCGATCAGAAACGTGTTGATCTGGTAGCGGATGTTGACGTCGTCGAGCTGCTCGCCGGTCGAGCGGTCGACGCCGGTCATCATGGCGCCGAGCATATCTTTCTTCGTCTCGGTGGCGTCGGCGCTGCCGCGGCGCTCGGCGATGATCTCGTCGACCATCCTGTTCATGAACATCACGTCTTCGGCGAGCGTCTTGCGCCGCTTCTGCATCCACAGATTTTCCAGCGGCAGGCCGCGGGTCATCATGATGGTCTCGAGCGAGCGCACCAGCGCTTCCACGAATGGGTGGTAGTCGCGACGATAGAACGAGTTGAAGCGGTACTCGAAGCCGCACAGCCCGATGGTGTCGAGCGTCAGCGCCGTCATGTCCTGCACGACGTCGATTTCCTCGTCGGGGTTGAGGCGCTCCCATTTCTTGACGAGCTGCTCGGCGATATCGACCATACTCGGGTGGTAGGACTGCATCGCGCGGTTGCCGAACGGCTGCAGCAGGATGTTGTGCGCCTTGCTCCAGTTCGGCTCTGATGTATCGGCCGTGAACAGCCCATCGCCGCCGACGGCGCGGACCCGGCGCAGCGAACCGCGCACCGTCTTGTCGAAGCGCTTCTCGTCGGAGAGTTCGTCGATCAGGTCGTGGCCGGAGACGATGACGAGCGGCGCGCCCATCATGTCGAGCCAGAAGATCGGCCCGAGCTCCTTCGAAAGCCGCACCAGATCCTGCACCGGCGCGTTGGGGTCCAGCGACAGCATGTTGCCGACGACGGGCTTCTTCGGCGGATGCGGGATCGGACTGAGTTTATTGCTGGACGCCATTGTCGAAGTGTCTCCCTGCCTAATCCCATCCTCGCCGTCATTCCGGGATGGTCCGAAGGACCAGACCCGGAATCTCGAGATTCTCAGGGGCGCAAGGGCGCCCCGTAGTTCGATGCTGCGCATCACCCCGGAATGACTGCAAAGCTCGCTTCGCTCCTCGCAATGACGGTGGAGATAGCCCCTATTTATCCAAATCTCTTCCGATGCCATTCGATCAGCTTGGCGCTGACCTCGTCAGGCTTTTCCTGCTGCGTCCAATGGCCGCTGTCGCGCACGAGATATTTTTCGAGATCCGCGACCAGCCGCTCCATGCCTTCGGTGGCCGACGGCGGCAGCACCGCGTCGTTCTCGGCCATGATCATCAGCGACGGCACGCGCACCGTATGGTCGAGCCCTTCCGAGCGCTGCCAGTTGCGTGAAAAATTGCGGTACCAGTTGATGCCGCCGGTGAATCCGGTCCTGCTGAAGGTATCGACGAACACCTTCTTCTCCTCCGCCGACAGGATCGGCGTGCGCGGATCGAATTTGGCGTCATAGGCCGCGATCATCTGCGGGAACGCCAGATTGGTCTTGGCCGAAGCGCCGACGCCGGCAACCGGCGGCTGATCCGGCTCATCCTTGCGCGGCAGCGGCTTGCGCATGAAGGCGTCGAACGTCTGCTCGACCCGGCTGCCGAAGATCCTGTCCGGCTCGCGCGCCGGATCCTGGAACTGCACGATATACATGCTGTCGCCGAACCGTTTCCGGAACAGCTCGATCGGATCGGCCGGCGAGCGGTCCCAATGCGGCGTGTTGACGCCGACGACGCCGGCCACGCGAGCGGGATGACGCAGCGGCATCTGCCAGACGACGAAACCGCCCCAATCGTGGCCGACAAAAATCGCCTTGTCGATCTTAAGATGATCGAGCAGACCGACGAGATCGCCGGTCAGATGCTCCATGTCGTAATCCTCGACCGCTTCGGGCCGGTCGGTCGCGCCATAGCCGCGCTGGTCCGGCGCAATCACCCGGATGCCGGCCTCGCTCAGCGCCTTGATCTGGTGGCGCCAGGAAAACGCCAACTCCGGCCAGCCGTGGCAGAGCACGACCGGCGGCGCGTCGGATCTGGGCCCCGCCTCGTAGTAGCCCATGCGAATACCGTTCACGTGGGCGAACTGCAGCGGCGGCATTTCAATCATTGCGACTTCCTATTCAGCGGCGCTGGTCATGCTCGGCGGTGGCGCGAACGCCGCCTCCAGCGCATCAAATTCGGTCGGCAGCATGTCGCAGAGAACCTGGACATGCGGAATGATGTTGGCGCCTGCGATGAAGCCGAAATCGAGTTGGTCGCGATAGCTCTGCACGGTGATGTTGAGCGCGATGCCGTGCGTCGAGATCGACACCGGGAAGATGTGCAGGAGTTCGGCGCCCGCAGCATAGAGTGTCTGCCGGGGCCCGGGCACGTTGGAAACCGTGATGTTGGCCGCCGGCGGCAGCACGTCGGACAGGTTGGACCGGCTATACAGCAGCGCAAGGATCTGCGTCACGATCGGCGCACCCAGCATCGACAGGTTGGAGACCTGCGGCACCAGGGCCCGCAGCGGATGCGACATCTCCTTCGACTTGGTGGATTGCGCGATGATGGTTTCCAGCCGCGTCTTGGGATCTTCCACATTGGTGGCGATCGAGCAGATCATGCCGAACACCTGGTTGTTGGCGTCGGCATTGCCCTCTTCGCGCAGCGAGATCGGCACCGCCGCCGTCAGGGATTTGTTCGGCAGCCCGCCCTGGCTGATCAGATAGCGCCGCACCACGCCGGACGAGAGCGCCAGCACGACGTCATTGAGCTTGCCGCCGGAGGCTTTCGCCAGCGCCTTGGCGCGCGACAGCGAGATCGAGACGCCGGCAAAGCTGCGCTCGGACGAGATCGACTTGTTGAGGATCGTCGGCGGCGAGGCCATGCTGGCGAGGCTGTCGCGCGACTTCGGATCGGAAATCTTGCCGACCACGTCGGAGAGCGACTTCAGTACGGTCGGCACCGAGCTTGCGAACTTCACCGCGGTCTCGATCTGGAACATGGCGTTGTCGAACAGGATCGAGCCGAGATCGCTTTTTCCCGTGCGCGGCAGCTCGAGACTCTTCGGCGCGGCGTTGGCGTCGAACGGCTGGGTCCAGAGCGCCTGATAGGAATCGATCAAGTTGGCGGCGATGTCGCGCGGCTCCTGCGCCACCTTGCGCGCGGCGGGCGGCTCGACCTGGCGCGGCACCGGCGTGACGTCATAGATCATGCTGGTGAGCGCGGCGCCTGCGCCGCCGTCGATGCAGGCATGGTGCATCTTGGAGTAGAGCCCGATCTCGTTGTCCTTCATGCCCTCGAAGACGTAGAACTCCCAGAGCGGGCGGGCACGGTTGAGCAGTTTGGCATGCGCCCAGCCGACGATGCGCTCCAGCGTGGCGCGGTCGCGCGGCGCCGGCAGGCTGGCGCGGAAGATGTGGCGGTCGATGTCGAACTGGTCGTCCTCGACCCAGGACGGATGATCGATGTCGAGTGGCGCCTTCTCCAGACGGGCCTTCAAGATCGGCGCGATGTGCAGCCGCGAGGCGATCATCGCCTTGAACTCTTCGAAGAAGTCGCCCTTGTAACCGTCCGGCAGGCGGAAGATCGCCATGCTGCCGACATGCATCGGCATTTCCGGCGTTTCCAGGTACAGGAACGACGCGTCCAGCGAAGACAGTTTCTTGGCGTCCGCCATTTTCTCCTCCCGCAGTCGATAACGCGGCGCCTTGGCGGCGCTTCTGGCGTCTGGAATGTCTTTATTATTGGAGCATATCCGAAGTCCGCTAGCCATCCCGCGTCAAATGCAGGGCGGGACCATCAGGGATCATGCCCTTGAAAGTCAGGGCGCTGGTTCAGGATTGTGCATTTTCAGGGGGGCCGTAGGCAATGGCAAAAGGTCCTGATCGGTCAAAATGCTTGAATTCGCCCTCCGGCTGCGCCAGGCGGTCGGCCACCGCCCATAGTGCAGCGGGGTTGACGCCGAGCCCGATATGGCTGGCGAAGTGGACCTCGATGTTCTCGGCGGTCGCGGAGGGGCGCAACAGGCTGGTGTGCCAGTTCACGATGCCGTCGGTACGGGAATAGATCGAAGTCGCCGGCACCGGCATGTCCCCGGCGATCGCCGCGAGGATTTGCGGATTGTCGTCGACGGTCTCCCCCGACAGCGCCTCATACAGGCGCGTGGCATTGGTCGCGCGGATATCGTTGGCGAAGGGGCTGCCGAGCGTGATCACCGAGCGCACCATCTCCGGCGCCTGCACGGCAAGATCGCGGGCATAGACGCCGCCGAGACTCCAGCCGACCAGGCTGACCTTGCGGCCGGTCGTCTCATGAATGCTGCGCAGAAGGTCGCACAATGCGCCGCGCCTGGAGACGACGCCGCCGAGATTGCGGCCCATGTTCCATGCATGGGCATCGTAGCCGAGTTCTTTCAGGTAGCGCCGCATCGGCGCCATCGAGATATCGCTGGCGAGAAAGCCCGGCAGCGCCAGCACCGGATGGCCGTCGCCCTTCGGCGCGCGCAGCAACAGCGGCGACAGCCAGAGGCTCGAATTCAGTTCGAACAGGCCCCGCGCCTCGGCCAGCATCAGGAACAGGCTCGGCGGCCGAAGTCGTTGCTCTTCCGTCGCCACCCCGCCCTCCGCGATGGCCACTTACTTCTTGTCCTTCGAAGCCAGGCCGCCGAGGCCGGCCATGGTCACGAACATATCCTGGAACCGTTCGGCGATCTTCGGATCGAACGTGAACCAGCTCTGGATCAGCGATTCCGGCGAGACCTTCTCGATATTGGCCATCACCTGCTGCTGCATCTTGTCCATCACGGCGGTCTGCATCGGCGAGACATCGGGCAATCCGAAGAACTGCCTGGCCTCCAGCGGCGTGCAATCGATTTCGACGTTAACTTTCATGACCGCTCCTCTTGCTGGCTTCCTTGCAGTATCGCCACGATGGCCCTGATTGCGCAAGGAAAAGCCCGGGTCCCGCCTTGCTCAATTCCGATATGGTCAACCAAAACGTTCGGCGGCGAACGGCCTGGCGTCGGCAAACGGGGTCTCGCCGGTCATCAATTCAGCCACCAGGCGGCCGGTGGCAGGCCCGAGCGTCAGGCCGTGGTGCTGGTGGCCGAAATCGAACCACAGCCCGGCATGGCGGGGGGCCTTGCCGATGACCGGCAGCATATCGGGCAGGCAGGGCCGTGCGCCCATCCATGGCTTGGCGTCGACCGGCCCGTCCAGCGGAAACAGTTGATGCGCGCGCGGCAGCGCCCGCTCGACCTGGACCGGCGTCGGCGGCGCATCACGGTGGGCAAACTCCGCGCCGGTCGTCAGCCTGATGCCGCGAGTCATCGGCGCCAGCAGAAAGCCCTGATCGGTATCCAGCACGGGATGATTGAGAACCGCGTTGCCACCTGGCTTGAGATGCAGGTGGTAGCCGCGCTTGACCTGCAGCGGGATCGAATAGCCGAGCGGCCCGAATATCTGGTCCGACCACGGCCCCATGGCGACGACGACATCGCGCGCCGTGATGGTGCCCTCCAGCGTGGCGACCTTCCAGCGGGCGCCGGACTGTTCGAGGGTGCGGGCGTCGCCCACCAGATAGCGCCCACCCTTGCGGCCGAACAGCGCGGCATAGGCCTTGGCCAGCCCGCCGGGATCGGGTACGAATCCAGGTGCGGGAAAATGGATCGCGCCACTGAACTCGCCTGTCAGATGCGGCTCTCGCGCGATCACCGCCGGACCGTCCAGCACCTCGCCGGTGACGCCATGCTCGCCGGCACGCTTGAGATCCTTCAGCGCCGCGGCGAGCGTCGCCTCAGAGCGAAACAGCTTGATCCAGCCGGTCCGCCGCAACAATTCCGGAACATTGGCTTCCTCGATCAGGGCCTCATGCTCGATCAGGCTGCGCTGGATCAGCGGCAGTTCGGCCATTGCACTATGCAACGCACGCTGCGGCGACGAGGCGAGGAAGTAGCGTGCCAGCCAGGGCAGGAAGGCCGGCAAATCCCTGAAATGATAATTGACCTGCGGTGCACGAAGGAAGGCATAGCGCAGGATCTCGCCGACGTTCCGCGGAAACATGTAGGGAAAAACCGAGGCGCATTCGATCAGTCCGCCATTGCCATAGCTGGTCTCCTCGCCGGCGACGTCGTTCCGGTCGATGAGAACCACGTTGCGGCCGCGCTTCTGCAGGTGCAGAGCGGCGCTTACGCCGACCATGCCCGCACCGAGGACGAGAACATCGGCCTTCAGTTCCGCCATCCAACACTCCGAAAGTCCAATGCCCCGCGCTCGCCTTGAGGCGCAACCTAGTCTTTGCCGCACCGCCGCGCAAACCGGCACGCAATGCGGGATAATGAAGCTTGCGCGGCGGCTGGACTCTGGCAACATGGCTCGGCAATATCCGCCGTTAACAGCGGAAATTGCTGATCAAAGCGGGGAAATCGAACAGATGTCGGTACGTCAGACTTTGCTTGCAGTGGCCACGGCTTCCATCCTGGCACTAGCCATGGCGCCGGCATCGGCCCAGACCCTGCGCTATGCCAACCAGGGCGATCTCAAATCGCTGGACCCCTACACCCTCAACGAGACCACCACCCATGCCCATCTCGGGCATGTGTTTGAAGGTCTCGTCGCCCGCGACAAGGACCTGAAGATCGTCCCCGCGCTGGCGGAGAGTTGGGAAACGCCGGAGCCGACCCGCTGGCGGTTTCATTTGCGCAAAGGCGTGAAATTCCAGAACGGCGATCCCTTCACCGCCGACGACGTGGTGTTCTCGGCCGACCGCGTTCGCAAGAAGGGTTCGAACCTGCAGACCCGCATTCCCACCGACGCCAAGGTCGTCAAGGTCGACGACTACACGGTGGATTTCATCCTGACGTCGCCCAATCCCATTCTCAACTCGCAATGGGATACCTGGTACATCATGGACAAGAAATGGGCCGAGGCGAACAACGCCGTCGAGCCCACGCCCGCCGCCGCGACGACGCCGAGCTTTGCCTCGCTCAATGCCAACGGCACCGGCCCGTTCACGGTCGAAAGCCATCAGCCCGGCGTCAAGACCGTGTACAAGGCCAATCCGAACTGGTGGCGCAAGCCGGAGCATAACCTCAAGGAGATCGTGTTCACCCCGATCGGCTCCGACGCCACGCGCGTCGCCGCCCTGCTCTCGGGCGAAGTCGACGTCATCGAGCCGGTACCGATCCAGGACATCACGCGGATCGATTCCAGCCCGAACGCGCAGGTGCTGAAGGGACCGGAACTTCGCACCATCTTCATCGGCATGGATCAGGTGCGGGACGAACTGCTCTATTCCAACATCAAGGGCAAGAACCCGTTCAAGGACGTCAGGGTGCGCGAGGCCTTCTTCAAGGCCATCGATATCGAACTGATCAAGACCCGCGTCATGCGCGGCCTGTCGACGCCCTCGGCCCTGATGATCGCCCCGCAACTGTTCAAGCTGTCCGGTGACTTCACGCGGCCGAAATTCGATCCAGAGGGCGCCAAGAAGCTGCTGACCGCAGCAGGCTATCCCGACGGCTTCGAAGTCACGATGGACTGCCCGAACGACCGTTACGTCAATGACGCCGCGATCTGTCAGGCGGTCGTCGGCATGCTCGCCCGCATCGGCGTCAAGGTCACGTTGCTGGCCCAGCCCAAGGCGCAGTATTTCGCCAAGGTGCTGAAGCCCGGTGGCTACCAGACTTCGTTCTATTTGCTTGGCTGGACGCCCGGCACGCTGGATTCCCACAACGTCCTGTTCGACATCATGGGCTGCCGCGACGATCCCAAATCCAGCCGCGGCGAGGCCAATCTCGGCGGCTACTGCAACAAGAAGCTCGACGAACTCACCGACAAGGTGCTGCAGGAGTCGGACACGGCCAAGCGCGACCTTCTGATCAAGGAAGCGTACGAGATCGGCGCCAAGGACTTCAGCTATATCCCGTTGCACCAGCAGGCGCTGGCCTGGGGCGTGTCGAAAAAAGTGAAGCTGACGCAGCGCGCCGACAATCAGGTTCTGCTGTACTGGGCGACCAAACAGGACTGATCGGGCTTCAACACAGGTCCCGGCGGCTCCATGGCTTCCGGGACCTTTTCTTTTTCGAAGCGACCGCGGCGTCTACCGCCGCACCACAGGGCAGTGAAAGGAATTCATGCTCGCTTTCACTCTTCGCCGCGCTATCCAGGCCATCGGCGTCATGATCGCGGTCGGCGTCATCGCGTTCTCGATGTTCCGCTTCGCCGGCGACCCCGTCAACCAAATCGTCTCACTGGATACGCCGGCGGCCGAGCGCGAGGCGGTACGCAAGTCGCTCGGCCTCGACGATCCCGTGCCGGTGCAGTTCGCGCGCTATTTTATCAATGCCGCGCAGTTCAAGTTCGGGGTTTCCTATCAGTTTCGCCAGCCGGTCTCGAACCTGCTGATGGAGCGGATGCCGGCGACGCTCGAGCTTGCGTTCTGCGCCACCGTGCTTGCCATGGTGTTCGGCATCCTGATGGGGGTCTATTCGGCGCTGCGGCGCGATACGATCCTGACGAAATTCTTCCAGGCGGTGTCGCTGATCGGAATCTCACTGCCGACCTTCCTGATCGGCATTCTCCTGATCTACCTGTTCTCGGTGACGCTGGGCTGGCTGCCTTCTTTCGGCCGCGGCGACGTGGTGCGGATCGGATGGTGGACCACCGGATTGCTCACCCTTTCCGGGTTGAAGGCGCTGATCATGCCCTCGATCACGCTTGGTCTGTTCCAGATGACCCTGATCATGCGGCTGGTGCGCGCTGAGATGCTCGAAGTGCTCCGTACCGACTACATCCGCTTCGCCCGCGCCCGCGGCCTGACCACGCGCGCGATCCACTTCGGCCATGCGCTGAAGAACACGCTGGTGCCTGTGATCACCGTCGCCGGCCTGCAATTTGGCTCGGTAATTGCTTTTGCCATCATCACCGAAACCGTCTTCCAGTGGCCGGGGATGGGATTGTTGTTCGTGCAGGCCGTGCAGAATGTCGATATCCCGATCATGGCCGCCTACCTCTTGATGGTCTCGCTGATCTTCGTCACCATCAACCTGGTGGTCGATATCCTCTACACCGTCGTCGATCCGCGCCTGCGCTCGACCATCAGCCGTCCGGCATAAGCGAGAAATCCGATGTCCGACGCCGTGGTGCCACACCGAGTTGAGCCGAATGCGCCAGATGCGCGCACCGGTACGAACTGGCTGAAGCGCGCGCTCGACAGCGATATCTTCTATTCGTTCCGCCGTTCGAAAATGACCATGGTGGCGGCGGCGGTCACCGCCCTGTTCTTCCTGCTGGCGATCTTTGCCTCGCAGCTTTCGGTGCAGAACCCGTTCGACCCGGCGCAACTGCAATTGATGAACTCGCGGATCTCGCCGCTGTGGACCGCCGAGGGCCAGAGCCCGTTCCTGCTCGGCACCGACGAACAGGGCCGCGACGTGTTCTCCGCCATTCTCTATGGCCTGCGGATATCGCTGATCGTCGGGCTGCTCGGCGTAATCTTCGCCGGCACGCTCGGCATTACGCTCGGGCTGATCGCAGGCTACGTCGGCGGCGCGGTCGACGGCCTGATCATGCGGATCGCCGACGTGCAGCTTACCTTCCCTGCCATCCTGATCGCGCTGTTGGTCAATGGCGTCGCCAAGTCCGTGCTCGGCAACCGGCTGGATGCCATGAGCACGCTCGGCGTGCTGGTGATTGCGATCGGCCTGAGTTTCTGGGTGCAGTATGCCCGCACCGTGCGCGGCTCCGTGATGGTCGAGAAGAACAAGGACTATGTCGCCGCCGCCCAACTGATCGGCCTGCCCGCGCCGAAGATCATGCTGCGCCACGTGCTGCCGAACACGATGGGTCCGATACTCGTGATCGCGACGATCAACCTCGCGCTGGCCGTCATCACCGAGGCGACGCTGTCGTTCCTCGGCGCCGGCATGCCCGACACCATGCCATCGCTCGGCACCCTGATCCGGATCGGCAACAACTATCTGTTCGCCGGCGAATGGTGGATCGTCGCCTTCCCCGGCATCGCGCTGGCCGGCCTGATCCTCGCCATCAACCTGCTCGGCGACTGGCTGCGCGACGCCCTCAATCCAAAGCTCCGATGACCACGCCTGTCCTCTCCGTTCGCAACCTCGAGGTGGAATTCCTCACCCGCCGAAGCACGCTGCGCGCGATCAACGGCGTGTCCTTCGACATCGCCAAGGGCGAAGTGCTCGGCGTCGTCGGCGAATCCGGCGCCGGCAAATCGGTCACCGGGCTCGCGGTCATAGGATTGATCGACCCGCCCGGCCGCATCTCGGGCGGCGAGATCTATTTGTCGGGGACGCGGATCGATCACCTGCCGCCGGAGGAGATCCGCCGCGTCAGGGGCAAACGGATCGGCATGATCTTTCAGGATCCGCTGACGAGCCTCAACCCGCTCTACCGGATCGGCGACCAGATCGTCGAGACGATCCGCACCCATCTGAATCTGTCGGAGACCGCCGCACGCAAGCGCGCCATCGATCTGCTGGCGGAGGTCGGCATCCCCGCGCCGGAGAAGCGCATTGATGCCTATCCGCACGAATTCTCCGGCGGCATGCGCCAGCGCGTCGTGATCGCGCTCGCGATCTGCGCCGAGCCGGAACTGATCATCGCCGACGAGCCGACCACCGCGCTCGACGTTTCCGTGCAGGCGCAGATCATCTCGCTGATCAAGCGGCTCGGTCGCGACCACGGCACCGCGGTGATGCTGGTGACCCACGACATGGGTGTGATCGCCGAGACGTCCGACCGCGTGGCGGTTATGTATTCGGGGCGGATCGCCGAGATCGGCCCGGTTCAGGACGTGGTGCAGAACCCGATGCATCCCTACGCCAAGGGCCTGATGGGGGCGATCCCGACGCTCGCCGGCGAGGAGAAACGCCTGGTGCAAATCCCGGGTTCGATGCCGCGCCTGTCGGCGATCCCGCCGGGCTGCTCCTTCAATCCGCGCTGCGCCTTGGCCTTCGACCGTTGCCGCGTCGACCGGCCCGAACCGCTCAGGCAGGGCTCGCATGCGGTGGCCTGCCATCTTTACGATAGCGCCCCCGTCAAGGAGACCGCGGCATGACGGCCTCCTTTGTCGATGTACGGAATCTTCGCCGGGTGTTCGACGTCTCGAAGCCGTGGCTCAACCGCGTGCTCGAGGGCGGCCATCTCGAATTCCTCAAAGCCGTCGACGGCGTGACCTTCGATATCCGGAAGGGCGAGACCTTCGCACTCGTCGGCGAGTCCGGCTCGGGCAAGACGACAGTGGCGCGGATGGTGGTGGGATTGCTGCCGCCAAGCTCGGGCGACGTCATGATCGACGGCGTATCGATGACCGATGCGAGGCAGGCCCAGGCCCGGCAGCGGCTACGCCGCCGCATCCAGATGATCTTCCAGGACCCCTATGCGAGCTTAAATCCACGCTTCCGGGTCGATGCCATCGTCTCCGAGCCGATCCGCGCCTTCAACCTGATCCAGGGCGAGCGCGACATCGCCGCCCGCGTCGGCGAACTCCTGAGCCTTGTCGGGCTGCATCCCGACGACGGGCTGAAATATCCGCATGAATTTTCCGGCGGCCAGCGCCAGCGCATCGCGATCGCGCGGGCGCTCGCCTCCGAGGCCGAATTCATCGTCTGCGACGAACCGACGTCGGCGCTGGATGTCTCCGTACAGGCGCAGATCCTCAATTTGATGCGCGACCTGCAGGACAAGTTCGGCCTGACCTATCTCTTCATCAGCCACAATCTCGCCGTGGTCCGCCACATGGCGACGCGCATCGGCGTGATGTATCTCGGCCGCATCGTCGAGATTGCCGAGGGGCGCGAACTGTTCGCCAATCCGCGGATGCCCTACACCAGGATGCTGCTGGGCGCGGTGCCCGATCTGGCAATGTCCGGCCGCCAGCGCATTCCGGTCAAGGGCGAGATTCCGAACCCGATCGATCCGCCGCCCGGCTGCGCCTTCAATCCCCGCTGCCCGCTGGCCTTCGACCTCTGCCGCAAGCAGGCGCCCGCACTGATCGACGGCGTCGCCTGCCACGCCGTCAACCATCCGGTTGAGACTGCCGCGGCGGTATGATGGCGGGGATGGCAGCAATGCGTGGCATGCCACAGGTTGGCATTCAGCCGCGCCTGTGGTCAAGTGCGCCAGCATCGCGATACCAGCCCGGCATTGGATTCCCATGAGCAACATCAATCCCGATCCCTTCACCACACGCCCGGAAATCGAAGGCACGTTCGGTGTCGTCACCTCCACCCACTGGATCGCGACCGCCGTCGGCATGAGCATTCTGGAAAAGGGCGGCAACGCCTTCGATGCCGGCGTCGCAACGGCTTTCACGCTGCAGGTGGTCGAGCCGCATCTGAACGGTCCCGGCGGCGACGTCCCTGTTATCGTGCACGACGTCAAGCGCGGCCGCACCGAGGTGATCTGCGGCCAGGGACCGGCGCCCGCGAAAGCCACCATCGCGCACTACAAGAGCGAGGGGCTGGAGATGGTGCCCGGCACCGGCCTGCTCGCGGCCTGCGTGCCCGGCACGTTCGAATCCTGGATGCTGCTGCTGCGCGATTACGGCACGATGCGGCTGCGCGACGTGCTGGAGCCCGCGATCGCCTATGCAAGCAACGGCTATCCGCTGGTCGAGCGCGCCTCCGCCACCATTCAGGTGGTCGAGAAACTGTTCAGGAAGCACTGGACGACGTCGGCCGCCGTCTACCTGCCGAACAATGAGGTGCCGCGGCCCGGCACGCTCTTCACCAACCAAAAACTCTCGGAAACCTATGCGCGCATCCTGAAGGAGGCCGAAAGCGCCGGCGGCGATCGCGTCGCGCAGATCGAACGTGCGCGCAAATCCTGGTCGCAGGGTTTTGTGGCCGAGGCGATCGACAAATTCTGCCGCACGCAGGAAGTGATGGATGTCTCCGGCTCGCCGCATCGCGGCGTGCTCTCAGCCGACGACATGGCGCGCTGGCAGCCGACCGTCGAGGCGCCGCTGACCTACGACTACGGCCGCTACACGGTGTGCAAGCCCGGCGTCTGGAGCCAGGGTCCCGTGATGCTGCAGCAACTCGCGCTGCTCAGGGGTTTTGAGCTCGACGGGCTCGATCCCGCCGGTCCCGAATTCATTCATCTGCAGATCGAATGCGCCAAACTCGCCTTCGCCGATCGCGAGAAGTTTTATGGCGACCCCAAATTCACCGACATCCCGATCGCGACCTTGCTGTCGGATTCCTACAACGACGAGCGCCGCAAGCTGATCTCGCGGGATAAGGCCTCGCTCGATTTCGTCCCGGGTTCGGTGGAAGGCTTTGGCTCGGTCGTCAAACTGCGTCGCGCCGAGGGCCATCGCGAGGCTGTCGGTGCCATGGGCGCAGGCGAGCCGACCGTCGGCCGCTTTGGCGAAGTGCGCGGCGACACCGTGCACTTCGACATCATCGACCAGGCCGGCAACATGATCTCGGCGACGCCTTCCGGCGGCTGGCTGCAATCCTCGCCGGTCATTCCCGAACTCGGCTTCTGCCTCGGCAGCCGCGCGCAGATGTTCTGGCTGGAAGAGGATCATCCGGCGGCGCTGGCGCCGGGCAAGCGCCCGCGGACCACGCTCTCGCCGACCATCGCGCTGCGCGACGGCGAGCCTTACATGGCCTGGGGTTCGCCCGGCGGCGACCAGCAGGATCAATGGACCACGCAATTCTTCCTGCGCCACGTGCACGCCAGGCTGAACCTGCAGGAAGCGATCGACGCGCCGGCGTGGCACTCCGAGCATTTCCCGATCTCGTTCTGGCCGCGCACCGCGCGTCCCGGCGTGCTCGTGCTCGAAAGCCGCGTGCCGAAGGCGACGGTCGATACGCTGAAGGACCGCGGCCATGTCGTCGAGATCGGCCCCGAATGGTCCGAGGGACGCCTCACCGCCGCCTCCAGGGTTGGCCGCCGCCGCCGCGCCGCCGCCAACCCGCGGGGCATGCAGGGTTATGCAGCGGGCCGGTAAATAGAGGGACGAAACAGATGACCTGGTCGATCATCGCCCGCGATCCGATAACCGGCCAGATCGGCATCGCGGTTGCGACCAGGTTCTTCGCGGTCGGTGCGCGCGTGCCGCACATCGCGCCGGGCATTGGCGGTGTCGCGACGCAGGCGCTGGTCAACCCTTACTATGGCATCGACGGCGTCAAGCTGCTGCGCGAGGGACGCAGCCCGCGCGAGGTGATCGATACGCTGATTGCCGCCGACAACGGCCGCGAGGCCCGCCAGCTTCATGTCATCGACATCAAGGGCCGCATCGCCGCGCATACCGGCAAGGAATGCATCGACTGGTGCGGACATATCCAGGGCGACGGCTATTCGCTTGCCGGCAACATGCTGGCCGGCGCCGCCGTGCTCGACGACACCGCAAGAGCCTATGTCGCGAACGCTGCCCTGCCCTTTGCGCAACGGCTGATCGTGGCGATGAAGGCCGGCGAAGCGGCCGGCGGCGACAAGCGCGGCAAGCAGTCGGCGGCGCTGTTGATCCATGGCGAGGAGGAATGGTCCGAGCTCGACCTGCGCGTCGATGACCATACCGATCCGCTCGCCGAGCTAGAGCGTCTCGAACAGGTCAGCCGCGAAAGCTGGGTGCAGTTCCGCTCCTTCGTGCCGACGCGGAAGAACCCGGCCGGGATCACCGACCGCGCCGTGATCGATGCAACGATCGAAGCCGCGATGGCGGCCAAGGCATGACCGCGAGCCCGCTGATCGAGATCGAGCGCCTGCGCGTGCTCTTTCATGGCGACGATGGCCGCACCACGCATGCGGTCGACAGCGTCGACCTCAGCGTCGCCAATGGCGCGACGCTCGGCCTCGTCGGCGAGTCCGGCTGCGGCAAGAGCGTGACTTCGCTGGCGATCATGGGGCTGTTGTCGAAGGGGTCCGCCGAGGTCTCCGGCTCGATCCGCTTCGACGGGTTCGACCTGCTCGATGTCCCCGACGAGACGCTGCGCGATCTCCGCGGCAACCGTCTCGCGATGATCTTCCAGGAGCCGATGACCTCGCTCAATCCGAGCTTCACCATCGGCGACCAGATCATCGAGACCATCCTGCGCCATCGCGGTGGAACGCGGCGGCAGGCTCGCGAGCGCGCGATCGAGCTGTTGCGCCGCGTTCACATTCCCTCACCCGACAAGCGGATCGACGAATATCCGCACAAGCTCT
This sequence comes from Bradyrhizobium sp., assembly GCF_036735945.1. Classification (GTDB taxonomy): domain Bacteria; phylum Pseudomonadota; class Alphaproteobacteria; order Rhizobiales; family Xanthobacteraceae; genus Bradyrhizobium. The sequence goes on along the minus strand of NZ_DAINNI010000026.1, from coordinate 38,395 downwards.
CGGGAGGCATGCGCCAGCGCGTCATGATCGCGATGGCGCTGGCCTGCGATCCGCGCCTGCTGATTGCCGACGAGCCGACCACGGCGCTCGACGTCACGCTTCAAGCGCAGATCCTCGACCTCATGCGCGAGCTGAAGGCGGCCTCGGGCGCGGCCATCATCCTGATCACCCACGACCTCGGCGTGGTCGCCGAGGTCTGTGATGAGGTCGCGGTGATGTATGCCGGCGAGATCGTCGAGCGCGCGCCGGTCGACGAACTCTTTGCCAATCCGCAGCATCCCTACACCGTCGGCCTGCTCGGCTCGATCCCGCGCCTCGATCGCCGCACCGCGCATCTGGCGACGATCGAGGGCATGGTGCCGAACATGGCAAGCCCGCCGGCCGGTTGCCGTTTCGCCGCGCGCTGTCCCTTTGTCGTCGAGCTTTGCGTGGCCACGCGACCGCCGCTCGCAATGGTCACCGACGGTCACGCCTCGCGCTGCATCCGCGCGCCGCTCGAGAAGCTGGTATCATGACCGCGCTTCCCTCCGTTCCCCGGGCGCAGTGCAGCGCAAGCGAAGCGCAGTGGTGCATTGCTGAACCGGGGCCCACCATTGATCCACGGCACCATGGGTCCCGGTTCTGCAACGCATCGCTTCGTGCTGCGCTGCGCCCGGGACACGAGGGAGGCCGACGGTGACCGCGCTTCTCGAAGTGGAAGGGCTGGTGAAGCATTTCGCGGCTGCCCGCTCCGTGCTGGGCCGCCCGACGGCCTATGTGAAGGCGGTCGACGGCGTCAGCTTCACCGTCGAGGCCGGCAGGACGCTGGCGCTGGTCGGCGAGTCCGGGTGCGGAAAATCCACCGTGAGCCGGCTGGTGCTGCGGCTGATCGAGCCGGATGCCGGCACCGTTCGCTTCGAGGGCCGCGACCTCGGCACACTCGGCGCCAATGAACTGCGCGCTTTTCGCCGCAATGCGCAGATCATTTTCCAGGATCCCTATGCGTCGCTCAATCCGCGCATGACGGTGAGCCAGATCCTGACCGAGCCGCTGGTGCTGCACGATCTGGTGCCGGCGGCGCGGCGGCGCGAGCGGGTGGACGAGTTGCTGCGGCTGGTCGGGCTGGAGCCGCGCTTCGCCCGTCGCTATCCCCATGAATTCTCCGGCGGCCAGCGCCAGCGCATCGCGATCGCGCGTGCGCTGGCCGTGGAGCCGAAGCTGATCATCTGCGACGAGCCGGTATCCGCGCTCGACGTCTCGATCCGCTCGCAGATCCTCAATCTGCTGCGCGATCTGCAGGACCGGCTCGGCCTCGCCTATATCTTCGTCTCTCATGACCTCGCCGTCGTAAAGCACATCGCCGACCGCGTCGCGGTGATGAATCTCGGCGGCATCGTCGAGACGGCGGAAGCCGAGGCGCTGTTCGCAGCACCCCGCCATCCCTATAGCCGCGCGCTGTTGTCGGCCATTCCCGTGCCGAAGCCGCAAGCCAGGCGCAGCCGTATCGTGCTGGAGGGAGAGATGCCGAGCGCGCTCGATCCACCCGCGGGCTGCCGGTTTCATACCCGCTGCCCCCATGTCATCGCGCGCTGCCGCACCGAGGTTCCGGCGCTGCTTGCAGACAATACGGGACACGCCACTGCCTGTCACCGCACCGCGGAATTGCCGCCGCCCGGGGCGATCGTTCCCGCCGATGGCGGCTTCTCGCCGGTGCTGGAAAAATTGGTCGCCGCCTTCAGCGGTGGCACGGAAGGTGCAGGCCACGGCGGGGTTGATCAATCAGGAATACGGCCAGCGCTGATGTAATCGTTGTCCGATGTAATCTTGGATCAAGGGGATCGCAGCAATGAAGACATTTCATATCGCAGTCACCGCGGCGGCGCTGCTGCTGTCGCTTCCAATGGCCGTGCAGGCCCAGACCACACTGCGGATCGGGCTGGCCGAGGATCCTGATATCCTCGACCCGACCATGGCGCGCACCTATGTCGGCCGCATCGTATTCGCCTCGTTCTGCGACAAGCTGTTCGACATCGACGAGAAGCTCAACATCGTGCCGCAGCTCGCGCTGAGCCACGAAACCTCGGCCGACGGCAAGGAAGTCACCATCAAGCTCCGTCCCGGCGTCAAGTTTCACGACGGCGAGACGTTCGACGCCGAAGCCGCCAAATATTCGATCGATCGACACCTGACCCTGCCCGGCTCGTTCCGCAAGCCGGAGCTCGCCAGCGTCGATCGTGTCGATGTCGTCGATCCCCTTACCATCAAGCTTGTGCTGAAGGCGCCGTTCTCGCCGCTGATCGCACAGCTCACCGACCGCGCCGGCATGATGGTTTCGCCCAAGGCGGCCAAGGAGGCCGGCGACAAGTTCGGCCTGCGCCCGGTGTGCGCCGGACCCTACAAATTCGTCGAGCGCGTCCAGCAGGACCGCATGGTGTTCGAGAAATTCGCCGACTACTGGAACAAGGACAATATCTTCATCGACCGCATCGTGTTCCTGCCGATCGTCGACGCCACGGTTCGGCTCGCCAACCTGAAATCCGGCGGACTCGACCTGATCGAGCGCGTGCTCGCAACCGACATCAAGGACGTCCGCGCCGATTCACGGCTGAAGCTTTCGACGGCGATCGAACTTGGCTATCAGGGCATCACGCTTAATATCGGCAAGGACAAAGCCAAGGGACCGCTCAGCCAGTCCGCCAAGGTGCGCCAGGCGCTCGATCTGTCACTCGATCGCGAAGCCATCAACCAGGTGGTATTCAACGGCGAGTTCAAACCGGGCAATCAGTGGGTCAACCCGGATCATCCCTATTACCAGAAGTCCTTCCCCATCCGCGGGCGAGACGTCGCGAAAGCAAAGGCACTGTTGAAGGAAGCCGGCGTCTCACCGCCGGTGACTGTCGATTTCATGGTGCCGAAGGGCGCGGAGACCGAAGCGGTCGCGCAGGTCGTGCAGTCGATGGCGGCAGAGACCGGCTTCGACTTGAAGCTCAGGGTCACTGAATTTGCGACCTCGCTGAAGCAGGCCGAAGCCGGTGAATATCAGGCCTTCATGCTGGCATGGAGCGGCCGGATCGATCCGGACGGCAATTCCTACGTCTTCCTCAAGACCGGCGCGCCGCAGAACTACAGCGCCTGGAGCAACGCGGTAGCCGACAAGGCATTGGACGATGCCCGGCTGGTCACCGATCTGGCGCAGCGCAAGGCGATTTACGAGAAACTTGCCGGGGTGGCGATGGAAGACCAGCCGCTCCTGTACATCTATCACCGCCGCATCCTGATCGCTCACACGACCAAGCTCGACGGCTACAAGCAGATGCCGGACGGGTTGGTGCGGGTGGTCGGGCTGAAGCTGAAGTGAGCCATGCTGAACTTCCTCGCGCGCCGCATCGTGCAGCTGATCCCGACGCTGTTCTTCGTGTCGGTCCTGATCTTCTCGCTGCAGCAATTGCTGCCGGGCGATCCGGCGCTGGTGATGGCAGGCGAGGAACGCGACCCTGACGTCATCGCGCAGATCCGGCAGCAGTACCGGCTCGACCAGCCGGTGCCGATTCAATATGTCTACTGGGTCAAGGGCGTGCTGTCGGGCGATTTCGGCGAGTCGCTGCGCAACAAGGTCCCGGTGCGCGAGCTGATCGCGCAGAAGCTGCCGGTGACGATGCAACTGGCGTCGATGGCGATCATCATCGCCTTCCTGATCGGCATTCCGGCCGGCATCGTCTCGGCGGTGAAGAAGGGCACGGCCTGGGACTATGGCGCCAATTTCTTCGCGCTGTGGGGCATCTCGACGCCGAATTTCTGGCTCGGCATCATGCTGATCTTCCTGTTCTCGATAAAGCTCGGCTGGCTGCCGGCCTCGGGCTATGTGCCGCTGACCGAGGATTTTCGCGCCAGCATCGCCTCCACCATCATGCCCGCCTTCGTGCTGGGCAACGCGATTGCCGCGATCCTGATGCGCCATACCCGCAGCGCCATGTTGCAGGTGCTGGAGAGCGATTACGTCCGCACCGCCCGCGCCAAGGGCCTGCTGGAACGGTCGGTCATTCTCAAGCACGCCATGCGCAATGCGCTGACGCCAGTGATCACGCTCGGCGCCCTCGAACTCGGCACGCTGCTGTCGGGCGCGGTCCTGACGGAACAGATTTTTTCGATTCCCGGTTTCGGCAAGCTGATCGTCGATGCCGTGTTCAACCGCGACTATGCGGTCGTGCAAGGCGTCGTGCTGGTGACGGCGACGATCTACATCACGCTCAACCTGATTGCCGACATCGCCTACATCCTCGTCAACCCGCGGCTGAGGGCGTAAGCCATGGCCGACGCCACACTCAACGCGCTACCGGTCGCGGCTTCCGACGAACTGGAGAGCCCGGCGCGGCGCGCGCTGCGCCGCCTGTTCAAGCGCAAGGGCGCGGTGGCCGGCCTCGTCGTGATTGCGACCTTCGTGCTGCTCGCGCTGTTTGCGCCGCTGATCTCGCCTTATGAGCCGATCGCGACGAGCTGGTCGCTGGTGCGCAAGCCGCCGTCCGCGCTGCACTGGTTCGGCACCGACGAGCTCGGCCGCGATATTCTGGCCCGCGTGATCTACGGCGCAAGGGCCTCGCTGCTGGCCGGCGCGATTTCGGTCGGGATCGCGCTGTCGATCGGCGTGCCGCTCGGCCTGCTGTCGGGCTATCGCGGCGGCTTCATCGACGCACTGATCAGCCGCATCACCGATGCGATGCTGGCCTGCCCGTTCCTGATCCTGGCGATCGCGCTGGCCGCCTTCCTGGGGCCCAGTCTCGGCAATGCCATGATCGCGATCGGCATCTCGGCGACGCCGATCTTCATACGGCTGACTCGGGGCCAGGTGATGAGCGTCAAGGTCGAGGACTATGTCGAGGCTGCGCGCGCCATGGGAAATCCGCGCTGGCGCATCGCGTTGTTCCATATCCTGCCCAACATCATGCCGGCGCTGCTGGTGCAGGCGACGCTGTCGATCGCGGCTGCGATCATCGCGGAAGCCGCGCTGTCCTTCCTCGGTCTCGGCCAGCAGCCGCCCGCCCCGTCCTGGGGCAGCATGCTGAACGCCGCGCAGCGCTTCCTGACCAACGCGCCCTGGATGGCGGTCTGGCCGGGGTTCGCGATCTTCATGGTCGTGCTGTCGTTCAACCTCGTCGGCGACGGCCTGCGCGATGCGCTGGACCCACGGGAGAGGTAGCGATGTTGCTCCTCATGGTGAGGAGGCGCGAAAGCGCCGTCTCGAACCATGAGGCCACGGGCGGGCCTCCATCCTTCGAGACGCGCGCAATGCGCGCTCCTCAGGACGAGGATCTAACTAAACCACCACCTCCCGCAGCACTCTCCTGCAATCCATCTCATACTCCAGATCGATCACCGGCGGCCGGGCGAAGTGCCAGGTCAGGCCGGCGCGCGCGGCGCCGCGGCGGACCAGCGCCTCGGCGAAGACGTGGTGGAAGTCGTGGATGGTATAGGTCTGCACCCCGGTCGCATCCTTCCAGCCGAAGCCGAACTCGCCCATGCGCCGCTCCATCACGCCGGCGACGTAGCGGACTTTTTCGGCAATCCCGTCGGGGCTGATGTCGCAGTAGCGCACGGTGCGCTCGGCGTAGCTCGCGTTGCCCTCCTGCGACTCGCCGCTGCCGGCAATCACGAAGCTCGGACCTGTGCCCTCGCTTGGCCGCGTGAAGGAAAAGGCATAGAACGACGGCTCGGATGGCGGATCGATCTCCGGGCAGACATTGCTGCGCGCCACCGGATTGGTGGTGCCGTCATAGACGGCCCATTCCGCCAGCGTCTTGACGTAGTGCAGGTTGAAGTTGCGAAAGCCCTCGTCGGTAAACGCCGCGGGGGATCGCAATTCGCAGGCGCAGAACGAGGTCAGCGGCCGGCCTGCCGCCCTGATGGTGTCAGCGATCCGGGCAAATCCCGCGGCCAGCGGCACCGGCCTGTCGAAACGCACCCGCTCGATCTCAAAACCCGGGCTGGCGGCGACGCCGCCGGAATACTGGAACACGGCGGGGATAAAGCGGTAATTGCCCGCGGAAAACTCGCTCGTCATGTTGGCTCCCTGCTTTTTCTTTCCTCTCTAGCATGGGGAACCGGCCGCGTCGCCGCCCTCGCGGCATGAAAAAACGGCGGCAGCGATATGAGCTGCCGCCGTCGATACCTCTTCCTAACCGCGAGCGCTCAGGTCGGCTTCAGCGCATTGTTGCCGAGATCGAAGTCAGCGATTTCCTTCGTGCGCTCCGAGTTGGCATGGGCCTGGTGGTCGGTGGCCATCCAGACATAGACCGCCGGCAGCACGAACAGCGTGAACAGCGTACCGATCGACATGCCCGCCACCACGACCAGGCCGATCGAGAAGCGGCTGGCCGCGCCGGCGCCGGTTGCCGTCAACAGCGGGATCAGGCCGGTGACCATCGCCGCCGTCGTCATCAGGATCGGACGCAGCCGGATCCGGGCAGCCATCTCGATCGCCGAACGCTTGTCGAGCCCTTCCTTGAGCTGCAACTCGTTGGCGAACTCGACCATCAGGATGCCGTGCTTGGTGATGAGGCCGACCAGCGTCAACAGCCCGACCTGGGTATAGATGTTGATGGTCGCCACGCCGAAGAACAACGGGATCAGCGCGCCGACGATCGCCATCGGAACCGAGATCATGATCACCAGCGGGTCCCGCAAGCTTTCGAACTGCGCCGCCAGCACCAGGAAGATGATGATCAGCGCAAAGCCGAAGGTGATCGCGAGCTGGTTGCCCTCCTGCACGTACTGGCGGGAATCGGCGAGATAGTCGTGACCGAAGCCGGTGGGCAGCTTCTTCGCTTCGCCCTCCAGGAAGTCCACCGCCTGGCCGACCGTCACGCCCGGCATCGGCACCGCCGAGAAGGTCGCCGAGTTGAGCTGGTTATAATGCGTGAGCGAGTTCGGATCGGTGGCGGTCTCGATCGACACGATGGTCGACAGCGGCACCAACTGCCCGGTGTTGGTCGGGACGTAGTAGCCGCCGAGCGATTCCGGCGATAGTCGCATCCCGCGCGGCACCTGCGGAATCACCTGATACGAACGTCCTTCGAGATTGAAGCGGTTGACGTAATTGCCGCCGAGCAAGGTCTGCAAGGTAGCGCCGACCTGGGCCATGTTGATGCCGAGGTCGCTCGCCTTGGAACGGTCGACGGAGACGCGCACCACCGGCTGGTTGAATTCGAGATCGCTGTCGGACACGATGAACAGGCCGCTCTTGCGCGCGGCGTCCTTCAGCTTGGCCATCTGCTCGTAGACGGCCTGGAATCCGGAAGTCGAATTGATCACCATCTGGATCGGCAGGCCGCCGGGTCCGCCGGGCAGCGGCGGCAGGTTGAACGCGAACGCCTGGACGCCTTCGATCTTGCTGATTTCGGCCTGCACCAGCGGCTTCAGCTTGATCGAGGAACGCTTGCGCTCATCCCACGGCTTGAGCAGCATGCCGGCGATGCCGCCCTGCGGCCCGTTGATGCCATTGAGGACGAAGCGCAAATCGGTCTCGGGGAAGCTGGCAAACGCCTTGTCGAGCTTCTCGCCATAGAAGTCGACGTAGTCGATGTTGGCGTATTTCGGCGCCTTGGTCACCGAGAACACGATGCCCTGGTCCTCTTCCGGCGCCAGCTCCTTGGCGGTGTTCATGTAGAGGAAGCCGACCATGCCGAGCATCGTCAGCGCGAACAGGCCGGTGACCGGCCGGTAATCGAGCGAGCGGTCGAGCTGACGTCCGTACCAGCGCGTCATCGCGCCGAACACACGGTTGACCAGCCTGGCAAACCGTCCCTCGTCCGCGCTCTTGAGCAGCACCGAGCACATCATCGGCGACAGCGTCAGCGCGATCACGCCCGATACGATCACCGAGCCTGCCAGCGTAAAGGCGAACTCGCGGAACAGCGAACCGGTCAGGCCGCCGAGGAACCCGATCGGCGCGTACACCGCAGCCAGCGTGATCGTCATCGAGATGACAGGACCGACGATTTCGCGCGCGCCCTGCAGCGACGCCTGTACGGGCGTCTTGCCCTCCTCCAGATGGCGGTGGATGTTCTCGACCACCACGATGGCGTCGTCGACCACGAGCCCGATCGCCAGCACCATCGCCAGCAGCGTCAGCAGGTTGAAGCTGAAGCCGAGGGCCAGCATCAGGCTGCAGACGCCGATCAGCGACAGCGGGATGGTGACGACGGGAATGATGACCGAGCGGAACGAGGCCAGGAACAGGAAGATCACGACCACGACGATCAGCACGGCCTCGATCAGCGTGTTCTTCACCTCGTCGATCGACGACTGGATGAACTTGGTCGAATCATACGCCACCTTCATCTTCATCGACGGCGGCAGGTTGCGCTCGATCTCCGGCATCAACGCGCGCACGCCCTTGACCAGCGTCAGCGGGTTGCCCTGCGGCGTCGCCTGCACGCCGATGAAGATCGCGCGCTCGCCGCTGAAGGCGACGCTCGCATCCGAGCTCTGGGCCGCAAGCTCGACGGTCGCGACATCCTCGATCCGCACGAAGCCACCGTCCTTGGACTTGACGATCATCTTCTTGAACTGCTCGAGGTTTCGCAGATCGGTATTGGTCTGGATGTTCGAGACGATGAAGTAGCCCTTGGCCTGCCCGGCCGCGGCCTGGAAGTTGTTGGCGGCAATCGCAGCCGATACGTCGCTCGGCGAGACGCCGCGTCCCGCCATCTTGACCGGATCGAGCCATAGCCGCATCGCAAAGGTCTGGCCGCCCAGAATATCGGCCGAGGCCACGCCGTCGACCGTCGACAGCACCGGCTGCACCACGCGCGTCAGATAGTCTGATATTGCCGAGCCGGAGAGCTCGTCGCTGGAGAAGCCGAGATACATCACGGCCGTGGTCTGGCCGGTGGTCTTGGTCACGATCGGGTCGTTCGATTCCTTCGGGATCAGGTATCGGACCGAGTTCACCTTGGCGAGAACTTCGGTCAGCGCCTGGTTCGGGTCGAAGTTCAGCTTGATGTAGACCTGGATCGTGCTGGTGCCCTGCACCGACGACGAGGTGATGTAGTCGACGCCCTCGGCGGAAGCGACCGCCTGCTCGATCGGCGTGGTGATGAAGCCCTGGATCAGGTTGGCCGAGGCGCCCGGATACACGGTGGTGACGTTGACCACCGTGTTCGACAGTTTCGGGTATTGCCGGATCGGCAATACCATGGCGGCCCGCAGACCGATCAGGAGGATCAGCAGGCTGACGACGACCGACAGGACCGGACGCTTGATGAAGATATCGGTTAAGGTCATCGCAGATCAATCCCGCTGAGTTCAGCATACCGGGCGCGGTCTCGTCACGAAGACCGCTGCCCGCCTTTCTCGTTCAGCACGGCCCGAGGGCCGCGCGATTATCCGTCAGTAGCGCGGCGGCTTTGCCGGAATCGGCGGCAACGGATCGTTCGAGATCGTCACCGCGGCTCCCGATTGCAGCTTGAGCTGGCCGACGGCCACGACGCGGTCGCCCTCCTTCAGGCCCTTGAGGATTTCGGCGCGTCCATCCACGCGGTTGCCGGTCTGCACGAAGGTCCGGGTCACCGTGAGGCTGGTCTTGCCATCCTCCTCCTTCTTCTCGGTGAGGAGATAGACCGAGTCGCCATAGAGCGTGTAGTCGACCGCGGTCTCCGGCACCGTGATGACGGGCGGCTTGTCCGGCAGCACCACCGTGGTGGTCGCGAACATGCCGGGTTTGAGGATCTTGTCCGGGTTCTGGATCGTCGCCTGCACGCGAATGTTGCGCGTGTCGGTCGCAATCTGCGGCTCGATCGTCGTGATCTTGCCTTCGAAGGTGCGGCCCGGATAGGCGTCGACGGCGATACGAACGATCTGGCCGACCTTGAGCTGGCCGGAATCCTTCTCCGTCACGGTGAAGTTGGCGAACAGCATCGACAGATCGGTCAGGGAGACGATCTGCGTGCCGGCAGTCAGATATTGCCCGACCTCGACCTTGCGCACGCCGAGCTCACCGTCGAACGGCGCCCGCACCATCTTCTGCGAGATGATCGCTTCGGTCTTGGCGATGCCGGCGCTGGCCTGTTCGAACACCGCCTGGGCGTTGTCGACCGTCGCCTGCGGTCCGACCTGACGCTCTGCCAGTTGCTTGGCGCGGTCCAGCGTGATCTGCGCGACACGCTGCTGCGCCTTGAAGTTGGCGAGGTCGCCCTGCTCCGGACCGTCAAACAACTGCACCAGCGGCGCACCCTGCTTCACGGTGGCGCCCGCCTTGAACATGATGTCGGTGATACGGCCGTTGACGTCAGACGTCACGTTGACCTGGTGCACGGCGGCGAGATCGCCGACCGCGGTCAGGAGATTCGGAATGGTTTCGGTCTTGGCCGCGGCGATGTTGACGCTGATCGGCGGCGGCGGCTTGCTGAAAATCTGCTTGAACAGATTGGGCAGGAACACGAACTTGAAGAACACCAGGCCGCCGACGACGGCGCCAAGCAGCACCCCAACGATCAAGAACCAGCGCACCGTCCGAACCGGCCGCTTGTGCGGCTTATCGGTAATCGGCTTGCCCGAAAGTTTGGGTTCAGTCACGATATTCATGTCATGCACTTTCCGCAGTTACCGATTGTCCCGGTTTCGGTGACAGCTCGCCGTCCAGATGAGAAGCAATTGCGGCCTCGGTAAGTCCGATGCCGCGCAGGATGAATTGAGTAAGCTGCCGCTCCAGATCGGCGGCGTTGCCGTAGGCGAGACAGGGCACGGCCGGAAGCCGCGTCAGCGCCGACATCAGCACGGTGTGGTGCGCGAACCAGAACAGGTTGAGCGGATCGCTGCCGATCCGCGCCGCATCGCCGGCCGCAACAGCGTTTTCGATCGACGCCGCAAACACCGGCCCGATCAGGCCGCCGATCTTGTCATAGAGCAGCCGCGCGAACTCGCCATCGTCAAGATGGCTCGTCGTCATCAGCCGCAAGCGCTGCGCTTCCTCCTGGTCGGAGCCATCGGACACTTCGATGAAGTAGCCGACCATCCCCTTGACCAGTTCCACCAGCGTGGCCGTCGAAGGCTCCTGGCCGAGCAGGTTGGCGAAATCCGGATCGGCCTCGCACTCCTCGGCCAGGATCTCTGCATAGAGCGCACCCTTGGACGGGAAGTGTTTGAACAACAGCCCTTCCGAAATAGCCGCGGCGGCCGCCACGCTCTTGGTCGTGGTGCCGGCAAAGCCGTTGCGGGCGAAGCATCTCTTGGCGGCGCTCAGGATCAATTGGCGCCGCAAGTCACTGGTCATGCGCAGGGTAGACATGGGGGCGTGAGTAATTACTCACCTAGACGAAGTCAAGCAGCTATTGCAGCGCACCAAATGAATTCCCAGGCAGGGTGGCGGCAATGACACAGCGTCATCGCCTTGTTTGAGCGTGATTTTTCGCGAAAATTGGCGCACACCCTGTCAGCTCATTTGGATTCGCGTGCAACCCCAAGGCGTTGCGAGAACCTCTGGTTGCCGGCCGCAACTGCGGCTTGACGGCCGGGGGCCGCCATCTAAGATCGTTGCAATTGCGACTAATTGGATGGCCGCACCGGCTGGTTCCTTCCAAAGCATATGGCGAGCCATGGATCTAGATGCGCGCGAACTGGCGGCCACATTCGATCTCGAAAAGCTGACGCCCGGGTTCTACGCCAACCCCTACCCGACCTACCGGGCGCTGCGCGAGAACGAGCCGGTCAAGCGCCTGCCGAACGGTTCCTATTTCCTGACCCGCTATGACGACCTGGTCGCGGCCTACAAGAACACCAGGGCCTTCTCTTCGGACAAGAAGAAGGAGTTCTCGCCGAAATACGGTAACTCCCCGCTGTTCGAGCATCACACCACGAGCCTCGTCTTCAACGATCCTCCCGCCCATACCCGCGTCCGGCGATTGATCATGGGCGCGCTCTCGCCGCGCGCGATCGCCGGCATGGAGCCCGACCTGATCCGGCTGGTCGACCGCCTGCTCGACGCCATCGCCGCCAAGGGCAAGGTTGACCTGATCGACGATTTCGCCACCGCCATCCCGATCGAAGTGATCGGCAATCTGCTCGACGTGCCGCAGGACGAGCGCGAGCCGCTGCGCGACTGGTCGCTGGCGATCCTCGGCGCGCTGGAGCCGGTGATCGGCCCGGAGGCATTTGCCCGGGGCAACAAGGCGGTGAGCGATTTCCTCGCCTATCTGGAGGTGCTGGTGGCGCGGCGGCGGGCCAGGCCGGGCAATCCCGACGGCGACGTGCTGACGCGGCTGATTCAGGGCGAGGATAATGGCGAGCGGCTGACCGAGAAGGAACTGCTGCACAACTGCATCTTCCTGCTCAATGCCGGCCACGAGACCACCACCAACCTGATCGGCAACGGCCTGGTGACGCTGTCGAACAATCCGGGCGAGAAACGACGCCTGATCGAGCAGCCCGCGCTGATCAAGACCGCCATTGAGGAAATGCTGCGGTTCGAGAGCTCGAACCAGCTCGGCAACCGCATGACCGTGGAGCCGTGCGAACTCGGCGGCGTGGCGATGCCGGCGGGTACATCGGTGACGCTGTGCATCGGTGCCGCCAACCGCGACCCGGCGCAGTTCGCCGATCCCGAGCGTTTCGATGTCGGCCGCACGCCGAACCGGCATCTCGCCTTCGGCACCGGCGCGCATCAATGCGCCGGGATGGCCCTGGCGCGGCTCGAGGGCGCGATTGCGATCTCGCGCTTCCTGGCGCGCTTTCCGGATTATGCGCTCGATGGCGAGCCGGTCCGTGGCGGCCGCGTGCGCTTTCGCGGGTATCTGAGCGTGCCGTGCAGGATTGGCCAGGCTATTTCGCCGCAAGCAGCGACGCCAACGCGCGTTCCATCGCCTGGCTCACGATGACCGCGGAGCGTTCGTCGAGATGAACGCCGTCGCCCCAGCGCAACTCGCGCCGGTTCACCTCGATCGGCAGCCATCGGGTCGAATCCGGAAATGCGGCGTGAACCACCTGCCGCGTGATCGCCGCATATCTCGAGCCTTCGATCGGCCCGGAATAGGGAAGCTCGAACAGAAGGACTCGCGCGCCGCGCTGCTCCAGGGTGTCGATCAACTCGCCAATTCTCTTGGCATTTAGCTGCGACGCATGCGTCGGATCTTCCGCATCGAACTGCTGCAGAGCGCGATCCGCGTAGACCTTATTGTCGAAATCGCTCGGCGGCTGCTCGATCAGTCTGCGCAGATTTTGCGCGACCTGCTCGTGCGTAAGCGGGGCGTGCAGCCGCTGCTCATAGGCGGCAACCGCTGCCCTGACCGGGCGAAAGAACCACGGCTCGGTGCTGCCGCGCGAGTAGCGCTCGACCAGCGCGGTGTCGGCCGGCCGTGTCAGAACATTTGCCTCGACCAGAATGATGTTCGGAAGGCGCGGCTGGTTCGCGACGATCTCCAGCCCGGTCACCGGCGAGCCTCCCGCAAGCGCCAGGTTCCGCAACCTTGGCGTCGCAAAATATTCCTCCTTGAGGCGGAATGTGAGCGAGCTGCCCAGCAGCACCACGTCAGGCAGCGCCTCGCGCATGTAGCGGCTCAGGGTGATCAGCGTGCCGTCCCGCGTCGTCGTCGCAGGTAACTGCAGCCCGCTGCCGAACCGAGCCGTGGCGACACCGCAGGCGATCAGGCCGACCGCCGCACCGACACCGCATTTCATCAACCACCGAGCGGCAGACACGCTTTTCCTCGCCTAGAACTGAAAATAGATGAACGACGTTTCGGGACCGGCTTCGAGATATGTCAGCGCGGCCATCGCGCCGTAGAGATACGGCTCCATCAGGCGCAACCTTGCCTCCGACAGAAGACGCAGGCCGAGATGCTGGATCATGACCGGCAGCGAATAGAGCAGCGCCAGGCTGTAGAACAGTTTTGTCGGGTTCGGATTCGTGCTCGGTGCGAACATTCCAGCGAGGTAGCCGGCCGCATGATCGAAATTGGGCAGCTTGAAGAAAATCCAGAGCATGGTGACACAGGTAAAGACGACAGTCCTGCGCGCCACCCGAAACGCCGCGACGTCGATCGACGCCAGCCACGGCAACATGGGGCGTTCGAGCACCAGCAGCAGGCCGTGCATCAATCCCCACGCCAGATAGCCGAGGCCGGCGCCATGCCAGAGGCCGCCCAGCCCCATCACGACCATCAGGTTCAAATAGGTCCGCCATACCCCGTGGCGATTGCCGCCGAGCGGAATGTAAAGATAGGTCCGCAGCCAGCTTGACAGCGAGATATGCCAGCGCGTCCAGAATTCGGAGAACGAAGCCGAGATATAGGGAAGATCGAAATTGACCGGCAGGCGGTAGCCGAACAACAGGCCAAGGCCGAGCGCAATCGCGGAATAGCCGAAGAAGTCAGCATAGATCTGATAGCTGTAGAGGAACACCAGCAGCCAGCGATCCTGAGTCTGCAGCGTCTCATAGAGCGGGAAGCTCATATAGGACGTCATCTCATCGAGGTTGTTCGCGACATACAGCTTGAAGAAGAACCCGCAGATGATCCATTTCGCAGCGTCGACGAACGGAATGTCCGCAAAATATTTCGGCTTGATCTGCGGCATGAACATTTCCGCACGCGTGATCGGCCCGGACACGAGCTGCGGAAAGAAGATGATGTAGAGGAAGACGCCGGTCAGCGTCGGCGGCGTCGCTTTGTGCCGGGTCAGGTCGACCAGCAGGCTGATATTGTGGAAGACGAAGAACGAAATACCGATCGGCAGCGGCAGTTTCAGAAGAAGGTCAAGCGGCGCAAAACCCACCAGGCTGGGAGACGCCGGATCGAGGAACAGAAACTTGTATTTGAAGAAGGCCAGCAGCGCGAGGTTGAAGGTAATGCCGACCGGCAGCCAGACCCGCCGGTTTCGCAAGGCGAGCACAAGAAACAGATAGGTTCCGAACACGGCGACGGCCAGCAGCGCCAACAATTCCGGCTGGCCGTATCCGTAGAAAAACAGGCTGGCGAACACCAGCAACTGGACCTGAAAGCGCCGTAGTGCCGGAAGATAATACGCCGCGAAAACGATCGCGACGAAGACGCCGAATTGCCAGGATGTGAAGGTCATGCCGCCCCAACGGGTGTTGGGGAAGGCCTAGCATTTCGATCCCATCAGGCCTAGCCGGAACCAGGCCTTCGATACCGCCGGACAGCCCGAACGCCGCCGGACTGCTGAGATCAGAGAGTTCTAATTACCGGCGGTGTTGAAGCGGGAAAGATCGCAATCGCGCTCGGCATATTTCACGCGCCGCAGGCCCTCGCTGTCTTCCACCACGACTGGCCGGCAACGGGCCTTCCATGCGGCCTGGCCGGCTTCATCGGCCTTCAGCTCTTCCGCGGTCCGGGGCACGACCTTTATCGTGCCCTGCCCGCCGACGTAGAAGTTGGTTTGCTGGCTTGCAAGCAGCGGCGTTCCGTTGGCAATGGCCGACGCCTTGGCGGCTTCGGCAGCCCTGGCCGAGCGAGCGGCCGAAGCGGCGTCCGCGGCATGGCCATGGTCCATCGCGAACTGCGCTGATGCGGACGAAACCGAAGCGACGACGATCGAGATTGCGATGAGGACGCGCATTGACCCTGCCTCTTGAAATGAATGCCTTTACGTCAGCATTGACGGACAAGCATTGAGGCGCCGTAAAGCGGCGTGACTAACCGGATCGCAATTTGATCGATAAAGATTTAGCGGTTCTTCGCCGCGTATGAGCCGCGCACGGCGCCGAAATCATCGCGCCAGACGCGCGAAAATGCTCCTCGCCGGCGGCGAGGAGCGAAGGCCGGCGCTTACTCGCTACGGCCGAACTCGCAGCCCTTGCGGGCATAGGTCAGGCGGGTGACGCCTTCGTCATCATAGGTACGCTTCGGCTTGCAGAACGCTTCCCACTTTTCAATGGAAGCTCGCCTTGCCTTCTCGTCCTCCTGCTCCTGCGCGGCATTGCGCGCGGGGTCGTCGAGATAGGATGTCGTGCAGACCCTGCCATAGAACTTGCTGGAGGTGCAGCGTTCCACGACCTGCCACGCCTGTGCCGACGACGACAGCAGAACGAGGGCCGCAATTGCGTAAAGGATCTTCATGGTATCGCTCATCGCTTGCGGAGAAACCTTTCTCCATAAAGCGTAGCTAGCGCCGTAGTTCTTGCGGGCGCAACGCTAACCCTTTGTTAAGCTAAATACCCCCAACAAACGTTAAATCTGGAACCGGCGCGCTGTCGCGTTTCGCGACGTTGTCCGTACAGCGGCCGTGCCGCAGTTCAGCAACGACACAACATCGTCCGTCGCTGACACAGCGGCCGCGCGGCGGGGCTAGACCACCGTGCGGTGCCGCGCGATGCAGGTTTGCAGGACCTCGTCCATCGGCATCGCCCACCAGTCGTTGGAGAAGATTTCGATCTCGGAATAGCCGGCATAACCCTGCGCCTCGACGGCCGCTCGCGCGGACTTGATGTCGATGACGCCGTCGCCCATCATGCCGCGGTCATTGAGGATGTCCCTTGTCGGCACCAGCCAGTCGCAGACATGAAATGCAAGCAGGCGATCGCTGCCGGCGCGCGCGATCTGCGTCATGACCTCCGGATCCCACCAGATGTGATAGACGTCGAGCGCGACGCCGAGCGCGCCGGTGCGCTCCGGATCAAGCTGGTCGCAGATATCAAGCGCCTGCTTCGTCGTATTCACGCAGGCGCGGTCGGCGGCATAGGCCGGATGCAGCGGCTCGATCGCAAGCGGCATGTTCGCCTGCCCTGCATACTCCATCATTTCCGCGATGGCGTCATGGACCTGCGTGCGTGCGGCCACGATGTCCTTCGAAGCTGCGCTTCCCGGGCGCGAATATTGCGGCAGGCCGCCGACAACAAGCACGATGCAGGGTGCGCCGAGCGCCCTGGCTTCGTCGATTGCGCGGCGATTGTCGTCACGCGCCTCGATGCGGTGCACAGCATCTGCGGTGAACATGCCGCCACGACAGTAGCCGGACAGTTCGAGCCCGGCATCGCGCACCGCGCGAACCGCACGGTCGAGGCCGACAGCCGCAACCTGGTCGCGCCAGGGATCTATGGCGCGGATACCATGCCGCGCGCAGGCCTCGATGATGGCGACAAGGTCGCCCTGCTTGCGGACGGTCGCCGTGTTCAGCGACAGCCAGCGATGATCGCCCGAGAAATCACGCATCAGGCTTCGATGCTGCGCGTTGCCAGCACCATCTTCATGCGCCGCGTCGCCAGTTCGGGGTTGGCGAGCAGCCCGGCCTTGTCGGCGAGACGGAACAGTTCGGCCAGATGCAGCGTCGAGCGCGTACTCTCCTGCCCGCCGACCATGGTGAAGTGATCCTGATGGCCGTTGAGATAGGCCATGAAGACGATGCCGGTCTTGTAGAACCGCGTCGGCGCCCGGAAGATATGGCGCGACAGCGGCACCGTCGGCCCCAGCACGTCGTGGAAGCCGGCCTCGTCGCCGGCGGCGAGCCGCGACAATGCATAGGACGCCGCCGGCGCAATGGCATCGAAGATGCCGAGCAGCGCGTGCGAAAAGCCCTGCGCGTCACCCGCGATCAGTTCGGCATAGTTGAAGTCGTCGCCGGTATACATCTTGACGTTCTTGTCGAGCCGGCGGCGCATGTCGATCTCGCGCTGCTTGTCGAGCAGCGAGACTTTCACGCCATCGACCTTGGCCGCATTGGCATTGATGATGGCAACCGCCGTGTCCATGGCCTTGTCGAGATCACCGGTGCCCCAATAGCCTGCCAGTGCCGGGTCGAACATGTCGCCGAGCCAGTGGATGATCACGGGCTCGCGCACCTGCAAAAGCACGCGGTTGTAAACCTTGGCGTAGTCGTCGACGCTGCGGCCGAGCCTGGCCAGCGCGCGCGACGCCATCAGGATGATCCGGCCGCCGGCCTTCTCGACCGCCGCGATCTGCTCTTCATAGGCGCGGATGACGTCACCGATGGACTTGGCATCTTCCACCGCGAGATGGTCGGTGCCGGCGCCGGAAAACACCAGCGCATTGCCCTTCGCCTTTGCTGCCCGCACCGAGCGCTGGATCAATTCCAGCGAGGTCGGCCAGTCCAGCCCCATGCCGCGCTGCGCGGTGTCCATGGCTTCGGCCACGCCGAGGCCGAGGTCCCAGACATGCTCGCGAAACGCGATGGTACGGTCCCAGTCGATCGCGGCGCTGAGCCAGGGATCGTTATCGGCGAGCGGATCGGCCACCACATGCGCGGCCGAGAAGGCCACGCGGTTCAGCGTGCCCTCGAGCTTGTCCGGAAACGTCCGCGACGCCGCCAGGCGATAGGTCTCGATCGAACGATCGGCGGTCGGCAGCCTCAGGGACAGCGACGACATCGGCAGGACAGGCTTGTTCATGGCTGGGCCTCCTCACACCCTGATCGGGGCAACATCGATCCAGCGCCGCTCGCGCCAGCTCTGCAGCGCGCATTCGGCAAGCTGCACGCCCTTGGCGCCTTCCAGCAGCGTGAACTTGTACGGCGCGTCCTCGCAGACGTGACGGATGAACATCTCCCACTGCTCCTTGAAGCCGTTGTCGTAGACGACGTTCTCGGGAACCTTCTGCCAGTCGGCGTAGAAATCATGGGTGCGCTTCTCGTCCGGATTCCAAACCGGCCGCGGCGTCGCCTGCCGCGCCTGGATCACGCAATCGGTGAGGCCGGCGACCGCCGAGCCGTGGGTGCCGTCGACCTGGAAGGTGACGAGGTCGTCGCGATAGACCCGCGTCACCCAGCTCATGTTGATATGCGCGATGACGCCGCCCTTGAGGCGGAACGTGGCATAGGCGGAGTCATCCGCGGTCGCCGTATACTTCTTGCCGTTCTCGTCGAAACGCTCGGGGATGTCAGTCGTGCCGAGGCAGGAGATGCTCTCGACTTCGCCGAAGAGATTGTCGAGCACGTAGCGCCAGTGGCAGACCATATCGAGAATGATGCCGCCGCCGTCCTCGCTGCGGTAATTCCACGACGGCCGCTGCGCCTCCTGCCAGCCGCCCTCGAACACCCAATAGCCGAACTCGCCGCGCACCGAGAGCATGCGGCCGAAGAAGCCGGAATCGCGCAGGAACGCCAGCTTCTTCAGACCCGGCAGGAACAGCTTGTCCTGCACCGTGCCATGCTTGACGCCCTTGGCATTGGCGAGTTTCAGCACCGCGATGGCTTCCTCGAGATTGGTCGCAATCGGCTTCTCGCAATAGACATGCTTGCCGGCCTCGATCGCCTTGGTCAGCAGGGTCGGGCGCGCCTGCGTGGTGGCGGCGTCGAAGAAGATCGTGTCGTTCTTGTCGGCGAGCGCCTTGCCGAGATCGGTCGACCAGCGCTCCACGTTGAAGCGCCTGGCCAGCCGCTCCACCTTCTCCGCGTCGCGGCCGATCAGGATCGGATCCGGCAGCATGCGGTCGCCATTCGACAGCAGCACGCCGCCCTGGTCGCGGATCGCAATGATGGAGCGGATCAGGTGCTGGTTGAGCCCCATCCGGCCGGTCACGCCGTTCATGATCAGGCCGAGGCGTTTGGTCGTCATACTGCTTTCTCCAGGGAATTTTCAGGCGCGGGCTCGGCAAGCGGGGACATCGCGGACCAGTCCGGATGCGCTGACGTGGCGAAGCCCGGCCTGGTCAGCGATCCCGTCAGGAGGTCGCCGTCATGGATCGCGAGCCGGACTTTTCCGCCGTCGCGCGTGTAGAGGTCGGGATGGCCCGCCAGGAATGCTTCCGCTTCGGCGGCAGGGGTGTCGCCAAAGCCGTCGACGTAGTGGTGGCCGTTGCGCTCGGCATGGGTGACGCCGATCAGCGCGCCGAGCGCGAGATCCTGCTGCACGGCGAGGCCCGCCTGGCAGGTGAGGTCTTCGCCGCTGATGAAGCATTTCTCGCCCGCCGCGCTCCATTTGGCTGCGCGGGTCGCGTTGATCACCGACTTGTAGATGCCCTTGCAGGATTTCGAGGAAATGCCGCGATAGCCGAGCGCCCGCGCCATCGGGAACGCATCGTAGGAATCGTCGGCCTCGTCGACGATGAAGTCCCGCCGCGCCAGCGCGCCGAGCGGCGAGGCCCGCATGATATCGCGCGGCATCGGCTGTTCGATATAGAGCAATTTGGCCGCGATCGGCCGCAGCGCGGCGTCGTCGTCGAGGCGTTCGACCAATGCGGCCAGCGCCGCGAGATCGGCATATTGCTCATTGGCATCGAGTGTGACGCGATAGTCGTAAGGCAGCGTGGAGAGTTCGCGGCCGATCCGGATCAGGCGTTCGGCGTCATGCGCGGGATCGCCATTGAGCTTGAGCTTGAAATAGCGCGCGCCGGCATTTTCCCTGGCGTCGGCGACACCGCCCTCGCCTTCGACCTTGTCGTCCATGCCGACGGTGTGCCGGATCGCCACGCGCTCCAGCCGCCTGTGGCCCGCCAGGAACTGCGAAACATCGCCATCTGCCAGATCTCGCGACAGCCTTGCATCGACGCCGGCAATATTGGCCACCATGCCATCGAAGAAGTTGGCGCCGGTACACCGCAGCAGCGCGTCCAGAATGGCCTTGTCGATTTCAGCCGGGCCGTAAGCCGCGGCCAGCGGCGGAATGTCCTCGGCGGCACAGGCCTCGATCTGCGCGCCAATACAGGCGGCGTGCAGGCCGAACGCCGTCTCAAAGACGGAGTGCGCCAGGTAGATGTCCCGCGCGATCATCAGCGAACGCCGCAACTCGCTCACCGTCTGCTGCGGCGACAGATGCGGCCGCTTGTCGAACCACTTCGCCACCAGGAACTCGGCGCTTGCGCCGGTCGCGCTGCCCTTGCCTTCAACCTCGATCTCGACACGAACGAAAGCCTGCGGCGTCGCGTTGATGACGACGGCGCCGAACCGGAACGGCCGGGCAAAGCTGACCTGCCGTTCGAAAAAAGCGATGTCCTTTACGATCAGGCGTGGCGGCATCGAAAAGCCCGTTTCAATCCAGCGCGCTTTGGGTGAAGAAGTGTTTGCGAATCCGTTGCACCAGCTCGGTGAAAGCAGGATCGGCCATCGAATCCAGCGAGCGCGGGCGCGGCAGCGGCACATCGTAGATCGCCGCGATCGCGCCGGGCCGCTCGGTCATGACCAGCACGCGATCGGCAAGGAACACCGCTTCCGGAATCGAATGCGTGATCAGGAGGACGGTCTTGCCGGTCTCGCGCTGGATGCGCATCAGCTCGACGTTCATCTTCTCGCGCGTCATGGCGTCGAGCGCGCCGAACGGCTCGTCCATCAGCATGATCTTGGGATCGTGCACCAGCGCGCGGCAGATCGAGGCGCGCTGCTGCATGCCGCCGGAGAGCTGCCACGGCAGCTTCTTCTCGAACCCTTCGAGGCCGACCAGCTTGAGCAGCGCCTTGGCCCGCACCAGATATTCGGCGCGCGGCAGCCTCTTCATGTCGATCGGCAGCATCACGTTGGACAGGATGTTGCGCCAGGGCAGAAGCAGCGCGTTCTGGAACACGATGCCGACATTGCCGTGCGGCTTCGTCACCGGCTCGCCATCCACCATGATGCTGCCGGTCGATGGCGCGAGCAGCCCCGAGATCATCTTCAGCAGTGTGGACTTGCCGCAGCCGGACGGGCCGACCACGACGAAGAACTCGCCCTCATTGATGTGGAAATCCAGCGGCCGCAGCGACGGCACGTCGCCGTCGCGCGAGCGATAGGTTTTCGAGACGCCCGAGAGCGTGATCCCCGGCGCCGCGCCGCGGGCGCGATCCGACACCAGCCGCAGATGCGCGGCCGGCTGGTTGATGTCGATTGGTTTGGTCGCCGGGTTCATGGGAACGGTCCTCTCCACCCGTCGTCCCTGCGCACGCAGGGACCCATACGCAGTGCCCGTTGGTTCGGGCACGCATTTAGAGACCTTTTGCAGCAACTCAGGCCGGTGGTTATGGGTCCCTGCATTCGCAGGGACGACGAAAGGTGGATCATCAACGGCTCACGAACCGCCCTGCGGCAGGTAGTCGTTGGTATAGAACGCCTTCGGATTGTCCTTGGCCTTGGCGTCGAGCCCGCCATATTCGACCATCAGGTTGACCGTATCCGTCATGTTCTGGTCGGTCACCTGGAACGGCCGCTTGCTCTTGGTTTCCGCCGTCCGGTAGAGCGGGATCGTCAGCTCAAAGCCCTGCGTCAGCGTCCCGATCTTGCCGCCCTTCGGATTGGCGTCGAGGATCGACTGCGCCGCAGACTTCGGGTCCTTCTCGGCGGCTTCGACGGCCTTGGTCGTTGCCGACATGAAGCGCCTGACGAGATCGGCATTGGCCTTGACGAACTCGGTGTTGGCGACGATGCCGGAGCAGACCATGTTGATGCCGTAGTCGGCGAACTTGATCGCGTTGACGTCCTTGCCGGTGGCGTCCTTGATCTTCATCGACTGGTCCATGACGTAGCCGAGCAGCAGGTCGGCCTGGCCGTTGATGACGGCGTTGAGCTTGGTCTGCGCATCGCCCGCCACGGTCTGGAAATCGCTTTCCTTCAGGCCGGTCTTCTTCAGGAACAGCGGCCAGATCTGCGTCATGGAATCGGCCGGCGTGATCGCCACCGTCTTGCCCTTGATGTCCTCGGGCTTCTTGATGTTCTTCTCGACAAAGCCCATCGCCGACATCGGGCTGGTCTGCAAGAGCACGCCGGTCGCGACGATCGGCGCACCCTTCACCGCTGCGCGCATCATGGTGGGCACGTCGACATAGCCGAAATTGGCGGTCTTGGCCGCAACGGCCTGCGTGGTCGCCGCCGAACCGCGGCCTTCCTGAATCTCGAGGTCGATGCCTTCGGCGGCATAGATGCCCTTGGCCTTGCCGTAATAGAACGGCGCGTGCTCGCCATAGACGTACCAGTTCAGCATCAGCACGACCTTGTCGGCCGCCGATGCCGGAAGCACCGAAAGCGCGGTCCAGATCAGCGCGGCGGATACAGCCGCTATCGTTCGAATCATCGTCTTCCTCCCTTGCACTTGTTTTTTGGCTTTCTCGTTCACGAAGCAAAAATGATGTCGTCGCGCTGGCTGACATGCCAGGGGATCACGAGGCGCTCGATGCGATCGACGACCCAGAACAGCACGACGCCGAGCAGCGCGAGGATCACGAGTGCTGCAAACATCGTCGGCAGGTCGAACGTTCCGATCGAGCGCTGCATCACATAGCCGATACCGGAATTGGAGCCGACGAACTCGCCGACCACGGCGCCGACGACGGCGAGCGTCACCGACACTTTCAGGCCGGAGAAGATCGCGGGCATCGCATGCGGCAGGTTGACCGCGCGAAACACCTGGAAGCGGCTGCCCTGCATCGCGCGCGCTAGATCGACCATGTCGGGATCGACCGACTTGAAGCCCTGCACCGCGGACACCACCACCGGAAAGAATCCGAGCAGGAACGCCGAGATCACCTTCGGGATGATGCCGAAGCCGAACCACACCACGAACAGCGGCGCAATCGCGATCTTGGGAACGGATTGGGAGAACACCAGCAGCGGATAGACATAGCTTTCCACCGTCCTCGACCCCGCAATCAGCATCGCGATGGGAATGCCGAACACGGCCGAGAGCAGGAAACCGCAAATGGTGGCGTAGGTGGTGGGCCACGACTGCCGCAGCAGTTCCGGCCACTCGGTCCGCAGCACCGCCACGACATCGCCGGGCGACGGGATCTGATAGGCCGGAATCTGGAACACGCGGATGGTGACGTCCCACATCACCACGATGAAGATCAGGAACAGGAACGGCCGCACCCACGCCGCGTTCAGCGCTTTCGATACCGCACTCTCGGGCTTCAGCTCGGCCACATTCCGCTCCCTGGGATTGTCTTATGGGCACGAAATTAACCCGTTGGATAAATACTGGCAAGCGGGTTTTCAAAGCGCCATTTGCGACGTTTGGACGCGAGAGATTGCGCCGTCATACATGGTCATGCCCGGCCATGACGGCGAGAATGCCAGACTTATCAGACCGGCTGATGTTCCGGCGACCGCACACCCGGCCCCACAATCCTGCCAAAGTCCGCGGTCGATTTTCCGGTCAGCGCCGCCAGCACCAGGGCCACCATGTGGGCGAGCCGCTCGTCCCTCGCCTCCTTCTTCAGGAGATCGCGGCCGAAGATCACGGAGAGCGTGGCGCTGTTGGAGAGATAGAAGAAGCACAGCCCGGCGATCGAGATGTAGAGCTGGACCGGATCGACCGCGACGCGGAAATCGCCGCTTTCGACGCCGCGTGTCACCACCGTGCGGATCATCTCGACGAACGGCGAATGCATCGATTTGACCTTGGTCGAGCGCTTCAGGTGGCGCGCCTTGGCCAGGTTTTCGGTGTTGAGCAGCGCCAGGAATTCCGGGTTGCGTAGAAAGTAATTCCACGTGAACTCGATCAGACGCTCGATCGCGTTCGGCGGATCGAGATGTTCGAGATCGAGCTCGCGCTCCTCGGAACGGATCTTCTCATAGGCGCCTTCCAGCACCGTGAGGTAGAGGTCTTCCTTGTTGCCGACATGGTAGTACAGCATGCGCTTGTTGGCGCCGGCATTGGCCGCGATGCGGTCGACACGCGCGCCGGCGAGGCCATGGGCGGCGAATTCCTGCTTGGCCGCCTCGAGAATGCGAAGCCGCATCCCCTCGGGGTCACGCTGCCACTTTTGAGTCCGTTTCGCCTTTGCCAAATCAACCGCCCGATGGATGCATCAGGCAAGCTGTAGCATGCAAGGCGGCATTTGAGAACGAAGCTTGTTCACCCTCCCCTGGAGGGTAAGCTCACACGTCCCTCCCCGGCGACGGCTGCACCAGCAGTGTCGGCACGCCGCACGTGCCCTTCCGCACCGTCATCACCCGCGTTCCCGGCTTGCGGCCGGTACGGATTTCCGAGACGTCGACGCCGGCCTGCACCAGCCGCGCATGGGTGGCCTCGATGTCGGCGACGCGCCAGCACAGGCCATATAATTTATCCGTCGTCGTATCGGCCTGCTTGCCCGGCCGGTGCGTCACCTCGACGATGAGGTCGCCGCAGCGGAAGAACATCAACCGGCCCCAGTCGGGATGCGAGCGGTCGAGCGCCATGTCGAGGCCGAGCCGCGCGCCATAGAGCGCGGCGGCGCGTTCGGGATCCGACGTCGAGACCACGACATGATCCATCGCGGTGATCGAAGCCGGCGTCGTCCGCACCGATAGCGGCCGCTCCTTGTCGCGCTCGAGGAAGAACAGGCGGACACCGCGCGTGGCGTCCGTCGCGGTTCGCGTGCGCTTCCATGACAGCGTTGCGCCCGAGACCGCATCGCGGCTTTCGACCTCGGCAATCGGCTCCGGCTTCAGCGTCAGGCGGTCGAGCCTGCGATGCATCTTCGCAATGTCGCCGGTGCGAAAGCAGATGCTCGCCAGCCCCTCGCCCTGCGCGGCCAGCACGTTACGAATGCGATCGGCATTTGCATCCTCGCCGCTCGGCGCCATCAGTTCCAGCGACGTGTTGTCGAGCGTGAACAGGACGCGATCGGCGCCGTCGCCGCTGTTCTGCCAGGAAGGCGTGCGGGCGAACAAGGTCTGGTAGGCGGCGGAGGCCGCCTTGATGTCGCCGGTCAGAACAACGACGTGGTCGAGGCCGATGATCACGGAAACAGTCCTCGCGTGTTCTTGGCGGCGCGCACCTTCTCCACGCCGATCGCCATGGCCGCCGTGCGATGCGGGACCTTGTCGGCCTTCGCACGCTGCAGCATCGTATCGAAGGCGCGATCGAGAATCGCGTATTCGCGCCGCGTCACCTCTTCCTCCTCCCAGAACAATTGCTGCAGATCCTGCACCCATTCGAAATAGCTGACCACGACGCCGCCGGAATTGCAGAGGATGTCGGGGATCAGGAACACGTCGCCCTGGCGCTTTTCCAGCACCAGATCGGCTTCCGGCGTAGTCGGGCCGTTGGCGCCTTCCGCCAGCACACGGCATTTGAGGTTCTCCGCGACCCCGGCATCGATCACCCGCTCCATCGCCGCCGGCACCAGCACGTCGCACTTCAAGGTGAGTATCTCTTCGGGATCGAAGGTAAGCTGGTTGGAGAAGCCGGCGATGCTGCCATGCGTGCCGGCGTGCCGCATCAGGGCGGGAATGTCGAGCCCGGCGGGATCGTGCAGTGCGCCGGTGTGATCGCTGACCGCAATGATCTTGAGGCCGCAATTGTGCAGTTCGAGCGCCGCATACGATCCGACATTGCCAAAGCCCTGGATCACGGCGGTCGCCGTGCCCGGATTGATCGACAGCTCCTTCAGCACCCGTCTGGCAAGATAGGCGACGCCGCGTCCGGTCGCCTCGCGCCGCCCCAGCGTACCGCCTGACGCAACCGGCTTGCCGGTGACGATTTCGGTCACGGTCTGGCCCTGATACATCGAATAGGTGTCCATGAACCAGGCCATCACCTGCTCGTTGGTGCCCATGTCCGGCGCCATCACGTCGGTATGCGGGCCGACGAATGGAATCATTTCCTGCATGTAGCGGCGCGACAGCGCTTCCAGTTCGCGCCTCGAAATCGTGGAGAGGTCGACATTGACGCCGCCCTTGGCGCCGCCATAGGGCAGCCCGACCAGCGCGCACTTCCAGCTCATCCAGATCGCAAGCGCCGCAACCTCGCCGATGTCGACGGAGGGCGCAAACCGCGTGCCGCCCTTGGTCGGCCCGAGCGTGAGGTGATGCTGCACCCGGTAGCCTTCGAACACCGAGATCGTGCCGTCGTCGCGGTGAATCGGACAGGAGACCGTGATGGCCCGCTTCGGCATCAGGAGCCGGTCGCGCTCATCCATCGGAATTTCCAGATGGTTGGCGATGACGCCAAATTGCTCAACCGCCATGTCGAAAACCGGACCGGAATAAACGGTCATCATTCCCTCCACTTTTGTCGCGCCACCGGGAAACCCGGGCAGCCGTCAGCCGTTATACGGCAGTGTGCCCAAAACTACCTAAGCGCATGCCTAAGCTCCCAGAGACGGTCGTATTCTCCTCATACTCCCATCTCAAGCTACAAACACGGCACGGCTGCGAATAATTTCGGCGAATGCATCCGATAACCGGTGCTAATGTATGTGTGCCGGGCCGGGACCACCCCTCAGCTCATGACGGAAAACGAATGCAGGCTCTCTTCATCGGACAGACCTATATCGACGTTACCTTCATCACCGACCACATGCCGACCGGCGACGAAAAACATGTGGCTTCCGCCTATGCCGTGTCCTTTGGCGGCAACGCCGTCACCGCGGCATTCTGCTGCGCCAAGCTCGGCATCGTGCCCGACCTGATCGCGACCGTCGCCAACGACTGGCTCGGCCGCATGTTTCAGGACATGAGCGCGAAGTATGGAATCTCGATCCATCCGCGCAAGGTCAATTCCTCGTCGCTCTCGTTCATCATGCCGAAGGACGGCAAGCGCGCCATCGTGCGCTGCCGCGACGACGAGCACATCCACCCCTTTCCGATGCTGAACCTGAAGGGCTGCCGCGCGCTGCATGTCGACGGCCACCAGCCGGACGCGGCGATCCACTATGCAAAACTCTGCCGCGAGGATGGCATCCTGACATCGCTCGACGGCGGCGGCCTGCGCACCAATACGCATGAACTGCTGGAGTTCATCGACGTCGCGATCGTCGCCGAACGGCTGTGCGAGCAGATGGACAAGACGCCGCAAGCGATGCTCGATTATCTCAAGAGCCGCGGCTGCCGGGTCGGCGGCGTCACCATGGGCGAACAGGGCCTGCTCTGGTATGACGAGGCTGGCGCGGTGCGCAAGCTGCCGGCACTGCCGATCGCGTCCGAGCGCGTCATCGATACCAACGGCGCCGGCGACGTATTTCACGGCGCTTACGTGTATTCGTATCTCAGCAATCCGGCAAAAGGCTGGCAAGAGCATTTCGAGTTTGCGCGCGCGGCCTCGACGTATAAGATCCAGCGCCTCGGCAACGAGGCCGGATTGCCGACCCTTGCCGATATCGACGCCGTCAAGGCGGAATTCCAGGTCGGGCGCAAGAAGGAATTCTGGGATTAAACATTATTGGGATCAGCCATGGGGCGTGTGTTCGTCGCCGGCAGCATCAACATGGATGTGGTGGCGACAGCCGACCGGCATCCGAAGGTCGGCGAGACCGTCGCCGGCCAAGCCGTACACTATTTTTCGGGCGGCAAGGGCGCCAACCAGGCCGTCTCAGCGGCCAAGCTCGGCGCATCGTCGGCGCTGATCGGCCGCCTCGGTGCGGATGCGTTCGGACAGCAACTCCGGCAGTTTCTCGGAGAACAATGCGTCGATCTCGCACTGGTCAAGGACACCGCCGAGACCCACACCGGCACGGCCGTGATCATCGTCGCCGATGCCGACAACACCATCGTCGTCGTGCCCGGCGCCAATGCGCTGGTCAGTGCCGAGGATGTCGCGGCCCCCCAGTTCGCCAAGGGCGACGTCGCCGTGAGCCAGTTCGAGATACCACAAGCAACGATCGGCGCCTTCTTCAAGCGAGCCCGCGCGGCCGGGGCGACCACGATCCTCAATCCGGCGCCGGCTCTTCCCTGTTCTCGGGAACTGCTGGGCCTTGTCGATATCCTGATCCTCAACGAGACCGAGCTCGGACTTCTCGCACAGACCGAACTTGACGCTGCCGACGAACCCTCACGATTTATCGAAGCGGCGCGCCGGCTGCCAATCGGTTCAGACAAGATCATCTGCGTGACGCTCGGCAAGCGCGGCGTGCTTGCACTGATACAGGGCGAAGCCTCGTTGATACCGGGGCGCCCCGTCAAGGCCGTGGACACCACCGGCGCCGGCGATTGCTTCGTCGGCGCCCTCGCCGCCCGGCTTGCCAAAGGCCGCACGATCCACGACGCGCTCGAATACGCCAATGCCGCCGCATCGATCTGCGTGCAGCGGATGGGCGCCGCACCGTCAATGCCGACCGCCGCCGAAGTGGCGGCGTTACTCGGTTAGATTCTTTTCTGACGCGTTTTCTTCACGCGAACCGGTGTCCACTTCGCTTGAAAACGCTACGGCTACTTCAGGGCCTGCAGCTCGTCGTATTGCTCCCGCGTCCAGCCTGCCCCGACCGACGCATCATTATGCAGCGGGATCGCCGCGTTCCGGAACGCCTCGCGATCGGGCTCGATGACGGTCATGCCGAGCTTCTTCAATTGTCCTGCGAGGATTCTTTCGGATGCCTCGATGGACTCAGTCGCCTCCCCGGCAGCTTCCTTCAACGTATCCGTGAAGAGCTTCCGGTCGTCAGGCGTCAGCTTGGCCCAGACGTGTCTGCCGATCACCGTCACCATCGACTCCGTGATGTGCCCGGTCAGCACGACATGGCTCTGCACCTCGTAGAACTTCTTCGCCATGATCGTCGGCAACGGATTCTCCTGCCCGTCGACGAGACCCTGCTGGAGCGCGGTATAGACATCGGAAAAAGCGATCGGGATCGCGGTGGCGCCGACCGATTTGGTGAACATCAGCACGAGCGGCGCCGGCGGCACACGCAGCTTCATGCCGTTCATGTCTTCAGGTACATGGATCGGCTTCCTGGCCGTGACATGGCGCTGGCCATAATACGTCAGCGCAACGATCTTGTGGCCCGTCTTGTCCTCATAGCCCTTGGCCAGCTCGGCAAAGAGCGAACTGGCGCGATAGGCCTTCCAGTGCTCGAAGTCGCGCAGCATGAACGGCGCGCCGGTGATGCCGAGCGGCCGGTACGTCGTCGCGGCGAAGTTGATTCCGACATAGACGATATCGATGCTGCCCGACCCGAGCGCATCACTAAGCTGGCTCTCGTTGCCGAGTTGGGACGCCGGAAACACCTCGATCGCGAACCTGCCGTTGCTGCGCTTCCTGATCTCGGCGGCAGCCCACAGCGCCTCGGTGTGGAAGGGTTCGGTGACCTCGTAGACATGCGCCCATCTCAGCTTCTTCTGCGCCGAAGCCGGGCCGCTCATGACGGAGGCAACGAGGGCGGCACCGATCAATCCGAGATAGCACGACCGCAGGGACATACACCCTCCGAGAATCGACCGCTGAAGATTGCCTTCGGCAAGGTTGCCGAAACGGTCGGCAGATGCAAGCAGACTACCGAAGCGGAAGGTCCGGTCTGGGTCAGGGCTTGTTCTAGGTCAGGGCACTCTTCAGGTCGAAGCCGGCATCGGCCGCCTGCTCGGGCGTGATCGAACCGTTGTTGGCCAGTAGACGGCGTCCGAACATGTGATCGCCCGCGCGGTTCACCGACTCGATGCCGACAAGTTTTCCTGCCTTGTAGCAAAATACCGAGAACGCCCCCTGCGCGCGGTCACCGCGTACCGCCACGCTGTCATAGCCGGTGGTCAGCCCCACCATCTGCAGCTTGTCGGGCCCCTGATCACTCCAGAACCACGGCAGGCCGTCATAGGCCTTGGTATCGCCGGTCAGTCTTGCCGCAATGCAGCGCGCGTGGTCGGTGGCGTTCTGCACGGACTCCAGTCGCAGCGACCCGCCGTATCGCGGGCTCGGATAAAGCGCGCAATCGCCCATCGCCGAAATGTTCGGGTCCTCGGTCAGCAGATGCCGGTCGACGATGATGCCGGCCGCGACCTTCAAGCCGGCTTCGGCGGCCAGTTCGACGTTAGGCAGCACGCCGACGCCAACCACGATCAGGTCCGCCTTGATATGCCGGCCATCGCTCAGGCTGACGCCGGTTACCTTGCTGCCGTCGCTTTCGATGCTGGTGACCTGCACGCCGAGATGAATCCGGATTCCCGCCGCGGTATGCCGGGATTGAAAGTGCTCTGAGATTTCGGCGGTTACGGCACGCGCCATCACCCGCGGCGCGAGTTCGACGACGTCGACTTCTAGGCCCTTGGCGCGCGCAGTCGCGGCGAATTCCAGGCCGATGAATCCGGCGCCGATGACGACGACACGCTGCCCCGCCGTGATGGTGTCGCGCAGCGACTGGCTTTCGTCGAGCGTCCGCAAATAGCGCACGCTGTCGAGATTGGCGTTGGGAATATCCAGCAGGCGATTGCGCGCGCCGGTCGCCAGCACCAGATGGCCGTAATCCAGCGAAATGCCGGAGGCGAGCGCCACCTTGCGCGCGGCGCGGTCGATCGACACCGCACGGTCGGAGATCAGGTCGATCTTCTGGTCGGAATAGAATTTTCCCGGGCGGAACGTCAGGCTGTCGGGCCCGCCGGTCCCCTTCAGGTAGGCCTTGGACAGCGGCGGCCGCTGATACGGCAGATGGCCCTCGTCATTCACCAGCGTGATGGCTTCCGAAAACCCGTGCTGGCGCAGCGAGGCCGCGAGCTGATAGCCGGCGTGGCCGGCGCCAATGATAACAACCGGTCCTGTCGTCATAGGGACATCCTACGTTCGAGCGCACGGGAATGACCCATGTCGTTTCCCCTCAGAGATTTCGGCTTGCCTGTCTCGTCCTTTGGAAACGGCGCTCGTGTCCGCCCTGAACGATGACGGGCCTATCTGACCCCATGGCACGAACAGACGCAAGAGCACGGTAGCCATGAGGTCAGCCTTGCCACATTTTGCGGGCCAGTCCGGGGATTGTCACCTCTTGCCTTCTCCATTTAAATGCCTGGCCCATCCGCGCCCTCGCGAGGCCTGCCATGTCGACATCAGATGATACCGCCGCCGCCCCTGCCCTGCTCAGGATCGAGGGCGCGATCGCCACGATCACACTCAATCGCCCCTCAGCCTTCAACTCGATCAATCTTGCGATCGCACAAAGGCTCGAGCAGCTCGGCGCCGAGGTCGAGCGCAGCGACGCTGTACGCGTGCTGGTGATCGAAGGCGAAGGCCGCGCGTTTTCGGCCGGCGGCGACCTGCAGACCATCGGCGCCGCCGCCGCCAACGACACCATCGCGCCCGTGGTCGGCGAACTGCTGAAGCACTACCACGCCTTTATCGAGACGTTGCGGCGGATGCCGAAGATCGTCCTCTCCAGCGTCAACGGCTCCGCAGCCGGCGCCGGCATGGGACTCGCCTTCGTTGCCGATCTCTGCATTGCCGCCGAGGACGCCCGCTTCACGCCGGCCTACGCCAAGATCGGCGTCTCGCCCGACGGCGGCAGCACGGTCGGCATGGTGGGCACGGTCGGTACGCGCCGCGCGTTGCAGATCTTTCTGGCCGAGGACAGCTTTACCGCACAGCAGGCCTATGAATGGGGCCTGGTCGCCCGCGTCGTGCCGGCGGCAGAGTTGAAGGCGCAAACGCGAAAGTTCGCCGAACGCCTGGCGCAGAACGCGCCTGCTGCGATCGGGGGCACCAAGTCGCTGGTCTATCAGGCCGCGGTGACGCCGGTGAAGCAGCAGCTCGACGCCGAGGAAGCGGGGATCATCGGTGCCATGCTGACAGACGAATTCCGCGTTGCCGTGAAGAAGTTCACCAGCAAAGCGAAGTAGCGGCGGCCGCGGGGCACGACGGCGGGTAGACGTACGCGCTATCAATTCGGGCAGATATATCCCGTCCCCGACGGCGACTTGAAGCAGCCGACCGATTCCGGAATCACCTGCTTCGGCAGCCACAGCACGACCTTCGGGAAGTAGATCGTGAAGGTAATGGTGACCAGGAACACGACGTAGATCGGCAGCGCCGCCCGCAACGCCCTGGAGAATGGCACGCCGACGAACTTCGAGGCCATCAGCAGCACCAGCCCGTAGGGCGGCGTGATCAGCCCGAACGCCAGTGTCGCGATCAGCACGACACCCATGTGAACGGAATTGATGTCGCCGGCCTGCGTCAGCGTGTTCACCAGCGGCATGAAGATGATGATGGTCGGCACCGGCTCGATGAAGTCGCCGACCACGGTGAACAACAGCACCAGCAGCAGCATGATCAGATGCGGATCGTTGCCCGCGATCGAAACGATCCAGTCGGCGATCACGGAGGCGCCGCGCAGATAGGCCAGCATCCAGCCGAACGCATTGGCGGCGCCGATCGTGATCAGCGGCAGCGAGAAG
Source organism: Bradyrhizobium sp. (assembly GCF_036735945.1). Taxonomy (GTDB): domain Bacteria; phylum Pseudomonadota; class Alphaproteobacteria; order Rhizobiales; family Xanthobacteraceae; genus Bradyrhizobium. Next base: position 5,485 of record NZ_DAINNI010000026.1, on the reverse strand, counting down.
ATCAGCCCGGCGAGGCAGAAATCATAGGGAATGTTCCTGAAGTGACCGCGGTTGAGCGCGGGGATCACCACCGCGATGATCCAGATCACGGCGACGACACCCGCTTCGGTCGGGGTGAAGGCGCCGGTCAGGATGCCGCCGAGCAGGATGACAGGAATCATCAACGGAAGCACCGCGTCGCCGGCTGCAAAGACGATCTGCTTCAGCGGTGCGCGCGGCCTTTGCATCCCGGTCGGCCCGAAAAAGTAACAATAGATCATCAGGCCGAAACCGATCATCAGCCCGGGCACCACGCCGGCCATGAACAGACCGGCGATCGAGACGTTGCCCACCGCGCCATAGACCACGGCGGTGATGCTCGGCGGCACCAGTGCCGCGATGGTCGAAGCCGCCGCAATGATCGCGGCGATGAAGGCTGGGCTATAGCCCTCCTTCTTCATCGGGCCGCCCAGCGCGCGGGTCATCACGGCAACGTCGGCGGTGGTCGACCCCGACATTTCCGAGAAGAACATCGAGAACACGACCACGACCTGCGACAGCCCACCCCTGATATGCCCGACCAGCGACAACGACAGGTTCGCTATTCGCACCACCACGTTGGCCGAACTCATGAGTTCGCCGACCAGCAGGAAGAACGGGATCGCAAGCAGCGCCTCGGAGTCCACGCCGTCAAAGATCTTCTGCATGATGGCGGCGAGCGAAACGTCGGACAACAATGCGCCGACGAAGACGCCCGCCATCAGCGAAAACGGCACCGGCACGCCAAGATAGCCGAAGAACAGAAAGCAGAACGTCATCAGGCCGAGAATGACGGGCGAGCTCACAACCGGCCCCCGTTCTGGATGCCGATGTCAGCCGGCGGAATGTCGCCGGCGCCGTCGTCTTCAGGCGGCTCGGGATGGTCGAAACCGTTGCGGATGCCGTTGACGAGCTGTTCGACCGTGAACAGCGCGATCAAGACGCCGGACAGCGGGATCGCAGCATAGAGCGAAGCGATCGGCGTGTTCGACGGCAGCCGGAAGCTGCCGAAACCGCGCAGATAGTTGATGTAGCCGTAGTAGATCAGGCATCCCGCCACCGCCAGCACAACGAGGCGGATCAGGATTTCGACGATCAGGCGCGGCGTGCCGTGCATCGATTCGGAAACCGCCGTCAGGTAGAGATGATCGTTGCGGCGCGTGGCGACTGCGGCGCCGATGAAGATGGCATAGATGAACAGCGTCGACGTCACCTCCTGCAGCCACAGCCAGGGGTGACCGATGGTCCGCGTGAAGATGTCGGCCGTGACGGACAGCGAAAACCCGAAGCACAGCACACCGCAGATCACCATCAGGATCAGCTCGAGCCGGTCGAACGCCGGCCACTTCAGATGGTGCTGGCGCTGCAGCACGAGCCTGTCGGCAATGGACATTGTCACACTCTTTGTCGTCGTCCCGGCGAAAGCCGGGACCCATAACCACAGTTGCTAGTGTTTGCGGAGGCCGGCCAGCCGATCGCTCAACCGGCAGGCCGCGGCGTATGGGTCCCGGCGTTCGCCGACGACGCACGGATAGAGCCTAATTGATAGCCCGGATCAGCGTCTTGATCTTGTCGGCGTGCGGGCCGAGGTCCTTGGCGAGCTTGTCGAGATAGGGATCGGCGATCTTCTGGAAGCTCGCCTTGTCGACGTCCTTGACGATCTTGACGCCCATCTTCTCGAGCTTCGTGGCGGCCGCGTTCTCCAGGTCGAACGCCCGCTTCGGCTCCTGCGTGCTGACGTCGCGCGCGGCGGCCATCACCCATTTGCGCTGGTCGGCATTGAGGCCCTGCCAGAGCTTGTCGCTGATCCAGACGACGCAATTGTTGGCCTCATGCGAGGTCGTCGACAGCACCGGCGCGACCTCGTAGTGCTTGTTGATCATGTAGACGTTGACCGCGTTCTCGCCGAAATCGACCACGCCGGTCTGCAGCGAGGTGTAGACGCTGCCGAAGGGCATGTGCACCGTCTGGGCGCTGTAGGCGGGAAACATCAGGTCCTCGGTCGCGGTCGCCTGGACGCGGACCTTGAGGCCCTTCATGTCCTCGGGCTTGCGCACTTCCCGCTTGCCGTACATGTGCCGGAAGCCCTGGGTGCAGAGGCCGATGGCGTGAATGCCCTGCGTGGTGGTGTCGATCATGTCGCGCACCGCTTCGAACACCTTCTCGTCGCCCATCGCCTTGATGTTGTGCTCTTCCGAACGGAACAGGAAGTGCAGCGACATCACGCCGGCCTGCGGCGAGATCGTCGACGTGTTCGCTGACGACACCACGGCGAAATCAAGATCGCCGGCCTTCACGAGTTGCAGGAGCTGGGGTTCCTGCCCGAGCTGGGCGCCGGGAAACTGGTCGGTCAGCATCGTACCCTTGCTCAACTCCTTCAGCTTCGCCGAGAAGATGTCGTAGGCGATGCTGTAGCCGGAATTGAGCTGCTGATCGTGCGCGAAGCGAAAGTGCTTCGCCTCCTGCGCGCCGGCGCCGGTAGCGAGCATGACCGCCGCAGCGGCGAACGCCGCGAGCATCGATTTCCCTGGATTCCCCATGACGCTTTCCCCCGTTGGCTTGATTTTTCCCAATCAAACCACCGGGACAACGAGATTGTCAATAAAACATCCCCGCTTTCAGCCAAATCGGGCCACGAAATCGTGAAACGGACAATAATTGTCGATAATGCACCCCTGCAGTTGAGGGTTGTTATTTCCCCTGCCCGCGCATGAAGTCGAAGTCGCAGCCTTCGTCGGCCTGCAGAATCGTCTCGTTGAACAGATGCGCGTAGCCGCGCCTGGCAGCTTCGGGTTTGGCGGCCGTTGCCAGCGCCGCACGGCGCTTTGCCAATTCGGCCTCATCGACCAGAAGATCGATGCTGCGCCTGGCGACATCGAGGCGGATCATGTCGCCGTTCTTCACCAGCGCCAGCGGACCGCCCACGGCGGATTCCGGCGTGATGTGCAGCACGATGGTGCCAAACGCGGTGCCGCTCATGCGTGCGTCCGATATCCGCACCATGTCCTTGGTGCCGCCGCGCGCAAGCTTCTTCGGGATCGGCAGATAGCCTGCCTCGGGCATGCCCGGCGCGCCCTTGGGGCCGGCATTGCGCAACACCAGAACGTCGTCGGCATTGACGTCGAGATCGGGATTGTCGACCCGCAGCGTCATGTCCTCGACGGATTCGAACACAACGGCGCGTCCCGTATGCTGCAGCAATTTGGGACTCGCCGCCGATTGCTTGATGACGGCGCCACGCGGCGCAAGATTTCCATGCAGGATCGCCATCGCGCCTTCGGCCTTGATCGGATTGTCGCGCGAACGTATCGCATCCTGTCCCGGCACGTCTTCGGCGCCGGCGACGATCTCGCGCAGCGTCTGGCCCGTGATGGTTTTGGCATCGAGATCGATGAGGTCGCCGAGTTGCGCCATCAGCTTCGGCACGCCTCCGGCGTGATGGAAATGCTCCATATAGTGCTCGCCCGACGGCTTCAGATCGACCAGCACCGGCACCTCACGGCCGAGCCTGTCGAACGTCTCAAGGTCGATCCTGTGCGGGGAACGATGGGCCATCGCGGTGAGATGAATCAGGCCGTTGGTCGAGCCGCCGATCGCCTGCATCACGACCTGTGCGTTGCGGAACGACGCCGGGGTCAGGATCTCGCTCGGCTTCGGCCCCTTGGCTTTCGCCATGTCGGCCGCCACCCTGCCGCTCGCCTCCGCCGAGCGAAAGCGCTCGGCATGCGGCGCCGGGATCGTCGCGCTCATCGGCAGCGACAGTCCGAGCGCCTCGGTGATGCAGGCCATGGTGCTGGCGGTGCCCATCACCATGCAGGTGCCGACCGAGGGCGCGAGGCGGCCGTTGACGGCTTCGATCTCGTCGTCGTCGATTTCGCCGGCGCGATATTTCGCCCACAAGCGGCGGCAGTCGGTGCAGGCGCCGAGCACCTCGCCCTTGTGATGTCCGACCACCATCGGTCCGACCGGAATGACGACGGTGGGCAGGTCGGCCGATATGGCGGCCATGATCTGCGCTGGCAGGGTCTTGTCACAGCCGCCGATCACCACCACCGCGTCCATCGGCTGGGCGCGGATCATCTCCTCAGTATCCATCGCCATCAGATTGCGCAGGTACATCGAGGTCGGATGGGCAAAGCTCTCGGCGATCGAGATGGTCGGGAACACCATCGGCATCGCGCCCGACAGCATTACGCCGCGCTTCACCGCTTCGATGATCTGCGGAACATTGCCGTGACAGGGATTGTAGTCGCTGTAGGTGTTGGTGATGCCGACGATCGGCCGGTTCAGCGCGTCATCCGAATAGCCCATGGCCTTGATGAACGCCTTGCGCAGGAACAGCGAGAAGCCAGCATCGCCATAACTCGTCAGTCCCTTGCGAAGTCCGTCGGCCATTTTTTCTTCCCTGATGTTGGAATGGGCACTTAAGGAGCTCACCCGATTATTGTCAATGCTTGATTATTCTGGGCAAAAAGCGCTCTACGTCGACAGAACAGGCCCGCATTATTGACAATAATGCCGCAGCGTGTTGACTATCCGCCGCATTGGAATCGCGCCCATGAACCAACCGTTGCGCATTGGCCTGATCGGCGCCGGCATGGTGAGCCGTCATCATCTCATCGCATGGGCCAGCATACCAGATCAGGCCCGCGTCGTGGCGATCGCCGATCCCTCGCCCGAGAACGCCGCACGGCGCGCGAGCGAGTTCGGAATCGAGCAGAGCCACGCCAGCGCCGAGGCGATGCTGGCATGTTCGGGCGCCTTGCCCGGCGAACTCACCTACGACCTCGCGGTCGAGTACCAGGGTTCCTACAACAGGACGATCGCGCATTTCGTGAACGCGCTCCGCGACAATACGCCCTTCGAGACGGCGCCGCCGGATAACCTCCAGACCTTGCGCCTGGTCGAGGATTGCTATCGGCTGTCGGGCTGGGAGGCCTTGCGATGAAGCCACAGCAATCAATTGCCGACATGCCCGCGCCGTCGCGCGAGGACGAGCAGGCGGAGGTCATCCGCCGCCTGGAAGAGGACATCATCTTCGGCCGCTTCGCGCCGGGTTCGCGGCTGGTCGAGGACACCTTGATGCAGCGCTACGACGCCAGCCGGCATTTTGTGCGCCAGGCGCTGTTCCAGCTCGAGCGCCAGGGCATCGTGCTGCGCGAGAAAAATATCGGCGCCACCGTGCGTTTCTACTCTGCCGTGGAGGTGCGCCAGATCTACGAGGTGCGGGAAATGCTGACGCGGCAGGCCGCGCTGATGATCCCCCTGCCCGCTCCCCCTGGCCTGATCGAGCAGCTCGTCGAGTTGCAGCGGCAATACTGCGCCAGGGCCGACGCGCAGGATCTGCGCGGCATCCACGAGACCAACGACGCCTTCCACGTCGCGCTGTTCTCGGCCTGCGGCAACCCCTATCTGGTGCGCTCGCTGCAGGACTACATGAACCTGACGCTGCCGATGCGCGCCAAGA
>NZ_DAINNI010000025.1:0-63251 GCF_036735945.1 Bradyrhizobium sp. | reverse complement strand
GCGGGCGGACGGCCTTGCTCTACCGAGCTACACCATCACTGGGGACACGACCCGCTGGTGAATGCGGCGCTGGCGCGGACAAAATAGCGGCGACAACGAAAATATCGAAAACAACCCCATGCAAAGTAGCCTTGAGGTGAACAAAGTAGTCTTGGGGTGAACAAGGCTGCCTGACACGCGTCCGCGTCGAAGCTGTTGACGACAACTGCAAGTCGCACCTTGATCAACAAGCATAGATTGCTGTAGGATACCAAAATAACTTTTGGTTACATTGATTTTTCAAGCCTTTTTTGGAGCGCAGCAATGGCAGTTCGCTATCGCGCGTTGGTCAGTGGCGGTTACTATTCGGATAGGCCTTTTGATCGGACGTTGCCCGTTTCAGTCCGCTGCAACAATCCCGGCGCCGTGAACGGTGCAGCCTGGGAGAGACGATACCCCGGGTATGTCGATACGGTCGAAACAACTCCGGGGAACAAGACGACGATCTTTGAAGCCCCGGAGTATGGCGTCGCCGTGTGGTGGGAACTGCTACGGCGCTATGCGCGCAGAAACATCACGACAGTTGGCCAGATCATTACCGCGTATGGCGGCGGGCAAGATTATTCTAACTATGTGAATTTCGTTACGCGCAAGACCGGATTCAGCGCACGGAAGAAAATTGCCCTCGACGACAATGCCGCCTTGTTGTCGTTCGGGAAGGCAATGTTTCACTACGAGGCTGGCAGGCCGACGCCGCTGAAGGATGAGCAGATCGACTACGGTATTCGCCTGGGGCAGTCGAAGGGATCAAGAGAACTCGCCGGCGACGTGCCCGTCATCGCAACCCTGCTTGATGACCGGACTGCGTCGCCTGCGCCGTCGCCTGAGGTCTTGCCGCCGGTACGCGCTGAGAGTGCCCTGTCACTGGACACGCTGGAGGGCGTCAAGGCCATCCAGGCAATACTGACCAATTGCGGCTACCTGGATCCTCCCGCCGACGGCGGCTACGGCCCGGTGACGAAATGGGCATTGGGCAGGTTTGCCCAACGCGCACGATTGGGCCAGTTTACCGGGCTGACGCCGGAGATCGTCCACGCGCTCACGCAGGCGGAGCAACTCCCGTTGCTTCCGGGTGCTGATCTCGCCGGCCGAATTGCCAAGGCCATGCTGAGAAATGGCTACTGGATCGCGCGCGATCCGGACTGCGTGAACATCGTCTACATTGAGGGGATGGATCCGAACGGCGAACCGAACGACAATCGCAACAATGTATTCAACGACCTTCGGATCACGTTCCGGGTGAACGCACATGGCGTTCCCGAAATCGTCGGAAAGTGGGAGGCCACAACCGAGCCCAGTCGCAAGTGGACACTGACTCCGATGAACCCGGACGGTGCGTTTCACATCAAGTTCGGACAGTACAAGGCCTGGATCAAGGGTTGGTATCACACCCACGATGCGTTGATTCAGGCCGGCCAAATCGAGGGCTATCGCGACCCGCTCAAGACTTTCAAGAGAGATTTCGATCACCCCGTCAAAGGGTCGGAGTTCGGCGTGCACCATCATTGGGGCTATGACCTCCCGCACAACGATATGGGGAAATCGAGCGCTGGCTGCCTGGTCGGTCGTGCGACGGCGGGCCATCGGGAATTCATGTCGATCGTTCTGAAGGACCCCCGGTATCGCGCAAATGGTGCCTATCGCTTCATGGCGGCAATCCTGCCGGCCGGCGATCTCTCTTCTTGACTCGGCTCGCACGATAACGGCGAAGCCGTTGCGCGGCGATGATCGACCGGCCTACCTGTTCCTGTTCACCGGCTTGCGCTTCTCGATGAACGCCGCCATGCCCTCGGCGCGGTCTTCCAGCGCGAAGGTCGAGTGGAACAGGTTGCGCTCGACGTTCATGCCTTCGGACAGCGGCGTCTCGAACGCGCGGTTGATGGCTTCCTTGGCCATGGCGGCGGCGGGACGCGACATCGAGGCGATCTTTTCTGCCGCCGACAGCGCTTCTTCCATCAACTTGTCGGCCGGGACGATGCGGCTGACGAGGCCGGAACGCTCGGCTTCCGCCGCATCCATCATCCGTCCGGTGAGGCACAGGTCCATCGCCTTGGACTTGCCGATGGCGCGGGTCAGGCGCTGGGTGCCGCCGATGCCCGGGATGGTGCCGAGCGTGATCTCGGGCTGGCCGAATTTCGCGGTGTCGGCGGCGATGATGATGTCGCACATCATGGCGAGCTCGCAGCCGCCGCCGAGCGCATAGCCGCTGACGGCCGCGATGGTCGGTTTCCGGCAGGTGGCGACGCGGTCGCCGCCGATCGCGGTAAAGTCGCTGGAGAACATGTCGATGAAGCCCTTCGGCTGCATCTCCTTGATGTCGGCGCCGGCGGCAAACGCCTTTTCGCTGCCGGTGAGCAGGATGCAGCCGATGCCGTCGTCGGCCTCGAGATCATCGACGGCGGCCGCGATCTCGCGAAACACGCCGAATGACAGCGCATTGAGCATCTTCGGCCGGTTCAGCTTGATGATGCCGACCGCGCCCTTGCTCTCGACTATGATGTGTTCGAACGTCGCCATGATCCACCCCGGATAACCGATCTGGCAGCAATGTGCCTGCTGCCGGGGTGGGCTTCAAGTAGGCGGGAATAGAGACATCTGGACGCGGCGGCGCCGCGCCCGCTTCGCGCGACTGGCTTATGCCATGAACATGCGCGCGGCCGAGGCCACGGTCAGCAACGTGCCGACGGCGATGAAGACCTTTCCGATCAACGATGTCCTGTCCAGGGTGGAACTGTCGTTGCTCGCGCTCTCCGACATCGGCCTGGAGGTCGAAGCCATTACCACCCCCTGGGTGGCAGGCGTCGGCGCGGAAGGGGATTCCTGCAACGCACGGTCGGCGTCGCTGAGCTGGTCGGAGGCATCCGCCGGGGTCTCCGCCTCGGCCGGCTTGTCCGCCGTTGCTGCCGACATGCCGTTGGCGCTATCGGGGGACGCATCGGCCGCGGTCATTTGCGCATTCGCATTGGCCAGCCAGCCGGGAACCGCGGGCGGCGCAGCGCCGCTTGCATCGGCGACCTGCTTTTCCTCGACCTGCTTGCCCTCGGTAGATTTCGACGCCGTGCCGGTGGATTTGCGATGGGCGTGCCGGTGACGCGAACCCTGCCTGACGGACTTGCCGGATGGCGCACCCTCCGACTTCGAGACGGCAGCGCCGTCCTCACCGGCAGCCATCGCCGGTGCAGGTCCCGCCAAGCTCATCAGGAGTCCCGCTGCAAAAAGCAGGGCCGATCCTGCGCTGGCTCTGATCGTCATCTGGAAACTCCCATTGGCCGCCGCCCTGCACCGAAATGAGACTGCGCCGGTGACCACAGCACGGCGGAAAGAGGGTATATTCGGGCCACACCGGGCAAAAGCTGGGCAATGGTATTGCAGCGGACTTTTGCCCACGGGCTTTTTGGCCGCCTCCCGATTTCCCGACGGAGGGCGGCGGCGGGTGCGGGCTCACGCGATCGATGTTAAGAGCCTGCCATCCGCAGCCGGCGCGCCGATTCCTCCTCGCGCGGCGCTGCGGAGGATATTCGATCACGACTTCGTGATCGGGACGGTCCTGATGTAACAAATTGAAAGTTCGACCGAATTGCAGGGTAGGAGCGCGGGTGCGCGAGCGGGATGACGAATGGACCGGCCTGATGCGGTCGGCCATTGCAGGCGACAGTGCGGCGTATCATCGCCTGCTCAAGGCCGTCACGCCGGTGCTCCGGGCCGCGGCGCGCCGTGGCTTGGCGCGGGCCGGGCAACCGGTCGATCAATCCGAGGATATCGTGCAGGACATTTTGCTGGCGGTGCATCTGAAGCGGCATACCTGGGACGCCAGCGCCCCATTTGCCCCATGGCTGTTCGCGATCGCCCGCAACAAGCTGATCGACGCGCTACGTCGCCGCGGCCGGCGGATCTTCGTCGATATCGACGATTTCGCCGAGACGCTGCCGGGCGAGACCCCGGCCGAGTCGGCGTCGGCAAGCGAGGTGGCGGCCCAGCTCAAGACGCTGCCGGTGCGACAGCGCGAGGTGCTGCAGTCGATCGCCGTCGATGCCGCCTCGATCAAGGATACGGCGATCAAGTTTTCGATGAGCGAGGGCGCGGTGCGGGTGGCGCTGCACCGGGGGCTGGCCAGCCTGACGGCGAAGCTGCGGGAACACTGAAATGGATACCGATCAGCTCATTCGATCGCTGGCAGAAGACAATACGCACCGCGCGCGCCCGGTCGGCTTCGCGCTGATGCTGGCGCTGCTCGCCGCGGCGCCGGTTTCGCTGTTGATGTTCTTCACCGAGCTCGGCGTTCGGCCGGACGTGATGGTGGCGATGCACAATCCGTTCTTCGACCTGAAATTCGCGGTGACCCTGGCGCTGGCGATCTCGGCGATTGCCGTCAGCCTGCACCTGTCGCGTCCCGAGGCCTCGCTGCGCGGGTTCGGCTGGCTGCTGCTGGCGCCGGTCGGAATCCTGGCTGCCGCGATCAGCGGCGAGATGATGATGCCGCAACGCTTGCCGATGATGACACGGCTGGTCGGCAAGAACTCCTGGGTCTGCATGACGGCGATCCCGGGGCTGTCGCTGCCGCTGCTGGCCGGCGCGCTGATCGGACTGCGTCACGGCGCGCCGTCGCGGCCGGCCGTCGCCGGCGCCGCCGCCGGACTGCTGTCGGCGGGACTGGCGGCGACGCTCTATGCGTCGCACTGCACGGATGACTCGCCGCTATTCGTGGCGACCTGGTACACCATCGCAACCGCGCTGGTGACCGCGATCGGCGCGCTCGCCGGAGCGAAGCTGCTCAGGTACTAAAGCGCGATGAGATTGGGATGAATCGTCATCGCGCTTTAGATTATTGTTTGAGCATGATCTTTTCGGAAAACCGCTGCACACTTTTCCGGATCATGCTCTAGGTACAGGCCCGCTCGGCGCGTTCTGCTGCATGCGGTGGAAGCGCAGCACCTGCTGCGCCGTCGACGGCCGCAACCGCTCATAGGTATCCTGGCTGGCCATCAGATCGGTCGGCTCCGCGCCCGACAGTTCGTCGCGCATCCTGATGATGGTTCGTACCGTCGGCCATGACAGCCCGGCGACCTTGGCCAGGATCATCACGCCCTCGGCCCGACTTTCGACCATCATGTTCTCGGCGATTGCCACCGGCATGTTGGCGAGCGCCGCGATCGAGGCGTTGGCCTCGTCGAATTTTCCGGCTTCGGCAAACGCGGCGACCTGGCGTTCGTCGAGCCGGCCGTCGTCGTAGAGCGACTTGACCAGCGCATGCGCGATATCGGTGTTCCTGGTGATCGTCGAGGTCGCCGAGCGGGCACGCCGCGTCGCTTCCTTGACCGCGGTCGGCACCTCGGCCACCTGCCTGGGATTGGCTGCCTCCAGCCGCTGCCGCACCGTGGCGGAGGCCTTGGCCAGCAGTTTCAGATAGAGATGCCGCGGTACCGACGGCCGCAGGCCGACGGAGGCCGTGAGATCGTCGTTGCCCTCGGCACGATCGACGAGACGGGTGAAGCCGCGCTCGGTGAATTCCGCGCCGGGATTGTTCACCGCAGATCGCACGACGTCGTCGTTGCCGCGCTGGACCAGCACGTCGGTGACCGCGCCGCTCAGCGTCCTGCGGGTCGAAATCGCCATCAGATGCGCCTGGCTCTTGCAGCGCGCATTCTCGATCAGCGTCTTGTCGTCGAGCCGCGCCGATTGCGACAGCACCGGGCCCGCCACCTCGATCACGTCATCGAAGGCCAGCGCGCGAATGGTGAGCGGCGGCGCCGTGTCGATCGGAGCGAGACGGTTGGCCAGCAGCATCTTGGCCGATGTTTCAATGTGATCGATCAGGCACTGGAAGACGTCGTCGAACAGCCCGACCTGCTCGTCCGAATAATCGATCGCGCCATTGATGAAGAGATCGGTCACCCGCCGCAGGGTCTCTACCCGGCGTGCGACGGTGCCGTGCGTAAGCGTGGACTGCAGCTCATCGAGCAGATGGCCGGAAGAGGCAGGTATTGCGGCTTTCAAAATCATGACTCTATCCTGGAGCAAGACCGGCGGCGACTTCTTCGCCACCGGAGCTGAAATATGTTGGATCAGGCGCTGGCTATGCGGTTGCGCCCCTGCGCCTTGGCTGCATAAAGCGCGCTGTCGGCGCGCGCGAGAAATGTGTCAGACGTTTCGTTCGGATTGAGCGTTGCAACGCCGGCGGACATGGTCACCTTCATGCCGGGCGAGAATGCGCTCCAGTCGAGTTCGGCGATCATGGCGCGCAGGCGGTCCACCGCACGCGCCGCGCGCTCGGTCTCCATGTCCGGCAGCACCAGCAGGAATTCCTCGCCGCCATAGCGGCCGAAGCGGTCGACGCTGCGGATGTTGGCGAATGCGGTGATTGAAAACGTGCGCAGAACCTCGTCGCCGGTCGGATGGCCGTAGGCGTCGTTGATGCGCTTGAACCAGTCGAGGTCGATCAGCGCGATGGAGCAGGGCGAACCGCTGCGTCCGGCCCGATCGATTTCCTCCTGCAGCATGCGCATGATGCTGCGGCGGTTGGATGCGCCGGTCAGCTCGTCGATTTCGGCAAGCTCCTCGATCCGCTTGTACGCCGCCTTCAGCTCGAAGCTGCGGTCGTAGAGCATCTTGCGCATGGTCGAGCCGTACAGCCCGACAAAGGCGCATTGGCCGATCGTCAGCACGAAAGAAAGCATCGCGGCGACGCGTTCGGTCGGGGTGGTGATCGGCAGGCCGATCGGGGTGCTGGTAAAGAGGAAGATCGGCGCCAGGCCGATCATGGTCAGCGTCCAGGAGGTGATCGCCTGGCGGGAAGTCATCCGCAGCGCACCGAATCCGAAGATCAGGAACACCACGCTCAGGAAGAAAAATCCGATCTGCGGGGCTGCCAGCAGAAAGCAGAGCTGGAGCGCGACGTGGCCGGCGACCTGGTAGATCGTGAGATAGTGGTCCTCGAAGCGGTCGTTGAAATGCGCTTCCGACAGCACGACGAAGACCGAAAGCAGGCCGACGCCGCAAACGAAATACGCCGAGGGCAGAATGAGCGGGATGCTGCCGGCGTAGCAATAGACCAGCATGACCAGCGTCATGAGCACGTAGCTCACGCCCTGGACGGCCAGCATGTGGCGGCGCTGGCCGACCCGGCGCCTCAACATTTCCGGCGGCCTGAGGACGACGGGCGCGGTCGTACTCTGGGAGCCTTGCCCCTGAAGCAATGAAGCCGCGCTGCTCATGTCCCGTCGCTGTTGGTGTCTGCCGACGAAACTTTAGGAATAAAGCCTTTAGGTTTGGTATCTTTCGGGATCGAATCGGGTCCGTTAGAACCCTGTCAGTGCACTGTTTTCCCAATGGAATCTGCCGGATTCCGATAGTACGGTGCCTAACTTAGCGACAACCTGCGGCGTCAGGCGGCTGCTGCCCTGCCGGTGAAGCCTTGCTAAGGTTGCGGTGGCGCGTCTTTTGGAAAGTGTTTCCGTAATATGGTACCAGCTTTGGGACTCAGCTCGCTTCTGCCGGGGACATGGCCCGGCACCGCTCGTCTGTGGGGTAGGTCACACATGCAACTACGGCATTGCCGTATTGTGAATAATCTCACTCTTCACATCGAACCGCAGGCCACCTCCGTCCGACCAACGTTGCGAGACGGCCATTGAGCGCGGCACAGGCGGCTTCAGACGACGTTCTGATCGCTCGGATCGCTCAAGGCGACCGGCTCGCCATGCAGGTGCTCTATGGAAGGCACCATGTCAGGGTGTTCCGTTTCGGGCTTCGGCTCGTAAGGGATGAACAAGTCGCGGAGGATCTCATCAGCGAGGTTTTTCTCGATGTGTGGCGTCAGGCCGGCAAGTTCGAAGGCCGCTCCGCCGTTACCACCTGGCTGCTGGCGATTACCCGGTTCAAGGCCCTTTCGGCACTTCGGCGCCGCAAGGACGTTGGATTGGACGACGAGACCGCGAACGCGATCGAGGATACGTCCGATGATCCGGAAGTGGCCGCACAGAAGAAGGATACGGGTGAGGCGTTGCGCAAGTGCATGACGGCACTTTCGCCGGAGCACCGGGAGATCGTCGATCTCGTCTACTACCACGAGAAGTCCGTGGAAGAGGTGGCCGAGATCGTCGGAATTCCGGAGAACACCGTCAAGACGCGCCTGTTTTATGCGCGCAAGAAATTGGCCGAGTTGCTCAAGGCAGCAGGCATAGAGCGAGGTTGGCCATGATGGCTGCGAGCAGGCAAATGCTGGATCAAGAGCCCGGCGAGATCGAGATGCTGCTGCCGTTCCACGCGGCCGGCACCCTGAACGCGCGCGACGCTCGCCGCGTCGAGGACGCGCTCGCCAGCGATCCCGCGCTCGCCCGGCAGTACGCCGTCATCCGCGAGGAATATGCCGAGACGATCAGCCTCAACGAGAGCCTCGGTGCGCCGTCCGCGCGTGCCATGCAGAAGCTGTTCGCCGCCATCGATGCCGAGCCGGTGCGCGAGCCGCAGCGTTCGGTGAGCCTGTCGGTGCACGTATCGGAGTTTTTCGCAAGCCTGTCGCCGCGAACGCTCGCCTGGTCGGCAAGCCTCGGCGCCGTGGCGCTCGTGTTGCAGGCCGGCGTGATCGGCGCGGTGCTGATGAAGAATCAGACCGCCTCGTTCCAGACGGCATCGCTGAGCATGAACGAGCCGTCGTCCGGGCCGATTACACGCGGTCTCGAGAGCGGCCTGGCGCCGGCGCGCGTATTGGTGCGGTTTACGCCCGAGGCCCGCATCGCCGACATCACGGCGCTGCTCGACAATTACCAGGCCTCGATCATCGACGGCGCCAAGGGCGGCATGTTCCGCCTGCAGTTCGGCAAGGCGATGAGCAAGGACGAAACCGCCGGCCTGATCGCGAGGCTGCAGCGCGAGAAGATCGTCAGCCTGGCGGTGGCGACGCCGTAAGTCCGCCGCGCGGGACGGTCAAGCCGAGGTCCCATGGTTCATGATCGCAAGAGTTCGCGGCCAGGCATCCTGCGTATGGCAGGGGCGATGTCGGCCGCGCTGCTGCTGCCATTGATCGCGGTCGGACCATCCGCGGTGCAGGCGCAGAGCATCATGCGCACCCCCAATCTGAACGTTGGCGCGCGGGTACCCACCATCAACCCGACGGTGGCGCCGCGCATCAACCCCACGATTGCCGCCCGGCCGAATGTGAGCGTGGACAGGGTCGCGCGCACGCCGCCGACCCGGATCGGCACCATGAGTTCGACCCTGCGCGTGCACCCCGGCGCCGGCGTGCAGTCGACGCTTCCCCATGCGCGGCTTTCGCCCAACCTGTATCCGGGCTGCCAGGCTGCGATGCGCGGCCCGGGTGGCGAGTGCTTCGATCGTCCGGTCACATCGGCCGGAGGAGGCGGCGGCGACAGCACCTCGGGCAGGAAGGGCAAGGGCGGATCGGGCAAGAACAACGCCCAGGCCGCGGTCAATCTGAGCGCGGTCAGGAACGAGCTCGTCGCCGAGATCGACGGCGCGCTATCCGACACGGAAGCGGATGCGCTGGCCCGGCGTCACGGCCTGGAGCGCATCGCCTCGCAGAGCTTCCCGCTGATCGGCGGGACCATCGGCCTGTTCCGCATCGTCGATAACCGGCCCGTGGACACCGTGCGCCGCCAACTTGCGGCCGATGGCAGCGTGCGCTCGGTGCAACTCAATTTCCGCTATGTCCTGCAGGACCAGAAGAAGCCCGTGGTCGAGGGCGACGCCGCGCAATACGCGATCGCCCAGCTCAGGCTGCCGCAGGCGCACGCGGTGGTCCGCGGCATGAACGTCACCATCGCGGTGATCGATTCCGGTATCGACGCCAGGCATCCCGAACTTGCCAATTCGGTTTCCGACAGTTTCGACGCCCTCGGCAGCAAGGAAGGCCCGCATACCCATGGCACCGGGATTGCGGGTGCGATCGTCGCGCACGCCAGGCTGATGGGCAGCGCGCCGGAGGCGAGGCTGATCGCGATCCGCGCCTTCGCCTCGGGATCGAAGGGCGCGGAGAGCACCTCCTATGTGATCCTCAGGGGATTGGACTATGCGGCGCAGCATGGTGCGCAGATCATCAATATGAGCTTTGCCGGCCCCAAGGATCCGCTGATCGAACGGGGCATCGCCGCGACGGCGGCCCGCGGGATCCTGATGGTGGCCGCGGCCGGCAATGCCGGCGCGAAATCGCCGCCGCTCTATCCAGCCGCCAATCCGAACGTCATCGCGGTGAGCGGCACCGACGCGCAGGAAAGGCTGTTTGCAGCGTCGAACCGCGGCAACCACATCGCGATCGCTGCACCCGGCGCGGACATCTTCCTGCCGGCGCCGGATGAAAAATATCAGATCACCTCGGGCACCTCGTTCTCCGCCGCCTATGTCAGCGGCGTGGCGGCGCTGATCATGGAGTGTAATCCGGCACTGAAGCCGGGCGATGTTCGCGCCATTCTGACCAGCACGGCCCGCGATCTCGGCGCCCCCGGCCGTGACGATCTGTTCGGCGCAGGCGAGGCCGACGCCTTTGCCGCGGTGACCGCGGCTGCCGCGGCCCCGGGGCTTCCGCTCGCCGCGGCCTCCGGCAAGCCGGCTGAAAAAGCTCCGGCGCTCGATCCGGCCGCAGATAACGCTTCCGTGAGCCGGGCGCTCAACGAACCCCCGCCGTCGACGGCATCGGAAAAATCGGCCGCAAACGCCGCCAAATAGCGCCGATACGCCGCATTTCGCGGCAATCGCTCCCAAACACGAGGTTAAAAAAATCCTCCGGCGTTTTGAACGTCCGGCGACGGTGCCGCGACTTATCAATGTGGGAGCGGTAATCCCTCCCCAATGGCTATATTCGGCGCGAGCGCCCATCCACCCCAAGCGCCCATATGGCTTGACCCGTCCGGTTGTCCCCCCGGACGGGTCTTTTATTTTCGGCAAATGCCTTTCAACGAAGTCGCGCGACACGCGGTGCCGCGTTCACCGCAGTTACACGTTTTTCGCTTGCCAGAACGGTGAACAATTATTGCGTGTGTCATCGCGAGTGGCATCGTCGGGCGTGCTCTGTGGATAGAGCAGGTAAACTCCGTATTTGTCCGGGTGCTTTCGATCCTTTTGCGCTTTAGTAGCTTTCGCGCACTGGACAACGAAAAAGTTTTCCACAGAATATCCTGGTCATCTCCAAACTGATTCGTCGCTGGTTGCGTCTGCGTCCGTCTCTCTCTTACGGGCTAATTTATGGCACATCCTGCAGACGTGGCACGCGGCCGCAACATCGTTGCGCGCTGGTGCAACCTCGCCGAGCAACGGCTGGACTACCTCACTGAACTGTTCGAGACCGGGCGCTGGCGCCGCTTTCACAGCGAGCGCGAATTTCTCGAAAACATCCAGGAGGCCAAAGCCGCGGTCGCAACGTGGCGCGATCTCCTGAACCGCGAGGCCTCGCTCGACAACACGACGATCGACCTGGCCTGGCTTGGCCGCCGTGGAACCTTGCGGCTGCCGCTGACGCCGCTGCCGCGCGACGAGGGGTACCGCCGTCCGATTGTGTCGCTTCAGCCGCAAGCGGCGCCGATTGCCGCCGCGCCACCGCCGCGCGACATGCCCGCTGACTTCCTGGTCGCGCTGGAGAACCGGATCGCCGTTGCGGAAGACGCTCTGCCCGCGCCCGACGTGGTCGCGCTCGACGAACTGCCGGTCCCGGTGCTCGATCTCGACGCGATGAAGAATCGCTATCCGCTGCTGCGCAACGCGCTTTAGGCAGCGGCGAACGGCGCAGACTAGCGCCGCACCGCATTGCCGCCGACCACGACCTGCACATGGCGCTGCGCGCCCTCGGCCGACAGATCGGTCGTGATGGTGCGGGCGTGGTCGAGCCCGACCACGGCGCCGCGCGGGGTTTCCGAGATCATGTTGTTGCTGACCAGCGCCGTGCCGGCGCCCGGCAGCACCGAGACGCCGACGCCGACGAAGGCGTTGCGGATCACGTTGCCCGTGATGGCGACATCGCGGAGATATTTGCCCCAGCCGGCGATGATGCCGAACGACGGCGCGTTCTCGACCACGTTACCCGTAACCGTCGTATCAGCTTCGACATAGATGCCGATCCCGGCGTCGTCGTCGGGCGCGGTGCCGATCGGCCGCTTCGGCAGCAGGTTGCGGATGATGTTGCCCTGGACCACCGCGATGCGGCCGCCCTCGTTGAAATTGCAGACGGAGACGCCGACGGCCGCGCCGTCCACGGTGTTGTTGGCGATCACGGCGGCCTCGAACGCAAATTCCGAATAGAGCGCGACCTCGCGGACATTGCTGACGCTGTTGTCCGTGATGTGGATGTTGGACGCCGAATTGCCGCGCACCGCCGAATAGTCGCAATTTTTGATGCGGTTGCCGCGCACGATCACGTTGCCGGCGCGGAATGCGTTGATCGCGTTGCCGTACTGCCCGGAGCCGCCGGGGCCGGCCTTGATGTCCTCGATGCGGTTGTCCAGAACCAGCGTGCCGTCGTCGCCGATCGCGGTGCGCAGGATCTCGATGCCGTTGTCGTTGGTATCGATGATGGTGTTGCGCGAGACGATCAGGCCTTTGCCGTCGAACGACACGACGGCGGTGGCCGCGATCTTCCGGAAGATGTTGTTGGAGATATCGCCGGAGACCTGCTCGAGCCAGATGCCGTTGCCGCCGCTTGCTGTGATTTCGCAGCCGGCGATGCGCACGTCGCGGCCGCCGAGGCAATGGATCAGTCCCTGGCGCGGCGGCAACGGGATATTGCCGCCATCGAGGGTCAGGCCGGTCAGGCCGAGGCTGCCGGCGCTTTCGCCCAGGAACATCGAGCTGCCGCCGGTGAATACAAGTTTGGTCGCGCCGCGCACGCCGACCAGTTGCGTGCCGTTCGCAAGCCGCAGCATGCCGGTGCGATAGACGCCCGGCGGCAGCGCCAGCGGCGCCTGCGCCCGCGCCGCCTCGTCGATTGCACGCTGCAGCTTGGCCGTCTGGTCATCCGGAGCGCCCGGACGCACGCCGAATTGCGTGACGTCGCGACCGAACGTGGAGGTGAGGGGTGCCGCGCGGGCGGCGTCGGGCGACATCGCGAGCGCGCCGGCCACGCCGGCGGCGGACCCTCCAATGAGATGGCGGCGGTTCATGTCCATGATGAGTGGCCTTCGCGCTCCAGACATTCGCGTTTTCCCCAGGTATCGCGGAAATCCGGCTCCGCTTGGTGAAGATGCGGGGCGGGAGCGGTGATTGTTGGGGGTAGGGTTAATCATCCCCGTCGTCCCGGGTTAGCCGGCCCTTCTTGCCAGCCGCACCATTTCCAGCAGCATCGCTTCGCCGGCGTCGACCAGTTCCTCGAGCGTGATGCGCGGAGAACCCTTGCGCCTGACGGCGCCGGCGCGCGCCAGCGGCGGGATGTGAACGAAGGCGGCGAGACGGGGGCCGGTGTCGGCGCCGGCCGTCTCGATCGCGCGCCAGCTCAGATAGTTGCAGAGATAGCTGCCGGCATCGCGCGAGGCGCGGGCATCGAGGCCGGTGGCTTTTGCCGCGCGCAGCAGCTTTGCGGTATGCGGCCCGAACCTGCGCGCGTCGGCGGCGGCGGCGATCGAACCTTTCCGGACCCGCGTCTGCGCGGCGTCGGGCCACAGCATGGTGACGGCGTTGCGGGCGCGGGTTTCGATCCGCAAGTATGGAGTTCGCGAGGCGAGGCCGAACATCAGCAGCGCATGCGGCCTGTGCTGCAGGAGTGCGAGCGGCAATTCGCGATCGACCGCGGCATAGGTGACAGGAAAGATGTGGCTGGAGAGTTCGACATCGCCGAAAGCGGGGCGACGCAGCCGCGTCAGGCGCGCCACCAGCGGCTGCGTCGGGTTGTGGGGCGCGCCGGGAAACGGGCCGAAGCCGGTGACGAGAACGCGCAGTCCTTCGCTCACCGCAGCCACTCCGCGATCTGTTCGGCCGCGAGCGCCGGCGTGATGCGGCCCTCGGCGACGTCGGCCTCGGTCTTCTTGACCCTGGCGCGGATCGAGGGGTCGGAACGCAGCCGCGCCATCATGCGCTGCTCCAGCATCGACCACATCCATTTCACCTGCTGCTCGCGCCGCCGGCCTGCAAATTCGCCCGAAGCGTTCATCGCAGTGCGGTGATCGACGACCTTCTGCCACAATGCGTCCATGCCGATGCCCGTCAGCGCCGAATAGGTCACGACCGGCGGATGCCAGTGCTGCGAGCGCGGCGTCAGGATATGCAGCGCCGAGCGATATTCCGCCGCCGCCATGTTGGCGCGCTTGATGTTGTCGCCGTCGGCCTTGTTGATCGCGATCATGTCGGCAAGCTCGACCAGGCCCTTCTTGATGCCCTGCAATTCGTCGCCCGCGCCGGGCAGCATCAACGCCAGGAAGAAGTCGGTCATGTCGCAGACCGCGGTCTCGGACTGGCCGATGCCGACGGTCTCCACCAGCACCACGTCGAAGCCGGCCGCCTCGCACAGCAGCATCGCCTCGCGGGTCTTGGCCGCGACGCCGCCGAGCGTGCCTGATGAGGGCGAGGGCCGGATGAAGGCGGCCTCCGAATTCGCAAGCCGCGCCATCCGTGTCTTGTCGCCGAGGATCGAGCCGCCGGTGCGGGCCGAGGAGGGGTCCACCGCCAGCACCGCGACCTTGTGGCCGCGCTCGATCAGGAACATGCCCAGCGCGTCGATGGTGGTGGACTTGCCGACCCCGGGCGAGCCGGTGATGCCGACGCGGAATGCCTTGCCGGTCTCAGGCAGCAGCGCCTGCACCAGGTCGCGGGCGGCGGCCTGGTGATCTCCACGCCGGCTCTCGATCAGCGTGATCGCGCGCGCCAGCGCCGCGCGCTGGCCGGCACGGAGGTCCTTGGCGAGCTTCTTGATGTCGAGGGAAGCAGTTTTCGGCAGGGTCATGCCGCTGGTTTACAACGGCCGTGCCGTGCAGGCGAGGGGCCTGCACGGGTCGTTCACCGGGACGACGTGGCGGGGACAGGTCCGCGCTTCATCTTGCGCCACACCCAGACCAGCACCGGCCAGATCAGCGCGCCGATCGCGAAGGCGGCGAGGATCGCCGCGATCGGCCGCTCGAAGAACGGCAGCACGCTGCCGTCGGACTTGATCAGCGAGGTGACGAAGCTCTGCTCGATCATGGTGCCCATGACGATGCCGAGCACCATGGCGGCGACCGGATAGCCGTTCTCCTCCATGACGTAGCCGATGACCCCGAAGGCCGCCACCGTCACGACGCCGAACATGTTGTTGCCGATCGCGAAGGAGCCGACCGCGCAGCACAGCATGATGACCGGCATCACGCTGGAGCGCGGCGCGCGCAGCACGAGGCTCGCCAGGCGGATCATGACGATGCCGAACGGGATCATGATGACGTTGGCGATGATGAACATCAGGTAGATCGCGTACATGCTCGACGCTTTTTCGGTGAACAGCGTCGGCCCCGGGTTGAGGCCCTTCATGTAGAGCACGCCGATCGCGATCGCCGCGATGGTGTCGCCGGGAATGCCGAACAGCAGCGAAGGCACCCAGCCGGAGGCGATGCTGGCATTGTTGCTGGCGCCGGCCTCGACCAGGCCCTCGACATGGCCGGTGCCGAACTTTTCCGGTTCCTTGGAGAAGCGTTTCGACATGGCGTAGCTGACCCAGGCCGCCATGTCGGCGCCGGCGCCCGGCAGCACGCCGATGATGATGCCGATGATGTTTCCGCGCGTCATCTGCCAGTGATATTTCCTGGTCAGCAGCCACTGTCCCGCCATGATGCTCCCGAACCTGCGCCGCGGGATCGGCGGCGGCTCCGGCGTCAGCATCGCGCGCATCACCTGCGCCACCGCGAACACGCCGACCAGCGCCGGGATCGGCTCGATGCCGCCGAGCAGGTTGGTGACGCCGAAGGTGAAGCGGGGAACGCCGCCGGGATTCTCGATGCCGACGCAGGACACCAGCAGGCCGATGAACATGCCGGCGATCGCCTTCACCGGCGAGGAGCGCGCGACCAGCGTGGCGCACATCAGGCCGAGCAGCGCCAGCCAGAAATATTCGAAGGTCGAGAACGACAGCGCGATCTCGGCCAGCGGCGGCGCCAGGATCATCAGCGAGAGCGTGCCGGCGATGCCGCCGACCGCGGAGAACCAGACGCCGGCGCCGAGCGCCAGTTCCGCCTCGCCCTTGCGCGTCATCGCATAGGCTTCGTCCGCATAGGCCGCCGAGGCCGGCGTGCCGGGGATGCGCAGCAGCGCGCCGGGGATGTCACCGGAAAAGATCGCCATCGAGGAGGCCGCCACGATGGTGGCGATCGCGGCAATCGGCGACAGATAGAAGGTGACGGGAACGAGCAGCGCGGTCGCCATCGTGGCGGACAGCCCGGGCAGCGATCCGATGACGAGGCCGTAGACCGATGCCGCCAGCATCGCAACGATGACTTCCCAGGTGCAGATCAGCGAGAAGGCTTGGCCGAGTGTATTGAGCATCGATCACCAGGGCATCGGCAGCAGCCCGGCCGGCAACGGCACGCGCAGCAGTTTGGAGAAGATCAGGTGAATGCCGATCGGCGCCAGCGCGGCGAGCGGCAGCGACAGCTTCCAGCGGGCACCGAGTGCGGTGGAAGTAACGTACACGATCAGCCCCGCCGTGATGATGAAGCCGAGCAGGTCGGCCGCCGCCACATAGAACAACAGCAGCGCCGGCGGCAGCAGCGCGCGCAGGCCGTAGAACCTGCTGGCCGGAGGCGGCGGCTGGCCGCCCTCGACCGGAATCAGTTCTTCTTCCTCTTCGAAGCTGTGGCCGATGCCGAGCGCGATGGCGAGCCCGCACAGTGCGAGGCCGGTTCCGATCACCAGCGGAAACACATTGGGTCCGACCGGCTGGCCGGGCACCGGGGGCAACTGCCAGCCGCCATAGGCGGCGGCAGCGCCGAGGCCAACGAGAAACAATCCCGTGACGCGATCGGGAAGACGCATGAAGTGGCTCCGCAGAGGACGATATCAGCCGACGAAGATCAGGCCTTCGAGAGACCGGCGGCCTTCATCGCCACGCCCATCTGGGCATCGCCCTTGTCCATGAAGGTGGCGAATTCATTGGCATCGCCCCAGACCGTCCCGAAGCCGCGGTTGCTCATGAACTCCTTGAACTCCTTGGAGTCGTAAACCTTCTTCAGCGCCGACGTCAGCTTGGCCGAGACATCGGCGGGCAAGCCCTTGGGGCCGGCAATGCCGCGCCACGCGCCGGTCGAATAGTCGATGCCCATGGCTTCCTTCAGCGTCGGCACGTCGGGGAAGGCCGGGTTGCGCGTATGCGACATCAGCGCGAGGCTGCGCGCCTTGCCGGCCTCGATGATGGCGCGGGCTTCGGGCACCGAGCATGTCGTGAGGTCGAGGCCGCCGGCCGCGAGGTCCTGCATCGCCGGCGCGGCGCCGTTCGAGGGCACCCAGGCGACATGGTTCGGCGCCAGTCCCATCGCCTGCATCCAGCCGACCAGCGCCAGATGCCAGATGCCGCCCTGGCCGGTGCCCGAAGCCTTCATCTTGCCCGCGGGCGCTGCCTTGATGGCATCGGCGAGTTCCTTCACGGTCTTGTAGGGCGAGGTGGAACTGACCTGGATGCCGGGCGGGTCCTCGTTCATCAGCGCCAGCGGCGTGTAGCTCTTCGGCGCGAGTTCGGTGAGCCCCTGCCAGTGCATCATCGAGATTTCCACCGTCAGCATGCCGATGGTGTAGCCGTCGGGCGCGGCGGTCGCGATCGCGGAATGGCCGACCACGCCGGAGCCG
This sequence comes from Bradyrhizobium sp., assembly GCF_036735945.1. Lineage (GTDB taxonomy): Bacteria > Pseudomonadota > Alphaproteobacteria > Rhizobiales > Xanthobacteraceae > Bradyrhizobium. The sequence continues at coordinate 45,479 of NZ_DAINNI010000025.1, read as the reverse complement.
CCGGTGCGATTGACCACGTTGAAGGGCTGGCCGAGATCCTTCTCCAGCAGCGCCGCCACGATGCGCGCGGTCGCGTCGGTGCCGCCGCCGGCGCCCCAGGGCACGATCACGGTCACCGGCCGGGCCGGATAGGCCTGCGCCAACGCCGGCTTGAAGCCAAATCCGGCAACGGCCGCGGCAGCCGCGGATGAAGCCGCAAAGGCGCGGCGCGTGATCTTCCTGGACATCGGTGATCCTCCCTGCGGCATCCGTGAAGCCGGACGCTCTTGTGATGCGCCATTCTAGGCGGCTTTGCGCTGGGGTCGCAAGGCGTTGGCTGATGATGCGGGCATGCTGCCGGTGGGCATCTCGCCACAGCCGGAAATCGGGTGGCGGCGATCAGGCTACCCGAAATAGGTATCCATGTGCGGCTCGCCAATCGGGCCGCGATCGACCGCAGAGAGAACCATGACGACAGCCTATTACAGCAGCGTGCTGAACCATCCGCTGGAAACCGTGTGGACCTTGATCCGCGATTTCAACAACTACCCGGCCTATATCGACGGCGTCAGCGAGAGCATCATCGAGGACGACAAGGGCGGTGACGAGATCGGCGCCATCAGGCGCTTCTGCTATCTCGGCAACTGGATCCGGCAGCGCCTCGCCGGTCACTCGGATGAGGCGCATTCGCTGACTTATGCGGGGATCGAGCCGCTGCCGTTTCCGTCCGAAGCGTCGACGGATACGCCCGCACCGACGCGCTACGAAGGCACGATGCATTTGCGTCCGGTCGTCGCGGGCAACCGAACCTTCATCGAATGGACCGTGACGCTCGACACCGCGCCTGACGACGCCGAGCGTTGGCAAACGCTGTTTCAATCCTGGATTCCGGATTGGACGCATTCGCTCGAACGGGCGCTGGGCCGTGTACCCATGAACCCGGCGGCGTGATGCGGCGAAGGCTGCATCCGCTTTGTCCCGATGGCGACTCAATGTCATGCGGCGCAGCATAACACCTATTCGATCACCTCATCGGCACTGGCGAGAACGGATGGTGGGATTGAAAGACCGAGCTTGTTGGCTGTCTTGAGATTTAATCTCATCTCAAATCTGGTTGGCACCTGCACGGGAAGCTCTGCTGGGTTAGCGCCGTGGAGGATGCGGTCGACGTAAAGGGCGGCACCAAGAAACAAGTCCTCGTCGACCGGCCCGTACGAGAGCAGGCCACCACTCTGAGGAGGAAGCGTTTGATCAGAGACCGCAGGCACATTGTGTTGGGTCACGAGCGATATGATCTTTGCGCGATGGCCAACCATGAAGCCGTCCGACTGGACGATAAGGCCACCGCCCGGCTGTTGTGCCAGCATCGTGATTGCTGTTTCAATTTCGGCCTCGCTGTGAACGGGTACTGTAAGTGGTACAACGTCAAGGGATCGCGCGGCCGCCTCGAACGAGGGGAGAAAATAAGAACCACCTCCGGGCGCAGTATTGGGGTTAAAGATAATTGCGACGCGCTTAACGCTGGGTGCGATCTCCTTGAGAAGTTCTAGCCATTTGCCTCCCATTGTCGGCTCAAGATTAATGAACCCGGTGATATTTGCGCCGGGATGAGACAGGCTCGCGGCGAAGCCAGCCCCAACCGGGTCGGAAACAGTTACAAATACAATTGGAATGGTTCGTGTCTCTCGTTGGAGCGCTGCGGTCGCAGGAGTGGTAGCTGTGACAACTAGGTCGGGTTTCAGAGCAACCAACTCTTTCGCGAAGGCCTGCATCCGTTCAAGATTTCCCGCCCCCCAGCGAACATCAAATCGGATGTTGCTGCCTTCTCTCCAGCCCGACTCGCGAAGCCTTTGTGTAAATTTGGCAAGAAGGAGCTTTCCCGAGGGATTGCCTTCCTCCCATCCGATCAGGATGCCAACCCGTCGTATGCGCTCCTGCTGCGCTCGTGCAGCGAACGACCACACGATTGCAATAGTCGAACCAGTAAGAAGTTCGATGAACTCCCGCCGTTTCATTCGATCACCTCGTCAGTGACGCGCGGGACGGACTGTACCTGGTTTCACGTGCAATTAAAGCGGTCATCTGACTGAGATTGCGCCACGTCCGCTTAGACAAACAAAGCGGACTTCCATCGACCCGACCTCAAAGTCGGCTCAGGGCCCAGAAGACGACCCGGTGTGTCCTTCAACACCAAACGGCTTACAATCACGCGCTGCGACAAACTCGCGCTATCTCGCAGAACAACCTTCCACGCCAGCAGCCCGCGATTGCGGGATGGGTTCGCGCTGGCGAAGGCTTCGGCCGGCGCGCGAGTAATACTAAGCATTACCCGAGCTACTAAACGGAAGAACACGGACTCGCTTGCCGGTCGCCTGAAAGTAGGCATTGGCAACGGCCGGGCCGACAGGCGGGACGCCTGGTTCTCCGACGCCGGTCGGCGGCGCCGATGACTTGACGAGATGAACCTCGACGCTCGGCATCTCGTTGAGGCGCAACACGTCATAGCCGTCGAAATTGCCTTGTACGACTCTGCCCTTGTCGAGCGTAAGCTCCGATTTCAAGATGGCACCGAGGCCAAAGCCGATGCCCCCTTCCATCTGCGCCCGCACCTGGTCGGGATTGACAGCGACGCCGCAATCGACAGCACAGACCACCCGGTGAACGCGCGGTATGCCTCCCTTGCCCACCGAAATCTCGGCAACTTGCGCCACATATGAGCGGAAGGACTCCGCCACTGCAATCCCGCGATAGCGACCGGCCGGCAGAGCTTTATCCCACCCGGCTTTTTCCGCCGCGAGTTTCAGTACCGCGACGTGGCGCGGCTTGTCCTTCAACATCGCCAGGCGGAACTCTACCGGGTCTTTCCCGCCGCTGTGCGCCACTTCGTCGATGAAAGTCTCGAGCGCGTACGCAGTGTGCGTTGAGCCCACCGCGCGCCACCACAGGACAGGCACCTTCACATCCGTCGTTGTCAGGTCGATCCGGACGTTCGGGATGGCGTAAGGCTGGTTGGCGACCCCCTCGACAGAGAGGGCGTCGACGCCCCCCTTTACCAAGGCTTGCTCCAGCAACGTGCCCTTCGCTATCGACTGGCCGACAAGCGTATCGCGAAGGGCGATCAAGTTGCCGCTTTCGTCCAGCGCGGCCCTCAGCTTGTGGACGAAGGCTGGTCGATAGCGGCCGCCGCGCATATCGTCCTCGCGCGTCCATTGCACCTTTACTGGCGCGGTCCAACCAAGCGCCTTGGCAGTGGCAACCGCCTCGACGATGATATCGGCATCGGGCGTGGCGCGGCGGCCGAAGCCGCCACCGGTCTTCATCACCCGGAGAATCACCTTGTCCGGAGTCACGCCGGCGACCCTCGCCGCAACCGCCTGATAGAGATCTGGCATCTGATGCCCGCCCCAAACCTCCAGCGTACCGTCGGGGTTCATTCGCGCCGCGGCATTGATCGGCTCGAGCGGCGCGTGAGCCAGATAGGGAAACTCATAGCGAGCCTCGATGACTTTCGCGGCCTTGGCGAATGCGACGTCAACGTCGCCAATGTTGGTCGCGACCACCGCGCCGTCATCGTCGGAAGCAGCCCTGTACTCGGCAGCCAGTTCCGACGAACTCCGCTTCTCGGCTTGAGAATCATCCCATTCGACAATGACGGCGTCACGGGCCTTCATCGCCTCCCACATGCCACTCGCGACGACGGCGATCCCAAGCGGCGTCACGACTACGTCAGCGACGCCCTTCATCTGCTTGGCTTTCGATGCGTCGAAGCTTTTGAGCGTTGCGCCGAATAGAGGCGGGTGGATCATCACTGCGGTCAGCATGCCCGGCTCTCGCAGGTCGATCGTATATTGCTGCCGTCCATTCGATTTTGGCGCAGAGTCATAGCGAGGCAACGTCTCGCTGCCGATATATTTCCAATCCTTCGCGTCCTTCAGCGCGACGTTTGAGGGTACTGCCGCAACCGCGGCAGCGGACGCCAACGCGCCATAGGTCGCTGACCTTCCGGACGGATGACTCACCACACCTTTCTCGACCTTGATCTCGCTGTCTGGAACGCCCCACTGAGCCGCTGCAGCCGCAACGAGCATGGCTCGTGCAGTCGCGCCTGCGCGCCGGTAGCGCTCCCAGGACGAAGCGGTGCCAGTCGAGCCGCCGGTGAACTGCATTTTTCCACCCAGGCGGACGTTTCCGTAGAGCGCCGTGTTGCCGGCACGGCCCACAACCGTCACCTTCGCCCAATCCGCGTCCAGTTCCTCCTGAACAAGGCTGGCGAGGCCGTGGTAGATGCCTTGCCCCATTTCCATATGAGCGGAAAAGACTGTTACCGTCTCGTCGGGCGCGATTTCCACATACCCAGCAAACGGGTTAGCCGCAGGTTTCTCCGGGTCCTGCGTGCTTTGGGCGTGGGCGGCAAAGCCGACGATAAGGCTTGAACCTACGGCGGTCGCGCCGATGAGGAACGAGCGACGGGAGGGGAATGTGTCTTGCAGGAGGCGTACGGATGCCATGTCGATCATGTCAAGCTCCCAATATCCTGGCAGCCTCATGGATGGCGCCACGGATGCGCTGATAGGTGTTGCAGCGACATAAATTGCCGCTCATCGCGTCATCGATCGCCTGGTCGGACGGCTTGCTGTTCTCGCTCAACAGATTGATGGCCGCCATTACCTGGCCGGATTGACAGTAGCCGCATTGCGGTACGTCCAACCTGGTCCACGTCGCCTGCACCGCTTCAGCGACCCTGCCAGACACGCCTTCGATGGTAACGACGCCTCGTCCATCAACGTCAGTGATTCTGGTTTGGCAAGAACGTGCGGGATGGCCGTCGACGTGAACCGTGCAAGCGCCGCAGAGCGCCTGGCCACAACCATACTTGGTACCAACAAGACCCAAATCGTCGCGCAAAACCCAGAGGAGAGGTTTGTCAAGATCAACGTCAATTTCCCGTGGCTCACCATTGAGAGTAAAGCGGATCATATTCTCCTCCCACTTCTGAAGGCTTTGCGCGGATCCGAGCTACTGGAAAATTTCAGATACCCCTTCTTCGTCGGGGAAAGTCGGATGCCTGAGCTGATCTTGTCGCTTCGAAAAATATGTAAGGAATACGAAATTGCAGTAGGACTCTTACACCCAATGACCGATCGAAAATACTATCTTCACCAATTGATTTGTCAGAAGGTCACCCATCCTGACATAGAAAAGTGAACCGAAAATTGGATGAGTAGATTGAGCGACAATCCACAATGCTCAATGCCGCGTTCGGATCAAAAAGCTGACTTCGGGGAGTCGCGTGCGCATCGTGTCGTCGCGGAGTTCCGCGCCGCGGTGACAGGCTATTCCGACGATCCGGATATTCGCCGGCTCGTCGACGAACTGAGAATTGGAAGCTCCGACTTCGAGCGCTGCTGGCAGACGCAGGGAGTCTTGGCGCGCGAAGGGGGCGAACGTGCGTTTCAATCATCCGACCATGGGACTGCTGCACTATCAGCAGGTGTCGCTGTCGCTAGCGGGCTGGCCCGACTATCGACTGACGATGCTTCTCTCTGCACCAGCCACACGCGATCGATGACCTGTATCGATGCCCCGCGCTGTGACCTGCGGGAACTTTTTGGGGGCGATGCGGCCGCCGATTCCTGCTTTTGCGCCGCAATAATTCCTCAATTGAGGATGCCAATGCGCCCGCGCCTGGGGGTCAGAGCATGGGGAAACTTCATGACTGACAACGTAAATTGGAAGGAGCGCAGAAATCAAATAGCGCGCTATCGGGCGATGGAGCAGGGAACTACGGATCCGCTCGCAGCGCGTTTGCTTCACGACATCGTTTTGGATTTGGAAGCAGAGTTGGAAGAATTGCGGCAAAGCATCGGGCTTGATGCTGCCGCGTGAAAATCCCAGCATCGGGGATGTTCTACGTCGGGGGCACCTGAGGCGATCGAGATGATCGCACGGTGCCCCCTCGCGACACCGCGCAATCGCATATGTGTGCTCCCTGTCGGAGCGCTACTCCGCCGCCTCGCTGCTGTGGCCGAGCCGGGCGTTCAGCTTCTGGATCAACTCCTCCGCCGCATCCGAGATCACAGTGCCGGGTGGGAAGATCGCTTCGGCGCCGGCCTTGTAGAGCGCGTCATAATCCTGCGGCGGGACCACGCCGCCGATGATGATCATGATGTCCTCGCGGCCGTGCTTCTTCAGCGCGGCCTTGAGTTCAGGCACGGCGGTGAGATGGGCCGCCGCCAGTGACGAGACGCCGAGGATATGCACGTCGTTCTCAACCGCCTGCCGCGCCGCCTCGTCGGCGGTGGCAAACAGCGGCCCGATATCGACGTCGAAGCCGACATCGGCGAAGGCCGATGCGATCACCTTCTGGCCGCGGTCATGGCCGTCCTGGCCGATCTTGGCGACGAGGATGCGAGGGCGGCGGCCCTCGGCATTCTCGAACGCATCGATCAGTTCCTGCACCTTCTCGACCCGGTTGGACATGGCGGACGCCTCCCGCTTGTAGACGCCGGTGATGGATTTGATCTCGGCGCGGTGACGCCCGAATACCTTCTCCATCGCGTCCGAAATTTCGCCGACGGTTGCCTTGGCGCGGGCCGCGTCGATCGCGAGTGCCAGCAGATTGCCGTTGCCTTCGCCGGCGCTCCGCGTCAGCGCCGCCAGTGCCTGATCTACTTCCTTCTGGTCGCGCTCCGAGCGCAGCCGCTTCAGCTTGTCGATCTGCAGGCGCCGCACCGTGGAGTTCTCCACCTTGAGCACGTCGATCGCGGCCTCGCTGACCGGCTTGTACTTGTTGACGCCGATCACCGCCTGCCGCCCGGCGTCGATCCGCGCCTGCGTCTTGGCGGAGGCTTCCTCGATGCGCAGTTTCGGCACGCCGGCTTCGATCGCCTTGGCCATACCGCCGAGCGCCTCGACCTCCTGGATATGTCCCCACGCTTTCGCCGCGAGGTCGCGGGTCAGCCGTTCGACATAATAGGAGCCGCCCCAGGGATCGATGATGCGGTTGGTGCCGCTTTCCTGCTGCAGGAACAATTGGGTGTTGCGGGCGATGCGGGCCGAGAAATCCGTCGGCAGCGCCAGCGCCTCGTCGAGCGCGTTGGTGTGCAGCGACTGTGTATGCCCTTGCGTCGCCGCCATCGCCTCGATGGTCGTGCGCATCACATTGTTGAACACGTCCTGCGCGGTCAGCGACCAGCCGGACGTCTGGCAATGCGTGCGCAGCGACAGCGAGCGCGGGTCCTTCGGGTTGAACTGCTTCAGCAGCTTGGCCCAGAGCAGCCGCGCGGCGCGCATCTTGGCGACTTCCATGAAGAAGTTCATGCCGATCGCCCAGAAGAACGACAGCCGCGGCGCGAAGCGGTCGACATCGAGTCCGGCGGCAAGGCCCGCGCGCAGATATTCGACGCCGTCGGCCAGCGTGTAGGCGAGCTCGAGATCCTGCGTCGCGCCGGCTTCCTGCATGTGGTAGCCGGAAATGGAAATCGAGTTGTACTTCGGCATCTTCTGCGAGGTGTACGCAAAGATGTCGGAGATGATCCGCATCGATGGGCTGGGCGGATAGATGTAGGTGTTGCGCACCATGAACTCTTTCAGAATGTCGTTCTGAATGGTGCCTGAAAGCTTCTCCGGCGGTACGCCCTGTTCCTCGGCGGCGGCGACGAACAGCGCGAGGATCGGCAGCACCGCGCCGTTCATGGTCATCGACACGCTCATCCGGTCGAGCGGAATGCCCGCAAACAGCGTGCGCATGTCGTAGATGGAATCGATCGCAACGCCGGCCATGCCGACGTCGCCGGAGACGCGCGGATGATCGGAGTCGTAGCCGCGGTGGGTCGCGAGGTCGAACGCGACCGACAGGCCCTTCTGGCCGGCGGCGAGGTTGCGGCGGTAGAAGGCGTTGGAATCCTCCGCCGTGGAGAAGCCGGCATACTGCCGGATGGTCCAGGGCTGGTTGACATACATGGTCGGGTAGGGGCCGCGCAGGTAGGGCGCAATGCCCGGCCATGTCTCGAGGAAGTCGATGCCCTCGAGATCGGCCTCGCTGTAGGCCGGTTTGACCGGAATGCCCTCGGGCGTCAGCCACGGCTCGGCGCTGCCGGTGGGCGCAGCGGGTGCTACGGCTTCAAAGGTGATGTCTGCGAAATCAGGTATGCGGCTCATGGTACCCATCATAGCATATGCGAGTTGAGGAGACGTCGCTCCTAATCATGGTCCGGATGCTGGTGGCTCATGATCGTCGCCATCTTCTCCGGTCCGTAATTCTGCATCGTGGTCAGGCTCGGCAGGTTGGCGATGCCGACCACCCAGCCGAGCCGGGATTCGGTTCCATATTGCCGCGTCGGCACCACCCGGTCCGGGCGGTCGAAGGCGCCCGTCATGATCTCGATCCGGGGGCCGCCGATCCGCCGGTAGGTGAGCGGCGTGCCGCAGGCCGGGCAGAAATCGCGCTCGGCGATGGAGGAGGATTGGAACGTCGCCGGCTTGCCGCGGGTCCAGCTGAAATGCTCGTGCTCGATATCGGCGAGGGAGGCGAAGGGCGCGCCCGATGCCTTCTGGCACATCCGGCAATGGCAGATGCTGACCCTGCTCGGCACCTGCGACATCGCAAAGCGGACGGCGCCGCACTGGCAGCCGCCGGTCAGAACCGCCTTGGGATTGGCTTCCGTCATGCCTGCTCCATCCGCCGCCACGCGTCCTGCAGCATCGCCAGCGCATCGCCGCCGGCAAAGATGAAGTCACCGACGCCGGCTCCGCGCAGCGCGGCCTCCTGCTCACCCGGCCGCCCTGCCAGATAGATATGCCTGGCGCCGGCGGCTTGAAGGGCCTTGGCGGCGGCGACTGCGTGTTCCGCATAGACCTTGTCGGACGAGCACAGGCAGGCGATGTCGGCGCCCGACGATTTGAAAGCCGCGGCAAGCGCCGCAGGATCGGCGAAACCCTGCGTGTCCAGTGCTTCGATGCCGCCGGTCTCGAAGAAACTCTTGGCAAAGGTGGCGCGCGCGGTGAAATCAGCGGCCGTGCCGAGATTGGCGAGGAAGACGTTTGGCCGGGCGCCCGATGCCTTCAGCTTGTCGTCCGACTTGTCGCGCAGTGCTTCGAACGGCGCAGCGAGCCGGATCGGCGGCAGCGGATCGAACTTGATCTTCGCCTCGCCATAGGGCGGCAGCACGATCGGCGCCGCATCCAGCACCGCGATGTCGTCTTCATGCAGGTTCGGGAATTCGCTGGCGCCGGTCAGGACGTCCCGCCGCTTGGCGATATTGGCCTCCCGCGCAGCGCGGGTGGCGGCGACCTTCTTCTGGAGCAGGTTCTGTTCGAGTGCGGCGAAGATGCCGCCGGCCTTGTCGATCTCCTGGAACAGCGACCACGCCGCTTCGCAGAGTTGCCTGGTCAGCGTTTCGATGCCGCCGGAGCCGGCGGCGGGATCGCTCACCTTGGCGAGGTTGGACTCTTCCAGCAGCACCAGTTGCGTGTTGCGCGCGACACGCCGCGCAAACGGATCGGGCAGGCCCCGCGCCAGCGTATGCGGCAAGACCGTGATGGCATTGGCGCCGCCGAGACCGGCGGAGAAGGTCGCCATCGTCGCGCGCAGCATGTTCACGTTGGCGTCGCGCTGCGTCAGCATGCGCCAGGCGGTATCGGCCGAAACGAACAACGGCTTCGGCGTCAGCCCGCAGGCCTGCTCGACCCGCGCCCAGAGCAGCCGCAGCGCGCGGAATTTGGCCAGCGTCAGGAACTGGTCCGCATCGGCGCGCAGCCGCGCATAGATCATGCCCTGTGCGTCTTCGAGCGCAATGCCAGCGCCTTCGATCGCGCGCAGATAGGCGACGCCGCACGCCAGCACGAACGCCAGCTCCTGGACTTCCGATCCTCCGGCATCATGGATCACCCGCCCGTCGGCGGCGGCAAGCGGGCCCTTGAAGCCCATCGCGGCGAGGCCCTTGATCGCGCCGGTGACGGCGGGAACGATTTCGTCCCAGCTATAGGGGCTGTGCCCCCACACTGCGCCGGACCCGAGCGGGTCGAGGCCGAAACGGATGTCACAGGCGGCGAGGTCGATACCCCCGCGCTTGATGTGTTCGGCGAGGTGAATGGCGGCCATCCGCGACTGCGGGCCGATCTGCAGCTCGATAGCGATGCCGGCGTCGAGATAGATGCCGTCGAGGACCTGCGCGACCGCTTCCGGCGAGGGATCGAGCCCGAAACCATGGGCGCCGTTGGCGCCGGCGAATACCAGTGTCAGCCCGGTCGCGCCGTTCTCCAGGTCGTGCAGCGTCTGGGCATTGGCCGCCTTGGCATCGGGATGGTCGATCCGCTGCATGATCTGCCAGGGCGCAGCGGCGGCGCGGCCGGCAACTGGCGACGCGCCCCTGGCGCGACGGTAGATCGGGTCGATTTTCAGCCCGTCGGACGTCTTGCTGACCAGTTTCTCGAACGCGGCGCCCTTCAGCACCCCGTCGACCAGCTTGCGCCAGTCATCATAGGTCGCCTGCGGAAATTCCGCTGCCAATGTCAGCTCGTCAGTCCTGGTCATCCGGCCCATTATTCCCTGGTCGTCTTCCGATTTGGCCGGAAATTGCCACGCCGCGCCCGCCAAGCCAAACGGTTGTTTGGGGTCTTTCGGGGGTCAATCGAGGTCGGGCAGCCGCCGGATACCCTCGGTCGAAACCTTAGCCAGCGCGTCGCTGACGCGGTGTCCCGCAATGACACGATCGGGGGCGATCTCGGCCAGCGGCACCAGCACGAAGGCGCGCTCGAACGCGCGCGGATGCGGCAGCGTCAGTTCCGGCTTGTCAAGCCTGACATCGTCATAGGCGATCAGATCGAGGTCGAGGGTGCGTGGTCCCCAGCGCGTCTCCTGCGCGCGGTCGCGGCCGAATTTCTTCTCGATCTTGTGCAGCGTGAACAGCAGCGCATGCGGATCGAGGCTGGTCTCGATCTCGATGCAGGCGTTGGTGAAGGGGGCCTGGTCTTCCTCGCCCCAAGGCGGCGTGGTGTAATCGGACGATCGCGCGATCAGGGCGGCCTGCGTCATGCCGCAAATATTGGCGATGGCCTTGCGGAATGTCGTGCGGACGTCGCCGACATTGCCGCCGAGCGCGATCAGCACATCAGCCATCTCAGGGCGAGCGCCGCTTGCGCATCAGCACCACGCCGACATCCTCGAAGATCGCTGCAATCGGCGCGTGCGGCTTGTGGACGGTGACCTTGACCGCATCGATGCGCGGGAAGGCCGCAAAGATCGCGTCAGAAACGGCGCCGGCCGCGCGTTCCAGCAGCTTGTAATTGGTGTTCTTGAACGCCGCGGTAGCGGTCGCGACCACGCTGGCGTAGGACACCGTGTCGGAAAGTCGATCGGTGTGCGAGGATTCCGACAGGTCGACGGAGAGCTCGAGATCGATGACAAAACGCTGGCCGACCTCGGTCTCGTGATCCATGACGCCATGGCGGGCGTGAATGACGAGGCCGGTGACGAAGATGGTATCGCTCATCCCTGTTCCCTGATTGCGGCCGCCACGCGCAGCGCCTGTACGGTTTCGGCGACGTCATGCGCCCGGATGATCCGCGCGCCGCTTTCGGCTGCCAGCAGATGGGCCGCAATCGAGCCGCCGAGACGCTGTTGCGGTTCCGACGGCGTGACCGTGCTGATGAAGCGCTTGCGGGAGGCGCCGACCAGTAGCGGCAAGCCGAACGACTGCAATTCCCTGAGCCGCGCCAGCGCGATCATGCTCTGCTCCGGCGTCTTGCCAAAGCCGATACCGGGGTCGAGCACGATATTGTCGGATGAAATGCCGGCTTTCGCAGCGATGTCGAGTGAACGGGCAAAGAAAGCGGCGATATCCTGCATGATGTCGATGGCTGGATCGGCGTGCTCGCGGTTGTGCATGATGATGACGGGCACGCCACGTTCGGCGATCAGTCCGGCCATGTCGGGATCGCGCTGCAGGCCCCAGACATCGTTGGCGATGACCGCGCCGTGGTCGAGCGCCCAGCCGACGACGGCGGATTTCATGCTGTCGATCGAAACGGGAACGCCGAGTGCTGCGACGTCGGCCAGCATCGGCTGCAGGCGCCCCAATTCCTCTTCCGCCGAGATCGGCTCCGATCCATAGGGGCGGGTGGATTCCGCGCCGATATCGATGATGTCGGCGCCCTCGGCAATCATCCGCCGGGCCTGCGCCAGCGCGTGCTCGGGAGTTGAGAACTGCCCGCCGTCGGAGAATGAATCGGGCGTTACATTCAGCACGCCCATCACGGCCGGGTAAGGCATCGACAGCAGCGCAGGCAGCACCGCATGGCCGGCATGACCTGATACGGCTGATGTCCTGGGCTTGGCTGCGATCATGCGGTCGCTTTGCGCGGTCCGCGGCGGGGAGTCAAGGCGCGAGAATGGTATCGAGGCCAGTCCTAATAGCTGATCTTGGGTGGGAGCTTGCGGGCCTGTTCGATCAGTTGCTCCACCGACCTTTCGGAGGGCAGGATCCGTACGAGCTTACGCTTGACATTGACGTCTTTCATGTTCCGGGCGAGCCGCGCCGGATTGCGATGGGCAAGTTCTCGCACCGTGGCGACGCCTGCCGCGCGCACCAGGCCGACCTTGGCCTTGCCCATTCCGGGTATGCGCATGTAGTCGGAGAAATTGGCCCATTCCAGCAGTTGCTGCTCGCTGATGCCGGTCTTGGCCGAAAGCGTCTTGCGACCCTTCACCGTACGTGCGGCTTCCAGCAGCGCATCGGTGGTACGAATGCCCAGCGATTTGAGCTTCGAGGCAGAGTAGGCGTTCAAGCCGTCGATCTCGGAAAGAGGATAAGTCATGATACCGGATGAAAAGGAATGTGCCGCGTAGAGTGTGCTAAAAAGCTCCCTTGCTATGCGAACTGGCCGAGACCCGGCGTGCCTGAAATGATTTCACCCATCTGATCCGCTCCGATTTTGTCGCGTCCGAACTTGAAAAGTTCACGCGCCACGCTCTGAATTTCGTTCATGCCCAGGCCAAGCGCCATCAGCCTGGTACCAACCGCCACCAAGCCACCGCCCATCAGCCGCGAAAATCCGCTGGCGCCGTTGGCTGCGATCGCAGCTTCGGCCCCCGGTATGTGGTCAATCAGCGCCTGAACCTTCTCGGCGGGGCCCTCGTTGCGGAGAAACCCAAGAACGATACCGATGGTTTTTTCAGCGACAGCGCTATCGATGCCGGCCTTGGAGGCCAGCCGCCCAATCAGTTCGTCCATATTTGCCCCGTCCCCCAACCGGCCGTTTGACGGGCCGCTTGCTCAAAATTGATCTTGAGCGCCCGCGTTCTGAAATACAAGCGACCAGGACGGTCTTGATTCGAGACGCGGCGCAAGTGTTGCAACAATGCAAGCGTGAAGGCCGGATTCACTCAGAATTATTGCGCTGCGTTCTCGATTTCTTCGCTGAAGATTGGACAAAAGCATCAGAAACGGGAACGACGAGGCGAGCGAACACTCACGTATCCGCCGCTGACGGTTTTAATCGGCGGGCAGGATGCGATATGATCGTCTACCAAATTTCCCCGATGCGCGCGAAGAGGCGATGCGATGGCGACTTCCGATAAGACGGCCGATACCGACGAGAAGATCTTTATCGGAAAGGGCGACGAGACGGCCTGGCTGACGCTCGCGCTCGCCAATCGGCATGGTCTTGTCACCGGTGCGACGGGCACGGGAAAGACCGTGTCGCTTCAGGTGATGGCGGAGGGCTTTGCCCGTGCCGGAGTTCCCGTATTCGCGGCTGATATCAAGGGCGATCTGTCCGGAATTGCCGAGGTCGGCGAGGCCAAGGACTTCCTGCTCAAGCGCGCCGGCGAGATGGGCCTCAAATTCCAGCCTGACCAGTTCTCGACGGTGTTCTGGGACGTGTTCGGCGAGCAGGGCCATCCGGTGCGCGCGACGGTGACGGAAATGGGTCCGCTGCTGCTGTCGCGGATGCTCGATCTGAACGACGTGCAGGAAGGCGTCCTCAACGTCGCGTTCCGCGTCGCGGATGAAAATGGCCTGACGCTGATCGACATGAAGGATCTGCGATCGCTGCTGGATGCGATCGCGCCGGCCGGCGGCAAGAAGGGGCCGGATGCCGAGCCCGATCCTTATGAGGAGATACGAAAGGCCGCGCAGAGCTACGGCAACGTCAGCAAGGCGACGATCGGAACCATCCAGCGTCAGCTCCTGGTTCTGGAAAACCAGGGCGGAACGAAATTCTTCGGCGAACCGGCGCTGCTGCTGAAGGATTTCATGAAGGCCGACAGCGACGGCAGGGGCATGGTCAACATCCTGGTCGCCGACAAGCTGATGCAGAGCCCGAGGCTGTACGCCACGTTCCTGTTGTGGATGCTGTCGGAACTGTTCGAGGAACTGCCCGAGGCCGGTGACCTGCCGAAGCCGAAACTGGTGTTCTTCTTCGACGAGGCGCATCTGCTGTTCAACGATGCGCCGAAGGCGCTGCTCGACAAGATCGAGCAGGTGGTCCGCCTGATCCGCTCCAAGGGCGTCGGCGTCTATTTCGTCACCCAGAATCCGATCGACGTGCCGGACAAGGTGCTGGCGCAGTTGGGCAACCGCGTGCAGCACGCGCTGCGCGCCTTCACGCCGCGCGACCAGAAGGCGGTCAATGCGGCGGCGCAGACTTTCCGCCCCAATCCCAAGCTCGATACCGCGCGCGTCATCATGGAGCTCGGCAAGGGCGAAGCGCTGGTGTCGTTCCTCGAAGGCGGCGGCACGCCGACCATGGTCGAGCGCGTCATGATCCGGCCGCCGACGGCGCGGATCGGGCCGGTCACGCCGGAAGAGCGCAAGGCGATCATGAGCAACAGCCCGGTCAAGGGCAAATACGACACCTCGATCGACGCCGAATCCGCCTACGAGATGCTGCAGAAGCGGGTGGCCGGAACGGCCGCGCCCGCCGGCGGCACGCATGGCGATGGAGGCGGCGGTGGAGGAATTTTGGGCCAGATCGGTTCGATCGTCGGCACGATCTTCGGCACCAACGTCAAGCGCGGCCGGCTCTCCACCGGCCAGGTCATTGCGCGCGACGTGACGCGGTCCGTCACCAACAAGGTGGTCGGTGGCATCGCCGCCGATCTCGGCAAATCGGTCGGCGGATCGCTCGGCAGTTCGATCGGGCGCACGCTGGTACGCGGCGCGCTCGGCGGATTGCTGCGGCGGTGAGTGCCGGGTGGAAGCGGCAGCCAGTGCGCGTTAAGAAGTGTGGCGAAGTCTTCTCTGAATCCGGAACGAGCGCGTGCTGAGATATCCGTCGCTGCGAAGGCCGCTCGACATCCTGTTCCTGGTCTGCTGCATCGCCCTGACGGCCGATGTCCTCGTTCCGGAAATCTGGGGCAACGGCAAGACCAAGGACTATCCGCTGTGGTTCTGGGCTGGGCAGCAGGTTCTGCAGGGCGGGAATCTCTACCCGGGAAGTCCCACCGCCTATTTCGAATTCATCTATCCGCCGCTGCCGGCGGTGCTGCTGGCGATCCCGAGCTGGTTCGGCAAGATCCCGCTCTATCTCTGCCTGTCGTTGCTCAACGTGGTCGCATGGTGGCTGACGGCGCAGTTCTCCCATGCGATGGCGGGGTCGGGGCAAAAACCCGGGCCCTGGCTGGAAGCGTTGCCGGGCATTATCACCGTCACCTTCGTGTTCGACATGTTCGACCTCGGCCAGCCGAACCTCGTGCTGCTGGCCTTGATGCTCTATGGCTTCTGGCTGCTGCGGGATCAGCGCGGCTGGATGGCAGGCAGCATGTTTGCGCTCGCCACCGCGATCAAGGTGTTTCCGGTCGCGGTGCTGCCGTATCTGGTGTGGCGCAGGCAGTGGGCCGCCGCCGCGAGCATGCTGGTCTTCATCGGCATGTTCCTGTTCGTGCTGCCCGCGCCGTTTCGCGGCCTGCAGCACAATTTCACCGAGCTTAGCACCTGGTACCAGGGCATGGTGGGCACGAGTTCGGAGAAGGGGTTCGGGCAGCGCGACGAGCAGAACTGGTCGTGGGTCAACCAGTCGATCATCGCGATGACGCATCGGCTGACGCGGCCGGTGAACTACAATCAGGACAATCCGTCCAAACCCGCGCGGACCATGAATATCGTCGATGTCGACTTCAAGACCGCGAATATGATCGTGCTGGCGATCTCGCTGGCGATCGGGCTCGGCTACGTCGCCGTCATGCCGCCGGCATCGCGCCGCACCGAGCGGTCGGATGCCGAGGAACTCGGCATCCTGTTCTGCCTGATGACGGTGGCATCGCCGCTGGCCCGCCAGTACTATTTCCTGTGGCTGTTCTTTCCGATCACGGTGCTGCTCCACCGCGCCGCCTATGATCCGCGTCCGGCGGTCAGGAACGCCACATGGGCGCTGCTTGCGTTGTCCTGCGGCTTGCTGGGCCTGTCGCTACCGCTGTTTCCGACCGACCTGCAGGCATTTGGCAACAATCTTGCTGCAACCGTCGTGCTGGCGGCGGGGCTGACCTGGCACATGCGTCATCCGCCCGCGGATGCCGCCTTGCCTCAGGCCGCGGGCAAGCTACAACGTGGCGTCAACAGCACGGCTCATAGCCAGGGATAACCAGCCATGTCCAACGCGAAGATCCAGCCGGTCCTCGATCACATCGACGCCGATTTCGACAATAGCCTCGAGCGGCTGTTCGCGTTGCTGCGGATCAAGTCGATCTCGGCCGATCCGGCGTTCGTCGACGATTGCAAGGCCGCGGCTGACCATCTGGCAAAGGACATCGCGACGCTCGGCTTCAAGGCCGAGGTCAGGCCGACGGCGGGGCATCCCGCGATCGTCGCCAGGATGAATGCGGGCACGAACGCAAGTACCAACGGAAGCGCCGACGGGCGTCCGCACGTTCTGTTCTACGGGCATTATGACGTCCAGCCGGTCGATCCGCTCAATCTGTGGCACCGGCCGCCGTTCGAGCCCGTCGTCACCGACCATGCCGATGGCCGCAAGATCATCGTTGCGCGCGGCGCCGAGGACGACAAGGGACAGTTGATGACGTTCATCGAGGCCTGCCGCGCCTGGAAGAAGGTCACGGGCTCGCTGCCGATCGATGTCACGATCCTGATCGAAGGCGAAGAAGAGGTCGGCTCGAAGAATTTCGTGCCGTTCATGGAAGCCATCAAGGATGAGCTGAAGGCAGATTTCGCTGTCGTCTGCGACACCGGCATGTGGGACCCGAACACGCCCGCGATCACGACCTCGCTGCGCGGCCTGATGTATGACGAGGTCACCATCAAGGCCGCCAACCGCGACCTGCATTCCGGCGTGTTCGGCGGCGGCGCGCGCAACCCGATCCGCGTGCTGACCAGCATCCTCGGCGGCCTGTTCGACGACAATGGTCGCATCACCATTCCCGGCTTCTACGACGGCGTGAAGGATCTGCCGCCGGACATCCTGGCGCAATGGAAGAACCTGAACCTGACGGCGGAATCGTTCCTGAAGCCGATCGGCCTTTCGATCCCCGCCGGCGAAAAGGATCGCCTGCTGATCGAACAGATATCCTCGCGTCCGACCTGCGACATCAACGGTATCGTCGGCGGTTATATCGGCGAGGGCTCGAAGACCGTGATCCCGGCGGAAGCTTCCGCCAAGGTCTCCTTCCGCCTGGTAGAAGGGCAGGATCCGCAGAACATCAAGAAGGCGTTCCGCGACTACGTCACCGCGCGGCTTCCGGGCGACTGCAAGGCCATCTTCACCGAGCACTCCAGTGGCGCCGCCATCGCGCTCGACTGGAACATGAAGCCGCTGGCGGCGGCCAAGCGCGCGCTGACGGAGGAATGGGGCAAGGAGGCGCTGCTGGTCGGCTCCGGCGCCTCGATCCCGATCGTTGCGGATTTCAAGCGCACGCTCGGCCTCGACAGCCTGCTGATCGGGTTCGGCCTAGACGACGACAACATCCATTCGCCGAACGAGAAGTACGACCTCAAGAGCTACCACAAGGGCATCCGCTCCTGGGCGCGGATTCTGGGGGCATTGGCGGAAAGGGCGCACTAAGCGCGGGAGATGACCGGGCATTGGATCTGGAAGGCGGTAATCGCCGGTTTCTGCGGGAGCGTTGCGCATACTCTGTTGATGTATTCGAAGTCCCGGTTTGGCCTGCTTCCTGCTTTTCAACCCTATGAGAGCCTGCAGGCCGCGCTCGCTCATCTGACGGGTAGCCAGGTCGACCCGTTGATTCCGTGGATGCTGTCGTTTCTAAACGGATCGACCATCCTCGGTTTCTGCTTCGGACGGCTTTATCCCTGGTTGCCAGGCAATAGTGGCGCCGCGAAGGGCGTGACGTTCGGAATGTTCGGCTGGGCGGCGATGGGATTGATATTCTTCCCGCTGCTGGGCCTGGGAATGTTCGCGACCAAACTTGATCTCGGCATCCAGCCCGCGCTGTTCTCGCTGACGATGCTGTTGACCTACGCTGTTGTTCTCGGCGGCGTGTATGCCGCGCTGGATTCCCGGCATCCCGAGCAGCCGCCTCCGGCGACGCTCAAATGAAAACGCCGCCCGACATTGGGCGGCGTTTTGATTCCGGAATGTAGAGCCGTAGGATGGGTAGAGCGAAGCGAAACCCATCAACTTGTCACGCTGGAAGTCCATGACGGCTTACCGTCGCAATTTCATTCCCGGCGGATGTTTCTTCTTTACGGTCAATCTTGCCAACCGGCGGTCACGGCTGCTGACAGAATACGTCGAAGTCCTCCGCTTTGCATTTCGCGAGACCCGCCAGCGTCATCCGTTTACGATCGACGCGATGGTCGTGCTACCAGATCACCTACACGTCGTCTGGACCATGCCCGAAGGAGATCGGGATTTTGCGACGCGCTGGCGGCTGATCAAATCGACATTCTCCCGAAACGTCGTTGCCGGCGAGCCGATTTCAGCCAGTCGCGCCGCCAAGGGCGAGCGCGGCATCTGGCAGCGGCGATACTGGGAACATACTATTCGCGATGAGAACGATTTCGCTCGTCACATCGACTATGTTCATATCAATCCGGTGAAGCATGGACTTGTAACGAGAGTCGGGGATTGGCCGCATTCGTCATTTCACCGCATGGTCCGGCTCGGCATATATCCCGAAGATTGGGCCTGCGATGTTGCCGAACCAGACTCAAGATTTGGCGAACGGTCTTGACGCGGGGACACGATGGGTTTCGCTTCGCTCTACCCATCCTACGGCACTTCAAATGAAAACGCCGCCCGGGATTGGGCGGCGTTTTTGACGTGTAGAGGTATATAGTCGCCAGTTTAGCACATCTGCGCCATGCGTCTACCGCTGCCGATTTCGCACGTCAGCCCGCCTCAGGTCTTGTAGCTCGGATCGATGCGGTCGAGCTTGCGGAGCAGTGGCGGCCACACCAGCTGGGTCGAGCGTCGCTCGGCGAAATCGGGATTGCTGAACAGTTGCTCGTTCCTGTCGATCACGGCCTGCTCGATCGGGTAGGCGGTCGGTCCCAGCATGCGGGTGCGCACCTGCATCGTGCAGGCCCGCTCCAGGTGATACATGCGCTCGAAGGCGGAGGCGACCGAGCGGCCGACGGTCAGCGTGCCGTGGTTGCGCAGCAACATGTGGTTCTTGTTGCCGAGGTCGCGCTGCAGCCGCGGGCGCTCGTCGTGATCCAGCGCCACGCCTTCGTAGTCGTGATAGGCGAGGTCGTGGGTAACGAATTGCGCGGTCTGATTCATCGGCAGCAGGCCTTCCATGCAACTCGCCACCGCCGTTCCGTCGGGCGTATGCAGGTGCAGCACGCAGCCGGCATCCTCGCGCACCTCGTGGATCGCCGAATGGATGGTGAAGCCGGCCGGATTGATGCTGTATTCGCTCTCGCTGAGCTGATTGCCGTGCAGATCGACCTTCACCAGGCTCGACGCCGTGATTTCCTCGAACATCAGCCCGTACGGATTGATCAGGAAGTGATGGTCCGGTCCCGGCACGCGCGCCGAGATGTGGGTGTCGACCAGATCGTCCCAGCCATGGAGCGCGACGAGGCGGTAGCAGGCGGCGAGATTGATGCGCTGGTTCCACTCCGCGTCCGTCATGTCGGACGGTACGTGCTGCAGGCGAGCTTCGGCTGGCGACATGGCGCTTCTCCCGTGCGTCGTTGGTTTCGGGAGCGAGCCTAATCCCGCGCCGGACCGCCAGCAAGGCAGCCGTCGCAACTGGCCGCCATGCCGTTGCGGAGCTTACGGCGCCGGTATTGGTCCGGGCTTAGGTTCGGCGCTTAACGGCAGAGGCGGACATCAACCTGCCGACAACACCAGCCGAATCCGTCGAAAATGATCATTAGCGGGCATAACCGTCGATGAGGCGATGTCGACTTTGACCCAGCGGATATCAGCCCTTCGACCTCTTACCCTGATTAAAGGCAATAAGCGGCTTTAGCCATGGCGGCTGGTCGTGGCCCGACCAACTGATAGTTTTTGGTGCTGGAATTCCGGCTCTCCTTTAAGCTCCCTTCAGAGATCGCTTGATCAGCCGTCCGACGGAACTAGGCGATGACACCAATCGAACCCGGCAGTTCAGCTTCGTCGGCGAAGTGGCTCCGATTCGATCGCTACGTTCTGGATTTGGATCGCGGTTGCCTGCTTCTGGACGAGAACGAGATTGTTTTGCGGCCGAAGACGTTCGCCGTGCTACGATTCCTGGTCGAAAATCCCGGCCGGCTGGTGTCAAAGGACGAGCTTTTCGCGGCGGTATGGCCGAACATTGCAGTCACCGACGACGTGTTGGTCCAAAGCGTTGGCGAATTGCGGCGAGCGCTCATTGATGACGGACAGCGACTGATCAGGACAGTGCCAAGGCGGGGCTATCGATTTGAATCGGTTGTTTCCGCAGACACGACTGTCCATTCCCGGTCTCTCGATGATGGTACGACGACAACTTCGACCGCTGGGCGCGTCCCCGCATTGGCGCCGCAGAGTGAGAGAAAAGAGTCCTCCTCGATGCTCGGTCTTGAGCGGCGCTGGCCGGCGTTGGGTCTTGTGCTCGCTGTTCTGCTCGTCGGCCTGTTCCTGACGATCAATCGTGCCGGCTGGCAGGTGGAAACGGATGCTCAATCTGCTGTTGGCGGCGCCAAGCCTGCCATCGCCGTTCTGCCGCTTGTCAATCTGGGCTCCGACTCGTCGAGAGACTATTTTGCGGACGGGTTGACGCAGGACATCATCAATGCCCTTGGCCGCTTCCGCGGACTGACTGTGATGTCGTGGAATGCGGTTCTTCCCTACAAGGCGAACCCGGTAAGTCCTGCCGAAATGGCCCGCAAACTCGCAGTACGCTACCAGGTTGAGGGGAACATCCGCCAGAAGGACAACCGCGTTCGTGCAACAACTCAACTTATCGATGCAAGCGGTCAGGTGTTGTGGGCTGCAAGTTTCGACGAATCTTTGTCCGATGTCTTTGCTCTCCAAGACGCGATCGCAATGCAGATCGCAGGAACATTGGCGAGCCGCGTGACGCAGTTAGAGCTGAGCCGGGTCTTTGCCAAGCCGACAGGCAACCTCGAAGCTTATGACTATGTCCTGCGCGCGCGGCCGGCGCTGCAGCATCCCGACCGCGGAAACATTGTGCAGGCTCGAGTGCTTCTTAGAAGCGCAGTGGGAATCGATCCAGGCTACGCATCTGCATACTCTTCGCTCGCGGAAACCTATTTCATCTCAACCTCCATGGGTTGGGCTGAGTCCCCCGCTCATTTCCTTGCGCGTGCGGAGGAAATGGCGAACAAGGCCCTGACCCTGGACGATGCCGATGTGCGCGCCCGCGTGATACTTGGCCGCATTCACATCTTCTATCAGCGATACGATCAGGCCAGAACCGAAATCGAACGGGCCATCGCGATCAACCCCAGTGACGCCGGCGGGATTGCCGGCCGGGGCAACATCCTGTTGTGGTCAGGACAAACCGATGCCGCGATCGCGGGACTGGAATTGGCCCAGCGGATAGATCCAGAGCTCAGTCCAAGCGACCGCTTTACGCTCAGTCTCGCCTATTATCTCAAAGGACGCTACGATTCTGCGATCGAGCAGGCCGAGCTCATTCTTCGCAAGACGCCGGGCGCAAATTTCAGCCGAGTTATTCTCGCGGCGGCCCACGCCGAGCTCGGTCATTCCGACGATGTCGCTCGCACGGTGAACGTAATCCGTAGACTGGATCCAGCCTTCGATGCCAGTGAATTTGGAACCAAGTTTCTGCGCGCAGAGGATCTTGATCAACTGCGCGCGGGCTTACGCAAGGCCGGCCTTTGGTGAAGCAAGCGGTCCCGCGCTAGTTCGAGTCCTTGGGGAGGATCGACCTGTTCTGGTGTGCCTTGTTAATGTTGCCGGCTAAATCCCTCTGGAATAGCTCAGGCCCCTTTGGAGCGGGCGAGCCGAATACATAGAGCTTGCCGTCGTTGATCAACCAGTTTTCCGGATCCGCCTTGACGATTTTGCCAAGCGCCAGTGCCATGGCGCAGTAATTTCCAAACTGCGGGGTGTAGTGGATGGGGTCGGCCTTGAAGAGCTCGCGATGCTGAGCGCTGGCAAAACGATAGGTATGCTCATCCCATTGATACTCGAATTCCGCGGTCCCACGGACGGGCTTACCCGCGGTGAAATAGGCAACGGGGTCATAGCCCAAGATGGCGAGCGGCATGTCCATGGCAAGCGACGGAAGCGGTGTCGCCAGTGCAAGCGCGGCCATCAGGCCGACCTGGAAGGCAGTGCGTCTGGAGAAATTGTCCATTGTGCTCTCCTCGGGATTGGCAAGATTGCCTGTCCGGCTGAACTGAAGCCGGATAGTCCCCGCAATAGGCCTTGAAAGAAGGGGAGAGTAACGAAAGAACGACGAAAATGCTCCGAAATCTGCACCCGCGACTATCTCAATGAATCCGGCCCGACCGGGCAAAGACGCGGGCTTTGCGGAGGTTATGGCGCCGGTATCGCCAGCAGCGTCGAGATGGCGCGGCCGCGGATGTCGTAGACACGCGCGAACACGACGTCGTCGCGCTTGATCTCCACCATCACGGGCGCGGTCAGGCCCTTGCAGTAGAACTCGCCCAGCGTCATCGCGAAATCGGCGGACTGGCTGTCCCAGCCGATCGTGAAGTCGGGTCCGAGCGCGACCTGTGCCGGGCGCTGCGGGCCGCACACCGCGACCTTCCATTTGCGCCCCTGCGGCGGCACTTCCTGCCGCTCGACCAGTTCCTCGCGCAGGCCGTCGGACGCCTGCTTCAGCGCCAGTCCCCAATAGTCAAGCATGAAGAAGTTGTCGGCGGTGCGCACCGTGCCGGCGATGTGGTTGAAGTGGGTATACTCGTAGGGGTGCAGGCGGATCATCTCGCTGAGCGGCAGCAGCAGGCCGAACATGAACATCGCGAGCGCGGCAGGTTGCCAGCGGCGATGATTGTCCTTGAGCCAGTTCATGCCCCAGGCAAAGGAAACGCCGGCCAGCACCGCCATCGGCGGAATGACGAACACGAAATGCCTGATGCCGTTGTAGAGCGCCGGCCGCTTCACCATCGCGATCACCAGCGGCAGGGTCGCCGCCAGCGTCAGCATCAGGAAGATGGTCTTGCGGCGGGCCGTCACGTCTACCCGCGAAAGCGACATGAAGGTTCCGACGATTCCGGCCAACAGCAGCCAGAGCAGCACTTCGGGAAGCTGCAGCGCGAACAGCGTCGGCAGGTAGGACCACGGCATGTCCGGCACCGAGACCAGCGCGCCGTCGAACATTTCCTTCCAGGGCTTCTCGAAGAAGTGCGAGAAATAGGTCAGCGCCTTGAAGGGATGATCCGCTTCCATGATCGACCACGGCCATACCAGGCCCATGATCAGGTAGCCGAGCACCAGGCCCGGCAGCAGCACATAGACGACATGGGCGAAACGGCGGGCCGCCTCGCGCGGGCCTTGCTTGCGCGCTTCTTCGATCAGCAGCGGAACGAAGCCGACCAGCGCATAGACCAGCGCCAGCCCGCCGAGAATCCGGCAGCCGATGGAGAGGCCGGCGCCGAGGCCGACGATCAGGATGGTTCGCGGCGAAGGCGAAGGATATTCCTCCGCGAGCCGCACCAGGCCCAGGATCAGGATAATCATCGAGACGGCAAACGGCGCGTCCTTCGGGTTCATGAACATGTGCCCGTAGAAGGTCGGGCACAGCGTCAGCAGCAGCAGCGTGGCGAGCCCGGCCAGCGGGCCGCCGATGCGCCGCGCCAGCCGCCAGGTCACGGCAAGACCGATCAGGCCGACGATTGCGCCGAGCAGGCGGCGCGTTTCAAACAGTTCGAGCGGGATGATCTTGTGCAGCAGGGCCGCCGCCATGTCGAAGCCGCCGCCATACATGTAGAGATTGGCGAACGACAGCGCGCCGGTGTCCTTGAACCCGGAACCGTACATACGGAGCAGCAGGTCGGCATATTCGGCGTGCGTGTAGTCGTCCCAGCCGAGCCCGTAGTCGCGGAAGGTCAGGCTCGCGACGAGCGCGACCACGGCCAGCACGAAGATGGCAAGGTCGTCACAGGTCCGCTCCACCGAGCGCCGCACAGGCGTATCGAGGGCAGAAGTTGTGATGGAAGACATGGCGATTGGTAACCCAGCGTCCCTATGGCCCAGTTTGGATATTCTTGAGCCGCATTCCCCGGGTACCCATATAGCGTAGTTCCATTACCAAGTAATTGGGAATTGTGGCCTAAATCCCTGATGCAATGCAACAAAAGGGTAGCAATTGATAGATGGTAGAATTACGGCCGGCGGGCTGAACGGCACCTGAATGGAACGATTGGTGCCGAAACGAATACTTCAATTGGACGACGCTATTACGGAATCCCGGACGCAATTGGCGTTGGCGGGGCATGCCATATGACGGTATCGTGGCGCGGGGCGGCTTGCGAGCGTTTTGGCGCGGCTGAGGGGTGAGTTCGATGATGTTTGTTATGTTGGTCGTCGCGATCGGCCTTGTTTTGGCTGGTCTGCTGGCGACCGCATTCGGAACCTCGGTCCAGCTCAGCACCGGCAACACGCTCATCCTTGCCGGCGTTATGCTGTTTTGTACCGGCGCGATCATGCTTGGGCTGTGGATGACCGTCCGCGAGTTGAAGAACATTGCGCGACGGATCGGCGGCGCTTTGCCTGAAGCCCACGACGAAGCCGCGATGCCGCCGGCAATTCCGATCGCTGCGGCGCGGGATTCCGTTCCTCCCGGCCTGCCGGCCGCCGAAGAGGCCGGCACGTCAGCACCGTTCGCGCCGCCGGCACCGCCGCCATGGCAGAACGAGGCGGTTCTGCGCGATCATCCGATACCGGAGCCGACCCACCCCGAGCCGTCGGCAACGAAACCGAAGCGCAACCTGTTGTTTTCCTCGACATCGCGAAAAGAGCGCGAGCGTAGCCAGGCACGTGGCGGCGAGCCGTTGTCGATGGACCTGTTGTCATCGGAACTTCGCTCCAGGCCGCCCAACAGGTCGTCGCTCGAATCGGCCGAACCGCCGCCGTCACCGTTCGAGGATGGCTGGGCCAATCGCGCGAAACCTGCGGAAAGCCCGCTGTCGCGGCGCGGCGGCCGCACGCCTCCGCCGGTGACCGAACCCGATGGCGGAGCGGTGCGGAACGAGGATCAGCCGGGGGGGGTGAAGGTGCTTAAATCGGGCATCGTCGACGGCATGGCCTATTCGCTGTTTTCCGACGGTTCGATCGAGGCCCAGATGCCGGAGGGCATGATGCGCTTCAACTCGATCGACGAACTGCGGGTGCACCTCGACCAGCGGACCTGAGACCGGCAATACTTGCCGTGACCTCGCGATCGAAAATAAAGCGCCGCCGTTCTTGTCAGTTTCCCGCCACTTCGTTCATATTCGCCAAGTCGTATCAGATGCCACGGATGTATAGGCGCGGTTGGATACTATCGAGTTGCCGACAGCCGCGTCCGTGATCCCAGAAGGTTGAGCCATGACCGATTCCGCCGGCAAAACGCCCGTCGAACTGACTGCCAGTATCGTATCGGCCTATCTCAGCAACAATCCGACGCAGGCCTCCGAGATCCCG
This sequence comes from Bradyrhizobium sp., assembly GCF_036735945.1. Taxonomy (GTDB): domain Bacteria; phylum Pseudomonadota; class Alphaproteobacteria; order Rhizobiales; family Xanthobacteraceae; genus Bradyrhizobium. Next base: position 19,475 of record NZ_DAINNI010000025.1, on the reverse strand, counting down.
AACCTGATCAGCCAGGTGCATGCGGCCTTGATGCGGGTATCGAACGGCCGGCCCGAGACGCCGCTGGAGCCGGCGAAGCCGGCCGTGTCGGTGAAGAAATCGCTGACGCCGGAATATCTGGTCTGTCTGGAGGACGGCAAGCGCTTCAAGTCGCTGAAGCGCCATCTGCGCAGCCAGTACAACATGACCCCTGAGCAGTACCGCGACAAATGGGGTCTGCCGCCGGACTATCCGATGGTGGCGCCGAACTACGCGGTGGCGCGCTCGCAACTCGCCAAGAAAATGGGCCTCGGCCAGCAGGCCCGGAAGCGGAAATAGATTCCGGCCGGTTCGTGGCTATGAGGCCGCGGCGAGTGTCTCGCGCGCGTCGGAGCGGATGCGCTCGACCATCGAGCGCAGGCCGTTGGAACGCTGCGGCGTCAGGTGCTCGCGAAATCCGAATTCGTCGAATACGGCCAGCGCATCGGTTGAAAGGATCTGCCGCGGCGTATGGCCGGAGTAAAGCGTGAGCAGAATGGCGATCAGGCCGCGCACGATGTGGGCGTCGCTGTCGCCGAGATATTTCAGCCGCGGCTCGCCAGCGCCGCTGCGGTCGATCTGTCTGGAAAGCCAGACCTGGCTGACGCAGCCATTGACCTTGTTATCGGCGGAATGCTCGGCCTCCGGCATGGCTTCGAGCGTGCGGCCGAGTTCGATGACGTACCGGTAGCGGTCGTCCCACTCTTCCAGCAGTTCGAAATTTTCCCTGATTTCGTCGATCGTCATCGCGGTCCGCGTCCGTTTCCTTGATTGCCTATATAGGATGCGGACCGAGCGAAAGCGACGGAAATGGAACCGGTTCCGCCGCCTTATTTTTCGGCCGCGGGCTGCGGCAGACGCCATTCGATCGCCATGTCGTCGTTGGTCAGCGCATCGGCGGGCGCCGCGGCCGCGACCATGGCCTCGGCATCGACCGAACTGGTGTGATCGGGCTTCTTGCCGGGAACGTTGGGCTGCACGCTCGGCTGGTCGGGCTTCTTGTCGGTGATGATCTTGTAGAGCTGGCGGGCGCCATCCTGCGCGCGTTGTCCGATCGCGGTCGCCGCCTGGCCGCCGACCTCGCAGGCCGCCGGCTGGCGCTTGCAGAACTGGCTCATGTCGGTGACGGCGGCGGTTGCGGCCGACACGGCTTCGGATGCGCCGATCTGCGGCGCCTTGTCCGCTTCCGGCGTCTTCTCCCTGGGCAGCAGCACGAGCACCAGCCCGAGCCAGAATGCCATACGAAGCAGAAAAGACATGTCGCGATCCCGGTCGTCTTTTGGTTGTGCCGCGGTTAACCCGCAGCTTCGTTTCTGACTAGCAGTCGTGGATAAAGCGTAAGTGTTTTCCTTGAAGTAAATTCGGCGAAAACTTGCAGAAAGTTGCAAAGTTTCGATTCGACGTAAATTTTCGATTGAAGGCGCTTAGTGCAGGAAAATCAGCCGCTAGCGACGCATCCACCATTTCGAAACCATAGATCGATCACGCCGGAAACCTGTCGTTCACCATGCGCGCCGAATGGGGGCCGCGCGGCACGCGAAATCACCGCGCAAAGACCGTGTCGGGCGCCAATGCTGTGCGCCTTAGCGTTCGCTTAATTTCGCTCTGACACGGTGGCGCCAAGGATAATGGGGGCGTTCCGGCGCGTCTGTCTGACGATTGAGCCGAAGCGCGAGAGCATTGATTGTTTTGAGTACCATTCGCGATTGTCTCGATGCCCTGCTGCATCCCTCGGCGCGATACGATGCGCTGACGCGTGCGCGTCATCGTGCGTTCATGGCGCCACGGCTGCTCGGCAGCCTGGCAGCGCTTGCGGCCTTTCCGGTCTACCTGGCGATGCGCGGCGCGCCTACCGCGCTCGAGGTCGCCGCCTTCGCCTGGCTGATCGCGCCGATTCTGCTGTCCTGGTTTTTGTCGCGCACCGGCCGCTACGAAGGCGCGCATATTCTCTCCGCGCTGGCGCTGGCCGGCCTCGTCATGATGGTCGCGGTGACCACCGGCGGCATCCAGTCGTTCGCGGCGGTCTGGCTCATCGTCGTTCCGCTGGAAGCGTCGCTATCGGCCTCGCGCCGCGTGGTGGCGTTCGCTTCCGCGCTGGCGCTGGCATGTGCCGCGCTTCTGATCGTGCTCGGAAATTTCCACCTGCTGCCGGAGGCGGCGCCGAACGCCGCGCTGAGCGGCGTTCTGATGGGAGCGGGCGTCGCTTCCGCGACGCTCTATGCGGCCGGACTTGCCGTCAGCGCGGAATCGCTGGCGCGCACATCGGTGTCGCTGCTCTATCTCGAAGAAGACCGCTACCGCCTGCTCGCGCACAACATGAGCGACGTGATTTCGCGTCACAATCGCAATGGCGCGGTGGAGTTCATTTCGCCGGTCGCCGAAGCGATGCTCGGCACGGCGGTCGCCCGGCTCACCGGCCACGGCCTGTTCGATCGTGTCCATGTCGCCGATCGGCCGGCATATCTTACGGCGCTGTCGGATGCGGCGCGCGGCAGCGAACAGCGCAGCGTCGAATTCCGTCTGCGCCGCGACGCGGCGCGCGGTCAGAACGCTTCCGATTTCATCTGGGTCGAGATGCGCTGCCGGCCGCTCGAACGGGCTTCCTCCGGGGCCGAGGTCGTCGCCGTGATACGCGACATCACCGACCGCAAGCTCCAGGAGCAGGCGCTCGAGATGGCGCGCACCGCTGCCGAGCAGGCCGATGCCTCCAAGACGCGCTTCCTCGCGACCATGAGCCATGAACTGCGCACGCCGCTGAACGCCATCATCGGCTTCTCCGAGATGATCGTGCACGAAGAGGCGATGATGCTCGATGCGGCACGCCGCAGGGAGTACGCGCAGTTGATCAACGATTCCGGCCAGCATCTGTTGTCTGTGGTCAACGGCATCCTCGACATGTCGAAGATGGAAACCGGAAATTTCGAAATCTCGCCGGAGCCGTTCGCGCCGCGCGCTGCGCTGTTGCACTGCTGCAACCTGCTGGCGCTGAAGGCGCGCGACAACGGCGTCGACCTGATCACGCGCGCCGCGGATGATCTGCCGGTGATGAACGGCGATCCCCGCGCGTTCAAGCAGATCGCGCTCAATCTGATCAACAACGCCATCAAGTTCACCGAGCGCGGCGGCAGCGTGACGGTTTCCGCCGCGATCGAGGGAACGCGGTTGATGCTCGTCGTCACCGATACCGGCGTCGGCATCGCGGTGGAGGATCTTGCCCGGATCGGTGATCCATTCTTCCAGGCCGGCAAGACCTACCAGCGCAAGCACGAGGGCACCGGCCTTGGGCTGTCGATCGTGAAGGGGCTGGTCGGATTGCACCATGGCGAGATGAACGTGCAGAGCACGGTCGGCGAGGGCACCACGGTAACCGTTACCCTGCCGCTTGATTTTGTGCCGCTGCTGTCGCCTTCAAACGTTGCGACGCTGGTACCGGCGCAGCGAGCGGAATCGCAGGACCAAGAGCACCAGGTGAAGAAAAGTGCCTAGGCGTACCGACGATGATGACGAGATGCCGCGTCGCCGCCGCAAGCGCGGCGCGAAGGCGGCAGCCATTGGAGCGGAGCAAGAGCGCGGCCTCCTGATGCGCGTCTTCCTGCATAGCCCGAAAGACGTGCTCGCGGGCCTGCTCGCCGCCGCTGCGATCTGCGCCATCCTCGCCAATGCGCTGTTTCTTCAGGCGGGACGCCATCCGTCGCCGATGTTCGGCACGGTCGTGACGCTGCCGGCGCCGCAAGCTGCCGCCGCAAGTCCGTTGCCGCGTCCACGCCCGGTCGAGGTGACGGGAAGGCCGTTCGAGTCCGATCCGCCGGAGATCAGGCCGGTCGAGGCGAGGGGCGCCGATCCCAGGCATGCCGAGATCAAGAGCGCCGAGCCCAAAAGTGCCGACCCCAAAATTCCTGACCCGATGACCAGTCTGGTGGTGAAGTCGACCGGCGCGCCCGCAACCGCCGCGCCTGCCAACGTCGCGCGTCCGCCGGCGCCAATTCCGGCCAACGCGCAAAACGCCGGCGCGCGCCGCGTGGCGGCCGTGCAGCGCGCGCTGACGCAGTATGGCTATGGCCAGCTCAAGCCGACCGGCGCGGTTGGCGCAGACACCCAGACCGCGATCGCGAAATTCGAGCGCGACCGCAAGCTCCCGGTGACAGGCCAGATGTCGGATCGCCTGGTGAAGGAATTGGCGGCGATGATCGGGCACCCGATCGACTAGCTTCTGCCGGCTCGCTGGCCTATCGTCTGAACATGCGATTGAAATCATCCATCTGGGTGGCTGCTTACCTGCGCCGCTGCCAGACCGAGGGAATCTTCGGCGCCGTGCGCAAGCGCGGGGCGGAGGAGGCGGGGGCGGTGTTCGTCAAGGTGGCGCTGCTCGACGGCAACGCCATGCTGTATTCACCGGCGCCGCAGACCGTCTACGACGAGAGCCGCCCGGCCGAACGGCTGTTTGCGCCGGCTTCGCCGCAGCCGGTGCCGGAACAATCGGTCGAGGAGCGGCTCGTCAAGGAAATCCGGTTCGATCCCGACGCATGGATCGTCGAGACCGAGGACCGGGCAGGGCGTCACCTCCTGGATCTGGCGAAGGCCTAATGCGCGATGAGATTGGGATGAATCATCATCGCGCTTTAGGTTTTTGTTTGAGCATGATCTTTTCGGAAAGCCGCTGCGCACTTTTCCGGATCATGCTCTAGCGCTTCGAGCCGTCGGTACCGGTGCGGATCGCAGGCGCCGTGCCGGGCTGCAGCGTGGATCGCGTCGGCGGGTTGGCACGCGCGCGGTGGCGTTCGTCGTCGTACAGTGCGGCCCGGTATTTGGCGCGTGTAACCGCCATGGTCGAACCGCGCCAGGCGGCCAGCATCACCAGCGCGGAGCGTTCGCTGAGGCGATCGTAGAGCCGCGACAGGCGATAGACGTTATGCACGGATGAGCCGAATTCCGGATTGAGGAACAGCAGCACGCGCTGGAAGATTGCGCTCGACATGCCGAGCGCCTTCGCCGCGCAAGCCAGCGGCTCGCCGCCGGGATCGTTGACGACCTGCGCTGCGATTCGCTGCGGCAGGATCAGGGCCTCGCCGAGTTCGAGCGTGAAGTTTTCGATGTCCTCGGCGAATGCGGCCATCTCCAGGATATGGAGCGCGCGGGCGGCGCGGGCGGCGGGAAGGCGCGCCGAGGCTTTCAGCGGCGTGTCGGCGACATTGTGCAGGATCAGCGCGCGCTCGCTGGCGCCGGCTGCGAAGAACATGTCGCTGATCTCGGCGGCATCGTTCGGCCGCATCGCCAGGCTGGATGCCATCCGCAACTGCGCCTCGGTCGGAAGCTTTACCGTCGGCGTATCGGGCGGTGCAGTGGCAATCGCCGCTGCCAGCGGCAGCGGCCCGCTCGCGTGCGGACGCCGCAGTCCGAGCTGGTCCATGACCTCGGCGGGCGTCGCCGGATAGATCGCGAGACGTGCCCGAACCGCAGCGCGGGTGGCGTCGTCGACCTGATCGATCAGGCGGGAGGTCAGTTCGACGAACTGCCGTTCCTCGTCCGCCGAATGCGCGTTGGTCTGGACGTAAAGATCGGTCAGCACGCGCAGCAGGGTCGGCCTGATATCGACGCCCTCGCGGCGCGAAAGCGTCATCAGCCCATCGAAACCTGGAAACAATGCAGCTGCGGTCATGTCGGGTGTACGCGACTTCGGTAATCCTTCGCGTCAGCCTACGTTAGGCGGCTTTAAGAGCTGGTTAAGGAAAACAGGCCGTGAAGGAATTCCGTAAAATGCGAGGTTTCGGAAGCACACGAAGCGGCCAGGACCCGTAACTGTACCGGCTCCCCAAATTAAGAAGCCGTTAACCACGTTCTGTTCTGAATAATGGAATGTCGCCGGCCAAATCATGTCCGTGCGGCAACCAGAGAGAACGGAATATGGGCACCATCATTGAATTTCCGGCGGATGCGGCTTCGCGACGGTCGGGCTCAACCACGGATGGCGCTCCACGCGATGGCCTGGGTACCGTGCTGATTCTTCCTGTTGTCCGTATTGAACGCGAAGCCGGCGGAACCGGTGATGGGCGCGGGCCGGAAGAGGGGACGGCGCCCGGTCGCCGTCGCCGTCGGCGCCCCTGAACGACGGACGTCTGAAATGCCGGAGAAGTGCCTCCCGATCCGGACCGCCGGGCTTCGGTCACTCCCGGCTCTCATGCTGCTGGCGGCAGGTGCTGTGCTCGGGGCCTGCAGCGGCGGCGATTTCGGCCGTACCCGCGCCGACATGCGCAATGACGACATGCACCGCTGGATCGGCGCCGAGGCTACCGCAAGCGTCGGCATCAAGCCGTCCGCATTCCAGCTTACCGAAAACGAGCGCCAACTCCGCGATCTCGCCTATCCCCTGATCGAGCCGCCGCATTCGCGCCCCGCCTGGAAGAGCGTGTTCGGCGATTACCAGCCGCTGCCCTCGCCATGGCGGCAGAAGGTGGTGTTCGATCGCACCACCTACGGCCGCGCCCTGATCGATGAGCCGCACCGCTCGCACACCTCGCGCTATCAGCAGTTGATCGAGGACGTTCGCAACGACATCACGCGGTTCGAGCCGTTCTTTGCCTCGGCCGCGCGGGTCCTCGAACTCGACAACAAGCGCAACGCCAGCATGAGGATGGTGTCGGAACTGTCGCCGCGCGAACAGGCCGATGCGATCGCGCGCATGGAAGAGAACACGCTGATCGTGCAATGGGTCCAGCAATGCCTGGAGCGGCGCATTTCGTCGTACCGCTGGGCGCTGGAGCGGCTGGTGATCCAGGCGCCGGACGGCATCGCAGCCGACGCCGATCGCCTGATCGGCGAACTCGCCGCGCAAACCGCCAACCCACCTGTCGCCGCCCAGCCGGTGATCGGGCGTGCGGTCGTGGTGAAGGGCTGAGCCACGATCGCAAGGTGCCGTCTATCCGGAAGCCGGCATTTGCACTAGGCTGACTGCTTCAACGTCGAACGCAGCCAATTGAGCATCGGCGGAAGACTGGGTGACGGAAGTTGATCCCATAGCGCATTGTGCTCTTGGCTAGCGTGAGAGGGGGCTGACATGGGACGATGGATCAGGGAAAAGCTTCAGGAATGGCTGATCCTGGTAATCGGCCTTGTGGCCATTCCGGTCCTGATCGGCATCGGAGCCCTGTTCCAGTCGGCCTCGGAAGCGCCGGCGCCTGTTGCGGTTGCAACTGCCAAACAGGATGTTCCGCCCAGACCGGTTGTCTCGCAGGCTGCGCCGGCCGCGCCAAACGCCAAACAGGCGGCAGCCGCGCCTTCCGGCACAACACAGCGCGCCGAAGCAAATACCGGAACTGGCGGCAAGCAAGCCTCCGACACGAAGGCGGCGGCCGTTCCTCCTGCTGCTCCCGCAGCACCGGCTGCCCAGACCGGCGCGCCCGCCGCGGCTGCGCCCGCACCGCCACCGACCCAGACGGCTCAGGCTGCTCAGCCGCCTCAGCCGGCTGCGCCCATGACGCACAATCATGCGCCGACGCCAGCAACCACAGGACAGTCGCCTGCGCCTCAACCCGCCATGACGGGCGATGCGGCCGCGGGCCGCCAGGTGTTCCGGAAATGCCAGGCTTGCCATTCGCTTGATGCCGGCAAGAACGGCGTCGGGCCGTCCCTCGCCAGGATCGTCGGCGAAAAGGCCGGTGCAGTGCCCGGATACAATTTTTCATCTGCGATGAAGGCGAGCAACCTGACATGGGATGCCGCGACGCTGGACGCCTATCTCACCGATCCGCAGAAGGTCGTGCCGGGAAACAAGATGCCGTTTCCGGGACTGAAGACCGATCGCGAACGCAGCGCCGTCATCGCCTTGCTCACCGAGACTTCGAAGCCGGGCGGCGCGGCGGCTGCGCCGGCGCCGGCCCAGAGCGCGCAAGCTCCTGCGCCTTCCACGACACAGGCGGAGCCGCTGCCATCGACTTCGGCGGCAGCAGTTCCGGGACCAAGCTATGTGCCAGGGCTGCGCTACACGCTTCGCAGCGGGATAGCGGAAGGCCGCATGGTGTTCATCGGTGTCGGCGGCTCCATCGACGGACAGGTCAATCCGCTGTTGTCAGCCGCGGAAGGCCAGGTTGTTCAGGTGACGCTGATCAACGGCGAGGGGGCCGAGCACGATATCGTCTTTGAAAGTCAGGGACCGGCGGGAAGCTCGGCACACATTGTCGGAAGAGGCGCCAGCACAAGCATTGCATTCCCCGCCGCCGCGGCTGGCGACTACGTCTACTATTGCAGCGTGCCGGGGCACCGGCTGGCCGGCATGGAAGGGAAATTCGTCGTTTCGCCTCAACCGCCGCCTCAGACCGTGGTGGAGGCCGATATTTCGCAGAAGCCGGGCGACGTGCCGCCTTCGGTCGGCAATCGGGGGCCGCAGACGGTGCGGGTGGATCTCGTCACGGTCGAACTGGAGGCACGGCTCGCAGAGGGCACGACGTTCGGCTACTGGACCTTCAACGGCAAGGTACCGGGCCCGATGTTGCGTGTTCGTGTCGGCGACACGGTCGATGTCCACCTGAAAAACGCCGACGGCAGTTCGATGCTGCACTCGGTCGACTTCCACGCGGCTACCGGTCCCGGCGGCGGTGCCGCCTCCACCCAGACCAATCCCGGCGAAGAGACGAGCTTCAGGTTCAAGGCGCTGACCCCGGGCCTGTTCGTGTACCATTGCGCTACGCCGATGGTCGCCCATCACATCGCCAACGGCATGTATGGAATGATCCTGGTCGAGCCGGAGGGCGGCCTGCCGCCGGTCGATCGCGAATACTATGTGATGCAGGGAGAGATTTATACTGACGGCGCATTCGGCCAGCACGGCAGTCAGGAGTTCAACGTCGAGAAGCTGTTGAACGAACGTCCGGAATATTTTGTGTTCAACGGATCGGTTGGCGCGCTTTCCAACTTCCATCCTTTGCAGGCGAAGGTGGGCGAGACCGTGCGCATCTATTTCGGCGTAGGCGGACCAAACTTCATCTCATCGTTCCATGTTATCGGGGAGATATTCGACAAGGTCTACAATCTCGGCGGTGTGATGAGCGAGCCGCTGCGGGGCGTCCAGACTGTGTTGGTCCCCGCCGGTGGCGCCGTCATCACCGAGTTCAAGGTCGACTTCCCCGGCAACTATACCCTCGTCGATCACGCGCTGGCGCGGGCCGAGCGGGGACTCGTGGGTATCCTGCATGTCGAAGGGCAGCCAAACACTGAAATTTACGACGGAAAGATAAAGCCTGGAATGGGGCACTGATCGACAAATGCGGAAGTGGCGCGGTTGCTGAACTGCGCTACTGCTCCGTGAAGCCCACCCTCACTCGGATGGGCAGAAGGCGCAACCCAGGATGCGGATCTGGAAGGCTCGACGGTGGCGCCGTCTTCGGACGTAGTCTGACTCTTGAGAAGAGTTCGCTGAGCAGGCGTCTAATGGCAGGCTCTATCTTCTCGCAGATGAACCAGCAGATCAGGACGAGCATGCCCAGGCCGGCCCATAGGGCCAGGGAGACATCCAGGCCGGCATCGATCAGGACACGAATGATCGCCGAGCCAACGATGTTGTGGGTCAGATAAAGCGGATAGGTGATCAACCCGAGCGTCCGCAAATACCCCGCCGCTTCAGGAGAAGCTGATACGGCAGAGCGCCTGCTCCTGTTCGCGGTAACGGCAATGAGGAACACCGCCGCAGCCCAAACGACGATCGGCACGAAGGCTGATTGATCCGAGATGGCGGGGATGTTCGTCAAAAGGAAGGAGGAGAAATAGTAGATTTCTGCACACCCGGAGAGGCATGTCCCGGCGACGGCAAGCCATTCTAGCGACGTCAATTTTCTGTTTGCGGAACTGAACAGCCAGATCCCCAGCGCAAAGAAACAGCCGTGGCACAGCAGCCATGCCGCGCACGGCACCCGGAACATCAAGACAACATAATAGAGGATGTCGGATTGGATCACGCCTGACAGCACCAGCATGGCAAAGGCGTTGAACACGGCGCTATAGATGGTGAGACCCCAGGCAAGGTGTCGCAGCGTGACTTTCTTGGTGAGCAGCGCGCAGAACACCAGCCCGTAAAAGGCCATTTCAGCGGCCAGCGTCCAATAGATGCAGTCGAGCCATTGACCTCTGATTCCCTTGGGGATCAGCAGCATGGCCCTGATGTAGGGGAGAATGAATTCGGATGCCGACCCGCTCGCAAAGAGAAGCAGGACGATGAAGGTCAAGGTCGAGCAAACCCAGACCGCCGGATAGAGCCTGAGTGCACGACCAAAAAGAAACTCTGTCGCGGAAGCCCTGCTCGCGGAATTCGCGATGACGAAACCGGAAATGACAAAGAATATCTCGACTCCCACCCAGCCGAACCACGTGAAGGGCGCAGCCGACGGGAATTGAAGGTCGGCGGCGACGTAATGCTCAAAACCTGGAGCGACGCCAAACACGGAAGACCAGGCCCAGGACCAGAACGTCAGGTGAAAGACCGCGACGCTGAGGGCAGCCCCGAAGCGCAGCGGATCCAGCAATGAGAAGTAGTTTTTCACGGGAGTTCTTCAAATCCATTGAACAATCCCGCTGAGGTACCGGGTCCGGCCGGGAAACTATGCGACACGGGTCACACAGGCCGGGCCGAGCCTTCAAATGCAGGGGCCGAGCAGCTTGTTGAAGAGGTGCGAAGGGCGCTGGATGGGCCGACCTTCAGCGAGTCTGCCTTGAGCCGGAGGCGGCCCGCAGGCTCCGATTGCCGGACTAAGAAAAAACGGCACAATGCGGCTCCGAAAACTTCATGCCGTCGGGAGGTTGCGTCAGTGGCTCGTTTGAAAGTTCTCATCGCGGGCGGAGGCATCGGCGGCATCACCGCGATGTTGGCGCTGCGACAACGCGGTATCGACGTGGAACTGTTCGAGCAGGCGGCTGCGTTCAGACAGGTCGGGGCTGGCCTCCAGGTCTCGTCAAATGCCGCGCGCATCCTGCTCAAGCTTGGACTTGGCGAGGCGCTCAAGCGCGTGGCAACCTATCCCGAAGGCCGCGACTATCGCGGCTGGGACACTGGCGAGCGGCTCTATTACACGCCGCTCGGGCAGAAGGCGGAGGCGCATTTTGGCTCGCCCTACTATGCCGCCCACCGGGCCGAATTGCTCGACGTCCTGCTAAGCGGGCTTGGCGAGCACGGGTTCCGCCTTGGCGCGCGCGTCGAGCGTGTGGATCAGGATGAAAGCGATGTCTCGCTGACGCTTGCTGACGGGTCGATTGCGCATGGGGACATTCTGATCGGCGCCGACGGCATTCATTCGACCGTGCGGGCGCAATTGTTCGGCAAGGAACTGCCGCGCTACACGGGCAATGTTGCGTGGCGCGGCCTGGTGCCCGCCGAACGCGTGGCGCATCTCGATCTTGGTAGTGTCGTCGGCGTCTGGATGGGGCCGAACCGGAGCATCGTTCAGTACTATGTCTCCGCCGGCAAGACCTTCAACTGGATCGGAATCAGCCGCTCGGCGCAGCCCGCGCAGGAATCCTGGCTGGCGGAAGGCAGGATCGAGGATGCGCTGGCCGAATATGACGGCTGGAATTCGACCATCAGAACGATCATCGCGGAGACGCCGAAAGTGCTGCGCCAGGCTCTCTACGACCGCGAACCTCTGCCGGATTGGCAGGTCGGTCGCGTCGTGCTGATGGGCGACGCCGCGCATCCGATGATGCCGTTCTACGCCCAGGGCGGCGCCCAGAGCATCGAAGACGCCTACGTGTTGGCCGGCTGCATCGCCGAAGCCCAGGACCGGCCCCTCGATGCGCTCACTCGCTTCGTCAGGATGCGGCAGCCGCGCACCGCATGGATGCAAGGCCTCGCCCGGCGCGAGGAGGAGCTCTATCAGATGAACGACGCCGCGGCGATCAGGGCGCGCAACGATCGCATGCGCACGAACCGGATTCCCGAGACGGCGACGTTTCCGCCGGAACAGGAGCGGCTGTACGGTTACGACGCCGAGGTCGAATTGCGCAAAAGCGTGTGACCGAACTCCGATCAATCTCCGCGCAATCGCACAACGACGCGGATTCATATTCAAGGCAGCAACATGAAATTCAGCAGATCGTGGGCGCTTGCATTGTGGGTCGTGACTGCTTTGGTCTCCGATGCCGCAAGCGCGGAAAGCTTTCCGAGCCGGCCCATTACGGTGATCATGCCGTTTGCCGGCGGCAGCGCCAGCGACGTGGTCAGCCGGGTCCTCTTCAACAAGATGGCGACGATACTCGGTCAGCCGATCGTGGTGGAGAACAAGCCGGGCGCCGGCGGAAATCTCGGCACCGCGCTGGCGGCCAAGGCGGCTCCCGACGGCTATACGCTGGTCGGCGCGGCCTCGGGTCCGATGGCCGCCAATCTCACGCTCTACAGGGAGCTTGGCTACGATCCGCAAAAGGAACTTGTCCTGATCTCGCCGTTCGCGAGCTTCACCATCGTGGTCACGGCGAGCAAAAAGCTCGGCGTCACCACGATCAAGGATCTCATCGAGCGCGCGAGGAAAGAGCCGGGAGCGTTGAACTACGGATCGGTCGGTATCGGCTCGTCGCAGCATCTGGCGGGGGAATATTTCGCCCAGGTCGCGAAGGTGAAACTCACCCACGTGCCTTATCGCAACATCGCGCAATTCGGACCGGACTTGATCGCCGGCACCGTGCAACTCGGCTTTGCCTGGTATCCGAACGTGTCGGGGCCGCTGTCAGCCGATGGGGCCATCGCACTCGCCGTCGCGGGAGATACCCGGCTGCCAGCGCTGCCGACTACGATGACGACGTCGCAGGCGGGCCTGCCACAATACAAGTTCGACGGCTGGTTCGGTTTGGGCGCGCCCGCCGGCGTGCCGAGGGACATTCTGGAGCGATTGAACGCCGCGCTGAACGAAGCGCTGAATGATCCCGTCGTACGCGTCAGATTTGAAGAGATCGGCGCCGTACCGATCGGGCTCGAACTCGACAGGGCGACGACTTTCCTGGCGGATGAGGTGGTGAAGTATCGCGACATCGTCACCAAGGCCGGGATCGCCAGGATCGAATAGTGGATTGAAGAGCCGGCGAGTACCCACGCAGTGCCAGCCCAGGCTGGCCGTGATCAGCGCCTGGACTTTGGGGCGGGGGCCGGTGCGGGCGTCGCCGGCTCGGGCTGCTTGGCCGGTGGCGGTTCGGTCTGCAGCGTGCAGCGCGATGCCGCGAGCGAGGCCTGCGCCTGCGGCATCAGGCCGGGCTCCGGCGCCAGCGCCTTCAGCACGATCAGGCCGGTCGTGGTGGGAGAATCGATGATCAGCCGGTCGGCGGCGGTGACTTCCTCGTCTTCCGGCAGTTCGGAGTGCTGATCTTCGGTCATCAGGTCGAGTTCGATCACCTTGCGGCCGGCCGAGCGGTCGTTGATGGCGTAATAGGCGACCTCGTTACGCGTGTAGAACGACACCGAGGTATAGGCCTGGCTGACCGGCACGGTCAGCTTGAGCGGACCGTTGGTAAGATCGTAGCGGCAGATCGCGACCGCAAAGGCCGGGTCCATGTAAGGCATCGGCGCGTTGCCGGGTTCGGCGAGCGGCAGCGCCGTGACCGCGTTCTCCCTGGTCATCGGCGTCAGGCGCGAATAGGCGTCCTGGGTCGCGATGCGCGGCAGCGCCAGCACGCTGACGAGATGCACCACGCCGCCCAGCAGCACGCCCGCGATGATGGTGAAGGCCAGCCGGATCATGGACAGTTCACCGTCGCGATGGCGGGCATCGGCGCGTCGCGCTGCGTCCGCGTCGCGACGCCCACCGGCGTATCGTAAAGCCGCATCATCAGCGTGTAGCGCTCGATGCCGCCGGTCGGCAGCCAGTTTCCGGCGCGCGATCGTGCCGCCACGCGGATCTCGAACGTGCCGTCGGAGCCGCGTACGATCTCCTGGCTGGTGAACCCGTAACGCTGCAGCGAATTCGCAACCAGTTGTCCCTTGCGGTCGAACAGCGTCAGCGTCCAGAACCGCGCCGCCGGCGTCACCCCGCTGACGACCACGTCGCAGCGGCCGTCGAGCGGCTTCTTCCTGTCGTCGGTGTTGGCCGTAAAGGCGATACCGTCACCGGTGCCGATCGGCAGTTCGCCGCTGCGGGCGATCGAGGCGCGGGAATAGGGATCGATTTCGGAACTGCCGCTCTTCGGGCGGGCGGTCCATGCGCCGATCGTGAGCGTGCCGAGATCGGTGCCGCGTGTCGACGTCACGTAGGTCGAGCCGAGACCGACGGCGGTCGCGAGCGCCAACGCCAGCAAGGTGATCAGGATCAGCCGCACGGGCCAGCGCTCCGAACTCTCACGGCACCAGGTTTCCGCTTGAACCGGCTTCATCCGAAAGCTGAAACGCTTGTCGCGGTTCGAGCATACCAGCGCGGACGCTCCGCGACTGTTCCGGGGAATGCCGGATAAGGTTCTGCGGGATCATGCGCTCTAGTTCTTCCGCCCTGCCGGTGGTGCAGCCTGTTGTTCGCCCGCAGCCGTCACATAGTTCTCCGGGAACGCCAATGCGCCCGACGTGACGGGCTTGGCGGGCTGATCGCTGGACGAGGTCTTGCCGGCGACCTTGCCGGCCTCGTCGAGCAGCCGCTCGACCCGCACCAGGATATCCGCGCCGCGCTTGGTCAGCACCGGCGGCGGTCCTGGCTTGGTGTCCAGCACCCGCGGCGCGCCGGCGGCGACATTGGCGGGCTGGGCCGGCTGGGGCAGTTTCGCGCCCATGCCGATGCCGGGGATTTCCTTCACCTCGACACCCTGATGCGCCACCACCATGATGTCGTGCCAGGTTTGCGCGGGCAGCGATCCGCCGGTCATGCGGTTGGTCGGCGAGTAGTCGTCATTGCCGTACCAGACCGCGCAGGTGAAATTGCCGGTGTAGCCGACGAACCAGGCGTCGCGGTAGGCGTTGGTGGTGCCGGTCTTGCCGGCGGTCGGAATGCCGTCGATCGCGGCGCGGCGGGCGGTGCCTTCACTGACGACGTGGCTCATCATCTCGGCCATGTCGGCGGCCACCGAGGCCGGGATGGCCTGCGTCGGCTTCTTGCCGTCGCGGTCGAAACGCCAGACCAGGTCGCCGGTGCCGGTGCGCACTTCCAGCACCGCGTGAGGTTTCACGGCCTTGCCCCGGTTCGGGAAGGTCGCATAGGCGACCGCGTGTTCGAGCACGGTGACTTCGTCGGAGCCGATCGGCATCGACGGCGTATCCGGCAGCGGTGCGGTGAGGCCGAACTTCCGCGCCACCTCGGTGATCTTGACGCGACCGGCCTTGGCGGGGTTCGGCGACTTGCCGCCGAGCGCGATCGAGAGCTTGACCGGCACGACGTTGATCGAGCGGGTGATCGCCTGGGTCAGCGTCACCGAGCCGGAATAGGAGTGGCCATAATTCTGCGGGCACCAGTTGCCGATGCAGACCGGGCCGTCGACCACGATCGAGGTCGGCTTGTAACCGTTGAGCAGCGCCGTGGTGTAGACATAGGGCTTGAACGAGGAGCCGGGCTGACGCATCGCGTCGGTCGCGCGGTTGAACTGGCTCGCGCCGTAGTCGCGACCGCCCACCATGGCGCGGACGCCGCCGTCGAGATCGGCCACCACGACGGATGCCTGGGTCGCGTGATAGTCGCGGCCGAACTGGCGGAGCTGGTTTTCGACCGCGTCCTCGGCGGCGCGCTGCACGTTCATGTCGATCGCGGCGCGGACCACGAAGACGCGCTCGGTGTAGGATTTCGGAAAGGTATCGACCAGCTTGCGCATCTCGTCGAAGGCATAGTCGAGATAGTAGTTCGGCGAGTTCTCGTCGCGGCGGTCGACGGCGACCGCGGGGTTGCGGCGGGCACCGAACACCTGGCCCTCGGTCATGAAGCCGGCATCGACGAGGTTGTCGAGCACGACGTTGGCGCGGGCGCGGGCGGCGGGCAGGTTGATGTGCGGGGCGTATTTGGTCGGCGCCTTGAACAGGCCGGCCAGCATCGCGGATTCCGCGAGATTGACGTCGCGCGCCGACTTGTTGAAGTAGAAATGCGCCGCGCCGTCGACGCCGAAGGTGCCGCCGCCCATATAGGCGCGATCGAGGTAGAGCTTCAAAATCTCGTTCTTGGTGAGCCGCGTTTCCAGCCAGATCGCGAGGAACGCTTCCTTCACCTTGCGCTCGATGGTGCGCTCGTTGTTCAGGAACAGGTTCTTGGCAAGCTGCTGGGTGATCGACGAGCCGCCCTGGCGAACGCCGCCGGCCTGCGCGTTGGTGACCAGCGCGCGCGCCAGGCCCGGAAAGTCGATGCCGAAATGGTCGTAGAAGCGGCGGTCTTCGGTCGCGAGCGTCGCCTTGATCAGATTGTCCGGAAAATCCTCCAGCGGAATCGAGTCGTTGTGCTTGATGCCGCGGCTGCCGATCGGGTTGCCGTAGCGGTCGAGGAACGACACCGCGAGGTCGGACTTCTTCAGCCAGTCGTCATCGGCGGTTTCGCGGAAGGCGGGGATCGCGAGCGCCAGCATCATGACGAGGCCGCCGAGGCCGATCGTGGCCGCTTCCGACAACGGCTCGATGAAGACCCAGCGCTTCCAGCGGCCGACATAGAAGCGGTCCATGAAGGTCGAGTAGCGCTCGTACAGCTCGCGCAGCCCCTTGCCCGACGAGAACAGGGTCGAATCGATGCGCGCGTCCAGATCCAGGAAGAAATTCCGGATCTTCTGCTTCCAGTCTGGCGGGAGAATCTGGCGCACCGGGACCCTTGGTCGGTTCGAAACGCTCGCGCGCCCGTGCTAGGCGCCAGCGATACGTCATGCTTCGATGTTGCGGCAAACCCAAGGCGCTTTTAGGACCCTTGGGGGCTCGCAACTGTTCTATCCGAGCGGGGGCGACAAACCAATGCTCCCGCTCGCCAATTTGGTGATCAGCCCTAACGTGTTCCAGATCTTTCTGCGGCTCGGTAAGCCGTTTTTCGCCCGTAATGAGCCCGCTTGCGCCCGCCTTGGCGGACCCCCTAGAAGGGCTTACCGCCGAATCCGACCCGAAACCGATCGGACTGAATGACCGCACCGCCCAAACGAGATTCCGGCCAGGAGGGTTTCTTCTGGAAAACCAAGACGTTGGAAGAGATGTCCAACGCCGAATGGGAAAGCCTGTGCGACGGCTGCGCGCGCTGCTGCCTGGAAAAGCTCGAGGACGAGGATACCGGGAAAATCTACTTTACCCATGTCTCGTGCAAGCTGCTCGATTCGGACCTGTGCACCTGCAAGGACTACCCGAACCGTTCCGACAAGGTTCCCGATTGCGTCCGCCTGACGCCGGAAAACGTCCGCACCCTGAACTGGCTGCCGCCGAGCTGCGGCTACAAGCTGGTCGCGGAGGGACGCGACCTCTATTGGTGGCACCCGCTGATTTCGGGCGACCCCGATACCGTGCATGAAGCAGGCGTTTCGGTGCGGGGGCGGGTGCAGGGCACCGAGGACGAGATTCCCGACGAGGACCTCGAAGACCACATCGTGCAATGGCCGGCGCTGTTGCCGAAGCGGGCGCGGCTGAAGAAGCGGCCGAAGATATAAGCGCGCATCGCTGCGTTCTTGCGCTTCCACCGCTGGACATCAGGCAAGCGCGATGGTCCGCGCGCGGGATGCTCCCATGCGTGCGCGGTGCTGCCGCTGGAGAAGTTTGCCCTTTATGGTGCAGTGCAAATGGCGATTCCATCTCGGCGGCTTTGGCCGCGTAGAAATTTATTGCGCTCGACATGAACAAGCACCAACGGCAGGGCGGCGAACCTGTCGACCAGACGACGTTGCCCGACGATATCGGCGAGGAACTCTCCCGCCTCACCACCGAGGTGATCGACGTCAGCGATGCACCGCCGCTCGCGCCCCCGGCGCCGCTGACCCAGGATGAAGTTCGTACCATCCTGATGAGCCTGCTGCTGACGATGTTTCTGGCGGCGCTCGACCAGACCATCGTGGCGACGGCGCTGCCGACCATCGGTCGCCAGTTCAACGACGTCAGCAGCCTGTCCTGGGTCATTACGGCTTATCTGCTGGCCTCGACCGCGGTGGCGCCGGTGTTCGGCACGCTGAGCGACATCTACGGCCGACGCGTCATGATCACCGTCTCGCTGGCGCTGTTCACGGTGGGCTCGATCCTGTGCGCGGTGGCGCCGAACATGACGGTATTGATCGTCGCGCGCGGCCTGCAGGGGCTGGGCGGCGGCGGCATCATGCCCGTCGTGCAGACCGTGATTTCCGACGTGGTCAGTCCGCGCGAGCGCGGCAAATATCAGGCCTATTTCAGCGGCGTCTGGATGGCCGCGGGCCTGATGGGGCCGGTGCTCGGCGGCGTGTTTGCCGAGCATCTGCACTGGTCGATGATCTTCTGGATCAACGTGCCGCTCGCGGTCGGGGCGCTGTTCCTGCTGCTGCCGAAGATGGGCAAGATTCCGGTGTTCCACCGCCGGCGCAAGGTCGACTGGCTCGGCGGCGTTCTGTTGATGGCGTCCGCCGTCGGCATCATGCTGGTGCTGAGTTGGGGCGGCAACCGCTACGCCTGGCTGTCGCCGGCGATCATGGCGATGATCGGGGCGTCGGTGGCGCTGGCGTTCGCCTTCATCTGGCACGCGCGCAACGCCGAGGAGCCGTTCCTGCCGCTGCCGCTGCTGGGCGGAACGGTGGTGCCTTACGCCATGCTTGCCGGCGGCTGTGCGCTGGGCGCCATCACGGCGCTGACCGTGCATCTGCCGCTTTACTACGAGGTCGTCTATCATCTGACCGCGAGCGAGGCGGGGCTGGCGCTGATCCCGCTCGCCGCTGTCTCCACCTGCGGCGCGGCCATCGCCGGTCGGACCATGGCGCGCGCCAAGCACTACAAGCGCGTCGCCATCGCCGGCACGTCCGCGGCCACGATCTTCGGACTGGTGCTGAGCGTGACGACGCTACCGCTATGGGGCCTGCTGATCGTGCTGTCGCTGTTCGCGCTCGGGCTCGGCACCACGTTCCCGGTCAGCGTGGTCTCGCTGCAGAATTCCGTGGCACGCGCGCAGATCGGCACCGTGACCGGCGCGATGAACTTCTTCCGCGCGCTGATGTCGTCGTTCATGGTCGCCGCCTTCAGCGCGATCCTGCTGATGGCGCTGGGTGCCGGCATCTCGCTTGGCGAACATCGGGGACCGGCGAATGCCATACCCGTCGCCGACATGGTCACCGCGTTCCACTACGTGTTTGGCGCGGCCACTGCGCTGTTGGCCTGCGCCGCGCTCAGCATCATCCTGATGGAAGAACGCCCGCTGGCCGGCCCCTCGACGCCGGCGGAGATGGCAGAGTAAGGCGTTACGGGCCTCTTCTACTTTGCATGGGGTTGTTTTCGCGATTTTGTGTCCTGGCCCGCCGGTACACCGCAGCAGCCAGGTCGTGACGCGCGCATCGGCGCCCGGGCCTCAGGTGCCCGGCCGCGACACCTCGGTCTCCTTGCTGGTGATGAACTCCAGCAG